>NZ_JBVHMN010000022.1:0-176105 GCF_055558435.1 Streptomyces sp. NPDC025784
AACAGTGATCTTGGTCGACACGGTTCTAGCAGGAGCTCCATCTCTGCTTCAGACTGCTTGACACACCAGCCCCGCCCCTAACTACACGGCATTGGGGCTAGTCCGGCAAAGGGCCTGCCCTCACGAGCACCGGGATCGGCCCGTACGAGCACGGAGGGCCGGTTCGGTGGGCGAATATCTCTTCGCTCACCGAACCGGCCCTCTTTCTCGTGCCGGGGCCCCGCCGTCTCACCCGGCGGTGGCGAGGAACTGCGTTGCGGCGAGTTCGGCGTACAGCGGGTCCGCGGCCACCAGTTCGCGATGCGTCCCCACGGCACGGACGCGGCCCGCGTCCATCACGACGATGCGGTCGGCCGTCGTGACGGTGGACAGCCGGTGCGCGACCACGAGGACCGTCGTCGTCCGGGCCACGTCGGAGACCGTGTCGCGCAGCGCCGCCTCGTTGACGGCGTCGAGCTGGGACGTGGCCTCGTCGAGGAGCAGCAGCCGCGGACGGCGCAGCAGCGCGCGGGCGATGGCGACCCGCTGACGTTCGCCGCCGGACAGTTTGGTGCCGCGGTGGCCGACCAGCGTGTCCAGACCGCGGGGCAGCCGGGCGACCAGCCCGTCGAGACGTGTCGTCTTGAGCACGCGGACGATCTCGGCCTCGTCGGCCCGCGGATTGCCCAGCAGCAGGTTGTCGCGCAGCGAGCCCGAGAGCACCGGGGCGTCCTGCTCCACGTAACCGATGGCGGACCGCAGCTGCGGCAGGTCCCATCGGTCCAGCTCCCGGCCGTCCACGGTGATGACCCCGGACTCGGGGTCGTAGAACCGCTCGATCAGCGCGAACACGGTCGTCTTCCCCGCTCCGGACGGCCCCACGAACGCGGTCATGCCGCGCGCCGGGACGGCGAACGTCACACCGTGATGGACGTACGGCAGGTCGTCGGCGTACCGGAAGCGGACGTCGTCGAAGGTGAGCGACGCGGGCTCGGCGCCGGGGGAGGGCAACGGCGCGGGCACCGCCGCGGGTTCGGCGGGCAGCCGCATCGCCTCCTGGATCCGGGCGAGCGCGGCGGCACCGGTCTGGTACTGGGTGACGGCGCCGACCACCTGCTGGATCGGCGACATCAGATAGAACACGTACAGCAGGAACGCCACCAGGGTTCCCACGTCCACGGCTCCCGTCGCGACGCGGGCCCCGCCCACCGCCAGCACCGTGATGAAGGCGATCTGCATCGCCAGTCCGGCCGTGTTGCCCGCGGCGGCCGACCACTTGGCGGCCCGGACGCTCTGCCGCCACGACTCCTCGGCCGCGGCGTGGACGGCCGCCTCCTCGCGGTGCTCGGCACCGGACGCCTTCACGGTGCGCAGCGCGCCGAGAATCCGCTCCAGCGCGGCACCCATCAGCCCGACGGCGTCCTGGGCCTGCTTGCTGGCCCGGTTGATGCGCGGCACGATCACCCCGAGCACCGTGCCCGCGCACAGGATCACGGCGAGGGTGACCCCGAGCAGCACCACGTCGACCAGGCCCATCATGACCACCGTCGCGACGAGGGTGAGCCCGCCCGTGCCGATGCCGACCAGGGAGTCGGTCGTCACCTCGCGCAGCAGGGTCGTGTCGGAGGTGATGCGGGACATCAGATCGCCCGGCTCGCTGCGGTCCACGGCAGGTATGCGCAGCCGCAGCAGATACGAGGACAGGGTGCGCCGCGCGCCCAGCACCACCGACTCCGCGGTGCGCCGCAGGACGTACGAACCCGTCGCCCCCACCGCCGCGTTGGTGACCACCAGCGCCGCCATCCCGAGCAGCGCCCGCCCGATCGGCCGGTCGTGCGACAGGTCGTCGATGAGGCCCCGCGCCACCAGCGGCAGCACCAGCCCGGTGGCGCCGGTCGCGAGCGCCAGCAGCGCGCCGGCCAGCAGGGCCCATCGATGCGGTCGTACGTAGCCGAGCAGCAGGCGCCACGCGGGCACCTCGGGCTGGGCGTCGGTGAGGCTCACGGCGCTCCTTGGCGTGAGTCGGTGCGGAGCACTCAGGCTACGTCCGGGCCCGCCGGGACCGGGAGCGGGTCAACTCCCTTACGGGATACAACAGTCAGCGTGCCGCCAGCGCGGCGAGCGTCGCGTCGAGGTCGGCGGGCCGGGGCCGGTTGTGCGGCAGCCTGGCCAGCACGGCCGCCATGCCGCAGGTGTTGGTCAGGGCGGAGAAGACCAGGCCGCCGGCGATGCCCGCCGAGAGCAACTGCCAGGCGGGGTGCAGCAGTCCGAGGCCCAGCCCGGCCAGGACCACGCTGCCCGCGGTGAACCGGACCTGGCGCTCCATGGACCAGGTGGTGCGGGACGCGGTCGCGGGACGGTCCAGTTCATGGCCGCGCGCGGCCCAGGCGCTCGTCCCGCCGGTCAGGGTCGCGGCCGTCACACCGTGTTCGGCGAGCGTCCTGCGGGCGCTGTCGGAGCGCGCGCCGGAGGCGCAGACGACCAGCAGGCCGGACGTGATGTCCTTGAGGGCGGGCAGGGCGCGGTGCAGCTGGTCGAGGGGGACGTTCAGGGCGCCGGGCAGATGCCCGGAGGCGTACTCGCCGGGCGTCCGGACGTCGAGGACGGTGAGCTCGGACAGGCGGGTTCGGGCCTGGTCGGCGTCGAGGGTCGAGGGAGTCGTCATGTCGGGTGTCATCCTTGCTCTTCGTGGGTGCCCCGGAGGGCGGAGTACGATACCCCTAGGGGTATCGGTGGAGGAGTGTTGTCGTGGACTTGGATCTCGCGGGTGCCGAGCTGAAGTCGGTGCTCAACCGACTGCGTCGTGCGCAGGGTCAGATCTCCGGTGTGATCAAGATGATCGAGGAGGGGCGCGACTGCGAGGACGTGGTCACCCAGCTCGCCGCGGCCTCCCGTGCTCTCGACCGGGCCGGATTCGCGATCATCGCCACCGGTCTCCAGCAGTGCCTGACCGATGTCGAGGACGGCGCGAAGAACGGCGAGGACAGGGACGCGATGCGTGCCCGGCTGGAGAAGCTCTTCCTCTCACTGGCGTGAGGCGCTCCGCCGCCGGGCGTGCGGCCCCGCCGTCACCCGTCGGCCCCGTGGCGACGCTCGCGGCCCGTCGGTCCACGGCGACGCCGGTGGTACGGCGGTCCGCGGCTACGTCGGTGGTACGGCGGTCCGCGGCTACGTCGGTGGTACGGCGGTCCGCCGAGCAGGTCGTCCCGTGACGGGCCCCGGTCATACGACGGCGTCGATCAGCATGAACGCGGCCACCGCCAGCAGGACCCAGGCGAAGATCCGGCGCAGCGCGGCGCCCGGGACCTTCGCCGCCAGCCGTCTGCCGTCCCACGCGCCGAGGACCGCCGCACCCGCGAAGGGGGCGACGACCGCCCAGTCGAGCCGTTCCGCCGTACCGGTGCGCGCCAGCAGTGCCGCCACCGAGTTCACGGTGATCACCAGGAGGCTCGTACCGACGGCGGCCCGCATCCGCAGACCCACCACACCGACCAGCGCCGGTACGGCGAGAAAGCCGCCGCCCACGCCCAGGACACCGGTCACCGCTCCGAGCCCGGCGCCCGCCCCGGCGATCCGGCCGCCCCGCGGGGCCGGTGCCTCCGGATCGGCCGACGACGGGCGCAGCATCCGCACCGCCGCCAGCGCGGCGACCACCCCGAAGGCGGCCGTCAGCAGCCAGGCCGGCAGCCGTCCGGCGACGGCTCCGCCCGCGGCGGCGGGCAGCAGCCCCGCCGCCGCGAACAGCGCGCCTGCCCGCCAGCGGACCGTGCCCTGCCGGGCGTGGGCGGCGAGCGCGGTCACCGACGTGACCGTGACGATGACCAGGCTCGCGGTGGTGGCCGCGGAGGGCGTGAAGCCCAGCAGATAGATCAGGGCGGGGACGGCGAGGACACTGCCCCCGCCGCCCAGCGCGCCGAGCGCCAGCCCGATCACACCACCGGCGGCCAGGGCGAGGATCAGATCGCTCACGCCGTCGGGCCGCCGTTCCCGTGCTCCCGGACCGACGGCAGGCCTTCCCGCACCCAGGCGCGCATGCCCCCGACGACGTCGACCGCGTCGAGGCCGCGGGCCGTGAGCAGCGCGACGGCGTCACGGGACCGCACCCCCGAGCGGCACACGACGACGAGGGGGCGGTGCCGGGCGGCCACGGGCAGGTCGCCTCCGGCGGCGAGCGCGGACAGCGGGGCGCTCACCGAGCCCGGTGCGTGCCCCTGCGCCCACTCGTCCGGTTCGCGCACGTCCAGCAGGACGGCCTCGGCCCCCGGGCCGGTGCGCTCGCCGGCCTCCGCCGGGGTGATCCGTGCCATGGGCAGACCGGCCGGGCCCGCCGCGGCGAAGGAGTCGTCCACGGCGACCACGTCACGGCCGGCGGCATCGAGGACGGACGCGGCGATGGCGGCCCGCATGCCTCCGGCGCAGTGCACCCAGACGGTGCCGCCCGGTATCTCGGCGAGCCGGTCGCGTATCTCGTGGACGGGGATGTGCACCGATCCGGCGATGTGGCCCTGGACCCGCTCGGACGCCCGCCGCACGTCCAGGACCACGATTCCGCTGCCGTACGAGCCCGCCAGGTCGGCGAACCGGGCGCGCGGGAAGGAGCGTGGTTCCTCCCCCTCGCGCAGCCAGTCGGCGGGCGCGCCGACGGCCCCGGCGGCGGGGCGGTCGACGCCCACACGGACGAGTTCCCGCTGGGCTTCGGTGATCCGCTCCGGTGACTCGGCGAGCAAGGTGACCGGCTTGCCCCACGGGAGCAGCCAGGCCAGGTACGTCGCGAGCTGGCCGTCGGCCTCGAAGTTGACGGACCCGGCGACGTGTCCCGCCGCGAACGCGACGCGGTTGCGCAGGTCCACGACCCACTCGCCGGCGGCGAGGCGCGCCGCGATCTCCTCGGCGTCCGCGGGTGCGGGCGGGGTGAGGTCGACCGGCGCGGGTCCCGCCGCGTTGGCCGGAGCCATGTGCGCGTAGTACGCGGGCACGTCGTCGAGTCCGGCGAGCAGGTCGGCCACGAAGGTGTCGACGTCCTTGACCAGTGCCTCGTTGACGGCACGCTCCTGCCCGATGGTCGTGGCCTCGCCGGTGGCGTCCCCGGCGGAGCAGAAGCTGCCGAAGCCGTGGGTGGGCAGCACCGCGGTGTCGTCGGGCAGCTCGGCGGCGAGCCGGTGCGCGGAGGCGTGCTGGGCCCGTGCCAGCTGTCCGGTCAGCCGTGGCTCGACCAGGTCGGGGCGCCCGACCGTGCCGATGAGCAGGGAGCCGCCGGTGAACGCCGCCACCGCGTGACCCCCCTCCTCCAGCACGTACGACGTGTGGTGCGGGGTGTGACCGGGGGTGGCCAGGGCGCGCAGGACCAGACCGGCGTCGACGTCGAAGCGGTCCCCGTCGGCCACCGCGACCCGCTCGAAGGCGACCCGTGCGCCGGCGGGCACCAGATAGGCGGCGCCGGTCAGCCGGGCCAGTTCCAGCCCTCCGGTCACGTAGTCGTTGTGCAGGTGCGTCTCCACGACGTGGGTGATCCGCACGTCCCGTCGGGCCGCCGCCGCGATCAGCCGGTCGACGTCCCTGGGCGGATCGACCGCCACGGCGCCCTGCGGGCCGCCCGCCAGATAGCCGCGGTTGCCCAGGCCCGGCACCTCGATGGTGTCGACGAAGAACACGGCAGCACTCCTTTCCTCGTGAACCCGCAGGGTGAGTACCCCCGGGGGTATATTCACGGTAGCAGAAGTACCCCCGGGGGTATCTGACCCCGGGGCGGTTCGCCTCGGCGGCCCCGCCCGGCGCGACCCCGGAACGGGGCGACCCCAGAACGGGGCGGACGTGCGTCACCTGGCCTTCTACCGGTCGGTCACCCCGTAGGGTCGGTTGACGGAACGTCGACCTAGGGAAGGGCTCAATCACATGGCGCAGGAAGTGCGGGGCGTGATCGCACCGGGCAAGAACGAGCCGGTGCGCGTCGAGACCGTCGTCGTACCGGACCCGGGACCCGGCGAGGCCGTGGTGAAGATCCAGGCCTGCGGGGTGTGCCACACCGATCTCCACTACAAGCAGGGCGGCATCAACGACGACTTCCCGTTCCTGCTCGGCCATGAGGCGGCCGGGATCGTGGAGTCGGTCGGCGACGGCGTCACGGACGTCGCGCCCGGCGACTTCGTCATCCTCAACTGGCGTGCGGTGTGCGGGCAGTGCCGGGCGTGTCTGCGCGGCCGGCCCTGGTACTGCTTCAACACGCACAACGCGAAGCAGCGGATGACGCTCAAGGACGGCACCGAGCTCTCGCCCGCCCTGGGCATCGGCGCCTTCGCGGAGAAGACCCTGGTCGCCGCAGGGCAGTGCACCAAGGTCGACCCCGCGGTGTCCCCGGCGGTCGCCGGCCTCCTCGGCTGCGGCGTGATGGCCGGGATCGGCGCGGCCATCAACACCGGGAACGTGGGCCGCGGCGACAGCGTCGCGGTCATCGGCTGCGGAGGCGTCGGCGACGCGGCGATCGCCGGGTCCCGCCTCGCGGGCGCCGCGAAGATCATCGCCGTGGACATCGACGACCGGAAGCTGACGACGGCCCGCGAGATCGGCGCCACGCACACCGTCAACTCCCGCGAGACCGACCCCGTCGAGGCGATCCGGGAGCTCACCGGCGGCTTCGGCGCCGACGTCGTCATCGAGGCCGTCGGCCGCCCGGAGACGTACCAGCAGGCCTTCTACGCCCGCGACCTCGCGGGCACCGTCGTCCTCGTCGGAGTGCCCACCCCGGACATGAAGCTGGACCTGCCGCTGATCGACGTCTTCGGACGCGGCGGCGCCCTCAAGTCCTCCTGGTACGGCGACTGCCTGCCCTCACGCGACTTCCCCATGCTGATCGACCTGCACCTGCAGGGGCGCCTGGACCTCGGCGCGTTCGTGAGCGAGACGATCGCGCTGGACGAGGTGGAGGCGGCCTTCGAGCGGATGCACCACGGCGACGTGCTGCGCTCGGTGGTGGAGCTGTGATGACCACCCGTATCGAACACCTCGTCACCTCGGGCACCTTCTCGCTCGACGGAGGCACCTGGGACGTCGACAACAACGTGTGGATCGTGGCCGACGACCACGAGGCGGTCGTCATCGACGCCGCCCACGACGCCGACGCCATCGCCGAGGCCGTCGGCGACCGGCGGCTCACCGCGATCGTGTGCACCCACGCCCACAACGACCACATCGACGCGGCCCCCGCCCTCGCCGACCGCACCGGCGCCACGATCTGGCTGCACCCGGACGACCTGCCGCTGTGGAAGCTGACCCACCCCGACCGCCTCCCCGACGCCTGGCTCCAGGACGGCCAGGTGATCGAGGCGGCCGGCGCCGATCTGACGGTCCTGCACACCCCGGGCCACGCTCCGGGCGCGGTCTGCCTGTACGACCCGGGCCTGGGCACCGTCTTCACCGGCGACACCCTCTTCCAGGGAGGCCCGGGCGCCACCGGCCGCTCCTACTCCCACTTCCCGACCATCGTCGAGTCCATCCGCGAGCGGCTCCTGAGCCTCCCGGCCGACACCGTGGTGCGTACCGGGCACGGCGACTCCACCACGATCGGGGCGGAGGCCCCGCACCTGAAGGAGTGGATCGCGCGCGGCCACTGACGCCGGTGGCCCGCCGCTGACGCCTCCACACGGAGACCGGCGAAAGGTCCCGGCGAATCCTGACAGAGGATGTCCGGCTTCCGGGAGACGCTCGGGGCAACACCGGCGCGAAAGGCGGCGCCGGAACCACGCGTACGGAGGTCGGACATGTCGGAGCCGCTGCAGGACACGCTGCGAGGCAGGGTCGCCCTGGTCGCCGGGGCGACCCGGGGCGCGGGACGGGGGATCGCGGCGGAGCTGGGCGCGGCCGGCGCGACCGTCTACGTGACCGGGCGCAGCACCCGGGAACGGCGCTCCGAGTACGACCGCCCGGAGACCCTGGAGGACACCGCGGACCTGGTGACGGCGGCCGGCGGCCAGGGCATCGCCGTCCCCACCGACCACCTCGTGCCCTCCGAGGTCCAGGCCCTGGTCGCCCGCATCGCGGACGAGCAGGGCCGCCTCGACGTCCTCGTCAACGACATCTGGGGCGGCGAGCACCTCTTCCAGTGGGACACCCCGGTCTGGGAGCACGACCTCGACAAGGGTCTGCGGCTGCTGCGCCTGGCCGTCGAGACGCACGCCGTCACCAGTCACTTCGCGATGCCCCTGCTGCTGCGCCGTCCCGGCGGCCTCGTGGTCGAGATGACCGACGGCACCGCCGAGTACAACCGGGACAGGTACCGGGTGTCCTTCTTCTACGACCTCGCCAAGTCCTCCGTGCTGCGCATGGCGTTCGCCCTCGGGCAGGAACTGGGGCCGCGCGGTGCCACCGCGGTGGCACTCACGCCCGGGTGGCTGCGCTCGGAGATCATGCTGGACACCTTCGGCGTGAGCGAGGACAACTGGCGCGACGCGCTGGAACGCGTCCCGCACTTCGGCATCTCCGAGACGCCGTCCTACGTGGGCCGCGCGGTCGTCGCCCTGGCCGCCGACCCGGACGTGGCACGCTGGAACGGGGAGTCGCTCTCCAGCGGGCAACTGGCCCAGGTGTACGGCTTCACCGACCACGACGGCAGCCGCCCCGACGCGTGGCGCTATCTCGTCGAGGTCCAGGACGCGGACAAGCCGGCCGACACCACGGGCTACCGGTGAGCCGGGTCCTCCCGCCCGGCGGCGAGCCGTACGGGCCGGGGAGGCGGTGCCGCCCGGGCGGCGGGCTCAGGGGCGCCCGTGGAGCGGCGGGACCTGCCACCCGGCCGGACGGCCCGTCGTGAGAGCCAGGTCGGCGCGGACCGCCACGTAGTACGCCTCGCGCACGGTGCGCTGTCGTTCGAGCAGGGCCTGCCAGCCGTCCGGATCACGAGTCCCGTCGTTCAGGAACCGCTCCATCTCCATCACCACGACGGCCCAGGCCCGGGCCTTCTCCACCACGTCCGGGATGCCCAGGAGCAGCAGGGCCTCACCGGCCGGGTCACCGGCCTCCGCGGCCTCGGCCAGCAGAGGAGCCGCTTCGCCGGGCGACAGCGGATGCGGATGCGGATCGTTGCCGAGATGGGCCGCGACCCGGTACGTCAGCGTGACCGACTTCTTCAGACAGCGCGCGTAGTCCGCGTACACCGTCAGCCGCCGCTCCTCCCACCGCGCCGTCTGCTCGCGGCGGAAGCGGGCGCGGTCCCCCCTGACGATCGCCAGGTACGAACCGAGGGCGCCGATCACCACGCCGATCAGCGCCGGGAGTTGTTGTATGAAGGCGGACATGCGCGCACGGTATCTGTCGTCCTGACGATCATGGCAGTACCTTCCCTGCCATGACTGCGACGATGCGATTCGAGGGACACGGCGTTCTCATCACGGGCGCGGCGCGCGGCATCGGCGCCGCAACCGCCCGCCGCTTCGTCGAGGAGGGCGCCCGGGTGCTCGTCACCGACGTGGACGTCGCCGAGGCGGAGAAGACCGCTGCCGCACTGCGTGAACCGGGCGGTCACGCCGAGGCGTTCCGCTGCGACGTGGGGGAGCGGGCATCGGTAGAGGCGGCCGTCGCGCACGCCGTGGACGCCTTCGGCTCGCTCGACGTCCTGGTCAACAACGCCTACCACTGCACCCCCGACGCCCCGCTCTTCGAGGACGAGACGGACGACGTCTGGGCCCGCGACCTCGACATCACCCTGTCCGGCGCCTACCGCTGCTCCCGGGCGGCCCTCCCGCACCTCGTGGCCTCCGGCCGGGGCGCCATCGTCACCATCGGTTCCGTCAACGGCATCCAGGACTTCGGCAACCACTCCTACAGCGCCGCCAAGGCGGGCCTCATGTCGCTGACCCGCACGCTCGCCGGGCATGCCGCGCCGAGGGGCGTCCGCGTCAACCTGGTGGCACCGGGCACCGTGCACACCACGGCCTGGGACGGCCGGGAGGACCATCTCGCCGCGCTCGCACGGCTGTATCCGCTGGAGCGGGTCGGCAGGCCGGAGGACATCGCCGCCGCCGTCGCGTTCCTCGCCTCCCGCGACGCGGCCTGGATCACCGGTACGACGCTGCCCGTGGACGGCGGCCTGATGGCGGTCAACACCGGCTTCCGGCACGCCCTCACCCTGCTCGACGGCACCCCCTAGGTCAGGCGCCCCGCTACCCGAGGTCCGCGCCGTGGCGGCGCAGGGCGGCGAGCACCCGGTCGACGTCGCCCGCGGTGGTGCGCCAGTTGCTGAACGCCGCGCGCAGCGCCGGCGTTCCGCCGTACGACGTCGGAGTCACAAAGGCCTCGCCGGAGGCGGCGACCGCCATCGCCAGCGCGCGGACCCGCTCCTCGGAGGGGTCGTCGGCCGGCGTGAAGCAGACGACGTTGAGCCGCACCGGAGCCAGGAGCCGCAGCTGGGGGATCTGCGCGATCCCCTCGCCCAGCCGCCCGGCGAGCGCGACATTGCGTTCGACGATCTCGCGATGACCCTCGCGTCCGTACGCCGTGAGCGAGAACCAGGCGGGCAGGGCACGCAGCCGACGGGAGTTCTCCGGTGTCAGGTGCAGGAAGTCCGGGGCACCGGTGGGCGGTCCGAGGTACGGCGACGCGTTGTGGAAGACCCGGACCTGGAGGTCCTGCCGGCGCGTGAACTGGACGGCCGCGTCGTAGGGGACGTTGAGCCACTTGTGCAGGTCGACACAGACGGAGTCGGCCGCGTCGAGCCCGTCGACCAGGGAGGCGTACGACGGTGACAGGGCGGCGAAACCACCGAAGGCCGCGTCCACGTGCAGCCAGAAGTCGTACCGCTCCCTGAGCGCGGCGATCGCCCGCAGGTCGTCGAAGTCGACGGTGTTGACGGTCCCCGCGTTCGCCACCACGACGGCGGGGCGCCCGCCGAGCGCGTCGAGGGCGTCGGCGAGCCGGTCGACGTCGACGGCCTCGCGGTTGCCCGGCAGCACCGGCACGGCACGCAGCCGGTCCCGTCCGACGCCCAGTACGGAGAGCGCCTTGCCGATGCTGGAGTGCGGGCTGCCCGACAGCACCTCGACCGGCCCGAGCGCGCCGACGCCCTCGCGCGAGACGGACACCCCCAGACGTTCGCCGAGCCATTCCCGCGCGATGGCCAGCCCGACCGTGTTGGAGGCCGTCGCCCCACTCACGAAGGCTCCGGTGTGGTCCTCGCCCAGCCCGAACAGCTCGCGCAACCAGCTCAGCGTCTCGCGTTCCAGCGCGGTCGCAGACGAGTCACCACCGCCCGACACGTTCTGGTCGTAGGCGGCCGTCAGCCAGTCCCCGGTCAGGGCGGCGGGAGTGGCGCCACCGGTCACGAAGCCGAGGTAACGCGGGCCCGCGGAGCCGGAGAAGCCCGCGGACCAGCGGTCCGCGAACCGGGTCAGCGCCCCGTCGGCGCCCACTCCCACCTCGGGAAGCGGCGCACGTGCGGGTGCCGCGTCGGGGCGGGCGACGGGACGTTCGGCGAGCCCGCCCACCTCCCTCGCGGCGAAGTCGCGGGCGGACTGGAGGAGATCGGGAAGCCGCTGGAGATCGTCGGCGAGAGTGCGGTGCATGACGGCAGCGTAGGCAGGAACCGGGCGGCAGATCCTGGTCCACTTGAGGAAAACTGGACCGATGGACACAGGGTTCGCGGTGACGCTCGCCGGCCGGCGCGCCAGGCGGGGCCCGCTCGCCGGGTCGCTGTCCGCGGCCGTCCGCGAGGCGGTGATCGACGGCCGGCTGCCCGCAGGGACCCGACTGCCGTCCGAGCGGGAACTGGCCCGCACGCTGAACGTCAGCCGGGGCACCGTCGTCGCCGCCCTCGCCCTGCTGCGGGACGACGGCTGGCTGCACACCCGGCACGGCAGCGGCAGCGTCGTCCGGCTCCCGGCACATCTCACCGAACGGACCACGCCGTGGTCCCTGGACCGGGGCGGCGCGGGCGACGCCGGCCTCGATCTGACGCTGGCCGTCACGGCGGCGCCCCACGACGCCTGTCTCGCCGCGCTGGGCCGTGCCGTCGAGCGCAGCGCGGCCCTGCTCGTCGACTCGGGCGTGCCGACCTCGGGCCTGCCCCGGCTGCGCGAACTCCTCGCCGAGCGGTACACCCGCTCCGGACTGGCCACCCGCCCCGAGCAGATCCTCGTCACCTCCGGAGCCCAGGCCGCGCTGACCCTGCTCACCGACCACCTGCACACCGACCGCAGGTCCCCGGTCCTGGTGGAGAACCCCACGTACCCGGGGGCGCTCACGATCCTCCGGCGGCGCCGCGTACGGCTGCTGCCCGTGCCGGTGACGGCCGCGCACGGCTGGGACGTCGAGCGACTGGCGCGGACCGTACGCGACCGCGGCCCCCGGCTCGCCTACCTGATCCCGGACTTCCACAACCCCACCGGCGCGCGCATGGGCGCACCCACCCGTGGGGAGATCGCTGCCCTCGCCGAGCGGCACGCCCTGACGGTCGTCGTCGACGAGACCATGCGCGACCTGGATCTGCGGACGCCGCCGCGTCCGGAGCCACACCTCGGCGGCGCGACGGCGATCCAGATCGGTTCGACGAGCAAGGTGTTGTGGAGCGGACTGCGGGTCGGCTGGATCAGGGCGCGCGCGGCACTCGTCGCCGAACTGGTGCGCAACCCGCTCCAGGCCCAGCTGTCGCCGCCGCCCCTGGAGCAGCTGATCGCCACCGAGCTGCTGGGCGACGCCGACGGCCTCGCCGCGGTGCTCGCCGACCGGCGCGCCCGCCTGCGCACCCAGCGCGACCGTCTCGCGGAACTCCTCACCGGGACGGGCTGGTCGTGCACGGTGCCGGACGGCGGGCTGTCGCTCTGGCTGCACCTGGGCCCCGACACCCTGGCCACGGAGCTCGCGGCACGGGCGGCGCGACGAGGGCCGGCGGTGTCGCCCGGGCCGCAGTTCGCCGCGGACCGCGCCGCCCTGGCGCACCACCTGCGGCTGCCGTTCACGGCGACACCGGACGTGCTCACCCGGGCGGTGCGGCTGCTGACGCGGTGACGCGGTGACGCAGTGACGCGGATTCGCGTTCCGGCTCCGTGTGACGTGTGACGTTCCGTACATGCGCGCCGCCCCCGACGGGCCGGGCGGCGACGAGGAATGTCACCGTTTGGTCCCAGTCCCGTCGGCCGCACAACGTATGCCCCCCGACGAGGGTCTAGCAGGCCGACGACACAAGAGAGAAGCAGGAAAAGGAAGGCCCACCATGGGGGACATACGCAGACGAGGCGCCGTCGCGCTCGGGATCACCGGACTGGTCGCGCCGCTGACGCTCGCGCTGGGCGCCGCGCCCGCGCAGGCCGCGAGCTGCACCACGCAGACCGGCCCGTACCAGAAGCAGGTGGAGAAGTTCCTCGGGCGGCCGGTCGACGGCCGGCAGTCGACCACCGACTGCAAGGCCATCCAGGCCTTCCAGAACAAGCACGGCATCACCCCGAACATCGGCTACGCGGGGCCCGTCACCTGGGGCGTGATGGACCTCATGAACAAGCAGAAGGCCGTGGGGAGCAACCCCAACAAGGACGGCAAGTGCCCGGTCAACAAGGGGCGCATCGCCTGTGTGAACCTGACGCTCCAGCTCAGCTGGATCCAGGACGGCGACCGACTGGTCTACGGGCCTGTGCCGGTGCGCACCGGCCGCAACGGGTACGAGACCCGCACCGGCCTGAAGAAGATCTACTGGCGGGACATCGACCACGTCTCCAGCATCTACAACGTGCCGATGCCGTACAGCCAGTTCTTCGACGGCGGGCAGGCCTTCCACTCGGTCGGCCTCAGCATGTGGAACCCGCCGGGCTCGCACGGCTGCGTCAACATGACCACGACCACGGCCAAGAAGTACTGGTCGCTGCTGAAGAACGGCGACGACGTGTTCGTGTACGGCCGCAAGCCCGGCACATGAGTGATGAGCTTCACGGTCCGTAATGTCGTTCGCTGTACCTTTACTCACAACGTCTTCACGCCGAGGACCGTATGCTTCACACCATGTCCACCACTCCTGATGCCGACACTCGGCGCTCCGCCGCCGAGGTCAACGAGGAGATCCGGGCCCTCTGGTTCCGGGCGGGCGGGACGTTGAGCATGGAGGAGCGGCGGGAGTACCAGCGGCTCGTCCTCGAATGGGCGGAAGCCGCCCCGCCGTCGCCCACCCGGGCGGCCTGACGGCTCGCGTCCCGGCACGGGGCTCCCCGAAGTCAGCGGGGAGCCACCGCCTCGGGCCTCATCCCCAACTCTGCGCGTACTGCCGCCGATAGGCCTTGCGGTCCTGTTCCGTGCGGATGAACCGCGTCGCCACCAGCGCGACGAGACTGCCCGCGATGACCAGCAGACCCGGCCCGACATTCTTCGGGTCGGTCAGACGCGACACCAGCGTCTCGGCGTTCGCTGCGGCACCGCCCACCGGCTCCACGGCGCCCGGTGCGGCGGACCCCGGCGAGGCCGCCGCGCCCTGCGCGCCGGAAGCCGCCGTCGAACCCGCCGGCGAGGGAGACGCGAGGGCGCCCGACGACGCCTGGGGCTGCCCCGCGAGCCGCACCCCCAGTGCCGTCAGCGCCTTGTTGACCGGCTGGAAGAACGTCGTACCGCCGATCCGGCAGTCCCCGTTGCCGCCCGAGGTCACACCGAGCGCGATGCCCTCGGAGAACAACGGGCCGCCGCTGTCGCCCGGTTCGGCGCACACCGTCGTCTCGACCAGCCCGGTGACCGTGCCCTCGGGGTAGTTGACCGTCGCGTTGAGCGCGGTCACCTTCCCGTCGTGCAGCCCGCTGGTGCTGCCGCTGCGGAACACCCGCTGCCCGACGGCCGGATCGGCGGTACCCGTGATGCGAACGCCGTTGCCCCCGCCGATGGCGACGACATTGGCTCCCGCCGAGGTCTGTTGCCCGTCGTCGTACTGCACGAGCGAGAAGTCGCTTCCGGGGAAGGCCGTGGTGACGGTGCGTCCGAGCTGCTGCCGGCCCGAGTTGTCGGCGAACCAGACGGATCCGGCCGGTCCGCAGTGACCCGCCGTCAGGATGAACTCGGTGCGCCCGTTGGTCACGTTGAAGCCCGCCGAACAGCGCCCGCCGGTCGAGAACATGGGCTGCGCGCCGTTGAGCCGGGTGGTGAACGCGCCCTGGGTGCGCTGCATGCGGACGGCGTCCCCGATCCCGTCGGCCATCTTCGTCATGCGTGACCAGTCGGAGGAGGAGACCGTGCTGTCGGCCCGCACCACCACCTCGTTCGTCGTGTAGTCCACGGCCCACGCCGTGCCCACCACCCGCGGCGCCGAACTCAGCTCCCGGGTGGCCGACTTGAGGTCCTGCATGCTGTGCCGTACGAGCTTCGCGCGGGCGCCCGCCTCCGTGACCTCGGCGGCGGCCCCCGGGTCGGTCACCGCGACGACGGGCCGGCCGTCGGAGCCGATCCAGTTGCCCGCGGTGCGCGAGGTGCCGAGCCGTGACACCAGTGCGGTGCCCGTGTCCACGGCCGCCTGGGCCCGGCTTCCCGCGGCACGCGACGTGTCGGAGGGTTCGCTCGCCATCGCTTGCGTCACCATCAGCCCTCCGCAGAGCAGCCCGCCGACGGCCGCGAGTCGCGCCCCCCGTCGGACGATCCGTCGTCGTGCGTGCCTCATCCATGGGCTCCCGAAGCCGAACGGCACGGCGTCATCGCCGCCGAGGGCCCCGGTCGAGAGCCCTCCCCTCATACGTGCGGCCACGCCCGCGTGTTCACCACGGCGCGCACCCCGGGCGGGACACCGCCTCGGCCGGCCCTCACCGCCCCGACGCCGTCGCACCGCCGCCGCCCTTCACGCCCGGTGCCGCCCTGCCATGATGGGGCCCATGCGTGTGCTGATGCCGGTCCCCGACCACGACTTCGACGTCACCGAAGTCGCCGTGCCCTGGCGGCTGTTGACCGAGGCGGGACACGAAGTCTTCCTCGCGACGGAGCACGCGGGCACCCGTCCCGCGGCCGACCCGCGACTGCTCACCGGTGTGCTGTTCGGGCAGCTCGGCGCCGAACCGGAACCCCGGACGTACTACCGGCAGTTCACCGAGGCGCCCGAGTTCCGCCGCACCCTCTCCTGGGCGGACCTGGAGGTGGCGGAGTACGACGGTCTGATCCTGCCCGGCGGACACGCGCCCGGCATGCGCCAGTACCTCGGCTCGGCCGTGCTCCAGCGGCGGATCGCCGAATTCTGGGCGCTGCGGCGCCCCGTCGGCGCGATCTGCCACGGCGTCCTCCTGCTCGCCCGCGCCCAGGATCCCGCCACCGGACGCAGCGTCCTGGCCGACCGTCGCACCACCTGTCTGCCCAAGTACATGGAACGGACGGCCTACTTCACCACTGCCTGGCGCCTCGGCCGCTACTACCGCACCTACCCCGCCTACGTGGAGGACGAGGTCAGGTCGGCGCTCACCGATCCCGGCACCCAGTTCGCGCGCGGCCCGCGCACCCTGACACGGCGCGGTACCGCCCGCGACGACACGCACGCCTTCGTCGTACGGGACGGTCACTACCTCTCGGCCCGCTGGCCGGGGGACGCCTACCTCTTCGGCCGCCGGTTCCTCGCCCTGCTCCGGGACACGGACGGGCGTTAGCCGCGGACGCGGGCGGTCACTTCCTCCCGCGTCAGATACATGTCCGTGTGCTCGAAGTCGCGCAGGGTGCCCTCGCGGTCGTCGAGGAACCCGGTGCGCACGAAGTCGTCGCCCGCGACCGCGTTGAGCAGCCAGTTCGCGCCGGTCCGGAACCGGGCGGTGCCGGTACGCAGGGCGTACAGGTGGTACCCGCGGGCCACGACCTGCGCGGGCACGCCCTTCAGGTCGATGCCGAGCGGCTTGGACACCGCGTCGTGTCCGCCGAGGTCGACGACGAGCCCGAGGTCCTTGTGCCGGTACGGCGTCGTCGGCTGCCCGCGCAGCAGCGCCGTGACGTTCCTCGCCGCGTGCCGGCCCTGCCGTGCGGCGTGCTGGGCGGTCGGCACGCAGTACGAGCCGTCGCCCTTGGCGAGGTCGGGCACGGCCGCCGCGTCGCCGAGCGCCAGCACCCCGTCCAGACCCGACACCTTGAAGTCGGGTCCGGCGAGGATCCGGCCGCGCACGGTCTCCGCGCCCAGCGAGTCGACCAGAGGGCTCGCCGCGACACCGGCCGTCCACACCAGCGTGCGCGAGGGCAGCACCCGGCCGTCGGTCAGGGTGACCTTGTCCTCGGTGACGGAGGCGACGGACGTCTCCAGCGAGATGCGCACCCCGCGTTCGCTCAGCATCCGCAGGGCGCTCGCACCCAGCCGGTCGCCGAGTTCGGGCAGCAGCTTGGGGGCGACGTCGACCAGATGCCACTGGATGAGGCCCGGGTCGAGACGCGGGTGGTAGCGCTTGGCCGCGGCGGTCGTCAGGCGTTGCAGACAGGCCGCGGTCTCGGTGCCCGCGTAGCCGCCCCCGACCACCACGAACTGAAGCCGTGCGGTCCGCTCCCCGTCGTCCGACGTGGCCGCCGCCAGGTCGAGTTGGCCGATGACGTGGTCGCGCAGGCACACGGCCTGGGCGAGTGTCTTCATCCCGCGCGCCTCGTCCAGCAGGCCCGGGATGTCGAAGGTGCGCGTCACACTGCCGGGGGTGAGGAGCAGGTAGTCGTACGACACGTCGACCAGCTCGCCGGTGATCTTGCGGACGACGCACACCTTGGCCTCGGGGTCGACGCCGATCACGCTGCCCGGCAGGAGCGCGGTGCGCCGCAGGATCCGGCGCAGCGAGGGCGCCACGGACTGCGGGGTGACGACACCGGCGGCGACATGCGGCAGCAGGGGCAGGTAGAGCTGGTAGTCGGTCGGGCTGACGAGCGTGATCCGGGCGTCGCCGGGGGCGAGCGAGCGCTCCAGTCCCCGTGCGGCCTCGACACCGGCGAAACCCCCGCCGACGACGACGATGTTCGGTGCGTCCATCCGAGCGCCTCTCTCCCTGTGGGGACACCGCGAGCCCAGGCTCACACGGGGCGGCCACACCTGCCACCGCGCATCGCACGAGGCCGATGGGGCAGCAGGGACGACCGTCGGGGGCGGGGGAGACGATCCCTGGGGGAGAGGCGGCGGTCTCCGGGGGAGGAAGAGACGCACGCGATTCTCTACCGATCAGTAACTGACGCTTCCCCCTTCGTACATCCTCAGGCACGATCATCACTGCCGCGGCGACGGGGCAGTGACCCCGCCGCCGCGGCACCAGCGGTGGGCGACAGCGGTCCCCCGCCGTACCGACACGAGCAGAGCGAGGGTCCCGGTACCCCCGCCGCTCCGACACGAGTCAGGGGACGGGCATGGCAGGACGTGGCGTGGGACGCAGGACGGTCGCGGTCTCGGCGGTCGTGGTACTGGGCATCGGCGGAACCGTCACGGCGGCCGGATCCGCCACCGCGGCGCCGGCCCGGATGACGGCGAGCACGGCGGCGGCCACGACGGCGTCGGTCGACTACGCCACCTGGCAGCGCGACGTCCGCGCCGTCGTCGACCAGGCCGTGCCGTACGTCGAACAGCGCACCGCGCACGCCGACGGGCAGAAGCTCGCGATCGTCTTCGACATCGACAACACCACGCTGGAGACCGACTTCCACCCCTGGTACCAGCTGCCCACCCCGGCGGTCGGACCCTCGCTGGAACTCGCCCGCTACGCCCGCTCACGGGGCGTCGACATCTTCTTCGTCACCGCGCGCCCCGGCATCATCGCGAGCGAGACGAAGTGGAACCTGAAGGCCGTCGGCTACCCCGTCTCCGGTCTGTACGTCCGCGATCTGCCGGATCTCTTCGACGAGGTCAGCGCCTACAAGACCGGCAAGCGGGCACAGATCGAGGCCCTCGGGTACACGATCATCGCCAACGTCGGCAACAACACCACCGACCTCGTCGGCGGCCACGCCGAGCGCACGTTCAAGCTCCCCGACTACGACGGTCAGTTGTCCTGACCTCTCGTCCGGAGGGGCGGTCGCCGCGGTCCGGGCAGTTCGCGCGCGCAGGGGGCCGCCCGGTGGCGGCGGCATAGACTGCCGCCCATGGACGAGGCCTCGCTGGACAAGCTCGGTTCGGGCAAGTACCTGCTGATCACCAGCTACCGCAAGAACGGGACCGGTGTCGCGACGCCCGTATGGGTGGTGCGCGACGGCACGGCACTCGGCGCGTGGACCGCCGCGGACTCCTGGAAGGTGAAGCGGATCCGCAACCGGGGCGACGTCCTGGTCGGCCCCTGCGACGCGCGCGGCAGGCCGACCGGCGACCAGATGCCCGCCACGGCCGAGATCGTCGACGCCGAGGCGACCGCCCGTTACCGGCAGCTGATCGCCCGCAAGTACGGTGTCGTCGGCCGTCTCACGCTCTTCGGCAGCCGGCTGCGCCGCGGCGAGACCGGCACGATCGGCATTCGCATCACCCCGGCACCCTGACCTTCACAGGCGCGGGGCCCGGCAATTCGCCGGGCCCCGCGCCTGTTGCCGTTCGCAGGTCCCCGGTGCCCCTCACAGTGACAGCCGTTGCCGACCGACCGCGACCTTGACAGGTGCATGCCCATCACGTACTCGGTCGCGTCCGTGCGGGTCTGTGTGGTGGGGGAGTTGGCCGGAAGTGTGCTGCGTGAGGCGTTGACTAGAAAGCGCTTACCACATACGTTCCCGTTCGGCGGCGTGACCCCGTGTGTGACGTCTCGTATCCGAGACATCAGCTCGCCAAGCCGCACCACCTGCGCAAGTCGACGCACCTGTCCTTCAGCGAGTCCCGTACGGGCATGCCGCGCGCCGCATCATGCCCAGGTCCTCGTACAGAGTTCACAGACATGACCCGGCATTCCTGAAGGGACGCACCCCTATGCGTACTCGCCCCCACGACGTCGCTGCCGCCGGCCGGTGCTCGCGGCGGCCACGACGGCGGCACTTGCCGCCGCCACGGCGCTCGTCCGCCCGCAGTCCGCGGGCGCCGCCGAGTCCTCACCGGTCGGCTTCGGCGCCGGGACAGTGTGTCCGGCGACGACGTCAACTCGCGTATCCCGAGCCTGCGTTTCGGCACCGGTGACCTCTACGACGACTATGTCGTCGGGGCCGAGACCGCCGTGCACCCGCGCACGGGCGCCCAGACGCTCGTCCAGAACAACGTCTTCCGTGACACCGACGTCGCCGTCACCGCCGGCCGGGACAGCGACGAGGACGGCTCCGTCAACCTCACCGGCAACGATCTCTGCGGAGCCGGCACCGAGATCTCACGGGTGGGCACCTTCACCACCCCGCCCCACAGCTGCACCGCCGAGCCCGCCTCGACCGTCGTCGCGTCGGTCGCCTCGGGCGCCGGCACCGGAAGGCTCTGACCCCCACACTCGGAAGAAGGAATAGGGACATGACTCCCTCGGTACGTCCGCGCGCCCGTCGGCGCGCACTCATCGGCACCCTGGCCGCACTCGGCCTCACCTCCACCACGTTCCTGGCGAGCGGACTGGCGGGCACCGCCGACGCGGCCGCGGCCTGGCCGGCCCCCACCAGCAGCGTGCCCGTCAGCTCGACCATCTCGGTCTCGGGCACCTACGACGGCAAGCTCCAGCGCTTCTACGGCAGCGGCGACCTCGGCGACGGCGGCCAGTCCGAGGACCAGGACCCCCTGTTCGACCTGGCGGACGGTGCCGTCCTCAAGAACGTCGTCATCGGCTCTCCGGGTGCCGACGGCATCCACTGCGCGGGCAGTTGCACCCTGCAGAACGTGTGGTGGGAGGACGTCGGCGAGGACGCCGCCTCGTTCAAGGGCAAGTCGTCGTCCGCCACGTACACCGTCACCGGCGGCGGGGCGAAGTCCGCCTCGGACAAGGTGTTCCAGTTCAACGGCGCCGGGAAGCTCACCGTGACCGGCTTCCAGGTGTCCGACTTCGGCAAGTTGGTGCGCAGTTGCGGCAACTGCTCGACGCAGTACAAGCGCACCGTCGTGGTCAGCGACGTGGACGTCACCGCGCCCGGCAAGTCGATCGTCGGCATCAACACCAACTACGGCGACACGGCGACGCTGAGCAAGATCCGCATCCATGGCGACAGCGGCAAGAAGATCAAGCCGTGCGTCCGCTACACGGGCAACAACACCGGTGCGGAGCCCAAGGAGACCGGCAGCGGCCCGGACGGCACGTACTGCAAGTACGCGACGTCCGACATCACCTACAGCTGAGGGCGCACCCGTGGGCCGGCCGCAACGGGCGCGGAATTCGTCCCGGCCGGCCCGCGGGAACCGGTCGCGCCCTCCGGTCCGGTCTGCCGGCGGGGCCGATCAGGCTCTCGCGCCGGTCCGGTGGGCAAGGACGGGACCCTCAGCCCCAGCCGCCGTAGGGGCCGTCGACGAGCTGGAAGACCGGCTGCCTGCGCACCGGGTCCTGGGCGGTGGAGAGTTGCACGCGGTCGCCGCTGTGGATGGCGGCGGGCGACCCCATGACCCGTCCTCGGACGGTGAACCCCTCCGACATCTCGATGAGGGAGACATTGCGGGCGGCGGGGGTGTTGCGGTGGATCACGGTGGAATGGCGCACGATGCCCGATCCCGTGCTCGACTCCGTCCGCAGGTCGCTGCCCTGGCACACCGGGCAGAGGAGGCGCTGGTACATCGCCGTGCCGCACCAATGGCAGCGCTGGAAGAGGAGGGCGTCCCCGGGCTGCTCGTCGCGGGCGGTCCCGAGCACGTCCGTCGCGGGAACGGGCCCCGGATGAAGGGCGATTCCTGGCTGGTACACGATGTCATCTCCCTGCGCTCGGCCGGAATCTGAGGTGCCCGGATCACCGTGCACGACCACAGAGTATGGCACTGAGTGTCACAGGTAAAGGCACTCGGTACCCTCAATGTGTCGGACCGGAGTCCGGCCCCGCGACGGTCAGTCCCGGCCGAGCGTGGACTCGATCTCCTGGACCACACGCCACAGCGGGGCGTCGCGCCGGGAGACCACGACCACCACGTCGTCGTACTCCTCCGCCCTCGGGCCGCCCCGAGGGGACTCCCGTGAGTCGCCGAACGTCGCTCGTACGTACCCGAGCGCGTGGTCGACCGCCGCGGTCGCGTCGCCCTGTCCGTCCGAACGCAGCCAGGACCGCAGGCCGTTGTTGTGCGCGGCGACCACGGCCGCGGCGATGACCTCGGCCCGCAGGGTGCCGTCGCGCCGGGCGGGCAGGCGCCCGCGCAGGTACTCGGCCAGGGCCCGCTCGTAACGCCGGACGACCGAAAGCTCGTATGCGCGCAGGCCCGGGACCTCCTTGGTGAGGCGGTAGCGCTGGACGGAGAACGTCGGGTTCTCGGCGTACATGCGCAGGACCAGTCGCGCCGCGTCGCACACCCGCTGCACCGGGTCGTCGTCCGTGTCGGCGGTGTCGTCGAGGAACGCCCTCATGTCCGCCAGGCAGCGTTCGTGGTCCGGGAAGACCACGTCCTCCTTGGAGGGGAAGTAGCGGAAGAACGAGCGGCGGCCGACGCCGGCGAGTGCCACGATGTCGTCGATGGTGGTCTGTTCGTAGCCGCGCTCCAGGAAGAGCCGGAAGGCCGCCGCGACCAGGGCGTCCCGCATGGGCGGCTTCACGGTCCTCGCGTCGGAGGGCTCGCGGCGCCGGGGTCCGTCGTTCATGAACGGAAACTAACACCGAACCGGATGGTGTGGCACTCAGTGCACTCCATCGAGGGAACTGAGTTCCATGGCGCGATGCTGTGGCAAGGGGCGCCGGAGAGCCGTCGAAATCGGGGCGGACCCTGTGATTCCTCATGTGGCTGAAATGTGATCACGCATGAAGTGCTTGTCTGTTCAACGAGGTTGACAGCCTCTCCGCGGTGATCGACTATGTGGTCGCGCCGTGGCCCATGTGACCGATGAGTCCGGTGTTTCTTCGACCACTCACCCCCGGCGCGGCCCCCGGCTGTCTCGTGCTGCCCGCTGCCGCCGACCGGGGCACCGCACCTTCGAGACGGGATCCGCATGTCCACAGCGAGACGTGTCACCCTGCGCTGCCTGCTGGGAACGGGCGCGGCGGCGCTCGCCCTCTCCGCGGCCACCACCACAGCCTGGGCGACGGGCGAGCCGGGCGGGGACGGCTGGGACAAGACCGCGGGCGGTTACGCCCCGGGGCAGGGCGCCGGCACGGCGACCGCGAGTGACCGCTGCCAGTTCTCCCTGGACGGGACGCACTTCTACGACTCGGTCCGCGTCGACGACGAGAGCCTCAAGCCCACCGACGACGGCAAGGTCCACATCAAGGTCCGCACGGCCGACGACGCCGGCACCTGCACCGCCTCGCTCGCCGCCTACCGGACCCACGGCGCCACCTTCAAGACCTCCGGCGTGCAGGTCTTCCACGACTTCGACTCCGTGACGGTCAAGCCTGGTGCCACCGACTCCCTCGACATCTCGGTGCCCGACGCCGGCTGCTTCGCGCAGATCGACCTCTACCGGGGCGCCGTCAAGTTCGACGGCAAGCACGACGCCGAGGACGGCTTCGAGCACGGTGACCTGCCCGCGGGACCGGACCACGCGGTCATCAAGGACAAGCTGATCATGGCGTGGAACGGCGGCAAGAAGGACTGCACGGCGCAGCCGACCACCCCCGGGACGCCGGCCTCCACGCCGCCCGCCGAGACGCCGGGCACCCCCTCGCCGTCGGCACCGGCGACGTCGGCCGGCCCGAAGACGCCCTCGGCGCCCGAGACGTCCGCGACCCCCACCGCCTCCGAGTCCGCCACGCCGCCCGCCGCCACCCCGAACGGCGGTGCGTCGCCGAAGGAGGGCGACCTCGCCGAGACCGGCGGCGGCAACACCCTGACGATCGCGGCCGGGGCCGCGGCCGTCCTCGCGGCCGGTGCCGCGATCACCGTCGCCACCCGGCGTCGCCGTTCCACGGGCGCCCGCTCATGACGCTTGTCGTCAGCGCCCCTCGATGACGGGGCGCCGGCATCCGGTCCGCGGTGACCGGTCATCAACTCCCCCGAGGTGACCGGCCAACGCCCCGTCGAGACCGGCCGTCGGCGTCCCGTCCACGAGCCCCGGCACCCGTCGTCCGTACCGCGGTGCCGGGGCTCGTCCCCGTCATGGCACGGGATCCGCGTGATTTCGGCGGGTCATGCCATCCAGAAGAAGACCGCGGTCATCCGCTTGTCCTCCATCGTGGTGCCGCAGTAGTCCGTGGCGCTGTGCATCAGGTTGGCCTGGTACAGGAGCAGCCGGTTGTACCGGTGCGGTACGCGGACGTCCTCCACGAAGGAGTCCGGCGCGACGAAGCGCGTGCCCAGGGCCTCCACCAGGTTGTTGTGCGGCGCGGCGACCGTGTTCCCGCCCAGCCGGCCACCGGGCAGGTTCTGCCGGAAGAAGCTGGTCCCGCAGTCCTTGGGCACGTTCGGATTGAGATAGAGGACGGCGGCGTAACGGCACAGCGCACGGGAGTCCGTGTGCGGGCGCGGCTCGCCCTCGTCCTTGCCGACCACCTGGATGCAGTTGTGGTTGAGGGTGGCCCCCGCCGGCGTCGACTGCTGCCACAGTTCCCGCGCGCCCGTCGCCTTCTTCACCAGGCCTTCCACGCACGTCAGTTCGCCCGGTTCGAGTCCGGGCATGGTGCGCAGGCCGGGCCAGCTCTCCGAGGTGTACGGATGCCCCTCGACCCAGTCGTCCTTCGCGACGCACCGGGCGCGGACCGCGTCCACGTCGGGCAGCACGTCGTCGAAGACCCAGTAGTCCCGGTCGCGGGTGGGTTTTCGGTAGGGGAGAACCGGGAGCGCCGGAGTCCTCGGCGGGTGTGGGGGCATGCGGCCGACGATATAGATGAGTGATTCAGCGATCTCCAGAGAATTGGTCAACGTTGCACCAACTCGGCCTGCGCGCACAGCCGTCGGGCGGTGCTACATCTGTGGGGCCCGGAGGGACTGCTCCGCCCAGATGATCTTTCCCTCGTCCGTGTAACGGGTGCCCCAGCGCTGGGTGAACTGGGAGATCAGGAACAGTCCCCGGCCGCCCTCGTCGGTCGTCTTCGGATGGCGCAGGTGCGGAGCGGTGGCGCCGCCGTCGGACACCTCGCAGATCAAGGCCTGTTCGCAGATGAGCCGCAGCCTGAGGGGGCCGGCCGCGTGCCGGATGGCGTTCGTGACGAGCTCGCTCACGACGAGTTCGGTGGTGAAGGTCAGTTCGTCCAGACCCCAGGCGTTCAGCTGCTGGGCCGCCGCCTTGCGGGCGTCGGCCACGACCGCCGGGTCGACGGGCAGCTCCCAGGTCGCGACCTGACCGGCACCCAGCCGCCGGGTACGGGCCATCAACAGCGCCACGTCGTCGTACGGCCGCGTCGGCACCAGCTCGTCCACGATGGTGCGGCACAGGTCGTCCAGCTGCTGCCCGCGCGCCTCCAGGGCGCGGCGCAGCCGTTCCCGGCCGGCCTCCTGGTCCCTTCCGGCGCCGGGGGTGGCGAGGAGCCCGTCGGTGTGCAGGGCGAGCACCGTTCCCTCCGCGAGCTCCAACTCGACGGACTCGAAGGGCAGTCCGCCCACGCCGAGCGCGGAACCGCGGGGCAGCTCGACGAACGACACCTGCCCCTCGGGCGAGATGAGCGCGGGCGCCGGATGGCCCGCGCCCGCCATGGCGCACTCGCCGGTCACCGGGTCGTACACCACGTAGAGGCAACTCGCGCCCAGCGCCTGCATTCCACTGGTGCGGGTGTCGGCGCCCGTGCCCTCCTCCCGTGCGGTACGGCTGACGAGATCGTCGAGATGGGCGAGCACCTCCTCGGGGGTCAGGTCGAGATCCGCGAGGGTCTGCACGGCGGCCCGCAACCGTCCCATGGCCGCGGCCCCGTCGATGCCGTGACCCGCGACCTCTCCCACGACGAGGGCGACGCGGGCCCCGGACAGGGGGATGACGTCGAACCAGTCGCCGGCCAGCCCGGTCAGCTCGTCGGCGGGCCGGTAGCAGGCGGCGACCTGCACCGCGTCCAGTTCGGGGAAGCGGTGCGGGAGGAGATTGCGCTGGAGCACGAGGGCCGCGTCCCGCTCGCGGCTGTAGCGGCGGGCGTTGTCGATGCAGAGGGCCGCCCGGGCGACGAACTCCTCGGCGAGGCTCAGATCGTCCTCGTCGAACGGGTCCTCGCGGGTGCGCCGGAAGAACGTGGTGATGCCGAGGGTGATGCCGCGGGCGCGGACGGGCACGATCATCACGCTGTGCAGACCGAGGTCGAGGAAGGACGTGGGGCGGTCGCCGGGCGAGCCGGCCGTCCACACGGTGGACAGCGGGTCGAGGCGCTCCTCGGACCAGGACAGGCCGTCCGCCAGGCACCGGACCGGGGGAGACCCGGCGAGGTACGCGGCCGGCTCGCCGACCCGCACCATGGTCTCGGGCACTCCGGACCGGACCGACTGCTGGCCGGCCCGGCGCAGCGGCACCGCGTCCGCGTCGTCCCGGGGACCGGGTGCGGGCTCCGCTCCCTTGAGGACCGATTCCAGCAGGTCGACCGTGACGAAGTCGGCGAGCCCCGGGACCGCGACGTCGGCCAGCTCCTGCGCGGTCTGCACGACGTCCAGGCTGCGTCCGATGTACTCGCCGGCCCGGTCCAGCAGGGCGAGCCGCCGACGGGCGCGGTAGCTCTCCGACACGTCGACGACGGTGTAGTAGACGCCGATGGGACGGCCGAGATCGTCCTCCAGCCGGATGAACGACATCGAGTGGGCCGACTGGCGGTGCGGCGCGGACCGGACCCGGCCCACGTGCTGGTAGCCGACCACCTGCTCACCCGTCGTCAGCGCCCGGAGCATCTGCGCCTCCAGCCGCTCGGCGTCCAGACCGGGCTGCACCTCGGCGAGCCGTCGGCCGAGCCGCTGCCGGGCCGGACCGCCGCCGAACTGCTCCAGCGCCGTGTTCGACCACACGTACCGCAGGTCCGTGTCCACGATCGCGATGCCCACGGGTGAGTGCGCGGCCATCCTCTCCAGCACCTGCCGGCTCATGTCCCAGCCGGGTCCGTCGCGCAGATCGGCGAGCAGCACCACCCAGCGCGCCGGGCCGTCGCCGTGCTCCGCGGGAACGGCCCGCACCATCAGCCGGAGGGCGCGCCCGTCGCGGTGGCGTGCGGACAGCAGCCCCGACCAGCCGCGGTCCGCGTCGCACCGCTCGGTGAGGTCCCGGACCCGCGCCGCGTCCTCGGGGACGAGCAGGTCGGCCGCGTGCCGGCCCAGCACCTCCGTGGCGGGGTATCCCAGCAGCCGTTCCGCTGCGTCGGTCCAGCTGGTCACCGTCATCCGGGCGTCCAGGAGCAGTGGCGCGGCGTCCGCCATGTCGAAGCGCCGCCGCGCCGACACGTCCCGTTCCTCGCTCGCACCCACTACGACCCTCTCCGCTTCCCGAAGGTGGTCTTACCCCGTCGTGCCCATTCTTCACGCCGCATGACCGGTCCGCGGTTTCGGCGGACCGGCTGACCGTATCGATCGCAAACGATCGATACGACTGTGGGCGTACAGTTGGCGCAGGGGATCACGCTCCGCGTCCGCCCCAGTTCGTCCGTCCGGCCTTGCCCCAGGGGGAGCCCATGCGACTGCACGTCGACCAGCGCCATGAGCGGGTGCTCGAACTCGTCCGGGAGCGCGGCAGCCTCCGGGTGTCCGACCTCGCGGCCGAACTCGGCGTGTCCGCGGTGACCTTGCGGCGCGACGTGGAGACGCTGGCCGCCCAGGGGCGGGTGCACCGGCTGCACGGCGCGGTCGTCTGGCCGGGCGACACCGCGGCCGAGCCCCGGCCCGGTCGCGAGCCGGCCGAGGGCGCCGTGATCGGGATGATCGTGCCGACCACCGGTTCCATCTTCGCGGACGTCGTCCGCGGTGCCCGCGAGGCCGTCGGCGCCCAGGGCGGCCGGCTGGTCCTGGGGATGACCGGTTACGTGGACTCCGAGGACGCCGTGCAGGCGGAGCACCTGATCGCGGGCGGTGCGCAGGGTCTGCTCGTCGCGCCCAGCTGGTTCGGCGGCGTGCCGCTGGGGGGCCAGGAGAAGTGGCTCCTGGACTGCGCGGTGCCGGCCGTCCTGGTCGAGCGGTCCGCGCCGGCCGGTAACCCGGCGGCCGGTCTCGACCGGGTGCGCACCGACCGGGCGCACGGGGCCGCCGTGGCCGTGGGTCATTTCGCCGCCCTCGGGCACCGACGCATCACCGCGGTGCTGCAGGAAGGGCCGCACGCCGCGCAGATCTCCTCCGGTTATCTGGCGGCCGTGCAGTCGCTCGGACTCGACGTCGACTCCGGCGCGCCGTCGGTTCGCGAGCACGGGGACTACGAGGCGAGCATCGACTATCTGGCGCAGGCCGTGGCGAAGCGCGGGGTGACGGCCGCGCTCGTGCACAGCGACGAGGACGCGATCGTGCTGGTGCCCAAGCTCCAGGCGCGCGGCATCAGGGTGCCCGAGGACCTCGCACTGATCGCGTACGACGACGAGGTCGCCGCCCTCGCGGACGTGCCCCTGACGGCTGTCGCCCCGCCCAAGCGCTCGGTGGGGGAGCTGGCCGCGAAGCTGCTGCTCCAGCGGCTCGCGGAGCGCGCCGACGGGCGGAGCGCAGCGCCGCGCCAGCACCTGGAACTCCTGCCCGAGCTGAGGGTCCGGTCGTCCTGCGGCGGTGAGACGCTCACCTCGTGAACATCGAGCGATCGTTTTGATTGATTTGGTCGAACGCTCTTGACTCCGATCGTGTGCGCACAAAGGATGTCCTGCATCCGCCTCTGCCCGTACGAGGTCTCGTAGGAGCCGTGCCATGTCGCGCACTTCACGTTCGTTCCGCACAGCCGCCATCGCCGTCGTCGCCGCCCTGGGCATGCTCGCCACCGCGTGCGGCGGCGACGGCGGCTCGACCGACTCCGCATCGGAGGGCAAGCCGGTCACCATCAAGTACTGGACCTGGACGCTCGGGGCCAAGTCGACGGTGGAGGCGTTCAACCGGACGCACAAGGACATCAAGGTCGAGTTCACCGAGATCCCCAGCTCGACCGAGGGCTACAGCAAGCTCGCCAACGCCGTGAAGGCGGGCAACGCCCCCGACGTGGCCACCATCGAGTACCAGATGGTCCCGGAGTTCGCGAGCCAGGGAAACCTGATCGATCTGACCGACTACGCCGGAAAGACGGTCAAGTCGAAGTTCCCCGCGTCCGTCCAGAGCCTGGTGACCTTCGGCGGCAGGACATGGACGGTCCCCTACGACGTCGCGCCGCAGCTGTACTACTACCGGACCGACCTGTTCAAGAAGTACGGCATCGAAGTCCCCAAGACCTGGGACGAGTTCAGGACCGCCGCCGCCGCGGTGAAGAAGGCCGACAAGAACGTCCGGCTGGCCTCCATGCCGAAGTCCGACCCGGCGCTCCTCGCCGCCCTGTCCTGGCAGGCCGGCGGCAAGTGGTTCACCACCCGGGGCGACGCGTGGAAGCCCGGCGTCGACGACGCGCCCAGCAAGAAGGTCGCCGCCTACTGGGACGGACTGATCAAGGACGACCTGGTGCAGTCCTTCACCGCCTACAGCCCCGAGGAGACCAAGGCCCGCGCCTCCGGCCGGACCCTCTCCTTCCTCGGCGCCTCCTGGTCCGCCGGAGGCATGAAGACCGCCATGCCCGACCTCAAGGGCAAATGGGCCGTCGCCCCCCTGCCGAACTGGGGCACCGCGGCGAGCGGCAACTACGGAGGCACCTCCTACGGCGTCCTCAAGGGCAGCAGGCATGCCGAGGCAGCGGCCGAGTTCATCGAGTGGCTCACCACGAACCGCGCCGGAGTCGAGGCCCGGCTCGCCGACCTGGAGTCGCCGAGCAGCGCCCTGCCGGCCGACCCGCGGATGCGTACCGTCGCGGCGGCGAAGTTCGACACCGCGTACCTCGGCGGCCAGGACCTCTACAAGCTCGCCTCCGAGCAGGTCGACACGATCGTCCCCGGCTGGACGTGGGGACCGAACCAGCTGGACGTCTACACCGCCGTCCAGGACGCCACGGCCAAGTCCGGTTTCGGCGGCGGCGTCACGGCCGGCCAGCGCAAGGCCGAGTCGGGCATCACGGAGCGCGGACTGAAGCTCGCCCGGTGACCCTTCGGGTCCGGCCGCCCGGCGGCCGGACCCCGTCACCCGTCGCCCCCGCAGCGTCCAGCCCGCCAAGGAGCCACCGTGGCAGCACCTCCCGCCCCGGCCGTGAAGACCCGGCCCCGACCCACGACGAAGCCGCCCGCCACCTCCGTCCTGCGGCGCAGTCAGCGCCGCGCCGCGGCCCTCTTCGTCGTCCCGTTCTTCGTCCTGTTCGCCGCGGTCATGGTGGCACCCATCGGCTACGCCGTCTGGATGAGCCTCTTCCAGGAACACTCCTCGGGACTCGGCTTCGGCGGCACCCGGCGGGTGTTCTCCGGAATCGGCAACTACACCAAGGCCCTCTCCGACGCCGGATTCCGGGACTCCTTCGTACACATCGCGCTCTACTGCGCCCTGTACATCCCGGTCATGATCGGCGGCTCCCTGCTGCTGGCCCTGCTCCTGGACTCCGCGATGGCCCGCGCCAAGCGGTTCTTCCAGCTGGCACTGTTCCTGCCGCACGCGATCCCGGGCCTGATCGCCTCGCTCATCTGGATCTACCTCTACACGCCGGGCCTGAGCCCCGTGCTCGACCGGATCGACGCGCTCGGCGGCTCCTGGGACTTCTACAGCAACGACCATGTGCTGTCGTCCATGGTCAACCTCTGTGCCTGGCAGTGGATCGGCTACAACATGGTCATCTTCTACGCGGCGCTCCAGGCCGTGCCGCGCGAAGTGATCGAAGCGGCCGTCGTCGACGGCGCCGGAGCCCTGCGCACCGCCCTGCGGATCAAAGTGCCGCTGATCGCCTCCGCGCTCGTGATGACCGTGCTGTTCACCTGCGTGGGCGCCATCCAGATCTTCACCGAGCCCAAGCTGCTCAACCAGCGCGGAGCGCCCTCCGTCGACACCGAATGGTCGCCGACCTTGTTCATCTGGAAGGCCGGCTTCGTCCAGCACGACTACGGGCTCGCCGCCGCCGCGTCCCTGCTGCTCGCCCTGCTGGGCGTCGTCCTGTCCTACCTCGTCACCCGGCTCGGCAACCGGTGGAAGGCCGCCTCATGAGCACCCTCACCCGCCCTTCGAGCCCGCCGCGGACACCGGCCGCGCCGGGCGGCACACCTGTCGCCCCCCGGCCCCGCGCACGGACCGACGCGCTGCTCTCCAAGGCCGTCGTCAACGGCCTGCTGGTCGTCGCCGCGTTCTACACCCTGATGCCCGTCACCTGGCTGGTCGTCGCCGCCACCAAGAACGACCGCGACCTGTTCGGCACGTCCGGCTTCTCCTTCGGCGACTTCAGCCTCCTCGCCAACCTGCACCACGTGTTCACCTTCAACGACGGCATCTACCTGCGCTGGTTCGGCAACAGCATCCTGTACTCGGTCGTCGGCTCGGCGGCCTCCACCCTCCTGTGCGTCGCCACCGGATACGCCTTCGACAAGTACGACTTCAAGGGCAAGGAGAAGCTGTTCGGCGTGGTGCTCGGCGGAGTCCTCGTCCCCACGACGGTGATCCAGCTGCCCATGTACCTGCTCGCCACCGAGGCCGGGGTGGTCAACACCTACTGGGCCCTGCTGCTGCCCGCACTCGTCAACCCCTTCGGCGTCTACCTGGCCCGCGTCTTCTCCGAGGGATACGTGCCGAACGAGGTCCTGGAGGCCGCCCGTGTCGACGGCGCCGGCGAGCTGCGCACCTTCGCCGGGATCGCCCTGCCGATGCTCGCTCCCGGCTTCATGACCATCTTCCTGTTCTCGTTCACCTCCAGCTGGAACAACTTCTTCGGTGCCCTCGTGATGCTGAACGACGAGAAGCTCTATCCCGTCAACCTCGGCCTCTTCATGTGGAACAGCGTCACCCAGCAGCAGCCCGAGTACTACTCGCTCGTGATCACCGGCTCGCTCGTCGCCGTCGTCCCGCTGATCGCCGCCTTCGTCTGCCTCCAGCGTTTCTGGCGCTCGGGGCTGACCGCCGGCGCGGTGAAGTGACCATGCCCGTACCGGAAGGCACCCTCCTGAACAGCTCGCCACGACCGGGCGGGACCCGCCGCCCGCGCACCGCCCTCGCCATGGGCCACGAGATCCACGGTTCCCTGCTCGCCGACGGCGCACTCGACCGCCTGCGCACGGTCGCCCGGGTGGACGGCTCCGGCCCGATCACCGACTTCGCCACGGCCGACGCCACCGAACTCGCATCCGCCGAGGTGCTGTTCACCCACTGGGGCGCCCCGCGGCTGACCGAGGACGTGCTGCGCCGCATGCCGCGGCTGCGCGCCGTCGTCCACGCCGCAGGATCCGTCAAGCACCACGTCACCGACTCCGTCTGGAACCGCGGCATCAGCGTCTCCTCCGCCGCCGCGGCCAACGCCCTGCCCGTCGCGGAGTTCACCCTCGCCGCGATCCTCTTCGCCAACAAGCGGGTCCTCGACGTCGCCCACGACTACGCGCGGACCCGTCGACAGCCCGAGCTGCTGCCGTACTTCACCGGACACGGCAACTACCACCGCACCGTCGGCATCGTCGGGGCCTCGCGCATCGGCCGCCGGGTCGTCGAACTCCTGCGCCCCTTCGACCTGCACGTCCTCCTCCACGACCCGTACGTGGACGAGTCCGAGGCCCGCGCCCTCGGCGTCGAAGCCGTCGGCCTCGACGAACTCGTCCGGCGCAGCCACGTGGTGTCGATCCACGCGCCTCAACTGCCCGAGACACGGCACATGTTCGACGCGCGTCGGCTCGCGCTCCTCGCGGACGGCGCGACACTCGTCAACACCGCACGCGGCTCGCTCGTCGACACCGACGCGCTGACCGAGCGACTGGTCTCCGGACGCATCCACGCCGTGCTCGACGTGACCGAGCCGGAGATGCTGCCCGCCTCCTCGCCGCTCTACACGCTGCCCAACGTCCTGCTCACCCCGCACATCGCGGGCTCCCTGGGCAACGAACTCGGCCGCATGACGCACTGGGCCGTCGACGAAGTGCGCCGCTACGCCCAGGGGCTGCCCTTCGTGCACGGCGTCGGCCCCGACGAGCTGACCCGCTCGGCGTGACACCGCCGTGCACGAAAGCCACCGCCCCACGAGAGGAGCGCCCATGCCGGACGCCGTCCACCGCGTCCTGGTCGTCGGCATCGACGGAGTACGCCTCGACACCCTGCGCCGCCTGCCCACCCCGCACCTGGACGCGCTCGCGGCGGACGGCTTCCTCGCCCCGGTCGAGGTCGACGACCGCACCCCCACCATGTCGGGCCCGTGCTGGGCGACGATCGTCACCGGCGTGGGCGTCGACAAGCACGGGGTGTGGAGCAACGACTTCGGCGGCCACCGCCTCGACGTCTTCCCGGACTTCGCGACCCGCCTCGCCGTCCAGGACGGCCGTCGTACCTTCGTCGCCGCGGGCTGGCGGCCGCTCATGCAGGTACGGGACGGCGGGCCCCTGTTCCGGGCCCCGTCGAGGACGGCGTACGTCTCCCCGGTGGCCGACACCCCCGGGGCCTGGGACGTCTGCGACGAACAGATCACCGCGGAGGCGGCGCGTGTCCTGGCGGAGGACGACATGGACGCCTCGTTCGTGTACCTCGGCGCCCCCGACGAGACGGCGCACTTCCTCGGCTGCGGCGACGCGTACGGGACCGCGGTGGTGCGTGCCGACGCCCGGGTGGGCCGCCTGCTGGACGCCGTGCGCTCCCGTACCTCGTACCGGGCGGAGCGGTGGACGGTCCTCGTCGTCACCGACCACGGCCACGTCGACGCGGGCGGCCACGGCGGCCGTTCCCCCGAGGAGCGGACCGCCTGGCTGATCGCCGCCGGCCCCGGAGTCGGCACCACGCCCCCGGCCGCGCTGCGCCATGTCGACGTCGCCGCCCAGGTGTTCGCGGCACTGGGCGGCGACGCCGACCGGCACTGGTCGCTCGACGGGCGGCCGTTCGCGCCGGCGTGACCGGTGCCGTGGTCAGCCGAGCCTGACCGTGACCTTCTGCGTGACCCCCGCCAGAGTGCTCAGGTCGCCGAAGGTGAGGGTGAGGGAGGAGCCGGTGGTCGCCGAGGTCACACTCGACGCCTTGGACGTCACCGAGGCGACGGCCCTGTTCCAGGTGAGAGTCAGGCCGGTCCGCATGCGCATCGGGTCGCTGACGCAGATCACGGCGGTGCCGTCGCCCCTCTCGCTGATCATCACGCAGCACGGGTCGCTCGCCGTGAGGGCGCCCACCGCGCCGCCGAACCAGAAGTTCACCCCGGTGAAGCCGAGCGAGGGGACGCTCACGCCCTGCTGGTCGTCGGTGTTGGCGAGCACGGTCAGCCAGTCCACGGCGTCGGCCCGGGCCTGTGTCGCGGCGGCGCTCGCGCCCGGCATCAGCACATAGGCGTACGTGGCGTCCGCCGGGTCGGTGCCGTGATCGACGTACAGCGTCAGGTACTTGCGGTTCAGCACGGTCGTCGACCCGCCCTTGTTGACGGCGCTCCACGTGCCGTCTCGGCTGTCGCGCAACGCCTTGACGGTGGCGCCACCGGGGAAGACATAGCCGCCGTGGCCCGCGAGATGCGCCCACCGGGTGGCGGTCAACGTCTGCGACCACGGGTACGCGGTGGGCTTCGCCGTACCGTCGACGGTGAGGGCGGCGCCGCCGGTGGGCCCGAGGTTGCGGTTGTCGACGGTCGACTCCACGGCCGTTCCGTCGGAGCACCGGATGCCGGCGCCCAGACTGACGATCGCGTCGTCCAGGCAGAACCAGGACTTCTTCGCCAACAGGGTGCTCTGCAGCCCCTTCAGGTACTGGCCGATCGCGGCTCGCTGCCCGTCCGTCGCTCCGCCCACCCAGTTCACGTCGGGCAGGGACGCACCCCAGTCGCCGCCCGCCGCGTCCGCGAGCACCTTGCGCGAGGCCGTGGTGCCGGGCAGCCGGCAGGGGTCGACGGTGGGCCAGAAGGCGTCGCTGTACTGGCCGTTGCAGAAGGTGTCGCCCCACCAGTAGAGCATCCCGGATCCGGTGTGCCAGCCGTGCAGGTTCTCGCCGTTGCCCGTCTCGTAGTAGGTGATCCTGCGGTCGGCCATGCTGATCGAGGCGGCCCAGCCGGGGCGGCGGTGAGTGGCCCGGGACATGCTGGTGAACAGCCGGTGCCCGGTCGGCTCGGCGATCGCCGGGACCGTCGTGTCGTCCAGAACTCCCCTGAGCCGGGCCAGACTTGTCAGACTCAGTGCGGGATCGTCCATCGGCGGGCTGTAGTAGTCGCGCTGCATCCAGCCCTTCACCAGCCCGCGCCAGCGCGCGTTCTCCGTGCTGCTCGCCCCCTGTCCGAGCAGCACGATCGAGGCGAGGATCGGATGGCCGCGCAGATGGTCGTCCTGCTGGATGTGCTTGGCGTCCGACGCGGACAGGCCCCGGCTGACGGCCCGCCCGGACACGCCGTCCATCACCAGACCGTTGTAGAGGAACGGTGCCCAGGCCTTCTCCACCGCGTCGAAGACGATCTGCCGGCCCGCGTCGGTGACCTCCCAGGCCGAGCCGGCGAGCAGGGCGAAGAGCATGCCGAGCCCGCCGAGCATCACCGAGCCGTAGGAGCCCGTGTACGGGACGGTGGTGTGCTGGATGAACGAGCCGTCGGTGTACAGGCCGTCGCCCGTGGTGACGTACGGGAAGACGGGGCTGAGCGCGTCCCGGGCCAGCGCCACCTTGGCGGCGTTCGCGCCCACGACGCCGCGCAGCGCCAGTACCCGGCACAGGTCGACCCGGTTGGCTCCGGTGCTCGTCCCGCTGTAGGCGGCGACCGCCGAGTCCGGCACGAAGTGGTCGACCGCGGCCAGGTAGTCGGCGATCCGTGCCGCGGGCAGGGCGTCGTACATGAGGACACAGATGTCGAGCAGGGCCTGCGGGGCACCGATCTGCCAGCTGTACCAGTTGCCGTAACGGGTCTGGTTCGCGTGGTAGACCTCGGAGTGGAGGTGGTCGAGGCCGGTGAGGATGTCGTCGCGCAGCCCGGTGTCGCCGGTCAGCCCGGTGCCCTGCTGGCAGTACGCCTGGGCGAGGGTGTCGAGGCGGATGTAGCTGGTGCTCATGTTTCCGGAGTAGCCGTACGACTCCTGGTCGGTGTCGGGCTCCGGGTCGGCGTACACGAGGTCCGGCCAGAGCGAGCCGGCGGCGGGGGCCATGGCGGACCGCCATTGGGAGGCCGTCGTGCCCAGATCGGCGAGGCGGGTCCGGAACGGTTCGGCGGTGGGGCTGAATCCCTCACCCAGGATCAGGGTGCGCCACTTCGCACGCAGGGCCGCGAACTCGTCCGCGGCCTCGGCGGTGTCGGTGGTCCCGGGTGAGGTGAAGGGGGAGGCGCCGGCGGTGGGGTGCACCCCGAGCGCGAGAGCGGTGCCGCTGCCCGCGGCCAGGAAGCCACGGCGTGACCAACGAGTCGTCATGACGGCGGTTTCTAGCACGCTGTCGTTCAAACGCTCAATAACTCTTACCGAATTGAGCGTATCGATCGTTCGGCGGGTGGAGGCGCGCACTGAACATACGGGCCCGGACCCTCGTATTCCCGCACGGAGACGGCGGAGGACCGTGCGCGGAAGGGGAGCAGTGTGTCGACACCGCCCGGACCCGGGCAGCCCGTGCGGCGCCCGGCCATCGAACCGACGCGCATTCAGCGCCGACGCCGCTCGGAGGCGCTCGCCGAGCTGCTGAGGGAGGTGCGCGGGGAGGAGCCCCCGGCCGACTCCGACGCACACCTGGAGCCGGTTCCGGTGGTCGCCGGGACGAGACGGCTCCCGCCCGCCGAGGACGAGGAGACCCAGGAGCTGCCGCCGGTCCCGGCCGACGCGAACCGTGCCTCCGGTGCGGATCCCGCCCGCCCGGCGCCCGGACGCGGGTGGCGGCGCGGGCTCGACCACGGCACGGGACTGCGGCCCGCCGCCGTCGCGCTCGCCGTGACGGCGGCGGCACTCGTCGGCTTCGCCCTCGCCCTGCTGCTGACGGGCGGCGACCCGGACGACAGGGCACAGCCCGCCACCCCGCCCGCCGCACGGACGCCCGCCGAGGATCCGGCGCGGACCGGCGACCCCGACGGCGCGGGGACCCTGCGGCAAGGAGACCGCGGGCCCGATGTGACGGAGCTCCAGGAACGGCTCCGGCGCGTGCCGAACGTGTACGACGGCTCAGGCACCCACGGCAGCTACGACGCGGCCCTCACCGAGGCCGTCGCCCGCTTCCAGCTCTGGTACGGCATCCGGGGCGACGAGACCGGCGTCTACGGCGACGACACGCGCGCCGCCCTCGAATCCCGTACGCCGCGCTAGCGTGCCGCGGCCCTGAGCAGGACCCGCGCCATCTCGTGCGGCTGGGAGAACATCGGCCAGTGACCGGTCTCCATCTCGACCAGGTCCCACCGCGCGCTCTTCAGCAGCTCGGCCACGTCGTCAATGGGGTCCTCGCCGTCCATCAGGCACTTGACGTACGTCGTCGGCAGCTCACCGAGCGGACGGTCCAGCACCGCCGCGTCGGTCAGTGTGATGCCCGGCTGCGGTGTCGACCCACCGGCTATCCGTGAGATCTGCTCGTCCGTGAGCCCCTGCCCGTCGTAGTCCGCGGCCGTCAGCGGCGGCCAGAAGCCCTGGTTCTCCTCGATCACCTCCTCCAGTCGTTCCGGCCCCTGCCACCACGTGGACACGAACGACTCGCCGTCCGTCGGGACATTGGCGTCGACGAACACCACGCGGGACAGCCGGTCGCCGATCCGCGCGGCGGCCTGGCCCACCGGGATGCCCGAGTAGCTGTGCCCGACCAGGACGACGTCGCGCAGATCGAGCCGCTCGATCTCGCCCACGATGTCCCGGACGTGGGTCTGCGGTCCGACCGGCGTGCTCTGCCTGTCCGCGAGGCCGGAGAGCGTGAGCGGATGAGCGCCGTGACCGGCCGCTCGCAGCTCCGGCACCACCTCGTCCCATGCCCAGGAGCCGAGCCACGCACCTGCCACCAGTACGAATTCCGTCATGCTCGCAACGTAGCGCAGAGGTCCGACAACTTCCCTAGCCGGCGTGGGATGTAGCCGTGAACTCCCGGACGGCCCGCGCGAGGGCCTCCGGCAGGGCCGGCGGGACGAGGGTGCGGCCGCCGTCGATCTCGACCGCGGCCGGTCAGGACGACTCGGCCTCCAGGTCCAGGAGCGTGCGCTTGCGCTCCAGGCCGGCGGCGTAGCCGGTGAGGGCGCCGGTCGCGCCGATCACCCGGTGGCAGGGCCGCACGACCAGGAGCGGATTCGCGCCGATCGCCGTGCCCACGGCCCGTACCGCCGCCCTGGAGGCGCCGATCCGGGAGGCGATCTCGCCGTAGCTGAGCGTGGTGCCGTACGGGATGGCCTCCAGAGCCTGCCACACCCGTCGCTGGAAGTCGCTGCCGCTCGTGACGTGCTCGATGTCGAAGCGGGTCAGCCGGCCGTCGAAGTAGGAGCGCAGCTGGGAGACGATCTCGGTGAACGCCTCCGCGTCCTCGGTCCAGCCGTCCTGGACGACGGCGCCGTTCTTCTGGCCGGGCATCGAGAGCGAGGCCAGTGCCGTGCCGCCGTTCGCGGTGGCCGACTCCTCGCCCACGAGCAGCAGCTCGCCCAGCGGGCTGTCGAGGGTCGTGTAGACCGTCATCGGAAGTGTCCCTTCGTGAGTGTGTTTCAAGCGGTACCGGCGTCGCTTCACCAGCAATTTTGCCGCCTGCCGTGCGCAGGGTCCGGCGGGATTCGGACACATACCTGGAGCGGGGCGCGCGCCGCGCGCCGTGGCACGGGAGGATCCTTCGGCCCTTCCTGCGAGCGCACGGGCGCGGAACCGACCGCAAGCGCGGGACGTTCCGTCCGCGGCTCGCGGCTCGCGGCTCGCGGCTCGCGGCTCGCGGCTCGCGCAGTCGGCTGACGGCTCGGGCCTCGGGCGGAGGATGCCGCCGCCGCTCGGGTCGCCGCGCGGGCGGAGGACGCGGTCACCGCCCGGCCCGCCGCTCCGCCGCAGGATCCGGCACCGCGCGGCCGGGCCGTGCGGGATTTCGTGGATCAGCGTTCCGACGGGCGATGCGCGCCGGGAACCCGTACCGGAACCGCGTCCGCGGTGATCTCCGGCCCGACGACCAGGTCGGCCCGGTCCCGGGTGGCGGCCACCAGGTCGGCGTTGCGCTGGTCGGTGCCCAGAACCCACGCCACCGCCGTGTCGTGGTCCTTGCCGAACTCCTCGTGCCGGGCGACCAGCCGCCGTACCCGGGCGGCCTCGTCCAGCTCGCAGAACCAGACCTCGTCCAGCTGCGACCTCGCGCGCGCCCAGGCGTCGTCGCGCAGCAGCAGGTAATTGCCCTCGGTGACGATCAGCCGCGCGGTCCGCGGCACGGGCACGGCACCCGCGAGGGGCTGCTCCAGGGTCCGCTCGAAGCCGGGCGCGTAGACCAGGTCGTCCTCGTCCTCCCGCAGCCGGCGCAGCAGCGCAGCGTAGCCCGCCGCGTCGAACGTGTCCGGGGCGCCCTTGCGGTCGCGGCGCCCCAGCCGGTCCAGCTCGACGTCCGCGAGATGGAAACCGTCCATCGGCACGTGCGCGACCCAGTCGGGCCCGTCACCGTTCAGCCGCCGGACCAGACGCTCGGCGAGGGTCGTCTTGCCGGCCCCGGGACTTCCGGCGAGGCCGAGCAGGGCGCGCCGCCCGGGACGGACGAGTGCGGCCGCGCGATCGAGCAGGTCGTCGAAGGTCATGCGGCGGTTCCGGCGACCCGGTCGGTCAGGGGCGTGAAGGCGGCGCGTTCCATGGCCCCAGTATCCGTGTCCGGCCGCGGACGAGAAGCGGCGGACGACGAAGGACGGGCAGCACGGCCCACCGCACCCGCGCGGGGGCGGCGCGTGGCCGGGCCGACCTGGTGTCCGGCGGGCACGACCCGACGAACTACCCGCGGTGTGGCGCTCGCCACCCGTTGGCCGGATGATCTCGGGGCACACTGCCCTCATGACAGAGCTCGGTCTTCCGAAAGAAATCGTGGCCTGCCTCTTCGACCTCGACGGCGTCATCACCAAGACCGCCGTCGTCCACGCCGCCGCCTGGAAGCGGACGTTCGACGCGTTCCTGCGGCAGCGCGACGGCGAGGACTTCCACCCGTTCGACGACTCGCACGACTACGCCGAGTACGTCGACGGACTCCCGCGCGCCGACGGCGTCCGAACCTTCCTCGCCTCCCGCGGCATCCACCTGCCCGAGGGAGCGCCGGACGACCCTCCGGACCGGGCCACCGTGCAGGGCCTCGGCAACCGCAAGAACGACCTGCTGCTGGAGATGATCCGCACCGGCGGCGTCGAGGCGTACGACGGCACCCTGCGCTACGTCGAGGCGGTGCGCGCGCACGGACTGCGGACCGCGGTCGTCTCCTCCAGCGCCAACTGCCGTGACATCCTGCGCTCGGTCGGCGCCGAGGACCTGTTCGACGTGCGGATCGACGGGGTCGTCGCAGCGGAGCGCGGTCTGCCCGGCAAGCCGCAGCCGGACACCTTCCTGGCCGCCGCGCGCGACCTGGGCGTCGAGGCCGCCGAGGCCGCCGTCTTCGAGGACGCGCTGGCCGGCATGGACGCGGGCCGCTCGGGCCACTTCGGGTACGTCGTCGGCGTCGACCGCGTCGGACAGGGCGCCGCGCTGCGCGCGCACGGCGCGGACACGGTCGTACAGGATCTGTCGGAACTGGGGGAGCAGGCATGATCACCCACAGTTCCTACGGCGTCGAGCCCTGGGCCCTGCGCGAGAACGAGCTCCACCTGGATCTGCTGCCGCAGAGCGAGTCCGTCTTCGCCCTCTCGAACGGCCATGTCGGCTGGCGCGGCAACCTCGACGAGGGCGAACCGCACGGCCTCCCGGGCTCGTACCTCAACGGCGTCCACGAGGTGCACCCGTTGCCGTACGCGGAGGCGGGATACGGCTATCCGGAGTCCGGGCAGACGGTCATCAACGTCACCAACGGGAAGGTCGTCCGACTGCTCGTCGACGACGAACCGTTCGACCTGCGCTACGGCCGGCTGCGCTCCCACGAGCGCGTCCTCGATCTGCGCACCGGGCTGCTCACCCGGACCTGCGAGTGGACCTCACCGGCCGGTTCCACGGTCCGGGTGCGGTCCACCCGGCTCGTCTCCTTCACCCAGCGGGCGATCGCCGCCGTGGCGTACGAGGTGGAGGCCGTCGACAGCCGGGTCCGTGTCGTCGTCCAGTCGGAGCTGATGGCGAACGAGCAGTTGCCGGGGCGGGACGGCGACCCGCGCGCCGCGATCGCCCTGGAGTCGCCGCTGAAGCCCGAGGAGCACTTCGCGGCGGGCCGACGGCTGCGGCTCGTGCACCGCACGGGCGAGAGCGGACTGCGGGTCGCCGCGGCAGCCGACCACGGGGTCGTGGGACCCGACGGGACCGTCACGAGCAGCGAGAGCAGCGACGACGTCGCCCGGCTCACCGTCACCTCCGTGCTGACGCCGGGACAGCGTCTGCGTCTGGAGAAGTTCGTCTCCTACGGCTGGTCCGCCACCCGGTCGCTGCCGGCGGTGCGCGACCAGGTCGACGCAGCGCTCGCGGCCGCCGAGCACGGCGGCTGGCAGGCGCTCGTCGACGAACAGCGCGCCTACCTGGACGATTTCTGGGAGCGTGCCGACGTCGAGGTGGAGGGCGACGAGGAGATCCAGCAGGCGGTGCGCTTCGCCCTCTTCCACGTGCTCCAGGCGGGCGCCCGCGCCGAACAGCGCGCGATACCGGCGAAGGGGCTGACCGGCTCCGGGTACGACGGCCATGCCTTCTGGGACACCGAGACCTTCGTTCTCCCGCTGCTCACCTACACCTCTCCGGGAGCCGTCGCCGAGGCGCTCCGCTGGCGCCAGAACACCCTGCCCGCCGCACGCGAGCGGGCGACCCAACTGGGGCTGAGGGGGGCCGCCTTCCCATGGCGGACCATCGCCGGTTCGGAGGGCTCGGCCTACTGGCCGGCCGGTACCGCCGCGTTCCACGTGAACGCCGACATCGCCGACGCCGTGGTCCGCTACACCACCGTCACCGGTGACGAAGGGTTCGAACGGGACACCGGGGTCGAGCTGCTGGTCGAGACGGCACGGCTGTGGCGCTCGCTGGGACACCACGACTACCAGGGCAGGTTCCACATCGACGGGGTGACCGGGCCCGACGAGTACAGCGCGGTCGCGGACGACAACACCTACACCAACCTCATGGCCCGCGCGAACCTCCTGGCCGCCGCGGACGTCGTCGACCGCCACCCGGCGCGGGCGGCCGAACTCGGCGTCGACGAGGAGGAGAGCGCGGCCTGGCGCGACGCCGCCGACGCCATGCACGTCCCCTACAACCACGAACTCCGGGTCCACGAACAGCACGCCGGGTTCACCCGCTACCAGCGGTGGGACTTCGCGGCCACCCGGCCCGACCAGTACCCGCTGATGCTGCACTTCCCGTACTTCGACATCTACCGCAAGCAGGTCGTCAAACAGGCCGACCTCGTGCTCGCGATGTACAAGTGCAGCCCCTACTTCGACGAGGAGCACAAGGCACGCAACTTCGCGTACTACGAGCCCCTCACCGTCCGCGACTCCTCCCTGTCCGCCTGCTGCCAGGCCGTGATCGCGGCCGAGGCCGGGCATCCGGGCCTCGCCTACGACTACTTGGTGGAGGCGGCCCTGATGGACCTGGAGGATCTGGAACACAACACCCGTGACGGCCTGCACATCGCCTCGCTCGCCGGCACCTGGACGGCCCTGGTCGCCGGGTTCGGCGGCCTGCGCCACCACGGCGACACCCTGGAGTTCGCCCCCCGGCTGCCGGAGAGGTTCAGCCGCCTCGCGTTCTCCCTGGAACTCCTCGGCCGTCGCCTGCGCGTGGAGATAGAGCCGGACGCCGCCACGTACACGCTCGCGACCGGTGAACCGCTGGAGATCCGTCACCACCGCGAGTCGTACACCGTCGACGGCGACAAGCCCCACCGCCTCGACATACCGGCGCCGAGACTGCGCCCCGCCCCCGACCAGCCGCCGCACCGGCGGCCCAACCGTCAGGGGTGAGGCGCGGCCCGCACGGTCAGTCGCGGGTGACGGCCGGCGCGATGTCCTCGTGCCGCTCCACCGGGGCGGCACGGCGCAGCGTCGTCCTGGCCGCGGGCTTGCCGCAGAACGCCGATTCGAGGGTGCCGGCCATGGTGTTCAGCACGGCCGCGTTGTTGGAGGTGTTCGCCAGCGCGCTGACGCTGCGCTTGCCGTCCTTGGAGGTGAACGCGTACGTGTAGTAGCCCTGCACGGTGCCCGTGTGCCCGTACACGGAGACCCCGCACGACAGGTCGCGGCGGCGCAGCCCCAGTCCGTACGCCGTGGTGCTGTTGACCTGCGTCCACTTCCGCATCTGCGTCAGCGAGCCGGACGACATGAGTTTCCCGCGCAGCAGCGCGGACAGGAAGGTGTCCAGGTCGTGCGTGGTGGAGATGATCGCTCCCGCGCTCTGCGCCCAGGACGCCGTCTGATCGGTGGAGTCGACCAGGGCCGCACCGGCCTCGTCGGGGGTGAGATAACCGTGGGCGTGCGAACCGGGGATCGTCGTGCCGGGGTGGACGTACAGGGTGTCCATGAGGTCGAGCGGCGCGAAGATGCGCTTCTGGTACTCCGCGCCCACGGCGTGCCCGGTGAGCTTCTCGATCAGCATGCCCGCGACGACGAAGTTGGTGTTCGAGTACGAGTAGGCCGCGCCGGGTGCGTTGGTGCGCGGCTTCCGGAGCGACAGCTTCACCAGGTCCCGGTAGCCGAACACCTTGTTGCGGACGGCCTCGAAGCCCGGGACGGTCCGGGCGAACATGTCGTTGGTGTAGTCGTACAGGCCGCTGCGGTGGCTGAGCACATGGCGGACCGTGATGCGGTCGTCGGGGAGCAGGCCCGGCAGATAGGTGTTGACCGATTTGTCGAGCTTCAGCTTTCCCTCGTCGACCAGTTGGAGCAGCACGACCGCGGAGAAGGTCTTGGTGACGCTGCCGACGCGGAAGCGGTCGTTCGTGCTGATGGCCCGTCCGGTGGTCCGGTTCGCGATGCCCTCGGCGACCCGGTGCACCGTGCCGTTGTCGTCGATCCGTGCCATCGCACCGGGTGCTCCCTGGCTGATCGCCGTGCGCAGCACCTTGCGCAGCCCCGCGTCGTCGGGCGCGGGCGACGCGATTGCCGCAGCGGCCCGTCCGGCCGCGTGGCCGCCCGTCGACGTCGGTGTCGCGGCCTGTGCCGGGGCTGCCAGGAGCGACACCAGGACCGCGCCCAGCGCCGTACCCGTGCCCACCGTTGGTGAGACCATCTGATTCTTCTCCCGAGTTCTCTCGCCGGTGCGGAAGCCCGGCACGAACCGCGCGCCGCGGATGCGGACGTCGGCTCCATCTCTACGCGCCGCGAGGCCGCGTGGTTGCGTTGCCCGGGGGTGAACCGGCGACGGTGAACCCGAATTGGTGAATCGCGGCCGGGTCGCCGCACGATCCGGCCGTCCCGCGGGCCGGGCACGGGACGGCCGTGTCCGGTACGTGCCGGGGGCCCGGCGGTCAGCCGCCGAACAGTTGGGTCCAGTACGTCCCGGCCGGCCCGCCGCCCGCGAAGCCGACGCCTATGTGGGTGAACTCGGGCTTGAGGATGTTCGCGCGATGGCCGGGGCTGTTCATCCAGCCGCGGACGACCTCGGCGGGGGAGCGCTGTCCGCAGGCGATGTTCTCCCCGATGGTGCGGCGGGAGGAGCCCGCGGCCGCGGCCCGGTCCCAGGGGTGTCCGCCCTCGGGAGAGGTGTGGGAGTAGAAGGCGCGGGCCACCATGTCGGCGCTGTGCGCCTGGGCCGCCGTGGTGAGCGGGGCGTCGCCGGACAGCGGGCGCAGTCCTGCCGCGGCCCGTTCCGCGTTGGTGAGCATGATGACCTCACGCGTGGTGCGCTCCAGGCCGGCGGGGCTGAAGGGCAGTGCCCACAGGGCGGTCCAGTACGGTCCGCCGGGTCGTTCCGCGGCGACGCAGGCAAGGCCCGCCTGGCTGAAGGCCGGATCGCACAGGGTGCGCCGGGACCGTTCGGAGGACAGGCAGTACTCCACGAACTCGGCCGGGGTGCGCGGGCCGGAGACCAGATGTTCACCGATGGTGAGGTAGGGATATCCGGCGGCGGTGACCCGCTGGTGGACGGAGAGGCCGTCCGGGCCTTCGGCACCGAGCTGTCCGAGCGCGGCCATGGCACCGGCATGGGCGTGAGCCGCCGCCGTCAGCCGACTGTCGAGGGACACGGGCGGGGAACCGGCCGCGGCGCGGGCCGCGTTCACCGGGCCGAGAAGGCCGTGCGGGTCGGGCGCCGTCCCCGCGGGCACCCCCTGCGCCCGGGCCGCTCCGGACGCCGCGCCGCGGACCGCGGTGCCCGGTGCCGTCGAGCGGGCGGCGCGGGGTGTCGCTCCGGCGGGTGTGCCGGCCGCCGGCGGGCCGGGTGCCGTCCCGTCGTCGGTGACGTCGATTCCGAAGTCCCTTGCGATGCCCGCCAGCCCGTCGGCGTATCCCTGGCCCAGGGCGCGCAGTTTCCAACCGGTGCCCCGTCGGTAGAGCTCCGCGAGCAGCAGCACCGTCTCCCGCTCGGGGCGGGGTGGGGTGAACCGGGCGAGCGGACGGCCGTCGGCGGCGGTGACGTGCAGGGTCGGCACGGGCAGCCGGCCCAGGGGCGTCGTGGAATCGGCGGGGCTGACCACCACGGTGACACGGCTCGCCCCGGGCCTCAGCGCGGCCGGATCCACGGTGAGCCGCTCGCCCGCGAGGCGGGTGCCGGGCGCGGCGGGCTGGTTGTAGAAGACGAAGTCGCCGTCGCCGCGCACCTGTCCGCTGTCGTCGGTGACGAGGGCGGACACGTCGAAGGGACCCGGCACCCGCAGGGTCAGGGTGCCGTCCGGGAGGGGCATGTTGCCCCCGGGAACCAGCTCGCTCATGTGCCGCCCGTCGCCGTCGTGGTCCGTGGCGGCGCCGGGCGCGGGCTTCGCGACGCGGGCCGTCGGACCGTCAACGGCCCGCCGGTGTGCGGGGGTTCCCGACCCGGTCGGCGGACCGGTCGTCAGGGGCGGCGCGCAGGGAGCGCAGTGCCAGCAACAGGACGCCGATGTCGTCCAGGTAGACGGGGTCGGGCAGCAGGTCGGTGGGGAGCACCAGATAGGCGACGGCGCCCCAGAAGACCCAGCGCGACCCGGCCGGAAGGCCGGCCCGCTGCAGTCGGCGGCGGGTGCGGACGAGCCTGAGCAGCAGGGCGACCGCCACGCCGAGTGCGGCGGCGCCCAGAACCGCGACGACGAGCACCACTTTCCAGGTCGTGGAATCCATCGGTCCGTCCAGGGCTCTGGTAGGGCGGCCGGCCTCACGGCTCGGCCTTTGCCCCCTACGTGTTCCCGCCCGGGCCGTACGTACCGCCCTTGTCCACCGACGGGTTCAGCCCCGCGGGGGACTGTCCACGAGGGCCTGGGTCACCGCGCGGATGCTGCGCGCGATGTGCTGGAGCTGCATGACCTCGGCGGCGTACAGCTTGATGGTGTGCTCGATGACGCCCTCGTGCAGGCCGAGGGCGGGCAGTTCGGCGCGGGCGGTCTGCAGGGCCGTCCGGGCCACCCGGATCTCGTGCTGCACCTGGAGCTGCGCGTGACGGGCCAGCAGGACGGGGTGCTTGAGCAGGACCGGGTAGCTGGCGTAGCGGGCCGGCACCAGCTCGCGCAGCCACTTCACCGCCGAGCGTTCCCAGTCGAAGCTGCCGGGGGTCTTGACCTGGCACGGCCAGTCCGAGGTGATCGGGGAGTACGTCAGGGCCATGTTCATCGCTTCCGGGTCACGTCGGCGGGGGTCGCGGGTTCTGGGGCGGCCCCGGTCTAGGGGATGGCCGGGGCCGCCACCACGGGCGCTCGCACGAGGCGGGGCCCGTTTGTACACCCGGGGCCCGATGCGGGTAGGAGCGGACGGCCCCGGGTGGTCCTGGTGCGTGAGCCGGGGTCCTCCCGGTCACGATCCGCGAGAAGTATTTATATATACCGCCGGATGTGCAAGAACATGAAAACATTCATGCGCGCTTTGATGCGAATCATCCCGTGATGCCGCGGTGACGCGTGGTGCGCGCGAGGGCGGTTTGTGTGTTTCGTCGGAGGTACCGGCTCGTCGGTACGACCCGCCGTCCGTCGGACGGGCCCGTCAGGTCCGCTGCGGCGCTGCCGGGCTCGGTCCCGGCCGGTCCCGGCGCGGGTCCGTCTCGATGCGGCCGGACCCGGCCCGGGCCGACCCCGAGGCGCCGCATCCGGCGCGGTTTCGGCGCGGCCTGATCCGTCCGGCGTCTCCCGGCGACCGAGCCCGGGGGATCCCGCGGGCTCAGTCCCTGAGGAAGAACTGGTGCTGCTCGGCGACCTGCTCGTACTCCTCCAGGCGGGCCTGGGTCCGCTCCGGATCGGCGTCCGTCATGGCCTGGAGCAGCGCCGCCGACAGCACGACGGGCGCGGCGTACGAGTCGAAGACGAGCCGTGACCCGGTGCCGGTGGCGAGGGTGACGTCGGCCTCGTCGGCCAGCGGACCGAGCGCCAGGTCGGTGATCAGCGCGACCCGCAGTCCCGCGCTGTGCGCGACCCGGATGGCGGTGAGCGTCTCCTGCGCGTGCCGGGGCATCCCGAAGGCGAGCACCCACGTGCCGCCCGCCTCGCGCGACTGCAGGATCGCGTCGTAGGAGACGCTGCCGCCCCGGGTCACCAGCCGTACGTCGGGGTGGATACGGCGTGCGGCGTAGGCGAAGTACTCGGCGAGCGACACGGAGATGCGCAGGCCCAGGACCGTCAGGGGCGTCGACTCCGACAGTGCCCGGCCGAGGCGGATGATCTGGTCCGGGTCGGCGAAGTCGCGCCGCAGGTTCTCCAGGTTCTCGATCTCGGCGTCCACCGCCGCCTGGAGCTCGTTGCTCGTGACCTCCGCGGGCGTGCCCGGCGTGCTGCCGAGGGTGCTGAGCGCGATCGACTGGAGCTTCTCGCGGAGCGCGGGGTAACCGCTGAAGCCCACCGCCGCCGCGAACCGCGTCACCGAGGGCTGGCTGACACCCACCCGCTCGGCGAGGTCGGTGATCGACAGGAACGCGGCCTCGGTGATGTTCTCGATCAGGTACTGGGCGATGCGCCGCTGGCCCGGCGAGAGCCGCGGCCCGTCGAACAGCTCCCTGAGCTGGGACGTGGGTGCCGCGCCCGCCTCCGGGGCGGTCTTTCCCGAGGTGATCGCTGACGCCTGTGCACGTGCCTGCTGCGGCGATGGCACCGGTGCGCCTCCTTCTTGTCCCACAAGAACTCAACATAGCTCACGAACCGTGCTGACCTGGGCGTGTATCGGCGCATGCGATGCGTGCGGTTTCCGTTTCACCGGCACTCGCGGGGTACCCGCTTGAACATCACGACGTGCCGGTTCATCGCCGCGCGCGAGGCGCACGTCCGGTGCGTCGACGCGACGGGAGAGGGTTTTCATGAGCGTGCAACAGATGCCCGCGTCCATGGTCCACGTGATGCTCGGCGACTGCTCGGCGGCCGATGCCCGGAGCGTTCTCGCGGTCCTTTCCGACGCCTTCGAGGCCGACCGGGAGGCCGGGGACGAGCCCCGGGAGTCCGGTGCGGGCCGCCCGACGGTGTGGACGGCGGACTTCGACGCCTCCGGTGTTCCGTCAGGACGCGGCATGCCTGCCGCGGGACTTTCGGGGCAACCGACGGTCGAGGCACAGGGCGGCCCTTGCGAGGTGCGGCACCTGCGCGAGGCCCTCGGTGACGCATTCACCGTGCACGAGTTGGGCGTGGAAGCCGGAGACCAGGAGGTACAGATGAAACTGCGGCTGGAATCGGGTGCTGCGCACGAGACGCGACCGGAGTGAACGGCGGTGCGGCGGTCCGTGACGGCGGGCTCCGTGCCCGCCGCGCGGCGACGGGATCGGTACGGGAGACGGCCGCGAGGGCGGGGCTGGTGGCCCGCGGGGTGATCTACGCCCTGGTCGGCGTACTGGCCCTGCGGATCGCGTTCGGCGACGGCGGACGACAGGCGGACCGGGGCGGCGCACTGGAGGAGATCGCCTCGAAACCCTTCGGGGCCGCGCTGCTGTGGGCGCTGGGCATCGGCGTCGTCGGCATGGCGCTGTGGCGGCTCTCCGAGGCCGCCTTCGGCGCGGCCGGGCAGGACGGCGGCAAGGCGGGCAAGCGGCTCATGTCGGCCGCGCGCTGTGTGTTCTACGCGTTCGTCGCCTACTCCGTGCTCCGGTTCGCCGCGGGTTCGGGCGGTGGCGGTTCGAGCGACAAGCAGTCCCGCGACGTCACGGCCCAGGTGCTCAAGATGCCGGGCGGCCAGTGGCTCGTGGCCGTCGCCGGCGCGGGGCTGGCCGTGGCGGGCGTGTGGATCGCCGCTCGGGCCGTCCTGCGCAAGTACCACAAGCATCTGAAGCTCGGCGAGATGTCGCGCCGGGTGCGCCGGGCGGTCGACACGGCGGGAGTGGGCGGCGGGACGGCGCGCGGCGTGGTGTTCGCCGTGGCCGGGGCCTTCGCGGTGCGGGCCGCGGTCGACTACGACCCGGACAAGGCCAAGGGGCTGGACGACACGCTGCGGTCGTTCGCCGACGCCCCGATGGGGCCGGTGCTGCTGGCCTGCGTAGCTGCCGGCCTCGTCCTGTTCGGGGTGTTCTCCTGGGCGCTGGCCCGCTGGCGCAAGGTGTGACGGAACGACCGGCGGGCCACACATGTCGTTCGGCATCCTGAATTCGGTGCGGACGTATGAACACCCGCCAGTTCGGGACAACTTGACGATGTGCCATGGACACTGCCCGAGAAGGGAGTTGAGGATGAGGATTCCCCATCCGTAGGAGTTGTTCATATGCATAGACGACGCCTGCTCTCCGGCGCTGCCGCGCTCACCGCCGCGGCCGCCTTCACCCCCACACTGCCGGGCACCGCACGGGCCGCCTCCCGTGCGGTGCCCCCGGACGTTCCGCCGAGGGCCGAGATCACGGCCGTCCTGCGGCGCGTGGCCGATCAATGGATCGGCGCGCACACCGACCCCGGCGACAACGGCTGGGCCAACGCCACCTTCTTCAGCGGACTCCTCGCCCTCCAGCGGCTGACGGGCAGCGCCCGCTACCTCGCCTACGCCCGCGGCTGGGCGGAGAAACACGCCTACGGCCTCAACGGCGGAGTGACCACCCGGCACGCCGACAACCACTGCGCCGGGCAGGCCTACCTCGACCTCTACGAGAGAGAACCCGAGGAGCAGAAGCTCACCGCGATCGAGACCTCCCTGCACCGCATGGTCTACGAGGACCAGCCGGACAAGAACGACGACTGGTGGTGGGACGACGCCCTCCACATGGCGATGCCTCCCTTCGCCCGCATCGGCGTCCTGCGCGGGGACCCCGGGTACGGGGAGAAGCTGTACGCCCTCTACGACCACACCAAGCGCGCCGAGGGCGGCCCCGGCCTGTACGACGCCGCGACCGGCCTGTGGTACCGCGACAAGCGGTTCCTCCCCGGAGGGATCACGTCGCCGGCGGGCAGGCCGGTCCTGTGGTCCCGCGGCAACGGCTGGGTGGCGGGCGGACACGCCAAGACCCTCGGGGCACTTCCGCGCGGCGCGCGGCACACCGCCGAGTACCGCGACACGCTGGTACGGCTGGTGAAGGCCGTCGCCGCCGTGCAGCGTGCGGACGGCTTCTGGAACGTCAACCTCGCCGACGACACCCATCTGCCCGGCCCGGAGACCAGTGGCACCTCGTTCTTCCTGTACGGCACGGCCTACGCGATCGGCGCGGGTCTGGTCGGCCGGGACACCCACCTCCCGGTGGCGGTCCGGGCCTGGAACGGCCTCGTCACCACCGCCGTACACCCCGACGGGTTCCTCGGCCACGTCCAGAACGTCGGCGACCGCCCGGAGTCCAGCCAGCCCGTCACCTACGACAGCACCGCGGACTTCGGCGTCGGCGCGTTCCTGCTCGCGGGCACCGAACTCGCCCGTCTCGCCCGTTCCTGACTCCGCCCGCACGGACAGGTGCCCCCGCGGCGCGCAGGCCGCGGGGGCACCTTCGGACAGCCCGGTCAGGGCTGCGCGGTGAGCGTGAAACTCTGCGCCGGGGAACCGTCGCAGGCGCGCTGGGTGAGCTGCACGCCGTTCGCTCCGGAGCCGGCAGCGCTCAGGCACTTGCCGCTGTGCCGGGCCGTGAAGTGGTAGCGCCCGCCGCTCTCCCGTACGGGCTGCCACTGCTGGTTCTGGCCGTTCGACCAACTCCACAGCTGGAGCGGAGCGTTGTCCACGGTCGAGCGGTCGGTCACGTCGACGACCTGCTGCGGATTGCCCCGGATGGCGATCCGTGAGAAGCCGCCGTCCGTCGAGCGGAACTGGAACTGCTGCGCCTGGGTGCCGTTGCAGGTGTACTGCTGGATCGGTGTCCCGTTCGCCGTGGCGGCCGAACGGGCGTCCACACAGGTGCCGTTGGCGGCACTGGTCAGTGTGTACCAGGACGTCTCCGAGATCGGGTCCGCCGGTGGCACCGAGCCGTCGGCCCCGCCCAGCCACTTCAGGCCGTCCAGCAGGAACCGGTTCTGTGTCGCGCTCGCGAACGTGGACGACAGCGTGGTGTTCGTCGAGTAGTCCATGGCGTTGTGGCCGAAGTTCGCGTACAGCATGCGGTACTTCGTGTTGGTCCACAGGATCGGGTAGTAGCCGCTGTACCAGGTCTGGTTCGGGTCGGTGCCCAGCGGGAAGCTGCTGGGGTCGACGGAGGCCAGGATCTTGATGTCGGGGTTCTGCCGCAGGTCGTTCGACCAGCTGTACCACTCGCTGACCGACGAGGTGAACGTCGCGGGCAGGTTCCTGGTGGCGGCGTGCGTGCGGTCCTCGACCTTCAGGACGGCCGTGGTCGGGCCCCAGGTGTTGGACCTGAAGTTCCCGCTGCCGAGGAACTGGTTGTGGTACCAGGGCCAGCTCTGCGCGTCGGTGGTGAAGGCGGAGACGTGGAAGCCCATCCAGGCGCCGCCCCCGCGCATGTACTGCTCGAAGCCGGCCCGCTGGGCGGCGGTCTGCGGCAGGTCGTCGAGGAACAGCACCACTTGGTAGGCGTTCACGCCTCCGTCGGCGAGGAGGTTCCAGTTGTTGCTGGCCGTGTAGGTGAAGCCGTTCTGCGCGGCCTGCTGCGGGAACCACTCGTTGGCCTCGTGGACGAAGCTGATGTGCGCCGCGTCCCAGGTCCCGTTGTAGAGGGCGAGCACCTTGAACGGCGACGCCGCGGTGCCCGCGTGGGCGGCGGGAGGAGCGGCGAGGCCGAGCAGCGTCGCCAGCAGGAGGAGGACGCGCAGGGCCGCGCGTGCCGGCCCGGATCTGCTGATGCGCATCGGACGGTCCTTTCCGTACGCGTCAGGGGTAGCTGACGAGGTTGGCGACATTGGTGGCGGAGTTCGACGGTCCGCCGCGGTCGTTGACGACGTGCCGGATCGTCCCGGTGCCGCCCAGGGACACGGTCACCATGTCCTTGAAGCGGACGTTCGCGTTGTCGGGCGCCTCGATGGCGTGTTCGGCGGCCACGGAGGAGTTGACGTTGAAGTAGCAGTAGCTGCCGAAGCCGTACACCTGGTGGCTCGTCACCGAGTTCGCGACCTTGTAGGCGGCGTAGCCCTGGGTGGAACCGTTCATCCAGGCCGCCTGGTTGGGCGGGTCGTAGGGCATCTCGTTCTGGTAGAAGTACGTCCGCCCGCCGTTGCCGTTCCAGATGGTCTGGTGCTTCTGGTAATGCTCGACGAACAGGCCGTACATGGTGACGTCGTCGCCGTTGACGACGAGGCCCGTGTCCGCCGTGTTGCTGGTCCAGCCGACGCCGCTGCCGTGGTCGGCGCGCCACAGCCACAGGTGGTCGCCGATGACGTCGTCGCTGTTGACGGTCAGGCTCGTGGTGGCCCTGCCGACGCCCGCGCCGCCGATCCGGAAGAACACGTCGTGCAGCGAGCTGGGGTCGGCACCGTGGTCGGCGGAGGAACCGCTCGGTCCCATCTCCAGCAGCTGCGCCGAGTTGGTGGTCCCCGCGTCGATCAGCAGTCCCGCCAGCTGTACGCCGTCGACGTCGGCGACGGTCATCGCGGTGATGCCGTTGTCCGGGATGAGCGTGGCCAGGCCGAGGCCCAGCACGACGGTGTCGGCGCGGGTCACCCGCAGCGTCTGGTCGAGATGGTAGACACCGGGCGTCACCAGCAGGTTCTTGCCCTGGGCGAGCGCGTCGTTCATCTGCGCGGCCGTCGCGCCCGGCTTCACGACGAAGAAGTCGGACAGCGGCAGGGACGTACCCGCCGGTGTGCCTCCGCTCCACGTGGTGCCGGAGGAGCCGGTGCGCACGGACGGCACGAACACCTTCCAGGCGTCGGCCGTGTCGACGTACAGGAACGGCTTCTCACGGGAGACCGGTGTCTGCGACACCGTGGTGTAGGGCGGGTTGGGGAAGCTGTTGGCGGGGGCGTTCCTCGCCCCGACGAAGACCATGTTCCAGTTGGAGCCGGTCCAGTTCGACCACTCGGTGTTCCGCGACAGCCACTGCTGCTGCGAACCGGAGTTGACCTGGCCGTCGATCTTCGTGTCGGCCATGTATCCGCCGCTGGACCAACCGCCGTCGTCCAGCGCGAGGTTGCCGCGCAGGTGCATACGCCGGTACGGCGCGGCCTGCGACACCGCCCAGCGGTCGGAGCCGTTCGTCGGGGTCACCGACAGGTTCTCCGCCGAACGCCAGAAGTTCTGGGTCGCGTTGCCCTGGAACCAGTCCGCCTCCGCGTGCACCGCCCCCCGGACGGTGACGTCGTCCGGGGAGAGACCGAGGCCCGCGACCTGGGTGTAGAAGCCGACGTCGGCGTTGGCGTCGTAGGTGCCCGGTTTGAAGAGGAAGGCCTTGCGCACGGTGCCGAACTGGTTGGTCTCCTGCTGGGCGAAGGCCGCGTTCAGGCTGCTCTGGACGGTGGCGGCCGGAGTCGAGGGGTCGAAGACCGTGACGTTCGGGCCGAGGTCGGGGGTACCGGGCGGCGGCGTCGCGTCGACCGGGTCGACGCGGAAGGACTGGGCCGCCGTGCCGTTGCAGGTGTACTGCTGGAGCTGCACGCTGTCCGCGGCGGAGGCGCCCGGGACGTCGAGGCACTTCCCGCTGTTGCGGTTCACGAAGCGGTAGGTCCCGCCGGCCTCGGCCACGGCCTGCCACTGCTGGTTGAGGCCGCCGCTGTACGTCCACAGCTGGACGAGGGCGCTGTCGGCCGTCGAGACGTCGGTGACGTCCCAGGTCCTGGTGCTGTCGGCACGGTTGCCGACCTGGCTGTAGCCGCCCGAGGTGGCGGTGACGCGCCACTGCTGGGCCTGGCTGCCGTTGCACGCGTACTGCTGGACCGCGGTGCCGTTCGCCGTCCCGGCGGCACGCGCGTCGACGCACTTGCCGCTCGCGGCACTGACCACGGTGGCCCAACCGGTGGGCAGCGCCGCGGCCTGGGCGCTCGCCTCGCCCGGCGCGGCGACCGCCACACCGGACACCGTCGTCGCCAGGAGGGCGAAGACGGACAGCACCTTCGCCGTACGGTGACGGCCGGAGTGTCTGCTGGATCTGGACAAGGGTGTTCTCCTGCGCTGGTGGGGGGTGGGGAAGGTCAGCCGGTGTACTGGGCGAACACGCGGGTGTAGTCCCAGTTCTGCTGGCTCACTCCGGAGCAGCTGTCGGCGACGCCGCCCGTGCAGGGCCGGTCGCGGTTGACGGACCAGAAGGTCAGCCGGGCCAGGTGGTGCTGCTGCGCGTAGCCGAGGATGGTGCGGAAGTCGGCCACGGTGACGGTCTCGTTCTGGTCGGTGACACCGTTCATGGAGGAGATGCCCATGCCGCGGTACGCCTGGTCGTCGCTGTAGCCGTACGCGTTCTTGAGCGCCGTCTTCAGGCCCTCCGCGGCTCGGGTGGTGAGCGTCCCCATGTTCTGGCCGGCGCCGCCGAAGTCGAACGGCATGATGGTCCAGCTGTCCACGGACAGACCGGAGTTGGCCGCGCGGTTGATGAGGCCCGTGTCGGGCCCGCTCTGGCCGGTGCCAATGGTGACGTACACCTTGAGGCCCGGATTGTTCGCCTTGACGGTCTTGAGGGCGTCCACCGTGCGCTGCTGGACCGTCGGGTTGCTGTAGGCGTCGGCCTCGATGTCGATGTCGATGGCCTTGAGGCCGTAGGCGTTGATGACCTTCTGGTAGGCGGCCGCGAGCTCCCCGGCGCTGGAGCACGAACTCTCCAGCTTGTTGCCGCTGTAGCCGCCGAAGGACGGGATGACGTCGCCGCCGTTCGCCCGCACGGTGTTCACGGTCTGCTGGTCGACGCCGCCGGTGAGCGGACGGCTCCCGTCCCACTGCGGGTTGCAGTAGCCGTTGCTGAGCACGAAGGCGAGGGTGAACCACTTGACGCCGGTCGCGTTCATGACGGTGGTGGGGCTCGGCGGGTTGCCCCAGCCGTTGTACAGGTACGGGGCGACGGCCATCGGCGCGGCGGGGGCGGGGCCGCCGGCACTCGGGGCGGTCCACTTCTGGTTGGCGGCGCCGGTACAGGTCCACAGCTGCACCGGCGTGGCGTTGGCCGAGGTGTTGCCGGTGACGTCGGCGCACTTGTCGGCCTGCGGATTGACGAGGTCGTGGGCCGCGGAGACGGTCCACCTCTGGTTCGCGCCGCCCGTGCAGTCCCACAGCTGGAGCCTGGCGCCGTCGGCGGTCGAATTGCCCGTGACGTCGAGGCACTTGCCGAGCGCGCGGACGGTGCCGTCGGAGCCCACGGTCCACTGCTGGGCGGCGGTGCCGTTGCAGTCGTAGAGCTGTACGGCGGTGCCGTTGGCGGAGTTCGCCCCGGCCACGTCGAGACACTTGCCGCCCAGGCCGGTGATGGTGCCGGTGGCGGCGGAGGCGGGTGCCGCGCTCAGGGCGCCGACGGAGAGGGCGAGGGCTGCGGTGGTGAGGGTGGTGCGCAGCGCGGTGGAGCGCAGGAGGGATCGTCTGGCCATCAGCGGGATCACAGCCCTTCACGGGTGGCGGTGGGGGGTGTACGGGCATGCGTACGCGGATGCGCACGCATGCCCGTAGGCGCGCGGGGAGGCGCGGGCGTTCATGTTCTTGAACGTGGGGCGTATTCATGGAGCGCTGGTGATCGGTGAACCTAAAGGTCTGAACCAGACACGTCAAGACATGAAGCAGAAACACTCTTCAATTCCTGAACTTGCACAAGGAGTTGAAGAACCGTCTCGTCACAGTGCGCCTCCGGTTCGGGCGAACGGCCTGCTTAACGGTTCACACTCGTGGGTCCGGACGAACGGTGGGAGGTGCGGGCGGGTGAAGGGGGAAATGCCATTCACTTCTTGAACACCGCTCAGAGCCCGTCCGCCGGTCAGTCGTTGACACGATTCAGCCGCGTACCCGGACGCTGCACGAAGGCCGGGGGCGAGGCAGGACGGCAGCCTTCGCGGACGCACAGGTTCCCTCCCGCACCACCGCGCGGACGCGCTGACCGGGTGGGTGCGCCGGCGTCCCAGGGGCGAGGTGTCAGACTGGCGGCATGGAAGAGCGCGAATTCGGCAGGTCGGGTCAGCATGCTTCGGTCATCGGCCTCGGCACGTGGCAGCTGGGGGCCGACTGGGGCGAGGTGAGTGAACGGGACGCCCTGGCCGTGCTGGAGACTGCGGCCGAGTCGGGCGTCACCTTCTTCGACACGGCCGACGTGTACGGCGACGGGCGGAGCGAGGAGATCATCGCCACGTTCGCGCAGAGCAGGCCCGACCTCCATGTGGAGATCGCGACGAAGATGGGCCGCCGCGTCGAACAGATCCCGGAGAACTACGTCCTCGACAACTTCCGTGCGTGGAACGACCGTTCCCGGCGCAACCTGGGCGTCGACCGCCTCGACCTGGTGCAGCTGCACTGCCCGCCGACCCCCGTCTACTCCTCCGACGCGGTGTACGACGCCCTCGACACCCTCGTCGAGGAGGAGCGCGTCGCCGCGTACGGCGTGAGCGTCGAGACGTGCGAGGAGGCGCTGACGGCGATCGCCCGCCCGAACGTGGCGAGCGTCCAGATCATCCTCAACCCGTTCCGCATGAAGCCTCTGCGGCAGGTGCTCCCGGCGGCACGGGAGGCGGGCGTCGGCATCATCGCCCGCGTACCGCTGGCCTCCGGCCTGCTGTCCGGCAAGTACACCAAGGACACGGTGTTTGCCGCGGACGACCACCGGACGTACAACCGCCAGGGTGAGGCCTTCGACCAGGGCGAGACGTTCTCCGGCGTCGACTTCGTGACCGGCGTGGAGGCGGCGGCCGAGTTCTCCGCGCTCGCCCCGGAGGGCTTCACGCCCGCCCAGCTGGCGCTGCGGTGGATCATCCAGCAGCCCGGTGTGACCACCGTGATCCCGGGCGCCCGGTCACCCGAGCAGGCCCGTGCGAACGCGGCGGCCGCGAAGCTCCCGGAGCTGACCGCCGAGACGCTGGAGGCGATCGACGACCTCTACGAGCGGCGGATCAAGGACCAGGTGGAGAGCCGCTGGTAGCGGCGCCGCCGACCGGCCATCGGGTGGGACGGGCCGGGTGCCCGGTACTCGTGGAGAGCCGGTGGGACGCCCTGTCGGGACTCGGCTCGTCCCGGTCCGGTGGGACGAGCCGGGTGGCGCGGTACCCGTCCCACCGAGTCCGCCGGTGCTCCGCTCAGCTGCCGACGTAGGCCGCGAGGTGCTCACCGGTGACGGTGGAGCGTGTGGCGACCAGATCGGCGGGCGTTCCCTCGAAGACGACCTGCCCGCCGTCGTGGCCCGCGCCGGGACCGAGGTCGATGATCCAGTCGGCATGGGCCATGACCGCCTGGTGGTGCTCGATCACGATGACCGACTTGCCGGAGTCGACGAGCCGGTCGAGCAGACCGAGCAGCTGCTCGACGTCGGCGAGGTGCAGACCGGTGGTCGGCTCGTCGAGTACGTAGACGCCGCCCTTGTCCGCCATGTGCGTGGCCAGCTTGAGCCGCTGCCGCTCGCCGCCGGACAGCGTGGTCAGCGGCTGGCCGATGGTGAGGTAGCCGAGCCCCACGTCGACGAGCCGTTCCAGGATGCGGTGGGCGGCCGGAGTGTGGCCCTCACCGCTGCCGAAGAACTCCTCGGCCTCGGTCACCGACATCGCGAGCACCTCGCTGATGTCGCGGCCACCGAGGTGGTAGTCCAGCACCGAGGCGTCGAACCGCTTGCCCTCGCAGTCCTCGCACGTGGTCGCGACGCCGGCCATCATCGCCAGGTCCGTGTAGATGACGCCCGCGCCGTTGCAGGTCGGGCAGGCGCCCTCGGAGTTGGCGCTGAACAGGGCCGGCTTCACGCCGTTGGCCTTCGCGAACGCCTTGCGGATCGGGTCGAGCAGACCGGTGTACGTCGCGGGGTTGCTGCGCCGTGAGCCGCGGATCGGGCTCTGGTCGACCGACACCACACCCGCTTCGGCCGGGATCGAACCATGCACGAGCGAGCTCTTGCCGGATCCGGCGACACCCGTGATGACGGCGAGCACCCCGAGCGGGATGTCGACGTCGACGTCACGCAGATTGTTCGTGCTCGCGCCGCGGACACCCAGCTTGCCGGAGGGTGTCCGCACCGTCTCCTTGAGGGCGGCCCGGTCGTCGAAGTGCCGGCCGGTGATGGTGCCGCCGGACCGCAGCCCCTCGACGCTGCCCTCGAAGCAGACGCTGCCGCCCGCCGTCCCGGCGCCCGGGCCGAGGTCGACGATGTGGTCGGCGATCGCGATGACCTCCGGCTTGTGCTCCACGACGAGCACCGTGTTGCCCTTGTCCCGCAGCCGGAGCAGCAGATCGTTCATCCGCTGGATGTCGTGGGGGTGCAGGCCCGCGGTGGGCTCGTCGAACACGTACGTGACGTCGGTGAGCGAGGACCCGAGGTGGCGGATCATCTTGACGCGCTGCGCCTCACCGCCGGACAGAGTGCCCGCCGGCCGCTCGAGCGAGAGATAGCCGAGGCCGATCTCCACGAACGAGTCGAGGGTCTGCCCGAGCGCGGTGAGCAGGGGCGCCACCGACGGTTCGTCCAACGCGCGGACCCATTCGGCGAGGTCCCTGATCTCCATCGCGCAGGCGTCGGCGATGCCGATCTTCTTGATCTTCGACGCCCGGGCCCCCTCGCTGAGGCGGGTGCCGTCGCACTCGGGGCAGGTGGTGAAGGTGACCGCCCGGTCCACGAAGGCCCGGATGTGCGGCTGCATCGACTCCTGGTCCTTGGAGAGCATCGACTTCTGGATCCGCGGGATCAGACCCTCGTAGGTCATGTTGATGCCCGCGATCTTCATCCGGGTGGCCTCGTGGTGGAGGAAGTCGTGCAGCTCCTTCTTGGTGTACTTGCTGATCGGCTTGTCCGGGTCGACGAAGCCGGACTCGCTGTACAGCCGGTAGTTCCAGCCGCCCGCCGTGTAGCCGGGGATGGTGAGCGCGCCCTCGTTGAGCGACTTGGAGTCGTCGTAGAGCTGGGTCAGGTCGAGATCGGTGACCGAACCTCGCCCCTCGCAGCGCGCGCACATGCCGCCGGTGCGGGTGAAGGTCGCCTTCACGGCCTTCTTCGCGCCGCGCTCCACGGTGATCGCACCGCTCGCCCGGACCGAGGGGACGTTGAAGGCGTACGCGCTGGGCGGCCCGATGTGCGGCTTCCCGAGCCGGCTGAAGAGGATGCGCAGCATCGCGTTGGCGTCGGTGGCGGTGCCGACCGTGGAGCGGGGGTCGCCGCCCATCCGCTGCTGGTCCACGGTGATCGCCGTGGTCAGACCGTCGAGGACGTCCACCTCGGGCCGTGCGAGGTTGGGCATGAAGCCCTGCACGAAGGCGCTGTAGGTCTCGTTGATCAGCCGCTGCGACTCGGCGGCGATCGTGTTGAACACCAGCGAGCTCTTGCCCGAGCCGGAGACGCCGGTGAACACCGTCAGCCGGCGCTTCGGGATCTCGATGCTGACGTCCTTGAGGTTGTTCTCGCGCGCGCCGTGCACGCGGATCACGTCGTGGCTGTCGGCGGTGTGCTGGGCAGGCGACGGCGTGTCCGTCCTCGTGGCCTTGCTCATGGTGTCTCCATCTGTCGGGCGGAGCCGCCTGCGCGGTCTCCGTCGGCGTCGCCCGGCTCGATCCGACCGTCCTCGAGCAGCACGTCCGGTCGTCCTCCGTCGGCGTGGTCGCGGCGACGTCCCCCTGTCTACCTGATCCGCGCCGTCCGCGGGGGCGCTACGGGGCGGGCTGCGGCCGCCGGGCGGCTCGGGTCGGCCCGCCGCAGCGCGTCGGGCCACCGGCCGCGTCCGCGGACACCGTACGGCTGCCCGGCCGGCTCCCCGTCGGATCCGGCCGGTGGTCGGGACCCGCCGGAAGAGGTGGTCGAGGTGCGCGACGGCCACGGCGATCACGCTAGCCGCACCACCGTGACCGGGGCTTCTCCATTCCTGACCGGACCGGCCGGCCGCTCCCGTACGCCCGCTGCGGTCCGCGGGGCCCCGTCGCCGGTCGCGGGCGCTGTGGCACACTCATCGGGTGAAACGGCAGGATCTCGACGACCTCGTCCGGCTGCGGAGGGCGCGCGACCGGATGGACCGCGACTATGCCGAGCCGCTCGACGTCCCGGCGCTCGCACGCGACGCCCTGATGTCGTCGGGCCACTTCTCCCGCAGCTTCCGCGCCGCCTTCGGTGAGACGCCGTACAGCTACCTGATGACCCGCCGCATCGAGCGGGCCAAGGCGCTGCTGCGGCGCGGCGACCTCACGGTGACGGAGGTCTGCTTCGCGGTCGGCTGTACCTCGCTGGGGTCGTTCAGCTCGCGCTTCACCCAGCTGGTCGGCGAGAGCCCGAGCGCCTACCGCGGCCGCAGCCACGATCACGCGGCCCCCATCCCGGCGTGCATGGTCAAGATCCATACGAGGCCCGTCAGGAACGGAGAAGCAAGCCCCGCCGCCCGGCCGTAGCGTGAGCGCCATGGATATCAGGCTCTCCCAATGCTTCATCGCCGTCGACGACCACGACAAGGCGATCGCCTTCTACCGCGACGTGCTCGGCCTGGAGGTGCGCAACGACGTCGGGTACGAGGGGATGCGCTGGGTGACCGTCGGGGCTCCCGCGCAGCCGGACGTGAACATCGTCCTGGAACCTCCCGTCGCCGACCCGAACGCCTCACCGGCCGACAAGCAGGCCATGGCCGAGCTGATGGCGAAGGGTCTGCTGCGCGGCGTCATCTTCGCGACGGACGACTGCGACGCCACCTTCGAGCGGATCAGCGCCGCGGGCGGCGAGGTGCTGCAGGAGCCGATGGACCAGTTCTACGGCGTCCGCGACTGCGCGTTCCGCGACCCCGCCGGGAACCTCCTGCGGTTCACCCAGCCCATCGGGAAGTAGGCCCTACCTACGGTCCGCCGCCCGCCCGGTCGCCCTTGCCGTCCCGGGGCTCTGCGAGGGCGGCGAGCCGACCGTCCCGGCTCCCTCACCGTCCCCGCGGCTTCGCGAGGGCGGTGAGTCCGCGGTCGTGCAGCCTGCTCAGCAGCAGGACCGAGAGGGTGGCGCCGATCAGGGCACAGAACATGTCCCACTGGGTGTCCCACACATCGCCCTGGCTGGCCAGGAAGTCGTCGGCCGTGTGCCCACCGATCACGGCAGCCGCCCACTCGAACATCTCGAAGACCGCGCTGAAGGCGAGACAGGCGCACACGGTCAGCGGCGCCAGCCGGCGACTGCCGCGCAGCGGTGACGTCCGGCTGAGCAGCTCCCGCACCAGGACGGCCGGCACGAAGCCCTGCATGAGGTGCCCGAACCGGTCGTACGGGTTGCGGTCGAGGCCGAGGGCGTCCCGGACCCAGTCGCCCAACGGCACTTGCGCGTAGGTGTAGTGGCCTCCCACGGCGAGCACCAGGGCGTGCGCCGCGAGCAGGCAGCACAGCAGGTTCGTCAGCGGGAACCAGCGTCGGGTCAATACCACCAGCGGCAGTCCGACCAGCACCCACACGGTCTCCAGCAGCCAGGTCGTCCGGTCGTGCGGACGCAGGCCGGAGAGGGTCAGGCCGGCCACGACGACCGCGACGAGCACGGCGGGGAGCGTGCCGCGCGGCACGCGTTCGCCGGATTCCGGTCGGCGAGCGGGCAGGGCGAGAAGAGAACCGCGCATGCGTGGGCTCCTTGGCTTCCAGGTGGCCCCATGGTGGTCGAGCGCGGAGGCGGGGGCATGAGTGCGGCTACTCAGCCCGGATCTGTGCAGCGGAGCACCGAGGCTGCCGCTGCCGACCCTCGGGAACGCGATACGGGCGCGGGAGGAACGAACATGTTCGTCACGTACTTGTTCGCAACGAACATGTTCGTTACCTTGGAGGGGTGACAGGACAGAACAGCCCGCGCCCCAGCCGTCGCGAGCGCCCGGCGAAACCGGCTCTCACCCGGGACGGGATCATCGAGACCGCCGTCGCGCTGATGCGGGCCGAAGGCCTCCAGCGCGTCACCATGCGCCGTCTGGCACAGGAGCTCGACACCGGACCGGCCTCGCTCTACGTCTACGTGCGCAACACCGCCGAGCTGCACGCGGCGGTCCTCGACGACCTGCTCGGCGCCGTCGACCTCACCCCCGTGGGCGCACGCGGCGACTGGCGCGACCGGCTCGTGCGCGTGCTCACCTCCTACACGAACGTGTTGTTCGAGCACCCGGGCCTGGCCCGCTCGGCACTGGTGGCCCGCCCGTCCGGTGCGCGCTACCTCGATCTGCTGGACGCTCTGCTCGCCCTGCTCGGCGAGGGCGGAGTTCCCGGCGAGCGGGCCGCGTGGGCGGTCGATCTGCTGCTCCAGTTCGCGACCTCGACCGCGGCCGAGCATGCCGCGGGGGAGAAGGACCCCGCGGACGCGGAGGGCGAATGGGCGGCGCTGGCCGCTGCGCTGCGCGGTGCCTCGGGGGAGCGCCACCCCCATGTCGCCGCGCTCGGCGCCGAGTTGCTCTCCGGACCTGGCGAGGCCCGCCTGGACTGGGGCTTCCAGGTCCTGATCAACGGCGTCCTGCACACGACCCGGCCCGGGGCGCCGGACACGCCCTGACCGCGCCGTCCCCGGCCGTCGTCGCCCTTCGTCATGTTCCACCGTCGCCTCGTTCCGACGGTCACCCCACACCAGGAGTTCTGGCATGCCCGCACTTCGTCATCACCCCATAGCCGTGATCGGCGCCGGTCTCGGCGGTCTCACGCTCGCCCGCGTCCTGCACCTGCACGGCATCGCCGCCGCCGTCTTCGATCTCGACCCCTCGCCCACCGCCCGTACACAGGGCGGGATGCTGGACATGCACGAGGAATCCGGACAGGCCGCCCTGCGGTTCGCGGGTCTCCACGAGGAGTTCCTCGCGGCCGTGCACGCCGGCGGCGAGGCGATGCGCATCCTCGACAAGAACGCCACCGTCCACATGGAGGACGACGGTGCGCAGGGCGAGCGGCCCGAGGTCTCCCGGGGCGTCCTGCGCGACCTGCTGCTCGACTCCCTGCCGGAAGGCACTGTGCGCTGGGGCGCCAAGGTCACCGGCGCCCGGACGCTCGACGACGGCCGCCACGAAGTGACGCTCGCCGACGGCGAGTCGTTCACCGCCGACCTGTTGGTCGGCGCCGACGGTGCGTGGTCGAGGGTGCGCCCCCTGCTCTCGGACGCCGTCCCCGAGTACGCGGGGGTCTCGTTCGTAGAACTGCACCTCCTCGACGCCGACGTCCGGCACCCGGCGAGCGCCGCCGTCGTCGGAGACGGCATGCTCTTCGCGCTCGACGACGAGAAGGGTTTCCTCGGCCACCGCGATCCCGACGGCTCGCTCCACGTCTACGCGGCCTTGAGGGCACCCGCCGGCTGGGCCACCTCCGGTGCCCTCGACTTCGCCGACCCCGTTGCGGCCAGGAAGGGGCTGCTGGAGCACTTCGACGGCTGGGACGACCGCCTGCGGGCGCTGATCGCGGACGCGGACGGCGCACTCGTCCCGCGGCCGATCCACGCGCTGCCGGTCGGCCACCGCTGGGAAAGGGTGCCCGGTGTCACCCTGCTCGGTGACGCCGCGCACCTGATGTCCCCGTTCGCGGGCGAGGGCGCCAACCTGGCCATGCTCGACGGCGCCGAACTCGCCCGCGCCCTCGCAGCCCATCCCGGCGACGTCGAGAAGGCGCTGACCGTGTACGAGGCGGAGCTCTTCCCCCGCTCCGAGTCCGCGGCTCGCGAGTCCGCGGAGAACCTCGCGCTCTGCTTCGGCCCGGACAACCCGCGGGCCCTCGTCGCCCGGATGAACTCGTACCGGCGCGAGTCCGTGTGACGGTGCGCCAACTCCCGCTCACGCAGCGGGACATGTCGATGGACGGATGATTTCCGGACTCAAGAAAAGTTCCCCGAAGCGGGAACTGTTCCGGGCGGGTGCTGCGTTCATGTCACTGAGGATGAAGCTTTGGCCGAAGGTTTGGGTGTGAGAAGCGCACACGCAGACCGGATCCGGGCGGACCCCCGAGTGACAAGCAAGCGGCAAACCCAGCAAAACGGAAACGAGCAAGCCGGAAACGACGCGATGTGATGGCCTTCACCCCGATGTGGCAGAAAGTGATGAATTCCTTACGGTCATGACACGTACGGGTGGGCGTCGAGCATTGTGAAACGGCGGGAGGATCTTTCGTGCGACCGTTCACCCTCAACTACGCCTTGCCCTCGGGGCAGTCGGCCGCAGTGCCCCCCTACCACTTCGACGTGTCCCTGCAGTTGAACGTCCTGCCCGACGGCCGCCCCGCCGTCAGCGACCGCGCGCTCCTCATGGCCACCGGAACCACCACGTCCACGGCCGGTTCACAGACTCACTTCGACGACTGACGGCCGCCCGCGCGCATGACGGTCCTCATTCTCACGGCAGAGCAGGACGTCACCGCCGACATGGTGGTGGCCAGACTGCACGAACGGGGCGTGCCCATGGTGCGCCTCGACCCCGCCGACGTGCCCGGCAAGGCGGTGCTGTCGGCCGACTACGCCCACGGCGACTTCGACGGCTATCTGTCGGTCAACGGCCATGTGCTCAGCATGGGCGGCCTGCGATCGGTATGGGTGCGCAGGCCGGGCGAGCCGGCGGCACACGCGCCCGAACCCTCGGCGTGGCTCACCGCGGAGACGCGGCAGGCGCTGTTCGGCATGCTCTACTCCGCCTCGACCCGGTGGATGAACCACCCGCGCCGGGCCGAGCAGGCGCGGCACAAGCCCTGGCAGCTCCGGGTCGCCCACAGCAGTGGCTTCGCGGTGCCGGCCACCATCATCACGACGGCACCGAAGGTGGCGAAGCAGTTCGTCGAGGAGTATCGGGACGTGGTGGTGAAGTCCGCGTCCGGCCCGCCTCCCGGTGAGCCGCCGGTGGCGCTGCCGACCACCCTCGTCGGACCCGGCGCGGACTTCACCGGAGTCGCGGCGGGACCGGCGTTGTTGCAGCAGTACATCCCCAAGCGTGCCGACATACGGCTGACCGGTGTGGGTACCCGGCTGTTCGCCGCCCGCAAGGCGACGGTGCCGGGACAGGTCGACGGGCGGTTCGGCGAGACCGGACACACCTGGGAGACCACCGCGGTGCCCGAGCGCATCGCCCGGTCGGTCCACGACTACCTGGCCTTCACCGGACTCGCCTACGCGGCCTTCGACTTCGCCGAGGACGAGGACGGCGTCTGGTGGTTCCTGGAGTGCAACCAGGGCGGTCAGTTCGGCTTCGTCGAGCTGGAGAGCGGCCAGCCCATCGCGGAGGAGGTCGCGCTGTGGCTGTCGCAGCGACGACCCGATCCCCGTACGTCCAAGGCGCGTTGACGCACCTCGGACGTGGACCCCGGCCGGGACGCCTCGCACAGGGCCCACGTCCGAGGCGTCCCGGCCGGGGCACGCGTACCGGGAGCGTGCCGGAGGACCCGGGTCACGGTGAAGCCGGGCGGAAGGACCGGAGGAAGACCTCCAGCGCCCGCCGGTTGGCTCTGCTCTCCCAGTCGTCCGCGGGGGTCGTCCACCTCAGCGAGAAGCCCATGCGCCCGCCGAGCAGGAAGCCCCGGCCGAACGTGCGCTCGCGGACCCCCTCGGAGTCCGAGAGCCACTCCATGTCGGCGCCCCTTCGGCCGCGGTAGTCCACGGCCCGGATGTCGCCCACCCGGGCGTAACCGCTGGAGTCGTCGCGCAGCGACGGCTCCAGCGCGCTCCACACCGCGACGGGATCGGGACCCAGGCGCGTGCTGTAGGTGACGGCCAGGGTGCGGGGGTCCCCGCTCGCTCCGAAGGTGACCCGGTAGGACCCGTCGGTGGACTTCTGGGTGTCACGCGGCTTCCAGCCCTCGGGCAGATCGACGGTGAACCCCTGGGGCGCCCGGTACGTGGTGAAACCGGCCGGTGCCGTCCCCTCGGACGTGGCGGACGGGGACGGCGAGGCCGGCCGGCCGGGGAGCGAGGAGCGTCCCGTGGGCGTCCCCGGCGGGTTGCCGGACGCGGACCGGGAGGCACCGGCACCGGACGCCGACGTGTCGCCGCCGGGCAGACCGCCCGCCGCGGTCAGCGCGGCGAAGCAGGCGGCGGTCACGGCGAGCGCCCCGCCCAGCAGGACCGGCCGGCTCACCCGCCGGCCGCGTACGGTCCACCCCGCACCGCTGCGGGGCGGACCCGGTGGGGTGAAGAAGACGTGCGGCGGGACCGACTGGGTCGTCGTGTCGACGTCCTCGTCCTTGAGGACGCGGGTCAGGGACTCGCGTACGACCGGCTCGGGAACCCGCTCCAGCGGATCCCTGCGCAACAGTCCCTGGATGGCAGGTCCGAGCGGGCCGGCACTGAGCGGGGCCCTGATCGGGAGCCGGTCCACCGCGCGGAGCGTGGCGTCGAGCCGCCCCCGGTCCCGGATCGCGGGCCGCCCCTCGACCAGCGCGTACATGATCGCGCCCAGGGCCCACAGGTCCGCGGCCGGCCCGGTGCCCTCACCGCGGGCCTGCTCGGGAGCGGCGTACGACGGTGCCGTGACACGCGGCGAGCCGGTGGCGCCCATCAGCCCGAAACCGCTGAGTGTGACGGTACCGCGCTCGTGCAGGCACACCTGCCCGGGGCTGAGATCCCCGTGCGTCACGCCCTCCCGGTGGGCGGCCGTGAGGACGTCGAGGAGGCCCAGTCCGATGCGGGCCGCCCGGACGTAGTTCACGGGCCCGTGCCCGAGCAGCTCGGACAGCACGGTGCCCTCGGTGCGCTCGGTGACCGTCCACACGCAGTCGTCCTCCTCGAACACGTCGAGGACCGTGGCGACCCGGCCCGGACAGACCGTCGCCAACTGTTCGGACTCGCGCAGGATGCGACGGGCGGTGAGGTGCCCCGCCTCCTGGCGCCGGTGTTCCGGCAGCCGTGACCGGGTCAGGGCGACCGGCCGTCGGAACTCGACGTCCTGGCCGTGCCAGCCGACGCGGCCCTCCTCCCCGTGGGCGACTTCGATCAACCGGTACCGTCCGGCCACCAAGTCGCCCGTGGAGTCCTGCACCTCGACCATCGTCATCCCTCGCTGCACACCGGGCTGTCGCTTTCCCGGAAGTACGGAGGGTGTGACATGGAGTGTTCAACGGTGGGCGGCTTCGGAGCCCGGTTTCTTCCGCGGACCGCTGCTGCCGTCCGCGTGTGCGAAGAGTTCAGGCCACCGCCGCACCGTGGTTCACCGTGCCACGTCCTTGCCGATGTAGGAGTTCGCGAAGGTGGTCGCGGCGGCGGGCGAGCCCAGGATCCGCTTCAGCCGGGCGCCCGCGGATCCGGCCCGGTAGGCGTCGCCTGACGACGGCCCGTGGAGCAACTCCGCGAGCCACTGCGAGAATTCCTGGTACTCCCAGACCCGCCGCAGGCTCGCATCCGAGTACGCGTTCAGCCCGCTGTCGTCGCCCGCCGTGAGATGGGCGACGAGCGCGTCCGCCAGGAGCAGGGCGTCGTGCAGCGCCAGGTTCATGCCCTTCGCGGCGATCGGCGCCACCAGGTGCGCGGCGTCGCCCGCCAGGAACAGCCGGCCGTACGTCATGGGTTCCACCACGTAGCTGTGCATGTCCAGGACCCGCTTCTCGATGAGCCGGCCCTCGGTGAGCGCCGGCGCACCCGCCACCGACAGCCGGGTCCTGAGCTCCGACCACACCCGTGCGTGCGGCCAGTTCTCCGGATCCTCGCCGGGTCGGACCTCCAGGTAGTAGCGGGTCACCTCGGGGCTGCGGGCCATGTGGGCGGCGAAGCCGTTCGGGTGGATGCCGAAGACGACGCAGTCGGAGGACGGCGGTGCCTCGGCGAGCAGCGCCAGCCACCCGACGCCGTAGTCGTACCGGGCGAGCGATCCGTGCTCCCGCGGCACACTGGCCCGGGTCACCCCGCGTGCGCCGTCGCAGCCGGCGACGAACTCGCAGTCGACGCGCCGCCGTTCGCCCGTCTCCGGGTCCGTGTAGAGAACCGAGGGCCGGTCGCCGTCGAGGCCGTGCAGGGCCACGTCCCGCACGCCGAAGCGGATGTCGCCGCCCCGCACGTCGGCGTACTCGCGCACCAGGTCGGTCACCAGCAGGGGCTGCGGGTACACGAAGTGGCGGTCGCCGGTCAGCTCGGCGTACCGGAACCGGTGGCGCTCGCCGTCGACGCGGAACTCGCACTCGCCCTGGGCCTGCGCCCACTGCACGAGCCGTTCGGCGAGCCCTCTCTCCTGGAGGGCGCGGACCGCCCACTCCTCGATGAAGCCGGCCCGGGGCCGCTGTTCGATGAACTCACGGCTCTCGGTCTCCAGGACCACGCAGTCGACCGAGGCGGCGCGCAGGATGTTGCCGAGAGTGAGGCCGGCCGGTCCCGCGCCGACGACGACGACGGGGACGCTCTGTACGGATGTGGGGGAGGGGGGAATCACCCGAGCATTATGACGGTGGCCCGTCAAGAGTCGTCATCCCCCTCGGCGGTGGACCGAGTTGACACGTCCACGTGTCCGGCTTCGCCCGCCTGCGGGTGGGGGGAATCGTCGGCGGCGGTCGCCGTGAGGGTGAGGGGAGTGCCGGCCGGGCCTGTGGTGTCGGCGGCGGGAGTGTCGATGGGGCCTGCGGTGCGGGCGGCGGGAGCGTCGGCGGGGTCTGCGGTGTCGGTGACGGGATCCTCCGCGACGCTCGCGGGACGGGCGGCGGGATCCTCGCCTGCCATGGACAGGTGCGAGTCCGCCCCGGAAAGATGTGGCATGCACGCGGTACTGCTTCAGCATGTCGCGGTTCCCGCGGCTGGACCCAGCCCACCGTCCCGAGACCGGAGGCCGCCCGTATGAACGCCCGTCCACTGCCTGTCAGCACGCCCGCCGAACAGGGAGTCGACCCGGCGGGCATCCACGCGTTCCTCGACGCAGTCGAAGCAGCCCCGGACATCGAGCCGCACGGCCTGATGATCCTGCGTCACGGTCACGTCGTGGCCTCCGGCTGGTGGGCGCCGTTCACGCCCGACCGCCTCCACCTGCTCTACTCGGTCAGCAAGAGCTTCACGTCCACCGCCGCGGGATTCGCCGTCGCCGAAGGACTGCTGAACCTCGACGACCCGGTCGTCTCGTACTTCCCCGAGTTCGAGGCGGATATCACCGACCCGCGCAGCCGGGCCATGCTGGTGCGCCATGTCGCGGCCATGGCCAGCGGCCACCTGGCCGAGACCCACGACGAGGCGGTGCGGAACGACCGACAGGAGATCGTCCGCGGATTCCTGCGCATCCCGCCGGACCGTGACCCCGGCACCGTCTTCGCGTACAACCAGCCCGCCACCTACACGCTCGCCGCGATCGTGCAGCGGGTGAGCGGCCGGACGCTGACCGAATACCTGCGGCCCCGGCTGTTCGACCCGCTCGGCATCGGCGAGGTCGCCTGGCAGCAGCACCCCGCGGGCCGTGACCTCGGCTTCAGCGGCCTGCACGCCACGACCGACGCGATCGCCCGGCTCGGCCAGCTCTACCTGCAGGACGGCGTCTGGGAGGGGCGACGGCTGCTCCCGGCCTCGTGGATCGCCGAGGCCACCCGCGCGCACGTCTCGAACGCGGACGGTACGGCCGAGGGGGCGCGGTCGGACTGGCAGCAGGGGTACGGGTTCCAGTTCTGGCGGTCCCGGCACGGCTACCGCGGGGACGGGGCGTTCGGACAGTTCTGCGTCGTCCTGCCGGAGCACGACGTGGTGATCGCGACGACTGCGGCGACCGAGCAGATGCAGGACCTGCTCACCCTGATGTGGCGGCACCTGCTGCCCGCGTTCGGCCCCGCCCCGCTTCCGGGCGGGGAGGACGACGGACTGACGCGACGCCTCGCGCGGCTCGCCCTGCCACCGGTGAAGGCGCATCCGGAGCCCCCGGAGCGGGACGCCTGGGCGGGGACGGTGTTCGCCCCGGCCGGCGGCACCTGCGTGGCCCAGTGGAGCCTGACCGCCGTCGCCGTCGAGCGCGACGGGGCCGACTGGTGCCTCACGCTGTCCGAGGGGGACAGGCCGCTCGGACTGCGGCTCGGTGCCGACGGCTGGCGGGTCGAGCCCGGCCGGGTCCCCACCGCGGTGAGCGGGGGATGGGCCGACCGGAACACCCTCGTGGCCGACGTGCTGTTCCTGGAGACCCCGCACCGTCTGACGCTGACCTGTTCGCTTCCCGAACGGACCTTCACCGCGCGATGGCACACCACCCCGCTGGGCGGCGGGCGGCTGCGGTCGCTGCGCGCCCCCGTGACCGCGCCCTGACGGCCCCGCGGAAAACGCCAGGCCGCGCCACCCCTTCCGCCAGGTAGAAATATCTACCAACATGCATATGCCGAGGACCTGATGGGCGACCGCGGGTCTCCACGTCATGTTGGTCCGCCGCGCTCTGCGAGTGCGGCGGCACGTCCCGGGGGTGGTCCATGACGAACGCGATGTGGATGCAGAGTGTGGAGTGGCTCGCCGCGGCGGCCACTGATCCCCGGTCCTGCAAGCGGGAGTGGGACCAGGGCAACGGCGGCGTGCTCCTGGAGGGCGGGCGCTTCTGGGACGTGGTCAGCGTGCCGGAACCACTGGGGCTGCTCGCCCTGGACATCCTGTGGTGCGAACCGCTGCGGGTTCCGGGCCCCACCCTGGTGGACTCCGCGGCCCGCCGGGTCGGCTTCTTCCTGCCCCCCGATCCGGCCAGCCACTGGGTGGGGGACGGGCTGCGTCACCTCGGCCGCGGCTCGTGGATCGCCGTGCCACCGCCGTACCGGTCCGCGGGACCACTGGAGTGGATCATCCCCCCGGACGGGACCGGCGCGCTGCACCTCGCCGTCCCGCTGGAGCTGGCGCTGCGTCAGGCCAACGGAACGCTCGCCGTGCTGGAGCCCCTCGGCCAGGACCAGGATCACCAGCCGGGCAGACCCCGGGGGACGGGCACGGCGGCCACGGACTCGGCCTCGTCCTTCTCCGGGACAGGTGCGGCGAAGGAGGCCCACACCACCTGATGGATCGCACGCCGTTCCGGAACCCCCCGGCCCTCGGCCCGCCATTCCGCGACGAGCTGGGCGTAGATCGGCGGATGGCCGCGCTGGTCGTCGATCGCTTCGGCGTACGGGCGGGCCGTGCGACCACCGGTAGGGACGGGCCGCAGGGCTGTGTGAGTGCTGTCCATGTGGGGGCAACGCGCGTGTACACGCCGGTGGTACGCGACAGTGGCACGGCCCACCGGGTCGGGTGAGCCTGCCCCCCGTTCGGAGCAACGCGACCACCCTGTCGGCCGTACCCGTTCGGAGCAACGCGACCACCCTGTCGGCCGTACCCGCGCCACGGCGACCCGCCGGCCCCGGCGGTGCGCGGCCCGCCGGAAAGGTGCACGGCCCATCGGAAAGTGGCGCGCGGCCCATCGGAAAGTGGCGCGCGGCCCATCGGAAAGTGGCGCGCTGCCCCGCGGTGTCGAGTTGCTACGCGGCCCCGTAGTAGTGGGCCTGGCCCCCGCGCCACTGCACCCACGACGGGTCGTCGAGGAGATCCTCCGCATCGGGCAGGCCGGCCCTGCCGAGCAGTTCCATGAGGTCCTCGTCCGAGAAGGCCACGCCCAGATTCTCGCCCCGCGCGGTCACCTGGCGGCCGCTGGTACCCAAGGCCGGGTGCACGATCAAAGGAGCCCGTCCGGACATGTTTCCAGGATCGTCCCGTGCGCCGCCGCCCGCATCCGGACGGAGCCGTCAGCACGCCCGCGGCGCGTTCTTGACGGGGAGGGCCGGGGGTCTAGAGTAGGAGCAAAGTGGTTGAATTCCCCAACAAGTCGTCGTTATTCCCGTGTGAGGAGCTTCCGATGGGCGCGGTGGACCTGGCAGCGATCGAGGCGGAACGCCGACGGATCAGGGACACGCATCTGAAGGAGGACAGGCCCGCCAGCTCGGCCCGGGGCGTGCACCATGTCGCGCTGCTCTCCTCGGACGTCGAGCGGACGGTCCGGTTCTACCAGGGCGTCCTCGGCTTCCCGCTCACGGAGATGATCGAGAACCGCGACTACAAGGGCTCCACCCATTTCTTCTTCGACCTCGGTCACGGCAATCTGCTGGCGTTCTTCGACTTCCCCGGTCTCGACCTCGGCCCGTACCAGGAGGTGCTCGGCGGACTCCACCACCTGGCGATCTCGGTCGATCCCGCCACCTGGCGACAGCTGCGCGAGCGGCTGGACGCCGCCGGGGTCGAGTACGCCGAGGAGAGCAGCACCTCGATCTACTTCCGTGACCCCGACGGCGTCCGCGTCGAACTGCTCGCCGAACCGCTCGGCGAGATGTACGGCGCCTCGGTCCTCTGACGCACGACGGGTTCCGGCGTGCCGCGTGCCCCGGCTCGGCCGGGGCACGCGGCACACCACCGACTCAGCGCAGCGTCTCGGCCCAGTTCGCGGGAACGCGTCCGGCGGGTCCGGGCGTCGGCTGGTCCGCCGGGTGGCACATCGGGGGAGCGAGGTCGGGCCCCGAGTCGAACAGCTCCGACGTGTCGTAGTTCCAGAACCAGGCCTCGCCCGGCTCGAAGCTGCGGATGACGGGGTGCCCGGTGCTCTGCGCGTGCGCGGTGGCGTGCTTGGACGGTGAGTCGTCGCAGCAGCCGATGTGACCGCACTGGGCGCAGCGCCGCAGATGGAACCACCATCCGCCCACGGCGTCGCAGTCGCCGCAGCCGGTGCCGCTCGGCGGGACGGACGGGTCGATTCCGTTCGGCGTGGTCATGATGACTCCTGTGGGGTGTCCGGTGCCGCCAGCGGCAGTCGTACCTGGAAGCGGGTGTCGCCGGGCACGGACTGCACCTGAAGGCTCCCGTGGTGCTTGTTCACGACGATCCGCCACGAGATGTCCAGGCCGAGCCCGGTGCCCTCACCTACCGGCTTGGTGGTGAAGAACGGGTCGAAGATGCGGTCGCGGATCTCCGCCGGCACACCGGGTCCGGTGTCACCGAACTCGACGAGCAATTGGTCCGCGTCGTGCGCGGTGCGCACCGTCAGCGTGCCCTCGCCGTCCATCGCCGAGACGGCGTTGTCGATGAGGTTGGTCCACACCTGGTTCAACTCGCCCGGATAGGAAGGGACCCTGGGCGCGCCGCGGTCGTACTCCTTGACGACCTTGATGCCCGAACCCATCTTCCCGGACAGCATCATCAGCGTGCTGTCGAGCAGTTCGTGCACATCGGCCACCTGGTAGGGCGCCCGGTCGAGCTGCGAGTACTGCTTGGCCGCGTCGACGAGGTGCGAGATGCGGGTGGTGGAGTCCGCGATCTCGTTCATCAACAGCTCTGTCTCGACGGTGTAGTTGAGCCACCCGATGGCCCCGGGAAGGATCTCCTCGTCGACGGCCGCGGCGATCTGCTCCAGCCAGTCGACGTCGAGGCCGCCCTGCACGAACGTCGGGGCTATCTGCCAGCCGCCCGTGAGGCCATGGTCGTCGAGCCAGTCGGTGAGCGCGTCCTCCCGGTCGGAGGCCTCCAGCGGGCTCAGGGACGGCGCCTTGGCGACCCGCTCGGCCGTCCGCTCCTGGATCTCGACGAGGGTCTTCAGCGCGTCGCGCTGGTAGGGCCCGGCGGCGATGACACCGAGCTTGTGCCGCATGTGCGCGACCCGGTCCCGCAGCGCCGAGGTGGCCCGCGCGGCCGCCGCGGCAGGGTTGTTGAGCTCGTGCGTGAGGCCGGCGGACAGTGAGCCGAGCGCCAGCAGCCGCTCACGCTGGTTGATGGTCCGCTGGGTGTTCTGCGTGCCGAAGAACATCCCCTCCAGCAGATGGACGGCCATCGGGAACCAGTCCCGCAGGACCGCGGCGAACGTCTCCGCGGGCAGCACGAAGAACCGCGACGGCTCCGTGACGCGGACGGAGCCCTTGTACCGGGCCTGTTCCCCGCCGGTCAGATAGGCCTGCATGGCCCCCGAGTACGCCCCCCGCTGGGAACTGCGGTTGATCTCCACGTCGTCGCCGCCGACCCGGCGCGACATCACCAGGGTGCCTTCGAGGAGCACGAAGAAGCAGGTAGCGGGCTCGCCCTCGCGGTAGACGTAGCCGGGCTCGAACTCCTCGACCCGGCCCTCCCGGCACAGCCGGTCCAACTGCTCCGGGCTCAGCTTCTCGAACAGGAAGAGCGTGCCCAGTTCCGCCGCGTCGCACGGCAGCGGCCGCCCGCTCACGACTGCTCCAGATAACGGTGGACGAGCATGACGGCCATGGCTCCCTCTCCGACGGCGGACGCGACCCGCTTCGCGGACTCGGCGCGGGCGTCTCCCGCGACGAACACGCCGGGCACATTGGTCTCCAGGTGGTACGGCGGCCGGTCCAGCTCCCAGCCCCGCGGCGGCTGCCCGTCGGGCGTCATGTCCGGGCCCGCCATGATGAAGCCGCGGTCGTCCCTGAGCACGGTCCCCTCCAGCCAGTCGGTGAGCGGGGCCGCGCCGATGAACACGAACATCCACTGGGCGTCGACGAGTTCGGTGTGCCCGCTCGTCACGTCGCGCAGCGTGAGCTGCTCCAGGTGGTCCGAGCCGTGCGCCGCCTCGACGACCGTGCCGGTGCGCACGCTGATGTTGGGCGCTTCGTCGATCTGCTGGATCAGGTAGTGCGACATCGACGCGGACAGCGAGTCGCCGCGCACCAGGATCGTCACTGACTTCGCGCCCCGTGCCAGATACATCGCGGCCTGGCCGGCCGAGTTCGCGCCGCCCACGATGTACACGTCGTGGCCCTGGCAGGCGGCCGCCTCGGTCAGCGCCGAACCGTAGAAGACACCGCAGCCCGTCAGGTCGTCGAGGCCGGGCGCCTCCAACTGCCGGTAGGACACACCGGTGGCGAGGATCACCGAGTGCGCGGAGATCGCGGAGCCGTCCGAGAACCGGATGGTGCGCGACGCCCCGGTGACCTCCAGGGCGGTCACCTCGCGCGCGGTGAGGATCTCCGCGCCGAACTTCGCCGCCTGCCGCCGCGCCCGGTCGGTGAGCTGCGCACCGGACACGCCGTCGGGGAAGCCGAGATAGTTCTCGATCCGGGAGCTCTGCCCCGCCTGACCGCCGGTCGCCGAACGCTCCACGAGGACCGTCCGCAGCCCCTCGGACGCGCCGTACACGGCGGCGCCGAGCCCGGCAGGGCCGCCGCCGATGACGACGAGGTCGTAGAACTCCGCGGTCGGTGTCGTGGCCAGCCCGACCTGTGCCGCGAGATCCGGGTCCTCCGGCTCCACGAGCGGTGTGCCGTCCGGTGTGATCACGAGCGGCAGGCGGTCCCCGTCCTGCCCGGCCGCGCTCAGCAGCCGCTGCCCTTCCGGCGTGTCGGACGAGTACCAGCGATACGGCACCTGGTTGCGGGCGAGGAACTCGCGGACCCCGGACGTGCGCGCCGACCACCGGTGCCCTACCACCTTGCAGGTCGGCACGGGGCGGTAGTCACTGGCCCGCCAGGCGTCGAGCAGGTCGTCGAGGACCGGGTAGAGCTTCTCCTCCGGCGGGTCCCAGGGCTTGAGCAGATAGTGGTCCAGATCGATCACGTTGATCGCGTCGATCGCCGCGTTCGTGTCGGCGTACGCGGTCAGCAGCACCCGGCGTGCGCCGGGATACACGTCGAGCGCCTGTTCCAGGAACTCGATCCCGTTCATCTGCGGCATCCGGTAGTCGGCGAGGATCACCGCCACCTGGTCGCCGCGCAGCTTGAGCTCCCGGAGCGCCTCGAGACCGGCGTCCCCGGACTCGGCGCGCACGATACGGTGCGTCTCGCCGTAGCGGCGCCGCAGGTCGCGGGCGACGGCGCGCGACACCCCGGGATCGTCATCGACGGTCATAATGACGGTCCGCGCTGGACTGGCGGCCTGTGCCATGCGTCTCCCACCCCGAGCAGGTTCCATGTCTCCGGCCGCGCGGACGCCCCAGGGGGTGCCCGTGGCCGATACACGCCCAATCGTATGTACGATCGGTCACCTTTGCTCAGGAACCGGCAGGGCGTGGCCGGACTGCGCGGTGTCCGCCTGCGTCGGAAGCCCCTCGCGGACCTTGGGAAGGATGTTGGTGACGTAGTCCTCGACGGCGGTGTCCAGACCGATGTCCTGCTGTGCGCGCTCGGACAGGAACCACCGGTGTTCGAGGAGCTGGTGGTAGATCTCGGCCGGGTCCATGGAGCCGCGCAGCTCCGGCGGGACGGCCCGCACGGTCGGCCGGAACACGTCCCTCACCCAGCGGTGGGCGAGCACTTCGGGCCGGGCCGCGAGGGGGTCGCCGGGGACGTAGTCGTCCTGGGTGGCCATCCAGCTCTCCAGGTCGTTCAGGAGCCGGCGCGCCTGGTTCTCCTCGGTGTCGAGGCCGGTCAGTCGCAACAGCTGGCGCTGATGGTGGCCCGCGTCGACGACCTTGGGCACGAAGGTGACGGTGTCGCCGTTGCCGGAGCTCGCGATCTGCATCTCCGCGACGTCGAATCCGAGGTCGTTGAGGCGGCGGATGCGCCGGTCTATGTAGTGGTGCTTGCCCGCCGGGTACACGGAGGTACGGGTCAGCTCCTGCCACAGGCCCCGGTAGCGGGCACAGATCTCCATGCCGAACTCGATCGGGTCCACCGACGGATGCAGCGCCCCGGCCGCTTCCAGGTCCAGCAGCTCACCGCTGATGTTGACCCGGGCGAGATCGAGGTCGTACTCCCGCTGCCCCTCGCTGAGCTGCGGATGGAGCTCCCCGGTCTCGGCGTCCACCAGGTACGCCGCGTACGCACCGGCGTCGCGCCGGAACAGCGTGTTCGACAGCGAGCAGTCGCCCCAGGCGAATCCGGCCAGGTGCAGCCGTACGAGCAGCACCGCGAGGGCGTCCATCAGGCGGTGCATGGTCGCCGGCCGCATCGTCGTCTCGAACATCGACCGGTACGGCATCGAGCCGCCGAGGTGCCGGGTGATCAGTACGGACTCCAGGGGCTCGCCCGCCGCGTCGATGCGGCCCGTGACGACGGCCAGCGGGTCGACCGCCGGGATCGTGAGCCGGTCCAGGCTGAGCAGCAGCCCGTACTCGCGCACGGCCGGCCGCTCGGCGAGCTCCTTGACGGCCACCACCTCGTCCCCGGCGCGCGCGTAGCGCACGACGTGCCGGGAGATGCCGCGGGGCAGGGGCACCAGGAGATGCTCGGGCCACTCCTCCAGAGGAAGCTGCCAGGGCAGTTCGAGCAGGAGCGCGGGGTGCTCCGGATTGGTGGCGCTGATCTGGAAAGCCATCGCTGGGCTGCCCTCACCTCACGGTCGAACACTGTTCCGGCCCCAGCATCTACGAATGATCCAGGCGACGGAAGACGGAGCGGGGGTTGCCCGACAGGAACAGCCCGGTCGTCTCGTCGTCCAGTCCCAGGGCCGCGAGGTGCTCCAGTGCCCGAGCGGGCGTGATCATGGGGTAGTTGGAGCCGAAGAGGACCTTGCGCCGCCCGCGGCCGCGCAGGTATTCCACCAGCTCGGGCGGATATCGGCGCGCGGTGTACGCGCTGGTGTCGATGAAGACGTTGGCGTGCTTGTCGGCCACCGCGATCATCTCCGTGGTCCACGGGTAGCCGATGTGCCCGCAGACGATGGCCAGTTCGGGGAAGTCGAGCGCGACCTGATCGATGTACGGGATGGGCCGGCCGGTCTCGGAGGGGCGCAGTGGCCCGGTGTGCCCGACCTGGGTGCAGAACGGGACGCCGAGTTCCACGCATGCCGCGTACAGCGGGTAGTACAGCCGGTCGGTGGGCGGCAGTTGCCACAGCCACGGCACGATCCGCAGCGCCACGAAGCCCAGTTCCTCGACCGCCCGGCGCAACTCCCTGACGGCCGCCACCGGTCTCGTCAGGTCGACGCCCGCGACCCCGCGCAGCCGTCCCTCGGAACGGGCCACGAAGGCGGCCACCTCGTCCTTGTCGATCAACGGGCCCTGGGGCCCGTACCAGGCCGCGGACAGGCCGGTCTCCACGTCGGCAGCCGCCATCGCGGCCACCGTCACCTCGATGGGCAGGGGCTCCGCCAGCCGTTCCATGCCCGTCCAGCGGCGCAGCGACTCGAACATCTCGTGGTGGGAGTGACGCAGTGTGGGGTGCTGCATCCACACGTCGACGACCGGCATGTCCCGTGCCTCCCCGATCCGTGACCAAGCGTTTGCTCACCCCGACCCTAGGGGCGGGCGCACTCCCCGGCTACCGCCCCACGGCGTCCACGAGCGCCGTCAGCGCGGCGGCGACCCGGGCGAACCCCGGGCCCGCCGGGCCTCCCGGTTCGCTCATGTACACGTCCCGCCGGATCTCCACCATCAGCGCGGTGACGTCGGGCTCCCGCTCGTAGTGGCGCAGCGGCACATAGGCGCCCGAGAACGGGCTGTCGACGCCCACACCGCCCAGGCCCGCGAACGCCTTCTCCGCCAGGGCCACCAGCTCCGGCGGCGTGTGGAAGGCGTCGGTGCCCAGACACACCGGCGGGCGCGGTCCGTCGCCGTGCAGCTCGTACGGCAGCCGGGCGGTCGGGTACGAGTGGACGTCGATGATCACCGCGCGTCCGGTGGCGGCCAGCCGGTCGGCCACCGCAGCCGTCATCGCGCGCGCGTACGGGTGGAAGCAGCGTTCGATCAGGGGCCCCGGGTCGACGTCCGCGCGGCGCAGCGGCGCGCGGTGCGTGGTGCGGGTGTAGACCGCGCCCATCCCGACGGCCAGCATCTCCTCCCGCTCGTCCGGGAAGCGCTCCGGGTCGACGACCAGACGGGACAGCCGGTTGACGAACCGCCACGGCGTCAGCTGCGCCGACTCGGCCGCGGCGGCGGCGAGTTCCGCGGTGTGCGCGTCCGTGATGTGGTCCAGCTCGCGCTCCAACGCCTCGTCGTCGAGGACGATGCCCTCGCGCACCTGCGCCGGAACGCGCCGTGAGGAGTGCGGCACGTGCAGGAGCACGGGTGAGTGGGCCGCGCCGGGGAGGAGCTCGAAGGGGGCCGGGGCGTCCAGTGTTTCCGGGCCCTGGGCGGGGGCCGGGGTGCCGGGGGAGGCGGTCGGGTCCGAGGTGCTCAGGGTGTCGTTCATACGAGATTCCTATCGCAGCCGGGCCCGACCCGTCCCTCGGCCGAGCCGGGCCACGATCGGACGGCGCGCCCGCCCGGGGCCGCGGTCAGTGGCCGCCGCCGTGGCGCGCGTAGTGCTCGATGAGCGCCGCGCGGGTCGTCTCCAGCCGGTGGGCCAGGATCGCGCCGATCGTCCGGGTCAGGGACAGCTCCAGCGTCGGGTCCGCGTCGCACAGGGCCCGCACGTCCGCCGCGTCGAACTCGTAGGCGCGTACGGGGCTGAAGGCCTCGGCGCCGAAGTCCCAGGTGTGCGGCGGGAAGAGCCACGACCAGCCGAGCAGGTCACCGGGGCCCAGGGTCGCGACCGAGATCCGTCTGCCCGCGATGACCTGCTGGAAGAGGGAGACCGTTCCGGAGCGGACCACCCAGAAACGGTCGGCGGTTCCCCCTGCCTCGAAGATCCGCCCGTCCGCGGGGAACGACACCTCGCGGGCCACACCCATCAGCTGTTCGCGATGGACGGGGGAGAGGGCGGGCAGGAGCCGGAGAGCACTGGGCATCGCGGACCTCCATCGCGCCGCCGCGCGACCGACGGGTGCGGCGGCCCGTGTCGTACCGGTGGTGTCCCGTCACCCTCTATTGGAGCCCGATCCGCGGATTACGTCGCGCCGTGGAGGCGGCGTGGCCGTCGTGACGGGCCCGCACCGGCCACGTCAGCACCGTGAGTGCCAGCAGCGTCAGCACCCCGCCGACCAGGAACGTTCCGCGCACCCCGACATGGGGAAGGAGAGCGCCCCCGGCCAGCGCGCCCGCGGCGACGCCCGCGTTGAAAGCGGCCGAGTTCGCGGCCAGCGCGAGTTCGGTACGCCCGGGTGCGCACCGCAGCACCTGACTCTGCGTGGCCATGAACACGGGGCCCACCGACGCGCCGAGCAGCATCAGCATGCCCACCGTCACCGCCCGGCTGTGCCCGCCGCCCGCGTACAGGCCGAGCAGCGCCGTGGCCTGGGCCGCCACCGGCACGGTCAGCGTGGCGCGCGGGAAGCGGTCGAGCAGCGGCCCCGCCGCCGTGACCCCCACGATCCCGGCCGCCCCGAACACCAGCAGCAGCGCGCTCACCGAGCCCTCCGGGAAGCCGGCCACCTCGTCCAGGAAGACCGCGACGTAGGTGAAGCCCGCGAAGGCCCCGGTGACGGAGAGCGCCGTGGTCGCCAGCACCACGGCGAACCGCCGGGCGTCGGGGGCGGCCCCGTACGCGGCATGCCCCTCCTCCGGGCGTGAGGTGGGCAGCGCGACGGCGATCGCCACCAGAGAGGCGAGACCGAGAGCCCCGAGGACCAGGAAGGGCACGCGCCAGCCGCTGTGCCCGCCGAGCCAGGTGCCCGCCGGAACCCCGAGGACGGTGGCCAGGGATCCGCCGACGGACAGCAGTCCGATGACGCGGCCGCGGCGCTCCGGCGGGAACAGCCCCACCGCTACGGGGCCCATCACCGCCCAGAACAGCGCCTGGGCGAGGGCGGTCGCGACGCGGGCCGTGAGCAGCACTCCGTACGAGGCGGCACCGAGCGCCGACACCCAGCTGGCCAGCACGAGCAGGCCGAGCAGGCCCGCGAGCACGTGACGGCGCGGCACCGAACGGGTGGCGTGCGCGACGGGCAGCGAGACCACGGCCACGGTCAGTCCGTAGCCGGTGACCAGCAGCCCCACGGACGCCGCCGGCACCCGCAGGTCGTCCGAGATGAGGGTCAGCAGCCCGACCGGCAGGTTCTCCGTGGTGTTGAAGGTGAAGGCGGCCAGCATCAGCGCCGCGACGACGACGGACCTGCGCCGGGAGGTGGGACGTGCGCTCGCCATCCACGGGCCTTTCTGCGGGGGACTGCCGAGGACCGGGGCCGGTTGCGGCCAGGGCAAGCGTGCGGGCCCCTCGTACGGCCCTCTACTGTTTCGGGTGCAGCCGAATCGCTTCTGCCGGACACCGCCGTGCCGCCTCTTCCGGACGCGGCCTCCCACTACCCCCGGGTGTGGGCGAGCCGCGCACGCGGACGGCGGCCGAAGCACCCGCGAGCCCCGCCGACGGGCTCACCGGTACACGGGAGGCCCTCTTGCCGTTGACTCTGCGCCTGGGCACCGACGACCTCACCCGGTGCCGGTTCGCGGTGTCCCCGCTCTGCCAGATCCATGAGGCGCTCCGCCTGCTGCGGCGGCCGGCACGGCACGCCTTCCACCGGGACTGGCTCCGCCGCGCCCGAGGCGTCGTCGCCGGCCTGGACCTGTCCGAGCTGTGGCTCTACTTCCCCCGTAAGGGCGGCTACACCCCGGACTTCCTCGGACCGCCGCCCGAGGCACCGGACGGGTCCATCGAGGCGGAACTGGGGCGGATGCGGGCCACCGACCCGGCCATGGCCCGTACGGAGCTGGCGCGGTCCCTCGCCTGCACGCCGGGCGCGGCCCGCACCCCGTACGGACGTGCGGCGCTGGACGACCCGGCCGCGGCCGTACGCCGGCTCGCCGACCTGACCGAACGGGCCTGGCGGGCGCTGCTCGCACCGGACTGGGCACGCCACCGCGCCCTCCTGGAGGCCGACATCGCCCACCGCACCCGGCAATGGGCCGAAGGCGGCCTCGAAGCGCTCCTCGGCGACCTGCACCCGGAGATCGGCTGGGCCGACGACACCCTCACGCTGCGCACGTACCCGGACCACGCGGAGGCACAGGAGGCCGACGGCCGCGGCGTCCTGCTGATGCCGAGCGTGTTCGTGCGCCCCGACGTGGTGAGCGGATTCGCCCGGCCCTGGCAGCCCACGGTGATCTATCCGGCGCGCGGCGCGGCCGGTTCCGGACCGGCGGGCGCCGAGGCACCTCGCGCCCTGGCCCGGCTGCTGGGGCCGCACCGGGCGGCGATCCTCGCCGGGCTCGCCACGCCGGCCTCGACGACGGCCCTGGCCGGCCGGCACGGGCTGGCCCCCTCGTCCGTCTCCGCCCACCTGTCGGTCCTGCGGGAGGCAGGACTCGTGGTGCCCCACCGCCGCGGCTACTACGTCCTCTACGCGCGCACCACGCTCGGCGAAGCGCTGACGGCCGGGGCCTGAACCCCTCGCCGCGAGGAACACCCGCTAGACGTTGCCCCTCAACGTCACCGTGAAGTGCGCGCCGTCCGGGTCGGTGAGGACCGCGTCCGTCGAGCCGACGCCCTGCTGGTGGGCCGTGCCTCCGTTGGCGCGTGCCGCCCGCGCGCACGCCTCCACGTCGGAGACGGCGAAGTGGATCTGCCAGTGCGGCCGGATGGTGGGATCGGGCGCGGCGCCCACCGCCCCCGAGTGGATCCGGGCCACGACGTCGCCGCGACTGCGCAGCACGACCTCGTTCTCCTCGTAGTCGACCTGGCAGCAACCCGGGGAGGCCGAAGCCCAGCCCAGGACTTCCCCGTAGAAGATGGCGGCGTCGAAGGCGTCCCTGGTGTGCAGCCGTACGAAGGCCGGAGCCGCGTGGCGCCAGGCCTCCCAGCCCGAGACGAGCTCACCCTCCCAGATGCCGAAGACCGCCCCGTCCCGGTCGGCCAGCAGCGCGGCCCGCCCGGGCGGCAGCGAGATCGGTCCCACCGCGGTCGTACCCCCGCGTTCCTGGCTGCGGGACACCGTCTCGTCCGCGCTCGACACCGCGAAGTACGGGATCCACGCGACGGCCGTCGTCGCCACGAAGTCGACCTCGGAGACGCCCGCCACGGGAATCCCGTTCACCCGGGCCACCCGGTACTGATCGCCCATCCGGGTGCCGGAGCGCCACTCCCAGCCCAGCACGGCACTGTAGAAGGCTTCGGCGGCCCGCAGATCGCGTGTGGTCAGGCTGACCCAGCACGGTGCGCCGAACACCGACCGACTGGTGACGACCTCACGCTTGAGTGTTCCGTCGCTCTTCATGCCGTACCGTCCTGACCTCACTGGCCGGCAGCGGTCGCGGGCGGTGCCGGCCGAGGCCCCGGCACACGTGGGCCGAAGTCCCCGGCCTGCATCGGCCGAGGCCTTCGGTGTGCCGTGCGGCGTCAGCCCAGCCGTAAGAGGCCTTCCGCGCGGAAGGCCTCCGACTGCGTCAGTAGCACCTGCGGGTCCGCTGTCCCATCCACTCCAGCATCCCCCGCCCCGGCTCCGCGCGCACCACGCGGCGCTATCCGCGGGGCCGCTCGAAGGTCAGGAGCAGCCCCTCGACCGCGCCCGGACCTATCCGGCCCTTGACGTCGGCGGAGGTGATCGCCTTGAGCGCCCACCCGTCCCCGGCGTGCTTGTTCAGGACCTTCTCCAGCTTGTCGCTGTCCAGCGCGTCGCCGATCAGCGACTCACGGAAGGTGACGACCTTGTACTCGTAGGTGTACGGGCTGCTCATGGCTGAGGTGCTCTCCTGCGTGTCGGGCGGCATGGCCGGGCCCACCCAACCACGCCTCCGCGCCGTGGCACAGAGCCGGACCGGGTCCGCACGCATACCTTGGGTGAAGCCTTACGTGGTGCCGGGCCGCGGCACGCGTCCGACCGGCCCGACCGAGGGGGACACATGGAGGAGTCACGGACCAGCAGCCACATACCGGGCGCCGGGGGAACCCCGGAACCGACACGTGACGCCAGGGACGGCCCCGGCCGCGCACCGGGCACCACGGACGCCTCCGGCGACGACGGCAGCGGCACCTTCGCCCGGCTGCGGGAGCGCGAGTTCGGCTATCTCGACGAAGGCGGGCACACCTACCTCGACCACACCGGTGCCGGGCTCCCGCCGCGTTCGGTCGTGACGGGAAGCGCGCGGCGGATCACCAGTGGGCTGTTCGGCAACCCGCACTCGGAGAGCCCGGCCTCGCGCGCCTCCGGCCGGCTGCTGGCCGAGGCCCGACGAGCGGTGCTGCGGCACTTCGACGCCGATCCCGCCGAGTACGCGGTGATCTTCACGCCCAACGCGACGGGGGCCCTGCGGCTGGTCGGCGAGGCGTATCCCTTCGCGCGCGGCAGCAGACTCGTGATGTCGCTGGACAACCACAACTCGGTGAACGGGCTGCGGGAGTACGCGCGGGCGCGCGGCGCGGCGACGGCGTACGTGCCGGTGAGCGGGCCCGGCATGCAGCTCGACGAGAAGCGGATGCGGGCCGCCCTGTCCGCGGGGCGCCGGCTCGGCTTACCGCCCGGCAGGCTCCGTCCGTCGCGCGAACGCGCCGGGACCCGGCGCCCGCGGCTGCGGGGCGGGGCGGGGGGCGCCCGCCCGAGCGGCCTGTTCGCGTACCCGGCGCAGAGCAACTTCAACGGGGTGCAGCACCCCCTGGAGTGGATCGAACGAGCCCAGGCGCGCGGCTACGACGTCCTCCTCGACGCGGCCGCCTTCGTCCCCGCCAACACCCTCGACCTGGCCCGGTTCCGTCCGGACTTCACGGTGGTCAGCTGGTACAAGGTCTTCGGGCACCCCACCGGTGTCGGCAGCCTGATCGCCCGCCGGGAGGCGCTCGCCCGGCTGCGCCGCCCCTGGTTCTCCGGCGGCACCATCTACGCGGTCAGCGCCCAGGCGCAGTGGCACGTCCTCGCCGACGACGAGGCGGCCTTCGAGGACGGCACGGTGAACTTCCTCGCCATCCCCGACGTGACGGCCGGGCTGGAGTGGATCGACCGCATCGGCATGGACCGTGTGCACGCCCACGTCACCGCCCTGACCGGCCGGCTGCTGGCCGGCCTGCGGGAGCTGCGGCACAGCGACGGCTCCCCGATGGTCCGCGTGTACGGCCCCGAGAGCGGCGTGGCGGCCCGCGGCGGAACGGTCGCGCTCAACCTGCTCGGGGCGGACGGCCGGATCGTGGACGAACGCATCGTCACCCGCGACAGCGCCGCCCGCGGCATCTCCCTGCGCACCGGCTGTTTCTGCAACCCGGGTGCCGGGGAGGCGGCGTTCGCCCTGCCGCTGCGAAGGCTGCGCTCGGCCGCCCGCCGGCGAGTCGGCTCGCTGGAGGACTACCTGGATCTCCTCGGCCTGCCGACGGCCGGCGCCGTCCGGGTCTCGCTGGGCGTGTCGTCGCAGCCCAGGGACATCGAGACGTTCCTGGACTTCGTGACGGAGACGTACCGGGACCGGGTGCCGGGGGTCGCGGGGCTGGCCGCGCGGGTGGGCTGCTGAGGCGGGAGTCCGCGCGGTGCGTACCCGGAGCCGGACGGCGCCCGTACCGGCTCCGGGCCGTCGCCGGGCGGCACGCGTGCGCCGGGGAACCGTCGGGATCCCCCGCCGCCGCGGGTTGTTCCCGCACGGGACTCGCAGGCGTCCACTGCGGCTCCGGGCCGTTTCCGCACGGGACTCGCGTACCGGGACGCCCTCAGCGTCCGTCGCGGCTCCGGGCCGTTCCCTCACGGCACTTGCGCACCAGCACGGCCCACGTCACCGCCGTGAACACCAGCGTGAAGCCCGCGAGGATCAGCCAGCCCCGGCTCGCCGGATGAGCGAACGAGTCCCCGTACGAGGCCAGCAGGGGCGGGCCGAGAGGGGAGCCGCCCCCGCGCCACAGCGCCTCCAGGCCGACCCCGCTGCCCAGGGCCTCGAACGCCCACCGGTTGGTCATCGCCCAGCTGATCGCCTCCCCGGCCGCGGCCATCCGGGGCACCGGCACGAACGCTCCGGAGAACAGCACCTGGGGGAAGCAGAGCAGGGGCAGCATGAGGGTGGCCTGACCGGGCTCCGACACGGCCGCCGAGGCCAGCAGTCCGAGCGCGAGCGCCGACGCCGACGCCAGCAGACTCGACACGAACAGCGAACCGTAGGTGCCCCAGCCGGCCCGGGGCAGCCGGTCCAGTGCGCGCAGCACGACGAGCAGCAGCGCGTCCGCGGCGGCGAGCACCGGGAGCATGGTGGTGAGTTTGGAGGCGACGTACGGTCCGATCCGCAGGCCCGCCGGCCATTCGCGCCGCAGTACGGGCAGCTCGGTGCAGATCTGGAGCAGCCCGTAGGTGAGCCCGAAGAAGAACGCGCCGAACGCGATCCAGAACATGATCATCGCGGTCGTGCCCGGGTCCGGCGCGGCGGGGTCGAACGCGCCCGCGCGGAACAGCACCGCGAACATCACCACGATCATCACGGGTGAACCGGCCAGTACGGCGACGGAGAGCCGGTTGTGCAGCAACAGCGCCGTACCGCGGCGGGTCAGCAGGGCCCACTGGCGCACGGCGCCGATCCGTCCCGGCTTTCCGGGAACCGGCACGGAGTCGGGCCGGGGAGCCGGCACCGCCCCGAGAACGCCGGGTTCGGCACGCGCGCCGGCCGCCACGGCCTCGTACACGTCCTCGACCGCCCCGACGCCGAACGCCTCGCACAGGGAGTCCGGTGCGCCCGAGTAGGCCACCTCGCCGCCGGGCGAGAGGAGCACCACGTGGTCGCAGCGGAGCAGGTCGGCCGGGACGTGCGAGGTGAGCACCACGGTGGTGCCGCCCTCGGCCAGCTCCCGCAGGGTCCGCAGCAGGGCGGCCCCGGTCACCGGGTCCAGGCCAGACGTCGGTTCGTCGAGGAAGAGCACCCGGGGCCGGGTGAGCAACTCGACCGCCGCACAGGCCCGTTTACGCTCTCCTCCGCTGAGCGCGCGCACCGCGGTCGCGGCCCGGTGGGAGAGGCCCAGGGTGTCCAGGACGGCGTCCACGCGCGCGGCGACCGCATCGGCCGGCGTACCGGCGGGCAGGCGCAGGCCCGCCGCGTAGACCAGCGTGCGGTGCAGCGGCAGGTCCCGGTGGAGGATGTCCTCCTGCGGCACGAACCCGAACTCCGGTCCCGGTGGGCCGGGCCGGGCTCCGTCGTGCAGCACCTCGCCGTCGGCGGGGACACGCAGTCCCGCGAGCGCCTGGAGCAGGACCGTCTTGCCCGCTCCGCTGCTGCCGGCGATCACGGTGAGCCGTCCGGGTGCCGCGTCGCACGACACGTCGTGCAGCACACGCCCCGCTCCGCGCACCTCCACGCCGAGCCGGCGTGCCTGCACGAGCAGGCCCTCGACCTGGGAGGCGGGGCCGTCCGCGGAGACGGGTGGACTCGGCTGCATGGGAGTCGACATGGGGGCAGCATGCCAGGGGACGGCCGTGCCGACCCGCCGTACGGAGCGGGCGGGGAGCATTCGGCCGAACGGTGGCTTCCGTGTCCGCCGTGGGCATCGTCGCGCGGCCCCGTAGCGTTGGGGTGCGGTGGGCGAGTTCATGTCGACGGCGGACCCGGGGTGGCGCGATGTGCTGGAGTGCGACGGCCGACCTGGTGGCGGGCACCGGTGTGGCGGCCGTGGGGGTGGTGTGCGTGGCGCAGGTGCGCCGCTGGGGCGATCTCCCGCTGGCGGCACTGCCGTTGCTGCTCGGTGCTCATCAGATCGTCGAGTCCGTGGTCTGGGACTCGGGAGGGGGAAGCGGCCCCGCCACCCTCGCCTGGGCGGTGATGGCCCTTCCCCTGCTCGCGGTCTGGGTGCCGCTGGGTGTGGTGTGCGCGGTGCCGCGCGAGGTACGGCCACGGGCGGCCGTCCCGCTCGCGGCCGGAGTGGCGACGGCGATGGTCCTCGCCCATGCCCTCGCCACCCGCCCGGTGACGGCCGAGATCCGTGGCCACACCGTCGGATACGCCGTGCACCTGCCCCACGCGGAGTTCCTCGTCGCGGGCTATCTCGTCGCCACCGTCGGCGCGCTGCTGGTGTCCGGGGACCGCGGACTGCTGCGGCTCGGTGCCGTGGTCGCCGTCGGCGCGGTGATCTGCTGGGCGCTGTGGCGGCTGGAGTTCGTCTCGACGTGGTGCGCGTTCGCGGCGGTGACCTCGGTCGTCCTGTGGACGTGGCTTCGCGGACGTCCGCGCGCGGGTGCCGTCGCCGTCGGGTGACGGAGGGCGTCCCGCCCGCGCCCGCGACGGGAGCGTTCCCCTTGGGCCCGGCAGCGAGCAGCGGCTAGCCTGTGCCCGGGCCCCGAGCAGTCACTCGGCCGGGTCCGGGCCCCGAGCAGCCACTCGGCCGAGTCCGGGCCTGCGGGCCGAGGGGGCCTGCGAGGCTGGTATTCCCGGTGACGCTGGTGTTTCTGGTACCAGGACCGGTGTTCCCCCGCTCAGGAGTGATCTGGTTGCGGTGACGCGCATCGCGCAAGGTGTAGGCATGAACCAGATCACCAAGCAGCCGGCAGTCAGGAGCCGAGTGACGCCTCTGAGGTCCCTCCTGGGCGGCACGTACCTCCCGGGCCGTGACCGGGCCCGCCCCTTCCGGGTTCACCGGAACACGTTGTCCGAGTCCTCCCAGATCGACGGCTCGGTCGAGTCGTACTCCCGCGGAACCCGTGACGACGTCTGATACATCGCGTCGATCTCGGCGGCGAAGCGGCTGACGATCGCGTCGCGGCGCAGTTTCATCGACGGTGTCAGCAGGCCGTTGGCCAGGTCGAAGGGCTCCGGGAGGACGCGGAACACCCGAATGGACTCCGAGCGGGACACGGTGGTGTTGGCGGCCGCGACCGCGCGTCTGACTTCCTCCCGGAGCTCGTTCTCCTCGCGGGCGTCCCGGGCCGACGGTTCGCCCCCGGCCCGGGAACCCCGCCAGTGCGCCACGAATTCGGGGTCCAGGGTGATCAGGGCTCCGACGCAGGGCCGGTTGTCCCCCACGACCACGGCCTGGTGGATGAGGGGGTGGACCCGGAGGCGCTCCTCCAGGGCGGCGGGAGCGACGCTCTTCCCGCCGCTGGTGATGATGACGTCCTTCTTGCGGCCCGTGATGGTCAGATACCCCTCGTCGTCGATCCGGCCGATGTCCCCCGTGGCGAGCCAGCCGTTGCGGAACGAGGCCTGCGTGGCGTGCGGATCATTGATGTACCCCTGGAACACCGAAGGCCCCCACACCAGGATCTCCCCGTCGTCCGCGACCTGGACCTCCACCCCCGGCATCGGGCGTCCCACCGTGCCGAACTTCTCCCGTCCCACCGGCTGTGCCGTGATGCCGCCGCTGGTCTCGGTGAGCCCGTACCCGTCGTGCACGAAGATGCCGATCCCCGCGTAGAAGAGGGCGAGTTCGCGGTTCAGGGGGGAGCCTCCCGACACCGCGCCGCAGACGCGTCCGCCGAGCGCGGCACGCATCTTGCGGTACACCGTCTTCTCGTAGAGGGAGTGCTGCAGCCGCAGGTCGAATCCGGGGCCCGGCCCCGTGCCCAGCCGGTGCCGCTCCTCGGCGAGCGCGAAGTCCTGCGCGGTGCGCACGGCGCGCTCGAACAGCGCGCCCCGGCCGGCCCGCTGGGCGGTCCGCAGGAAGTTCTTGAAGATCTTCTCGAACACGAACGGGACGGCGTACAGATAGGTCGGCCTGAAGGACAGGAGAGCGGCGGACAGCGCCTCCTCATGCAGGTCCGGCTCGTGGCCCATCATGATGCCGCCGCGCAGACACAGCCCTTGGATCATCAGCCCGTACACATGGGAGAAGGGCAGGAAGGCGAGGATGGCGGGCTGTTCCCCGGGAGGAGCGGCCGTGTGGCCCCAGCCCGCGAGGAGCGTGTCGCAGGGGCTGGCCAGGCTGCGGTGGGTCAGGGCGCAGCCCTTGGCGTGTCCCGTCGTGCCCGAGGTGTAGGCGATCACGGCGGTCGAGTCGGGCAGCACGATCCGGCGGAGCGAGTCGACCGTCGTCGCCGGTATCGCCTGCCCCCGCTCGGCGAGCTGCGCCAGCGCCCCGGTGTCCAACTGCCAGACATGGCGCAGGAACGGGAGCGACGCGCACGCGGAGCCGACCGTCATGACGCCCTGCTCGTCCTCGACGACCACGGCGACGCAGTGGGCGTCCTTGAGGATCCACGCGACCTGTTCGTGGGACGAGGTCGGGTAGATCGGCACGATCTCGGCGCCCACCGACCAGAGCGCGAAGCTGAGCACCGTCCACTCGTAGCGTGTGCGCGCCATGATGGCCACGCGGTCGCCCGGCCGGATGCCGGACGTGACGAGCCCACGGGCGAGATCGACGACCTCGTCGCGCAGTTCGGCGGCGGTGAAGGGGATCCACTGCGCGCCGGACGCCGAGTCGGCGCGCCGCGCGATCTGCAGCAGGCCGGGCGTACGGCGTGCCGTGTCGAAGAGACTGTCGGCGAGTCCCCCCTGCATCAATGCCGTGGCCGGTGGAGAAACTTCGGACTGGTGCATTTCGCCGCTCCGCAATTCTCCTCGACGTGGCGTCACCCAGGCGCCGGTGCCGAGGAATCCCGAATGTAGCCGACACGGGCGGCCATCGTGCGCGATTCGGTCAGCAGTACGCACCGACCGAGGAACCGCGCAGTCCGGCACCCGCCCGGGAGCGGCGTTCGCCGCTCACCGGACCCCTGTCCGGCTGCCGCCGGACCACCTCGGCCGCGTCTCAGGAGGACGCCAGGTCCTCGGCGAGTTCGGCCCTCCAATGCGCCGTCGTCCGCTGGTGGATGATGCTCGCGGCCGCTTCGGGGACGGGTCGCAGGATGAACGCGCGCAGCGCGCCGGCCGCGCCGTGGCGTATCCACCATGCGTTCGTTTCGTCCTGCGACAGCGGCGCCCCGTCGTCCCGCCACGAGGGCCGGGTCGGCTGCCGGGCCGCCCAGGCCTCGGCGGCGAGGGTGCGCAGACGCAGGTCCAGGGCGCCGTCCGCGGTGAGCGGTACGCGCTCGCCCCGCCCGATCAGCTCCAGCGCTTCGGCGACCTCGGGGTAGGTGTCGATGTGTGTCTCCGCGGCCAGTCGCGCCAACTGCGCGGCGAAGGCCGCGCGCAGCCGGTCCGCGGGTGTCCGTCCGACGAGCGCCGCGAGATCGAAGTCCCGTACGAACGTGACCGGATTGCCGGTCTCGGGGATGTCGTCGAGCACGGGCAGCAGCAGTGCGCTCGTCAGCTCCCTGGAGACGCCGTCGGGCCGGTGGGCGATGCCGAACTCCTCTTCCAGCGCGGCCAGCAGCCGGACGTACGCGGCCTGCGAGCCGGGGAAGGGGTCGGTACCGACCCGCCGGGCCGGCTGGTCCGTGCCGGGGAGGTCCACCAGGTCCCCGCGGGGCGACAGGACGTGGTGCAGGGCCTTTGGCCGCGTCACGCCGTCCTCGGCCAGCGTGACGGTCACCTCCGGGCCCCGCTTCGTCAGAGCGACGGCCCGAGTGCCCGCGGAGACCCGGCGCAGCACCTCGGGCCGGCCGAACTGCGCGGCACCGGCCTCCTGCACCGCGTACGCCCATGCGCCGGCGGTGCCCGCCCGGACCAGCGGCCGGTGCGCCGCCCAGCGGGACTCGGCGGACTCCTCCGCGTGTTTCCGGGTGCGGGCGAGGACCGTCCCGGGAACCGCGCCCAGCCGCTCCAGCAACCGGTCCGCACCGATGCCCTCGACGAAGACCGTGTCGGGCTGGTACGGCGGTGGCGCGGGCGGTTCGCTCTGACGGACCCGGACGAACACGAGGCGCGGACCGTCCGCCTGCCGGGGCTCCGCGGGAGGCTCGGGCGGTGCGGGCGGCGTCGGCCGGGGCTCGCCGGCCGCGGCGGCGAGCGCGAGCGGCGAACGCGGCTCCGCGACGACGGACGTCTCGTCGTCCCACAGCAGCGCGCCGTCCGCCACCACCGGTGTGCGGCCGTCGAATCTGCTGCCCTGCTCCAGCGCGTCGGCGTAGTCCGCGAGGACGTGCCGCAGGCTGGGCCATGAGGTGAAGGACGGTGCGTCCTCGTCGAAATAGCGCCCGACACGGCCCCAATGGGCGCCCGCGTGGCAGGTGAGGAACAGCCCGTCGGAGGACTGCCAGCCAATGCCGAGCGTGATGAGCAGCCAGTCCTTGTGCCAGTACGACGCCAGCTCGTCGTAGTCCTCGTCGTCCTCGTCGAGCGGCTCGTCCACGTCGAGATCCTCGTCGAGGTCCGCGCCGATGCCGCGCAGGAACTCCGTGCTGCGGACGATGTCGGCGACGGAGGACAGCGGTCCGTAGTACGCGAGGACGGGGGCGCCGTCCTCCAGCTCCACGCCGTCGTGGCAGCGCAGCGACGCCTTCAGGTCGGGGTGGAACGCGACATCGAGTGTGCGCTGGGCGGCCTCGATGTCGGCCTGTGACGCCGGAGGCCGGAGCCGGGCGTGGCTCACCGGGGCGTGCGCGGCGAGCCAGGCGTCGATCCGTGCCCATGAGTCCTCGATGCTGGGAATGCTCATGGTCGGGACACTACGACGTGCCACTGACAATCCATCCGGCAGCGGATGCCCGGCGCCTCGGACGGCGAGCGGCCGCCGAACACGTCCTCAGCGGTGCGCAGTTGGCCGCGGCGGCGAAGCGAGGGGCGCGCCTTTCCCGGGGTCTCATTCCGATCGGTGGCGGACGGCCGAGAGCAGGCGCCGCACCCCCACCGCATGGCCGCCGGTCCCCACCACGAGCCGTCGGTACAGCCCGCCGGCGAGTCCGGGGAACGCGGCTCGCGTCTCGGCCCTCAGCCGTGACCGGCCGGCGCAGACGCCCTCCAGGCGGAAGATCAGGGCGTACGAGGAGAAGCGATGGCGGCCGGCGAGCACGAGTTCACGCCCCGGCACCGCGGCGGCCACCCGGAAGCCGGGGAACGTCGAGCCCTCGGCGAGGGGGCGCGGTCCGCGGGAGGTGCTGTCGGCGCAGCGCACGAGTTTCGCGTACCAGGCGGCTCCCGGACGGGAGAACGTCCGGCTCAGCACGGCGTCGAGTCCGCGCCAGACGTCGTCGGTCTCCGCGTCGATGACCGTCGCGTGCTCATCTCCGATGATGCCACTGCCCGCCGGCCTTCCTGGCCGAGGGGGGCTCCTGCTCCTGCGGTACGGCAGCCGTACCCGGAGCGCAGCGGTGACAGCGCGCGGGGCCGGCGGCGTGCCGGAACAGCGGCGCCGCGAGGGGTGCCATGACGCGCCGGGACGACGGCGCGCGGTGGCATCGGGGTCAAGTCACGTGAATGATCCCCGGTTCACCCTTCCGGGGGATGGCCTCGGGCTGCAAGACTCCGGAGCGTGCCCGACTTCGACATGCTCGTCATCGGATCCGGCCCGGGCGGCCAGAAGGCCGCCATCGCTGCGGCCAAGCTCGGCCGTCGGGTCGCCGTCATCGACCGCCCCGACATGGTCGGCGGGGTCTCCATCCACACCGGAACCGTCCCCTCGAAGACCTTGCGCGAGGCGGTCCTCTATCTGACCGGCCTCACCCAGCGTGACCTGTACGGCCAGAGCTACCGGCTCAAGGAGGACATCACCGTCACGGATCTGACGGCGCGCACCGAGCACGTGGTCAGCCGGGAAGTCGACGTCATCCGCAGCCAGTTGTCGCGCAACCACGTGTCCCTCTTCGCCGGTACCGGCAGCTTCCTGGACGACCACACCATCGGCCTGCGCGAAGTGAACGGCGACGAGAAGCAGTTGACCGCGGATCGTATCGTCATCGCCACCGGCACCCGCCCGGCCAGGCCCGCGAGCGTCGAGTTCGACGGTCGGACGATCCTGGACTCGGACAACGTGCTGAACCTGGAGCGGGTGCCTCGCTCCATGGTCATCGTCGGGGCCGGCGTGATCGGGATGGAGTACGCCTCCATGTTCGCGGCCCTCGGCAGCAAGATCACGGTGGTCGAGAAGCGGCCCGGGATGCTCGACTTCTGCGACGTCGAGGTGATCGAGTCACTGAAGTACCACCTCCGGGACCTGGCCGTGACCTTCCGCTTCGGGGAGACCGTGGCCGCTGTGGAGCGTCATCCACGGGGCACGCTCACGGTCCTGGAGAGCGGCAAGAAGATCCCCGCGGACGCCGTGATGTACTCGGCGGGCCGCCAGGGCCTCACGGACGAACTCGACCTCGACAAGGCGGGCCTGACCGCCGACGCGCGCGGCCGGATCAAGGTCGACGAGTGCTACCGCACCGAGGTGCCGCACATCTACGCCGTCGGCGACGTCATAGGCTTCCCCGCGCTGGCGGCGACGTCGATGGAGCAGGGGCGCACGGCGGCGTACCACGCCTTCGGCGAACCGGTGAACGGGATGCACGACCTCCAGCCGATCGGCATCTACACCATCCCGGAGATCAGCTTCATCGGCCGGACCGAGGACCAGCTCACCGACGACTGCGTACCGTTCGAGGTCGGTATCTCGCGCTATCGCGAACTGGCCCGCGGGCAGATCATCGGAGACTCGCACGGCATGCTCAAGCTGCTGGTCTCGCCCGACGACCGCAAGCTGCTCGGCGTCCACTGCTTCGGCACCGGTGCCACCGAACTCATCCACATCGGCCAGTCCGTGATGGGCTGCGGCGGCACCGTCGACTACCTGGTGGACGCCGTCTTCAACTACCCGACGCTCGCCGAGTCCTACAAGGTCGCGGCCCTGGACGCGACCAACAAGATCAGGCAGATCGACCGCCTCAAGGACTGAGCGGGCCGTCCCGCCCGCATCACCCCGACGTCCTGATCACCGCCCGGAGAAAGCCGAGATGAGCAGCGCAGCACCGATCGACCTGAGATCCGACACCGTGACCCGGCCCGATGCCGAGATGCGTGCCGCGATGGCCGCCGCCGAGGTCGGCGACGACGTCCTCGACGGCGACCCCACGATGCGCGCCCTGGAGGATCGGGCCGCCGAACTCCTCGGCGTGGAAGCGACCCTGTGGGTGCCGAGCGGCTCCATGGGGAACCTCGTCGCGCTCTTCCTCCACCTGCGCAGAGGCGACCGCTTCTTCGCCCCGCAGCGCGCGCACGTGCTCGACAGCGAGGTCGGCACGGCGTCCTGGCTCGCCGGAGGCATGCCGCAGCCGCTGCCCTGGACGGCGGGCCCGGGGCGGATCACCGCGGAGGACGTCCGTGCCTCGGCGGTCGGCGGCGGAGCGTACTTCGCCCTGCGCAACCGGCTGTTGTGCCTGGAGAACACGCACAACGCGGCGGGCGGTACCACGACCTCGCCGCAGGGACACGCCGAACTGGTCGCCGCGGCCCGGGAGGCGGGACTGCTGGTCCATCTGGACGGCGCCCGCGTCTGGAACGCGGCAGTGGCCCTGAAGACCGCGCCCGCCGACCTCACCCGCGGTGTCGACACCGTGCAGGCGTGTCTCAGCAAGGGGCTGGGCGCCCCCGTCGGATCGGTCGTCGGCGGCAGCGCCGACTTCGTGCACGAAGCCCGGCGGGTGCGCAAGATGCTCGGCGGGGGAGTGCGCCAGGGCGGCGTGCTGGCCGCGGCAGGGCTCGTGGCGCTGGAGCGCGTCGACCGGCTCGCCGAGGACCACGACAACGCGCAGTTCCTGGCGAGCGGGCTGCGCGAGCTGGGCTGGGACGCCGCGGCACCCGAGACGAACATCGTCATGGCCGAGGTGCCGGACCCGGCGGGCGCGGTCGGGCGGCTTCGCCGGGCCGGTGTGCTCGCCCTCTCCCTGGGCGGCCGCCTGCGCCTGATCACGCACCGCGACGTCTCCCGGGAGGACATCCGGCAGGCCCTCGACCGTATCGCCGCACTGTCCGACTGACCTGCCGGGCGGCACCGATGGCGCGACGAGGGCCGCGCGGTGCTCGTGGGCGTGCCCCGCCACACGGACCGTGCCGCCTGGTACCACCCCGTCGACCTCGCGGCACACGACGAGGGCAGCCACTTCACCCCCTGGGAGGTCCTCGGCGCCAGGGTCGACGACCTGCGCCGCACCTTCCGCGGCCGACGCCGTACCGCCCGGTCGAGTCCGCCACAATGACCGGATGATCGGCAGACGGACCACCCACCGCATGGCGGACGGCGTACGCATACCCGGCACCTGGCGGCACGCCTTCATCCGCAACGGCGACTACCACCTCACCGACCTGTTCATCTACGCGGACGGACTCATCGACTGCTGGGGCCTGGTCACCCTGGAGGAGTTCGAGGAGAAGCTGCGCAGCGGCTGGGTCGCCACCGAACTCCCGGACGGCGCCCGGGCGTCCGGCTTCGAGCTGGCCGCCTGGAAGTTCGGCGAGCCGCGCAGCCGGCACACGCCGGAGCTGCTGCTCGCCGAGGTGCGCGACACCATCGACGAGCTCAACGGACGTCCGGACTCCACGGACCGGTGCCTGGCCGCGGTCGACGCCTTCCTCGCCGACCGTACCGAGGAGAAACGGGCCGCCGCCCGCGCCGCCTACCTCGCCATCCCCGCGACGCGGCGCCACTACGCCCTCGGCGACATGGACCGCAAGGACTGGCCGCTCCAGGTCCTGGTGGCCGGAGTCGGCGGACGCTTGGAGGGACGCCCCGAGGCGGAGGTCACGCAGGAGGCCCACGACGAGGCGATCGCCTACTTCGAGGAGCGCGCCCAGTGGATGGCGGAACGGCCCTCACGGGTCCTCGCCGACGGACCCGCGGAGCCCGTGGCGCCCGCGATCCACCTCTACCAGAGCTATCCCCTCAAGCCGTCGGACGACCCCGGCACCAACGGGCTGCGCAACGACTATCCGGCCCCCGTCGCGGTCGACGGCGTCACCTATCCGTCCGTCGCCCACGCCTACTGGGCCCTGTCGATCGCCGACGCGGCCGTCGGCTCGGCGATCGCGGCGCAGAGCAGCGTGTTCCAGGCCCGGAAGCTGGCCGTCGGCGCCCCGCTGCACGACGGCTGGGAGCGCGCCCGCACGGCCGTCCTGACCGCTCTGCTGCGCGCCAAGTACGCGCAGCACCCGGCCCTGGCCCGGGCCCTGCTGGCCACGGGCGACGCCACCCTGATCTACGACGACAGCGACTCCGCGTTCTGGGGCGACCGGGGCGGCAGGGGCCGCAACTGGACCGGGCGACTCCTCGAACTCGTCCGCTCCGAACTGCACGCCGGGAGCGCGGGCGTCCTCCCCGGGGCGCCGGTCACACCCTAGGGGCGTCGTTCGGATCGGCCCGGGTCCGAACGACACTCCCCGGGTCCCGGGGACGCCCACCCCGGCCCGCCGGCACCGGCTCAGGACAGCGGGATGACCACCTCGTCCTCGACCGGTGGCTCGATCTCCTGCTCCCGGTTGCCGGTGGCGGCGAAGCAGCGCAAGCGGACCGAGGACGGGGTGACGTCCAGCCGCAGGAACGACTTGAAGAAGGGCGGGCTGTAGGTCGCCGAGCCCGGGGAGAAGAGCTGGGTGTACGCCTTGCGCACCGGGAGGCGGAAGCGCGAGGTACGGTCGGGCCGCCCGCCGGCCCCCAGCAGGGACGCCACCAGCCGGGTGCGCCGGGTGACGCGGACGGGCGCACTCGCGGATCGGGTCGGCGGGATGCCGAGCCGCTCCGCCATGACGGCCATGGCCTGTTCCTCGGTGAGGGCGAAGAAGCGGCGCATCCGCAGCCGGCGCCCGTAGAGCCTGCTGTAGAAGGCCAGTGAGTCGCCGCGCAGCGGGTAGCAGCGGAAGTCCGCTTCCGTGACCCGGGCGACGGAGACGCGCGGGATGGTGTGCGTGGCGTGCATGAACGCCCCGCCGCCACCGGCGACCACGTACTGCAGGGTGCGGTCGCCGACCTGTACGGGATAACGCTGGTAGTTGTGGATGTCGCCCCCTATCGCGGCGACGTAGTGGTGCGCGGGGTCGCGCACGATGTCGTCGACGGTGCCGCCGCCCTCGATCTGGCACGGATGGTGCTCCGCGTCCACGTACAGCGGCGAACCGGTGATCAGGATCTTGGGGGTGTCGCCCGCGGACACTTCGCGCAGCCAGCGTCCCTGCTCGGCGTCGATCGTCCCGAGGAGACCGGTGTCGATGCCGATGATCCGCACCGGACCGGCGTCGACGGCCCAGTACGGTCCCGGCTGGACGGCCTGTTGGGCCGGGGCCGACCGCAACGTACGTGCCTCGGCGAGCCGTTGCTCGTCCGCCTTGCGCGGCGTGTGCCACAGCAGCGAACGGAGCCGGGCCGGCAGTGTCCGTCGCTGCCCGGTTTCCGGCGCGAGGGGTGGCGCGTCGCAGAAGACCCGCATGAAGCCGTGCAGGTCCTCGTACCAGTCGTGATTGCCGGGTATGGCGTATATGGGGGCCGGGTAGTCCCGGTACGGCCCGTGGAACTTCGTGCCGTAGTCGTCGGTGCTGCCGACCGGATAGATCACGTCACTGGCGAGGACCGCGAAACTCGATCCCTGACTGACCTTCAGGAAGCCGGGGACGACGGCGTATTGAGGAGCGTCGCCCTCCCCGGTGTCTCCGATCACCATGAAGGAGAAGTGGTCGGGATCGTCGCGCCGCACCACCGCGTCGGCGGGCGCGCCGGCGCTCCTGCGCTGCTCCACCCAGCGGGCGCGGGTACGGCCCGTGGGGTCCCCGAACCATGAGGCGAGCACGCCGTTGCGCGCGGGCCACAGGGTCCTCGGGTCGAGCCACGAGAGTTTCTCGACGCGGGAGGGCATCAGGTGCCGGTAGTCGCCGGGTTCCGGGGCGCCCCAGCCGGCGCCCCGGGCGGTGTCGCGTGAAGAGTCGGACATCGGTGAACCGTAACAACGATCTTCCCGGGCGCGGGAGGAGGGGCACCGTCGCCGCCCCGGCACCGTCCGGATGCGTCAGGCACGCCGATGTGCGTGCGCCGCGGGCCGGCTGACGAGCGATCAGGTTGTCGGCTGCCAGCCGAGCGCCGGGCCGAGCCGCGTCGCCATGTCGGTGAGGATCTGGACGTAGTCCTCGTGCTCGAACGTGAAGGGCAGGGCGAAGGCGACCTCGTCGATCTCCCGGAACGCGGCCTGGGCGTAGAGCCGTTCGGCGATCTCGGCGGACGTCCCGACGAGATCGGGCGCGAACATCAGGCGGGCCGGACCCTGCGGCGCGGTGGTGCGCGGCAGCCGCTCGCGGGCGTACTCCTCGTATGTCGCCCGCTGTGCCGAAGAGGCGCTGTCGGTGGGTATCACGACAAGCCCCTGCGAGACGCGGGCGCGGTCGCCGTCGGGGTGAGCGGCGCGGAAGGCCCGCACATGGGAGAGCTGCACCTCGGCGAAGTCCTCGGACTCCTCCGCCTTCACCACGCTGCTGGTCAGGAAGTTCATCCCGTGCTCGCCCGCCCAGCGCGCCGAACTCAGGCTGCCGCCGCCGTACCACATGCGGCGGCCCAGGCCGGGGGAGTGCGGCTGGACGCGGTCGGAGAACACCTCGAACCCCTCGACTCCGCTGAAGTCGCTGGCCGGCTTGCCGCGCACGAAGTCCAGCAGGCGTGCCACCCGTTCGTAGCCGAAGTCCTGGGCGTCGGCGGTGCCGGGATACAGGGCGTCCTTGACCTGGTCGTAGTGCATCGGCGGCCCGACGCTGATGCCCGGATTGAGCCGGCCCCCGGACAGCACGTCGACGGTCGCCAGGTCCTCCGCGAGCCGCAGGGGGTTCTCCCAGCCCAACGGGGTGACGGCGGTGCCGAGTTCGATGCGGCTGGTGCGCTGGGAGGCCGCCGCCAGGACGGCGACGGGGGAGGAGATGCCGTACTGGAGGTGGCGGTGGCGCAGCCAGGCGCTGTCGAAGCCCAGCCGCTCGCCCAGTTCGATGATGCCGAGCGTCGACTCGTGGCCGCGGGCAGGGTCGTCGGCGTCGAACAGCCCGATGGTCAGGAATCCGAGCTTGCGCAGAGGCTGCGAGGGCAGTGGCACGAGGCTCCTCCGTCGTCCGCGGCAGGTTCTGCCGAACACCTGCCTTGCTGCCATTGTGGCAGGTGACCTCGAGGGGAAGCCGGGCGCGGTGGCCGGCCCCGGGCTTCCCGCGGCGAGCCGCCCGGACCCCTTGATACTCCGCCTGCGCGGTAGCAGAATCCGGAGGGAAGGATCGTGAATGAAATTTCACTGGGCGAACAGACAGGTGAACCTGCCCCACGGGCCAGCGCGTGCCGTCGAAGCCACGTACCGAAGGAACCCGCACATGAGCATCACCCGAGACCTGCTGATCGGCGGCAAGGACGTGCCCGCCGCGTCCGGCCGCACCACCGACGACGTCGCCCCCTACACGGGCGAGGTGTACGCGTCCGTCGCCGCCGCCGGACCCGAGGACGTGCGGCGGGCCGTGGACGCGGCGGACGCCGCCTTTCCCGAGTGGGCCGCGCTCGATCCGTTCGCACGTCGCGCGATCTTCCTCAGGGCCGCCGATCTGCTGGACGCGCGCGGTGAGCAGGTGGCCGACGTGATGGCCCGCGAGGCCGGCGGAACCCGGCCCTGGGCGCACTTCAACGTGGCGCTCGGGGCCGGCATCCTGCGCGAGGCCGCGGCCGCGATCACCGCGCCGCGCGGCGAAGTGCTCAGCGCCCAGGAGGAGGGAGTGCTGGGTCTTGCCGTGCGTGAACCGCTCGGCGTGGTCGCCGCGTTCGCGCCCTGGAACGCGCCCGTCATCCTCGGCGTACGGGCCGTGGCGGCGCCGCTCGCCGCGGGCAACACCGTCGTCGTCAAGCCCAGCGAGGACGCCCCGATCGCCTGCGGGCTCCTCGTCGCCGACGTGCTGCGCGAGGCCGGGCTGCCCGACGGCGTCCTGAACGTGGTCACCAACGCCCCCGAGGACGCCCCCGAGATCGCCGAGACCCTGATCGCCGACCCACGCGTGCGGGCGGTCAATTTCACCGGCTCGACCGGCGTCGGCCGGATCATCGGCGAGCGGGCGGCGCGCCATCTCAAGCCCGCCGTACTGGAGTTGGGCGGAAAGAACGCCGTCATCGTGCTCGCGGACGCCGATGTGGACTACGCGGTGGACGCCGTCGCCTTCAGCGTGTTCATGAACGCCGGGCAGATCTGCATGTCCGGCGACCGCGTCCTCGTCCACGCGTCGCTGGCCGAGGAGTTCACCGCCAAGCTGGCCACGAAGGTGTCCGCGCTCAGGGCCGGTGACCCGTCGGACCCGCACACCGTCGTCGGGCCGCTCGTCACCCGCGCGGCGGCCGAGCGGGTGGCCGGACTGGTCCGGGACGCCGTGGACCGGGGCGCCAGGGCGCTCGTCGGCGGTGGTGCGCCCGAGGGGGCGGTGCACCCGGCGACCGTGCTGACCGATGTGCCGAAGGAGGCGGACCTGTACTACGCCGAGGCCTTCGGCCCGGTCTGCGTGGTCGAGACGTTCACCGACGACGACACCGCGATCGCCCTCGCCAACGACACCGAAAACGGTCTGACCTGCGGCATCATCACCGAGAACGCCACCCACGGCCTGGCGGTGGCCCGTCGCGTCCGCACCGGCATCGTGCACATCAACGACCAGTCCGTGGCCGACGAACCGCACGCGCCCTTCGGCGGCGTCAAGGCCTCCGGCTACGGGCGCTTCGGCGGACGCTGGGGCATCGAGGCGTTCTCCAGCACCCGCTGGGTCACCATCGCCACCCAGCACGCCCACTACCCCTTCTGAGGTCCGCCGGCCGGCGCGCCGGGGCCGGCCGTCGGACACGGGCGGGCGGCCCCGGCGCGGCGACGCGGCGCAGCGCTTTCCGCAGCCCGATCGCGCCGCGGCCGAGGCCAAGGGCGTCGAGCTGCTGCCGTTCTCCTGCCACCACACGCCCGATCGGATCGCGGCCTGGCGCGAGCACTTCAGCACCTGGCTGAACGAGGGCCGCTTCGTCTACCCGCAGACAGTGGTCGAGGGCGGGATCGAGGACGTGCCGCAGACGTTCCTCTCCCTGCTGCGGGGTTCCAACCGGGGCAATGTCCCGGTGCGGCTGTCGTGACCACCATCTCCGTTCGGGCCCTGAACCGGGCGCTGATGGACCGCCAGTTCCTGCCGGGGCGCACCGACCGCGCGGCAGGCTCGCCCCACTTCACCCGGAACAGCACAGGCCTGGACGCGGCGTCCTTGGTGGCCGAGGGACTCGACCTGCTCGCGGGTTCGTGGGAGGCGGCGTGGTGTCCTGCAGCGGTCCTGTCGCGGCTCAGTAGGCTTGAGGTTCAACCCCTGCACCTACCGCTCGATCAAGGCCGGGCGAGGTGAGCGCCCGATCGGCGCTCAGAGCGCGAGCCACTGTGTCATCGGTCAGTCGATGTCCGGCATGAGCGGCGGGCCGTCCTCCTCGACCGCGAGGGCCACAGTCCGAAGGAGGGCTGCCAGACGACTCAACTCCCCCTTGGTCAGGGATGAGAACAGTGTGTCTTCGGCCTCCCGCTGGTCGTCGATCACCGCCGCCCACACCTGGGCTCCGTCGGGAGTCAGGCCGACGAGGAGGCTGCGGCGATCCTCGGGTGCGTGTTCGCGGGTGATCAGGCCCGCCGACTGGAGGCGGTCGAGGCGGTTGGTGAGGGTCGCGGGGTGGATGCCGAGTCCCTGCGCGAGACGTGTCGGTGCCATGCGGTAGGGCTCGCCCGCCGAGCGCAGGCGCCACAGGATCTCGTACTCCCACAGCTTGAGGCCGTGCCGTGCCAGAGCGGTTTCCTTCTTCCGCCGCAGATGCCGCACGAGCGTCTGCATGCGGGTGACAGCGCCTTCCAACTCCGGTACCAGGCCGGGAACTTCTTGTCTCCAGCGGGCGATGTGCCGGTCGATCGAGTCCCGTGGTCGCGCCGATCCCGCCGATTGCCGTGATGTCACGGCAACACCCTACTCTCCAGAAATTACGCATTCAGATATTTTGAAATCGTAGTAACGTCCCGAGGCATGTCGACCCTCACGCTTGCCGGCCGCCTCGACGAACACGTCATAGACAGCGCGTTACTCCGCGGCAATCCCCTCGACGATCCGCCCCGACGCCCGCTGTGGGTCTACACCCCGCCCGGCTACGACGACGCGCCCGAACGCCGCTACCCCGTCACGTATCTGCTGCTCGGCTATGCGGGAACGCTGCCGATCTGGCGCAACCGCATGGCCTTCCGGCGGCCTGTTCCCGAGCTCGCCGACGAGATCTTCGCCCGCGGCGAGGCGCCCGGGATGCTGCTGGTGTTCGTGGACGCCTGGACCACCTACGGCGGCAGCCAGTTCATCGACTCGCCCGGTACCGGCCGCTACCACTCCTATCTGTGCGAGGAGGTCGTGCCGTATGTCGACGCCCGCTACCGCACGCTCCCCGTGCGCGACCACCGAGCCATCGCGGGCAAGTCCAGCGGCGGCCTCGGTGCCGCGATCACTTCCATGCTCCGTCCGGACCTGTTCGGCGCCTTTGCCACCCACTCCGGCGACTCGCTGTCCGAGGCCCAGTACCATCCGCACTTCCTCACTGCGGCACGCCAGCTGAGGCCCTACGGCGGCGACATCTTCCGCTGGTGGGACGACTTCCGCTCGCGGGTCGCCTTCACCAAGGAGGAGGACCTGAACCTCCTGGAGATCCTCGGTGTCTCCGCCTGCTTCTCTCCCGGCCCTGACGGCGGCCCCACCCTCCCGTTCGACCCGCGCACCGGCGCCCTGCGCGAGGACGAGTGGCGGCGTTGGCTGGCCTGGGATCCCGTACGAATGGCAGCCACACACGCCGAAGCCCTTCGCTCCCAGCACGGCATCTGGATCGACGCCGGCACTCACGACGAGTGGTTCCTCGACCTGGGCGCGCAGGCCTTCCGCGACGTGCTTGCCGACGTCGGAGTGGCCGACGACAACGTGCACTTCGAGCTGTTCGAAGGCGGCCATCACGCCGTCGAGTACCGGATGCCGCTCGCCCTTGTCTGGTTGGCGCACCGCATCGCCGATCGGCCCTGACCTCCTGATGCACACGGTGGCTCCGTGGCCGTTCGGCCGCCGAACGGCCACGGGCCACATCCTGTCGGCCGACTTTCGACTCCTCATCGATGTGGATCACCGCAGGCCCGGGGTATGGCGCCGCCGGACGTGTGACGCAGTATGAGCGGGTGGAAAAAGTGCGCCTCCTGGTCGTGGACGACGACCCGCCCATCGCCGACCTCGTCGCGACGGTCGCCCGCTACGAGGGCTGGGACGCCGTCACGGCGTACTCCGGCGAGGACGCGCTGCGCAGGGCGTCCGAGTTCCACCCCGACATCGTGGTCCTCGACCTGATGCTGCCCGGCCTGGACGGATTCGCCGTCCTGGACCGGCTCCGGCAGTCCGGGACGATGGTGCCCGTCGTCTTCCTCACCGCCCGCGACGGAGTCGCCGACCGGGTCGCGGGCCTCACCCGAGGCGGCGACGACTACCTGGTCAAACCGTTCGCCGTGGAGGAACTCATGGCACGGCTGCGGACCGTGCTGCGGCGCAGCGCGGGCCCCGGCTTCCAGCGCTCCGTGCTGCGGGTCGCCGACCTGACGATGGACGAGGGCACCCGCGAGGTGCGGCGCGGCGACCGGCTGCTCACCCTCACCCCGACCGAGTACGAGGTGCTCCGCTATCTGATGCGCAAGTCGCCGACCGTGCTGACCAAGGCGCAGATCCTCGACCACGTCTGGCAGTACGGCTTCGGCGGCCGCTCCAACGTGGTCGAGCTGGTCGTCAGCCGGCTGCGCCGCAAGCTCGACGACAGCGGCGTGCCCGTCATCCACACCGTGCGGGGCGTCGGATACGTGGTGCGGCAGGTCGCGGAGTGACCAGCCCCGGGCGCGGTGCCGCCGGACGGCCGCGCGACGCCTACCGCCGGCTGCGCCTGGGCACCCGGCTCGCCCTGGGCATGGGCGTGCTGTCCCTCGTGGTGTTCGCGGTCGTCGGCACAGCCCTGACGACCTACATGAGCGACTACCTGGAACGCCAGCTCGCCGAGCAGCTCCAGCTCGTCCAGATCACCCAGTCCAAGGACGCCGCCGCCCACGGCACCGTGCAGCGCCGCCCCTACTACGGCTGGTTCACCGCCGTGTACGACGTCTCCGACGGCACGGCCGTCCTGCGCAGGCCCGCCGACGTGCCCGCCGACACCGCCGAACTCGCCGCCGCCGCCCAGTCGCTCCCGCCCAAGGGCACCGAGCACATCGTCCGCACCGTGCGGCTGGCAAGGGAGGGCGACTACAAGCTGCGCGCCTGCGAGGTCGAACCCGGCGTGGTGCTGGTCACCGCGGCGCCCATGGCGGACCTCCAGGGCACCATGCGCCAGCTGATCGCGGTCCAGGTCGTCGCCTTCGCGCTCGCGCTGCTGGCGCTCGTCGTCCTCGGCCGGGCGGTGCTGCGCCGCGGACTGCGGCCGATCAGCGACATGACGCACACGGCCCGCGCCATCACCTCGCACAACCTGACCGGCTCCGCCCGCCTCCCGGTGCGCGCCGGCGGCGGCAGGGGCGGCCCGGAGGTCGAGGAACTGCGCACCGCCCTCAACACCATGCTGGAACACATCGACGACTCCCTCGCCGTCCGCACCGAGGCAGAACAGCGGCTGCGCCGGTTCGTCGCCGACGCCTCGCACGAACTGCGCACCCCGCTCATGTCGGTGCGCGGGTACGCCGACCTCTTCCAGTACGCCGCCGCCAACGCCCCCGAGGAGCGGGACGGACATCTGGCCCGGCTGCGCGCCGAGGCGGCCAGGATGGGCGTGCTCCTCGACGACCTGCTGCTGCTCGCCCGCCTCGACGCCGCCGAGGTGGAGACGCCGCTGCGCCTGGAGGAGGGCGATCTGGCGGAGCTCACCCGCGAGGCGGCGGACACCTTCCGCGCCGGGCACCCGGACCACAGACTGACCGCGGTGGTCGGCGCCGACCCGGTGCCGCTGACACTCGACCCGCTGCGCGTCCGGCAGGTGCTGGACAACCTGCTCACCAACGCCGCCGTGCACACCCCGCCCGGCACGGAGGTGCACCTGGAACTGTCCGTCTCCTCGGGCACCACGGTCGTGCGCGTCTCCGACGCGGGACCCGGCATACCGGCCGCCGACCAGGAACGCGTCTTCGACCGCTTCTACCGCGTCGACAAGGCCCGCAGCCGCGACCGCGGCGGCAGCGGCCTGGGTCTCGCGGTGGCGCGGTCGCTCGTCACCGCCCACGGCGGCGTCCTCGAACTCGTCAGCCGGCCGGGTTCCACGGCCTTCACCCTCACGTTCCCGCTCGAAGCGTCCTCCCCGCCCGGAACCGTCGTGGCCCCGAGGACTCCGTAGAACGCCCGCGCCGGTCGACGCCTGCTCCCGTCGGCGGATCGCCCTCGCGCGTACGGCACCTGTGGAACAGCCGCCCCCGGGTACGGCACGTGCGGAACGGCCGCCCCGGGTACGGCACGTGCGGAACGGCCGCGCCGCGTGCGGCACGAGCGGAACAGCCGCCTCGCGTGCGGCACGAGCGGGAAATACGGGTGCGCGCGGCGCCGACCGCTGACAGGCTGCGCCGGTGAATCGCGAACAACTGTCCGGCATCGCCCACGCCGACCACCCGATCAAGGCGCCGCTCGACGACGAATCCGTGCGCCGACTACTGGAACGAGCCCTGCCGCGCGGCGACGAGCGCGTGCTGGACCTCGGCTGCGGCGGAGGCGAGTGGTTGCTGCGCGCCCTGGCCGGCAACCCGCGGCTGCGCGCCGAGGGCGTCGACACGTCCGAGGAGGCACTGGCCCGGGCGCGCCGGGGTGCGACCGCACGGGACGTCGGGGAGCGGCTGGCACTCCATCACCTGCCGGCCTCGGACTTCTCCTCGTCGCACCCGTTCGACCTCGTGCTCAGTGTCGGTGCCACCCACGCGTTCGGCGGCCTGCTGCCCACCCTGGCCGCCGCACGCCGACACCTTGCGCCGGGCGGGCGCGTGCTGATCGGCGAGGCCTTCTGGGACCGGGAGCCCTCTCCGGATGCGGTCGAGATGCTGGGGGAGTACGACGACCTGGCCACCACGGTGGAGCGGGTCGTCGCCGACGGCTGGACCCCGGTCCACGGACACGTCAGCACCCGCCGGGAGCTGGACGACTACGAGTGGGCCTGCTGGGGTTCGCTCGCCTCCTGGGCCCTCGACCACCCCGCCGACCCGGACAGCGCCCAGGCGCTGGCCACGGCCACCGAGCGACGGTCCGAGTGGCTGCGTGTCTACCGGGACTGCTTCGGGTTCGTCTGCCTGGTCCTGCGCCGCACGCCGAGCTGACCGGCGCGGGCCCGGGCACCGAGGTGTCCTCGCGCGGCCGGCCCGGGCGTCCGCCCCGGCCGGCCGCGCGAGCGGCGACGGCGGTCCTACGACGCGTCGCGCACCTTCCCGGTGAACGGCGTCCCCTCGTGCGGCGCGCCGGTGTCGTCGTAGACCGTCGACCGCAGGCGCACCGTCTCCTCCGGCTCGGCCACCCGGTCCACGACGGTGGGAAGGGTCAGTTCGGCGCCGGTGTGCCCTGCGGGCACGTCGACGAAGACGTACAGCTCCGCCACCGACGACAGCGGCCGTGACGGCTGAGGCTGCGCGCCGGAGTGGTCCCGCAGCCACCGCGGGTCGACGTCCGTGGTGGACAGTTCGGTGCCGCTCGTGACGGGAAGGACACCGAAGTAGGCCTGGATGTCCGCGTCGGCCACCTCGGACAGGGACACCTTCCACTTCAGGCTCCGGCCCTCGGTGACCTGGTCGGAGACCGGAGTGACCCGGACGGCGGGCGCCGGGTCGTCGTTCACCGCGACGACGCCGCCGAGATGCGCGCCGACCACCGCCCCCCGGACCGCCTTCACGAACACGTCGTGCGTGACGTCGTAGCCGAAGCGGGTGTTGCCCCGCACCCGGACCCGTACGTCGACGCCGTGGCCGCCGGGCCGCACGGTCACCTCGCGCGCGGTCGCCTCGCCGGTCGTCGGATCGGCGACGAACAGCCGGACCGTTCCCCTGCCGTGCCCGGACACGGACACCGGCACGTGATAGGTCCGTGTGCCCGAGTCGCCCTCGGCGACCGACAGTCGGCCCACGTCGACACGGGGCATCTCGGCCGCCCCGACGGCGGGCAGCCCGGCACGCCAGCCCCAGGCGTCCATCAGCCACGCCTGTCCCGACCGGCTGCGCGGCACCAGCTCCAGGACCGTCACCCTGCGCAGATCGAGCCCCGCGCGGGTGGCGGCGGCCAGCGGCACGCGGACCTCCTGCCCCCAGAAGGAGGCGGTGCGATCCGTCCCCGGCAGCCCGTCGAGCTCCAGCCGCCCCAGAACGGCCCGACGGCCCGAGGCGTCGGCGACCGCCACATCGAGTCGGGTGTCCGTGCTGTCGGGCGGCACGATCACCCGCAGCGCCAGCGCGTCGGACGCGGCCACGTCCACGGCGTGCGCCGCACGGACGCGCGTCGTGGTGCCGGGCGCCGTCCAGTGCAGTGCCACGGCGTGCCGGCCGGGCTCCTTCGATGTCTCCCACATCACGAAGTGCGGGGAGCCGCCCCGCTCGCCGGGTCCGAGGCAGGCGGTGTCCACGTGGGTGTCCACCTGGTTGCAGAGCCGTCCGCCGTCCACGGTGACCCGGGCGTCCGGCAGGAACGCCGGTGTGCGGCGTCCGCCGACCGCGTGCGTGAGCACCCGCGCGGGGCCCGCCGAGGGCGCACGCCGGTTCGATCCGTCGAGCAGCGGCCGGACCCGGTCGTCACCGGCGACGAACACCCGTGCCGCCGCGGCCAGGTAGGTCGCACCGGCGGCCTGCTGCTGTCGTGCCGTCAGCCTGGTCGGCGCAGAGCGCGAGCACACCCGGTCCGGCTCGTCCCCGGACCAGAAGTCGTCCTCGGCCGGTGCCTGCGCCTGGCCCGGTGTCCACTCGCTGTTGAAGTAGTTGTGGTTGGCGCCGACCATGTAGACCGCGCTGTGCAGGGCCGCGCCGCGACCGACGCCGCGCGTGCCGTCCACGTACATCTCGCCCTGGAGGTCGGACACGTCGCCGTCGCAGCCGGGCAATATCGTCATCGAGGGCACGTCGGGGGCCGGGTTCTGCCCGAAGAGCGTGGGGCCGATCAGCACGGTGCCGCGGATGTGCCAGCGTACCGGGCCCCGGTAGCCGTCCTGGGCGGCGGGCGCGCGGAACAGGCTGTCGGTCGCCGCCCGGTTGACTCCCTCACCGCCGCGCGAGTGGCCCACCAGCAGGACGCGTGAGAGATCGGCGGGCGCCGCGCCGCGCACGATCCGCGGTGCCGAGGACCGGTGCGCGGCCCAGTCCGCCCAGCGGGCCAGGTGCTGCCGCACCAGCGACGACCGGGCCTGCGCGCCACCGTCCTCCGCCACGTGGTCCTGCCCGTTGACACCGTTGGCGGAGACGGACACCGTCACGTATCCCTGCGAGGCCAGCAGTTTCTGCGCCCGCAGATAGCCGCGGTGACTGGGGACCGGCTTCGTGCCGGCCGGGCACGGCCAGTCGCCGGTGATGTCGTCGCGGCCCGTGAAGCACGTGCCGTGGCGGCCGTGCAGGAACAGGGCGAGGGGGCGGTGCCCCGGGGCCGTCGTGGTGGGCGCGACCACCACCGCGCGCATCTCCACCGGCGCGGCGAATCCGGGCAGCCGTACGGGGTGGAGCGCGTACTCTCCCGTCACGGTCCGGTACGGGCCCGGTCTGCCGGGGTCGACCGGGGCGGCCGGAGGCCGGACGGGCGGTGTCGCCGCGAGGCCCGGCCGGCGGTCGCGCCCGCCCTTCTCCTCCTCCGGGGCGTCCAGACGGCGTTCACCGGATCTGGCCCGCAGGTCGGTCAGCCGCTCGGCGCCGATGCCGCGCAGCGGGAGGCGGAACGTCCGTCCGTCCCGCGACTCATGGGGCCTGCCGAGGGGCTCGTCCCCGCTGTAGAAGACGACACCGGAGTCGCTGGGCGGCACCGGCGCGTCCGCGCGCCAGACGAGTCGAGCCGCCACGCCCTCCCCGGTGATCCGCCAGCCGTCCGGAAGCCGTCGGTCGGAATCCGCGGTGGCCGTGGTGGCGTCGGAGCGTATGGAACCGGCCGACGGCTGCTGGGCCTGTGCCGGTCCGGGCGATGCCGCGACCGCCGCGAGTAACGCGGCAGCCACGACCCCTGTTCGCCGGAATCGGATCAATTGCTTCTCCTCGTGGTCGGTCTGCTCCCCCGTGCGTCCCGGAGACATCGCGGGACGCTCTTCGCCCCACGAGGACGGGAGCGGAGACCGAGGGGTTGCCTGCCCCACAGGCACAGGCACAGGCACAGGCACAGGCACAGGCAGGACACAGACAGAGGCGCAGCCACAGCCACAGGCAGAGGCGCTGAGGGAAAGTCAGGCCCGGGGTGCATTCCGGGTCACACGGGTGCGGGCGTGCGGCCCGGCGTGCGCGGCCCGCGGGAGCTCGCGCCGCGCATGCGAGGGGACCGGCCGGTTGCGTGCGGCGGGAGTGCCTCGGGCCGGTGCGCCGGTCGGCCGGGTTGCCGTCCGTGGCCACCCGATTGGCGTACACGCACGGACAGGTGCGCGGGCCGAATGGCGGTTGCGGTCGGGTTGTGCCACCCCGCCGTTCCGGGTGTGGTGGAGGCCTCCGGACCGGCCGCACACCGACAGACGTCTGTTTTAGAAGGAATTTCAACTCTTGTGCGGTTAATTCCGAATCGACCTATCCTGATGCCGTTAGAGCTCCGGCAGTCGACGGCCGGTCACATGTGGCCGGCGGGAAAGCGGGCTTCCATGGCTGATCGACTTAAAAGGCTCGGGTTGGTCGGCGAGATGTCGGCCGAGTTCCTCGGCACCATGATCCTCATCCTCTTCGGCGCCGGCGTGGTGGCCCAAGTGGTCGCCGGTGGAGGGCTCACGGTCCCACCGGGCGGCCTCGGCAACCACGACAGCATCGCCTGGGCGTGGGGCATCGGCGTCACGATGGGTGTCTACGTCGCGGCACGGCTGAGCGGTGCGCACCTCAACCCGGCGGTCACCGTGGCCCTGGCCACCTTCAAGGGGTTCCCCTGGAAGAAGGTGGCGCCCTACGTCGTGGCCCAGACGGCCGGCGCCTTCGTGGCAGCCCTCGTCGTTCGCTGGAACTACACCGAAGCCCTGGCCAAGGTGGACCCCGGGCACACCGTCAAGACCCAGTTCGTGTTTTCGACGCTGCCCGCCAACGGAAACACCAACCTGCCGGTCCACGAGTGGGGCGCCTTCCGTGACCAGATCATCGGCACCGCCATCCTGCTGCTGCTGATCATGGCGATCACGGACCTGCTCAACACGCCGCCCGGCGCCAACATGGGCCCGTTCATCATCGGTCTGGTCGTCGTGGCCATCGGTATGGCCTGGGGCACCCTCGCGGGCTACGCGATCAACCCGGCGCGTGACTTCGGCCCCCGGCTGGCCAGTTTCATCACGGGATACGGCGGAGCATGGCGAGATCAGTACGGCCAACTCTATTTCTGGGTGCCCATCGTCGGCCCGCTGATCGGCGGACTGCTCGGCGCGGGCATCTACAAGCTCTTCATCGGCAGGTTCCTGCCCACGGCTGAGCCGGAGCCCCCAGGACGCGTCCCGGCCTCCAAGGACTGACCCCCGGACAAGAGGCGGCACACCATGGCGGACTTCGTGGGCGCGGTGGACCAAGGGACCACCAGCACTCGATTCATGATCTTCGACCACGCCGGCAACGAGGTGGCGAAGCACCAGCTGGAGCATGCCCAGATCCTTCCGCGCTCCGGCTGGGTGGAGCACGACCCGGTGGAGATCTGGGAACGCACCAACTCGGTGATGCAGAACGCCCTGCGGCACGGCAACCTCTCCCCGGAGGACCTGGCGGCGATCGGCATCACCAACCAACGCGAGACCACCGTCGTCTGGGACCCGCGCAACGGCCGTCCCTACTACAACGCCATCGTCTGGCAGGACACCCGCACCGACTCCATCGCTGCGGCCCTGGAACGCTCGGGCCAGGGCGACATCATCCGCCGCAAGGCGGGGCTGCCACCGGCGACGTACTTCTCGGGCGGCAAGATCCAGTGGATCCTGGAGAACGTCGACGGCGTCCGGGAGGCGGCGGAGCAGGGACACGCCCTCTTCGGCAACACGGACTGCTGGGTGCTGTGGAACCTGACCGGCGGCCCGCACGGCGGCATCCACGCGACCGACGTGACCAACGCCAGCCGCACGATGCTGATGGACCTGGAAACCCTCGACTGGGACGACGAGTTGCTGGGGTTCTTCGGCATCCCGCGCTCGATGCTGCCGACCATCAACCCCTCGTCCCACCGTGAGGCCTACGGCGTGACGCGGACCACCCGGCCGCTGCAGGCCGCCATCCCCATCACCGGAGTGCTCGGCGACCAGCAGGCGGCCACCGTCGGACAGGTCTGCTACTCGCCGGGGGAGGCCAAGAACACCTACGGAACCGGCAACTTCCTGGTGCTCAACACCGGCACGGAGCTGGTCCGTTCACGGCACGGCCTGCTCACCACCGTGGCCTACCAGTTCGGCGACAGCCCGGCGGTCTACGCCCTGGAGGGCTCCATCGCGGTCACCGGGTCCGCGGTGCAGTGGCTGCGCGACCAGATGAAGATCATCAAGAACGCGGCCGAGAGCGAGACCCTGGCCCGCACCGTCGAGGACAACGGCGGCGTGTACTTCGTGCCCGCGTTCTCGGGCCTGTTCGCCCCGTACTGGCGCTCCGACGCCCGCGGCGCGATCGTCGGGCTCGCCCGCTACAACGACAACGGCCATCTGGCCCGTGCCACGTTGGAGGCCATCTGCTACCAGAGCCGCGACGTCGTCGAGGCCATGGAGCAGGATTCCGGAGTCCACCTGGACGTCCTCAAGGTCGACGGCGGTGTCACGGCCAACGACCTGTGCATGCAGATCCAGGCCGACGTTCTCGGCGTACCGGTCAGCCGGCCCGTGGTGGCCGAGACCACGGCGCTCGGCGCCGCCTACGCGGCGGGGCTCGCCACCGGATTCTGGCGGGACACCGACGAACTGCGCACCCACTGGCAGGAGTCCAAGCGCTGGGAGCCCCAGTGGTCGGACGAACAGCGGGCGGAGGGATACGCCAACTGGAAGAAGGCGGTGGAGCGCACGCTCGACTGGGCCACGGTCGAATAGGCGGCCAGGCCGGCTCATCCTTCCCCCTTCCCGAGCACGTCGCAGTCCGGTGGCACGACGAGTCCCCGACGGAATCCCCGTCGGGGACTCGCCCGTTCGGGGCCGGCCGCGCGGCCGGACGGGGATCCCGGCCGCGCGGACCTGAAGCGCGGAAGGGCCGTCGCCGTGCCCGCGGGCCGCCGAGGACGGCCGGATACCGTCGCCCCTGCCGGGGCGCGACGTCCCGTCGGCCAGGCGCTGCACTAAGGTGCTCGCCGCGCCGAGCACGAGGGAGATCATGAAGACCGCGGCAGACTCACCGACGATCCGCAGCGCCCCACTGAGGGTCCCGGCCTTCCGGCGGTTCGTCCTCGCCAACCTGATCTCCGTCACCGGGTCCGCCATGGCTCCCCTCGCGCTCGCCTACTCCGTGATCGAGCAGGGCGGCGGCGCCGGAGCCCTCGGCATCGTGCTCGCCATGAACACCGTTCCGACCGTCGTCTTCCTGCTGATCGGCGGAGTCCTCGCGGACCGGATGTCCCGGAGCCGGATCCTCTTCCTCGGCAACCTGCTGGCCGCCGCCGCGCAGGGAGCACTGGCCGTGACCGTCGCCACGGGCCACGCGACCACGACGTCCATCGCCCTCTGCGGCTTCGCGTCCGGAACCGCCGTGGCCTTCACCAGGCCCGCCGCCCAGGGCGCGGTGGGCCAGATCATCCCCGCGGAGCACCTCCAGCAGGCGAACGCCCTGCTCAGACTGCCGAGCAACGTGGTCAAGGTGCTCGGACCCGTCGTCGGCGGTCTCGTCGTCGCGACGGCAGGACCGGCCTGGGCCCTGGCGTGGGACGCGCTCACCTTCGCCGTCGCGGCCGTGCTCCTGCGCGGCCTGCGGCTGGTCGCGCCGCCGACCGCGCACAGCGCCCTGGACGATCTGCGCGCGGGGTGGCGCGGTTTCTGGTCGCGCACCTGGCTGTGGACCTACACGGCCGCCGGAACGGTCCTCGTGGCCGCCTGGCTGGCCGGTTTCCAGCTCCTCGGGCCGCTCGTCGCGGCGGAAGCCTACGACGGGGCCCGCGACTGGGGACTCGTCCAGGCGGCCTTCGCCTCGGGCCTGCTCGTAGGAACGCTCGTGTGCCTGCGCTGGAAGCCGTACCGCCTGCTCACCGTGGCGGTCATGGCGAGCTCCGTGCTCGCCGTCCCGCTGTTCGCCCTGGGCCGGGGGCTGCCGCTGCCGTTCGTGCTGTCGGCGGCCCTGCTCGCCGGCATCGGCCTCGATGTCGCCATCGTCGCCTGGACCACGGCCTTCCAGCACCATGTGCCGCAGGCCGAGCAGGGCCGGATGAGCGCGTTCAACAGCGTGGGGGAACTCCTCGCCATCCCCCTCGGCTACCTGATCACCGCCCTCGCGTCCGGCGTGTGGGACAACCGGACGATCCTCGTGGCGTGCGCCGGACTCGTCGTCGCGGCCGCGGCCCTCAACCTCTGTGTGCGCGACGTGTATCGCGTCAACCGCCCCGCGGACGCCACGTGACGTCGCCGCCGGGAGCGTGGCGGTCCTGTCATCTGGCCGGACGGTCGACGGCCTGCGGCTGCTGCTCCAGATGCGAGGCGAGCACCGCGGCCTGGACCCGGCGCTGCACCCCCAGTTTGGCCAGCAGCCGGGAGATGTGGTTCTTGACCGTCTTCTCCGAAAGGAAGAGCCGCTCGCCGATCTCACGATTGGTGAGCCCGTCACCGATCAGGACGAGGATCTCCCGCTCGCGCGGGGACAGACTCGCCAGCTCGGGCGGCACACCGGGGCTCTCGGCCGGATCGGCGCGCAGGGAACGCATCAGGCGGGCCGTCGTCGCGGGATCCAGCATGGACTGTCCCGAGGCGACGGTGCGCACCGCCGAGACCAGGTCGGAGCCGTTGATCTGTTTGAGGACATAGCCCGCGGCCCCCGCCATGATCGCGTCGAGCAGGGCGTCCTCGTCGTCGAACGACGTCAGCATCAGGCAGGCCAGGTCCGGCATCCGGCTGCGCAGCTCGCGGCAGACCGTGATGCCGTCGCCGTCCGGGAGACGGACGTCCAGCACCGCGACGTCCGGGCGCAGCGCCGGCCCGCGGGTGAGCGCGTGCTCGACCGTGTCGGCGTCCCCGATCACCGAGATGTCCGGCTCCGAGTCCAGCAGGTCGGTGAGCCCGCGGCGTACGACCTCGTGGTCGTCCAGCAGGAACACGCGGATGGGGTTCTGCTCCGTGAAACTGCCTGGCTCGGTCATGACGACCCCTGGTTCCCCGACGGCGGACGGACTGTGGACCCTCCCTCACGATCATTGCTCGCATGGGCCGGATGCACCAGGGCCGACCGGCCCCACTCGCACCGCGGAACCCGGCCGCTCACCGGTCGCCGCACCATGTCCGGTAGGCGGCCACGGCGGTGGGCAGCGTCGGGAAGATGAGGTCCGGCCCGACGGACTCGGCGAGTCCGTACGCCGTCAGATCGCCGAGGAGGTCCTGCTTGACGCGGGCCAGGGCGAACACGATCCCCCGGTCGGTCAGTTCGCGGCGTACGGCGTCGACGGCGTCGAGCGCGGTGATGTCCACCTCGACATTGGCCTCGGCGTTGAGGACGAACCAGCGGACGGGCTCGGTCTGTTCGTCGACGGCGGCCAGGGCCCGGCGGCGGAAGTCCTCGGCGTTGGCGAAGAAGAGGGGCGAGTCGTAGCGGTAGACGAGGAGGCCGGGAACGGTGCGCGCCTGCGGATAGTCGTCGACGTCGTGCATGCCCGCCATCCCCGGCACCAGCCCCTCCACCGCGTCGTGCGGACGCGCCACCCGGGTCAGCAGCTCCGCCACGGACAGCCCCACGGCGACCAGCACCCCGTACAGGATGCCCAGGGCGAGGACGCCCGCGAGACAGCTGAGCGCGAGCATGAGTTCGCGCCGCCGGAAGGACGCCAGCCGGCGGAAGCCCGCCAGATCGATCAGGCGGATCGCCGCGTAGACCACGAGTGCCCCCAGCACGGCGGACGGGGTGCGGGTGAGCAGCGGGCTGAGGAGGAGCAGCACGGCCAGTACGACCGCCCCGGCGACCAGGGAGTACGCCTGGCTCCGGGCGCCCGCCGAGGAGGCGAGGGCGGTGCGGCTGGCGCTGCTGCTGACCGGGAAGCCGTGCACGGCCCCCGCACCCAGGTTCGCCGCGCCGAGCGCGAGGAACTCCTGGTTGGCGTCCAGCCCCGGCCCCTCGTCGTCGTGGTCGGCGAAGGCGCGGGCGGTGAGGACGAAGTCGGTGTACGCGACGAGGAGGACACCGAGGGCGGGCAGCACCAGCCGGGGCAGTTCGCCCAGGTCGGGCACGGCGAGGCCGGGCAGCCCCGACGGGACCTCGCCGATCACCTGGACGCCGTACCGGTGATCGAGATCGAAGGCCATCACGGCGGCGGTGCCGAGCACGACGGCGAGCAGCGGTCCGGGCACCGCGGGGAACCGTGGTGCCACCACGAACAGGAGGACGAGCGTGGCCGCGGACAGGACGACGGTGGCCGGCCGGGCGTCGGGCAGATTCCCGAGGAAGGACCACAACCGGGGGAAGAAGCCGGTGCCGGTCGTGCCCGCGCCGGTCAGCTTCGGCAGCTGATCCACCATCATGATCAGGGCTACGCCCGCGAGATAGCCGATCAGGACGGGCCGGGAGAACAGGTCGGCGAGGAACCCCAGGCGGACCGCCCGCGCCACCAGACACAGCAGTCCGACCGTGACCGCGAGGGCCGCGGCGAGCGCGGCGTAGCGTCCCGAGGATCCTGCGGCGAGCGGACCGACGACGGTGGCGGTCATCAGGGCGGTGGTGGACTCGGGCCCCACCGAGAGCAGACGTGAGGAGCCGAGCAGCGCGTACAGCCCGAGGGCCGGCAGGATCGCCCACAACCCGGCGACCGGAGAGAGCCCGGCGACACCCGCGTACGCCATGACCTGCGGCACGAGGTACGCGGCCACGGTCACGCCGGCCAGCAGGTCCCCCCTCAGCCAGGAGCGGCGGTAGCCGAGGAGGACGCCGAGGCCGGGCAGCAGACGTCTCCACCCCCGAACGCTCACGGGCGCATCGTGGGTCATGTGCCGCCTTCCGTCCTGTGACATCAGCATCCACCGAGGTGCCCCGCACCGCGAGACCGCGTCGCTCCCGCGCGCACCGCCGCACCAACACGCCGTGCGAACCGGTCCGTTCGGTCCCCGGGGAGGTCCCGTCGGGCCGACACTGCCCGGCCCCGCCCACGAGGCCCATGGGCCGGACGGTCCCGGCCCGGGACCAGTGGCCCCTGCACCCGCGCACCCCCGGAACGTGACGCTGAAGCCGGATCCCCGTCCCGGGAGGTGGAGGTCATGCCGCGCACCGTCACCGTGGGCCTCGACGGCTCACCCGAGAGCCGGGCCGCCGCCGAGTGGGCGGCGCGCGAGGCCGGGCTGCGCGGCCTGCCCCTGAAGGTCCTGCACGTCTCGGAGCCGGCACCCCACCCCATGGCCCGGGCCCCGTTCCTCGGAACCGAGACGCATCAGCACTGGGCCGAACGCGTCCCCCGGGAGTCCGTCGAGGGCATCCGGCTGCGCCACCCCGGCATCGAGGTGACCGGCGAGAACGTCACCGGTCACCCCGTCGACGTGCTGTGCGGGGCCGCCGCGACGGCGGACATGATCGTCCTCGGCACGCGCGGGCTCGGCGGGACCGGCGGATACGTGCTCGGCTCCGTCGGCCTGGCCGTGGTGGCGCGCGCCGCACGGCCCGTGGTGCTCGTCCGGGCCGGCGAACAGGCCGCCGACGAGCACGAGAAGGACCCGGCCGGAGTACCGTCCGCCGCCGCACCGTTCCGGCCCGTCGTCCTCGGCCTCGACGCCGAGAACCCCGACGGGACGCCGATCGGGTTCGCCTTCGACGCCGCCGTCCGCCGCGCCACGACCCTGCGGGTCGTGCGATGCTGGAGACCGGCGCCGTACCACGGTTACGGCACGTCGGCCCAGGCCGGTCCGCGCGCGGCCACGGCGCTGCACGAATCCGCCGCCCTGGCCGAGACCGTCGGTCCGTGGCGGCAGAAGTTCCCGGATGTGGACGTCGTCGAGGAGTCCCGCTGCGGCAGCCCCGCGGTGTGCCTGGTCGAGGCCTCCCGTGAGGCCTCGCTGGTCGTCGTCGGACGGCAGGCCCGCCGCGGCGCCTTCGGCGCCCACGTCGGTCACGTCACCCACGCCGTCCTGCACCACTCCACCGCTCCCGTCGCCGTCGTGGCCCACGGCTGACCGACCCACGAGGAGAAGGAACCGATGAAGGCAGCGGTCGTACCAACCGTCGGCGCGCACCCGGTCGCGGCGGAACGCTCGGACCCGTGCCGAGACGGCGTCCGTGTCACCGTCCGCACCGGGCGGTGAGGACGGTGGACCTCCCGCTCGTGGTCGGTGTCGACGGTTCCGAGGCCACCCTGTGGGCGGTCGACTGGGCGGCCGACGAGGCCGCACGCCGCAAGGTGCCCCTGCGGCTGGTGCACGCCTCGCTGTGGGAGCGCTTCGAGGGCGCCGCGCCCGCCGGCCTGACGGAGAAGCCGGCGGAGCAGGTGATGGCCGAGAACATCGTCGAGGCGGCCGCGCAGCGCGCCCACCGCCGCCGGCCCGGCGTGCCCACGTCCACCGACGTGCTGCCCGAGGATCCGACCTCCGCGCTCGTGCGGGAGAGCCGGAACGCCACCGCCGTCGTGCTCGGCACGCACGGCCGCGGCGGCCTCGCCGAACTGCTCCTCGGCTCCGTCAGCCTGAGCGTGGCCGAACGGGCGAGCTGCCCGGTGATCGTGCTGCGCGGCAGCGCCGACGACCGGGCCCGCGCCGACGAGCCCGGCCTCGTCGTTCTGGGGGTCAAAGAGGGGGCCGCCGACTCGGCGGCGGCGCGGTTCGCGCTCCAGGAAGCGGAACTGCGCGGAGTGCCTCTGGAAGCCGTACGGGCCTGGCGCGCGCACGGGCACGCACGGCCCGCTCCTCCGGCGCCCGAGGACGGTCCGGCCCCCACACACGAGCAGCAGGCCGTGGAGGCGCTGGAGACGGCGGTGCACGACGCCCCGAAGGCCGTGGAGGTGTACCGGCACGCCGTGCAGGGCGCCCCGCGCCCCGTGCTCCTGGCCGCCTCGCAGGACGCGGACCTCCTCGTGGTCGGCGCCCGGCGCGAGCGAGGACACGCGAGACTCCGGCTGGGCCGCGTCGCCCGCGGCGTCCTGCACCGCTCCGCCTGCCCCGTGGCCGTCGTGCCCGAGCGGCCGTGAACGTGGCGACGGGCCCCTCAGAGGGTCGCCGCGTGATCCGGCACGTAGGTCTGCAGATCACGCGGCGGGCGCTGGTAGCCGGTCGACGCCGGCCGCTCCGGCAGTTCGAGGACCGTGGGCGGCACCTCGTGGTACGGCAGGGAACCCAGCAGGTGGGCGATCATGTTGAGGCGCGCCCGGCGCTTGTCGTCGCTCTCCACGACGTACCAGGGCGCCTCGCTGACGTCGGTGTGCACCAGCATCTCGTCCTTGGCCCGCGAGTACGCCTCCCAGCGGGTGAGCGACTCCAGGTCCATCGGCGACAGCTTCCAGCGCCGTACCGGGTCCTCCAGCCGCCGCCGGAAGCGCTCCTGCTGCACGGCGTCGCTCACCGAGAACCAGTACTTGCGCAGCAGGATGCCGTCCTCCACCAGCATGCGCTCGAAGATCGGGCACTGGCGCAGGAAACGTTGGTGCTCCTCCTTCGTGCAGAAGCCCATCACGCGTTCGACACCGGCCCGGTTGTACCAGGACCGGTCGAAGAGCACGATCTCCCCGGCGGCCGGCAGCTGCTCCACGTACCGCTGGAAGTACCACTGCGTGCGCTCGCGCTCGGTCGGCTTGGGCAGCGCCGCGATCCGCGCCGAGCGCGGGTTCAGATGCTCGGCCACCCGCTTGATCGTGCCGCCCTTGCCCGCCGCGTCGCGCCCCTCGAAGATCACGACCAGCCGGGCCCCCTCGGCCCGCACCCACTCCTGCAGTTTCACCAACTCCGTCTGAAGACGGAGCAGTTCCTGCTCGTACACCTTGCGCGGCAGCTTTGCCGCCTCATCGTCGGCCATGCCGCCTCCACCACCCGATGACCTAGTCGATGACTCCCGGAGGGTCACCCATGCCCAAGGTCGAACACCAGGACGCCACCGTACTTTCCGACGAGGAACTGCGCACCCTGGACGCCCACTGGCGCGCCGCCAACTACCTGGCGGCAGGACAGATATACCTGCTGGCCAACCCGCTGCTGAGCGAGCCGCTGCGGCCGGAGCACATCAAGCCGCGGCTGCTGGGGCACTGGGGTACCTCGCCCGGTCTCAACCTGGTGCACACCCACCTCAACCGGGTGATCAAGGAACGGGGACTGGACGCGGTGTGCGTGTGGGGGCCGGGACACGGCGGACCGTCCGTGGTCGCCAACTCCTGGCTGGAGGGCAGCTACAGCGAGACCTACCCGGACGTGTCGCGGGACGCCCCGGGCATGGAACGGCTCTTCCGGCAGTTCTCGTTCCCGGGCGGCGTGCCCAGCCATGTCGCCCCGGAGACCCCCGGCTCGATCCACGAAGGCGGCGAGCTCGGCTACTCGCTCGCCCACGCCTACGGCGCCGCCCTCGACAACCCCGGCCTGCTGGTCGCCTGTGTGATCGGTGACGGCGAGGCGGAGACCGGGCCGCTGGCCGCCTCCTGGCACTCCAACAAGTTCCTCGACCCGGTACACGACGGGGCCGTCCTGCCGATCCTGCACCTCAACGGCTACAAGATCGCCAACCCGACGGTGCTGTCCCGCCTCCCGGAGTCCGAGCTCGACGCACTGCTGCGCGGATACGGTCACGAGCCCCTCCACGTCAGCGGCGACGACCCCGCCCAGGTGCACCGGGCCATGGCCGCCGCTCTCGACGAGGCGCTGGAGCGCATCGCCGAGGTGCAGCGCGGGGCACGCGAGGAAGGCGTCACCGAGCGCGCGCACTGGCCCGTCATCGTGCTGCGCACGCCGAAGGGGTGGACCGGTCCCGCCGAGGTGGACGGCGTGCCGGTCGAGGGCACCTGGCGCGCCCACCAGGTGCCGCTGCCGGGCGTCCGGGAGAACCCTGACCACCTGCGGCAGTTGGAGGCGTGGCTGCGTTCGTACCGGCCCGAGGAGTTGTTCGACACTGAGGGCCGGCCCGTCGCGGACGTGCTCGCCTGCGTCCCCGACGGGGCACGGCGGCTCGGCGCCAACCCGCACGCCAACGGCGGTCTCCTCGTCCGCGACCTCCCCGTGCCCCCGCTCGACGACTTCGCCGTACCCGTCGACAAGCCGGGGGCGACATTGCACGAGCCGACCCGTGTCCTCGGCGACTTCCTCGAACGGATCATGCAGGACACGGCGCAGCGCCGGGACTTCCGTCTGGTGGGCCCCGACGAGACGGCGTCCAACCGGCTGCAGGCCGTCTTCGAGGCCAGCGGCAAGGCCTGGCAGGAACGGCAACTGCCGGTGGACGAACACCTCGACCGGCACGGACGGGTGATGGAGATCCTCTCCGAGCACCTGTGCCAGGGCTGGCTGGAGGGCTATCTCCTCACCGGCCGGCACGGGCTGTTCTCCTGCTACGAGGCGTTCGTGCACATCGTCGACTCGATGGTCAACCAGCACATCAAATGGCTCAGGACATCACGGCAGCTGACATGGCGCGCCCCCATCGCGTCCCTCAACTACCTGCTGACCTCGCACGTGTGGCGCCAGGACCACAACGGCTTCTCCCACCAGGACCCGGGATTCGTCGACCACGTCCTCAACAAGAGCCCCGAGGTCGTCCGTGTCTACCTGCCGCCGGACGCCAACACCCTGCTCTCCGTCGCCGACCACACCCTGCGCAGCCGCGACTACGTCAATGTGATCGTGGCGGGCAAACAGCCCTGCTTCGACTGGCTGTCCATGGACCAGGCCCGCAACCACTGCGCGCGCGGCGCGGGCATCTGGGACTGGGCGGGCACCGAGAACGGCACCGAACCGGACGTCGTCCTGGCCTGCGCCGGCGACGTCCCCACCCAGGAAGTGCTGGCCGCGGCACAACTGCTGCGGCGTCACCTCCCGCAGCTCTCCGTCCGCGTCGTGAACGTCGTCGACATGACCCGGCTCCTGCCGCGCGAGGAACATCCGCACGGGATGAGCGACTTCGAGTACGACGGACTGTTCACCCGGGACAAGCCGGTGATCTTCGCCTACCACGGCTACCCCTGGCTGATCCACCGCCTCGCCTACCGGCGCGCCGGCCACCGGAACCTGCATGTGCGCGGCTACAAGGAGTCGGGCACCACGACCACGCCGTTCGACATGGTGGTCCGCAACGACCTGGACCGCTACCGGCTGGTCATGGACGTCATCGACCGCGTCCCCGGCCTCGCGGTACGGGCCGCGGCGGTACGCCAGACGATGGCCGACGCGCGCACCCGCCACCACGCCTGGATCCGCGAGCACGGCACGGACCTGCCCGAAGTGGCCGACTGGACCTGGAGTTCCTGACCTCACGTCCCGGCCGTCTCCCGGGGGTTCCGGTGCTTGCGCTTGAGACTGAACCAGGTCGTCTTGCCCTCGTCGGTGGGCCGCACGCCCCAGGCATCGGCGAGGGCACGGACGAGCAGGAGGCCCCGCCCGGACTCCGCGTCCTCGGACGCGACGCGGGGCTGCGGCAGATGGGTGCTGCGGTCACTGATCTCGACGGTCAGCTCGGTGTCCGTGCGGCACACGTGCAGTCCGATCGGGCCCTGCGCGTGCTGCACCGCGTTGGTGAGGATCTCGGACAGCAGCAGGCACGCGTCGTCCGTCCGGTCCTTCAGACCCCACGAGTCCAGCGCGGCGCCGAGGAAACCCCGCCCGGCCGGTACCGACTCCGGCCGGGCGGGCAGATCGGTCGTGGCCGTGGCCAGGGGCGCCGCGGGCAACTGGGTCAGCAGCAGCGTGACGTCGTCGTGGCCGTCGGCGTCGGGCAGCAGGGTCGCCAGCACATGGTCGGCGGCGCCTTCGAGGTCGGGCGCGTCGCCCGCGAGTTTGTCCAGGGTGCGGATGAGCTCGGCGAGCTGGTCCTCGATGTCGCTGCCGGGCGTCTCGATCAGTCCGTCGGTGTAGAGGACGAGCGTGGCCCCCCGCGGGATCGTCGTGCTGCACTGTTCGTAGATCACGTCCCCGACGCCGAGCGGCGCGTTCACGGGGGCCGGAATCGTCCGGGCGCCCTGCCCCGGGACGGTGACGAGCACGGGCAGGTGGCCCGCGGAGCAGATCATCACCTCTCCCGCGTCCGCGGCGATCACCAGATAGCAGCAGGTGACGAGCTGATCGGGCACGCCCAGGTCGGCGACCACGGCGTCCAGGGCCTGCATCAGCTGTCGGGGCTGCATCCCGGTCTTGGCGAGCGCGTGCGCGGCGGACCGCAGCTGGCCCATCACGGCGGCGGCCTCCAGGCCGCGCCCCATCACGTCACCGATGAGCACCCCGACCCGGCCCGCACCCAGCGGGATCAGGTCGAACCAGTCGCCGCCCACTCCCGCGCCCTGGGTGGCGGGCAGATAGCGGCTCGCCGTGACCAGACCGGGTATGGCCGGCGGTGTCCCCATCAGGCTGCGCTGCAGCGTCAGCGCGATGTGGCGCTGCTGCTCGTACAGCTCCGTCAGTTCCGCCTCGGCGCGCTTGCGGTCACTGATGTCGCGGACGATGGCGCACGCCCCGATGACCGTGCCGTCCGGCGCGCGGGTGGGCCACAGGGTCACGTCGACGTCGAGCAGGCCACCGCTGCGCGTGACCCGCAGGGTCTCGAAGTGCTCGACCTTCTCGCCCAGGCAGAGCCGGTCGAGGAGCGCACTGACCTCGTCGTACCGGTCGCCGGGCGCCAGTATCGACACATGCTGTCCCACCGCCTCCGCCGAGGTGTATCCGTACAGCCGGTGGGCCGCCGCGTTCCAGTAGGTGATGCGCCCGTCGAGGGTCTTGGCGAGGATCGCGTCCTGAGAGGACTCGACCAGCGCGGCCAGTTCGTTGATGCGTTCCTCGGCGGCCTTGCGTTCGCTGACGTCGCGGACGGCGGCGGAGACGAGGAGGCCGTCGGCTGTCTCGAGGGGGCTGAGGCTGATCTCGACGGGGAATTCGGTGCCGTCCTTGCGCAGGCCGTAGAGGTCGAGTCCGGCGCCCATGGGGCGTACTTGCTGGTTGTGGGCGTAGCCGTTGCGGTGGGCGGTGTGGTGGGCGCGGAAGCGGCCGGGGACGAGGAGTTCGACGGGGTGGCCGAGGAGTTCTTCGCGGCGGTAGCCGAAGAGTGCCTCGGTCTGGGCGTTGACGAGTCTGATGGTGCCGGTGTCGTCGACGATGACCATGGCGTCGGGTGCCGCTTCGAGGAGCCCGCGGAACCGTTCCTCGGCGGCCTTGCGTTCGCTGACGTCGCGGACGGCGGCGGAGACGAGGAGGCCGTCGGCTGTCTCGAGGGGGCTGAGGCTGATCTCGACGGGGAATTCGGTGCCGTCCTTGCGCAGGCCGTAGAGGTCGAGTCCGGCGCCCATGGGGCGTACTTGCTGGTTGTGGGCGTAGCCGTTGCGGTGGGCGGTGTGGTGGGCGCGGAAGCGGCCGGGGACGAGGAGTTCGACGGGGTGGCCGAGGAGTTCTTCGCGGCGGTAGCCGAAGAGCACTTCGGTCTGGGCGTTGACGAGTCTGATGGTGCCGGTGTCGTCGACGATGACCATGGCGTCGGGTGCCGCTTCGAGGAGCCCGCGGAACCGTTCCTCCGCGGCACGAGGGCCGCTCGTGTCCATGCCGTCGCCGCACCGGCACCCCGGCCGCTCCACCATGCCGGCGGCACCGGATGCCACTGATTCGGCCAAGTCGCTCATGCCCATCCCCGATCCGCGGCTCATCATGAGTCGGCCATCTCAGCGCACCCCGTGCCCCGCCACACGGACATGTCGCTTAGTGACCCCACAACGGTCGAAACCGGCCGTCGGCGGTGCCTACGGTGACAACTCCGCTGCCACGTGGGTCCGGCTGCGGAACCGCGGGCGCGGCGTCGAGGACCCGCGGTTCGGGGTGGTCAGGCGGATCTGAGCGGCGGAGCGCCGGCCTCCGGAGGCGCGAGGCGTGTGGTGAACCAGTCGCGGGCCAGCTCGGCGACCGTGGTCAGGGTGTCCGACTCGGCGAAGAGGTGGCCCGCTCCGGGGACCACGGCGAGGCGGTGCTCGCAGCGCATCCGGTCGGCGGCGAGCCGGTTGAGGCTGAGCACCTGCGTGTCGAGACCGCCGACGATGAGCAGGGTCGGGGCCCGGAGGCGGGCCAGCGCCGCAGGGGAGGCCAGGTCGGGGCGGCCACCGCGGGAGACGACCGCACCGATCGCGGGGTCGTCGGCCGCGGCCTCCAGCGCCGCCCCGGCGCCCGTGCTCGCCCCGAAGTAGCCCACGGGCAGGGCGGTTTCGCGGCGCAGCCAGGCTGCCGCCGACTGGAGACGGCCGGCCAGCAGGGCGATGTCGAACACGTTGTCCCGGTCGCCTTCCTCCTCCACGGTGAGCAGGTCGAGCAGCAGCGTCCCGAGGCCGGCGCGATTGAGGACGCCGGCGACGTACCGATTGCGCGGACTGTGCCGGCCGCTGCCGCTGCCGTGCGCGAAGGCGACCACGGCACGGGCGGACTCCGGGAGCACGAACCGCGCGGCCAGCCGCTCCCGGCCCGACGGCACCTCGACCTCGCGGTTCGGCGGTGGCGGATCCGGTGCGGGCGGGACCGGGCCGGCCAGCAGCGCGGTGACCTCGTCGTCGGTGGTCTGGGCGAAGTCGTGGTACCAGGCACCGACCGAGCCGAACCAGCGCTGGGGAGCGGGACACACGACCTCGTCGGCCACCGTCAGCAGGCGCGGGAGGGTCTCCTCCGGCGCGACCGGGACGGCGAGCACGACCCGGGCGGCGCCCTGGTCCCGCACCACGCGACAGGCGGCCTCGGCGGTGGCGCCGGTGGCCAGGCCGTCGTCCACGACCACGACCGTCCGCCCGGCCAGGGGCACCGGCGCACGGTCGGCGCGGTAGCGGCGTACGCGCCGCGCCAGCTCGGCCCGCTCGGCCTCCTCCACGGCGGCCAGCTGCGCGGAATCCACACCGGTCGCGCGGATCACCCGGTCGTTCAGGACGCGGACGCCGTGCTCGCCGATCGCGCCGAAACCGAGCTCCGGCTGCCACGGGACGCCCAGTTTGCGCACCACCAGCACGTCCAGCGGCGCGTCCAGCGCCGTCGCCACCACATGGGCCACCGGGACGCCGCCCCGCGGCAGCCCGAGCACCACGGTGTCCTCGCTCCGCAGATGCTCCAGGTCCTCGGCCAGACGGCGACCGGCATCCGTACGGTCCTCGAATCGCATACGGCACCTCCTCGCGCCCGCATCCCACGGGAACCGTTCTCCTTCCATTGCAGCGCGCTCCGGCCGAGTCGGCAGTCCGCGGGGCACGCGGAGCGAGCCGGCCGGCTCGCCACGGGGGCCGGTCGGCCCAAGCGCGCGACGGAAGAGCGGGCCAGACTGGATTGGTGGGGCCGGTCCGGGTGCCCCACCGGAGCCCGGACCGCACCGGCCGTGCAGAGGCCGCAGGCCCCGGCTTCCGTGCCGACCAAGGACAGTAGGAGCGTCATGAAAGGCTTCGTCTTCCACGGTCCCGGACAGTCCGCCTGGGAGGACGTCCCCGACCCGGACATCAAGGCACCCACCGACGCGATCGTGCAGGTCGGCGTCGTCACCATCTGCGGAACGGACCTGCACATCCTCAAGGGCGACGTGCCCGAGGTGCGCCCCGGCACCGTGCTCGGCCACGAGGCCGTCGGCGTGGTCGTCGAGATCGGCGGCGACGTCGGGACCGTACGGCCGGGCGACCGCGTGCTCGTCTCCTGCATCAGCGCGTGCGGACGCTGCCGCTACTGCCGGGAGGCGATGTACGGCCAGTGCCTGGGCGGCGGTGGCTGGATCCTCGGCCATCTGATCGACGGCACCCAGGCCGAGTACGTGCGCGTCCCGTACGCCGACCTCTCCGTGCATCCGCTGCCCGGCGCCATGGCGAGCCAGGACGCCGTGCTGCTGGCGGACATCTTCCCGACCTCCTACGAGGTGGGTGTGCTCAACGGACAGGTCCGGCCGGGCGACACCGTGGCCGTCGTCGGGGCCGGTCCCATCGGACTCGCGGCGATCGCCACGGCCCGGCTGTTCGCGCCCGAGCGGATCGTCGCCGTGGACCTGGCCCCCGCCCGGCTCGACGCAGCACGGCGCCTCGGCGCGGACGCCGTGGCACTCGTCGGCGAGGACCCCGAGCAACTGATCGCCGACCTGACCGAGGGGCTGGGCGCCGACGTGGCCATCGAGGCCGTGGGGGTGCCCGAGAGCTTCGAACTCTGCACCCGCATGGTCCGGCCCGGCGGCCACGTGGCCAACGTCGGAGTGCACGGCAAACCCGCGACCCTGCACCTCGAAGACCTGTGGATCAAGGACGTGACCATCACCACCGGTCTGGTCGACACCTACTCCACACCGACCCTGCTGCGGATGGCGACGGCCGGCCGGCTGCCGACCGGTGACCTCGTCACCCACACCTTCCCGCTCGACCGCATCGAGGAGGCGTACGACGTATTCGCCGGGGCCGCCGACACCGGCGCCCTCAAGGTGGTGCTGGGCGGGGAGCTGCACGAGCTCGCCGTTCGCGCGGCCTGAGTCCGGCCCGGGACACGCAGGGCGGCGGCACGACATGAGAGACGGGACGGGCCGATGTACCCACACGACGGATTCCGCGAGCTCGACAGGCCTGAGTGCCTGCGCCGACTGGCCCTGGTGCCCGTGGGACGCATCGTCCACACCCGTCAGGCACTGCCCGCCGTCCTGCCGGTGAATTTCAGCCTGGACTCCGACGGTGCGGTGCTGCTGTGCACCTCCGCGTCCTCCGAGCTGGTGCGGGCGATCGACGACTCGGTCGTCGCCTTCGAGGCCGACCAGGTCGACCCGGCCGCCAGGGTCGGCTGGAGCGTCGTCGTCACCGGGGCCGCCACCGTGGTCACCGATCCGGACGAGCACGCGCGGCTCGTCCGGACCGGTCCGCGCTCCTGGGTGTCCGCGTCGCGGGAGGTCTTCGTACGCATCGCGGCGGAGCTGGTCACCGGACGTGAACTCGTCGGGGACGAGACGACGGAGGGGGTGCCCTTCACCGTGTGAACGGCCGTCACCGGTCAGGCGGGGCCGTCACCGTTCACACCGGCCCGTCTCCCGTCGTACGGGCACGACCGTCACCGGCCACGCGCCCTCGGCACCCCCTGCCCCCTCCCACTACCGTGGCACATGACCGCGAGGATCACCGTCCGTGCGTCGAGCGCACCCGGAGGAGTGCAGGTGGGAAGTCCCGAGGAGGCCCGGCAGGCCCGTGTACGGCTGCCTCAGCTGAGGCTGGACGAACTGCTGGAGGAGCTGCAGGCACGGCTGGACGCGGCCCGTGGGACGCGGGACCGGGTGCACAGTCTCCTGGAGGCGGTGCTCGCGGTGGGGCGGGAGCTGGATCTGGAGCAGGCGCTGCGCAGTATCGTCCAGGCCGCGGCGGCGCTCGTCGACGCCGAGTACGCGGCGCTCGGTGTCATCGGCCCGGACGGCAGGCGGTTGTCGGCCTTCCACACGGTCGGCGTGAGCGAGGAGCAGATCGCCCGGATCGGTGCGTATCCGGAGGGGCACGGGATCCTGGGAGAGCTGATCCGCCGTCCCGAGCCGTTGCGTCTGGAGAAGATCTCCGAGCATCCCGCCTCCTACGGCTTCCCGGCCCACCATCCGCCGATGAACACGTTCCTGGGTGTCCCGATCCGGGTGCGTGACCAGGTCTTCGGCAATCTGTACCTGACGGAGAAGCGCGGTGGCGGCCCCTTCGACGAGGAGGACGTCTCGGTCACGCAGACGCTGGCGGTGGCCGCGGGCGTCGCTATCGACAACGCCCGGCTGTACGCGGAGTCCCGGCTGCGTGAGCGGTGGCTGCGGGTCAACGCGGAGATCACCCACAGCCTCATGTCCGGGGCGGAGCGCGCGGAGACCCTCGGGCTGATCGCCGACCGGGCCCGGGAGATCACCGGGGCCGCCCTGGCCCTCGTCGCGATGCCCATGGCGGACACCGGCCCGCTCACCGTCGAACTCGCCCTCGGACACGAGGCGGAGGAGCTCCGAGGGCTGGTGCTGCCGGCCGACGACCCCCTGATCGGCGAGGCGTTCTCCACCGGGAGCGCCGTCACCAGCGCGGATGTCACCGACGAGGAGCGGGTCCTGACCGGGCCGCTGCGGTCCACCGGACTCGGCCCGGCCGTCGCCGTTCCCATCGGCACCGGCGCGGACGGCGTCCGGGGCGTGGTCCTCCTCGTCCGGGAGAGCGACGGCATGCCGTTCTCGGCCAAGGAGACCGAGTCCCTCCAGGTGTTCGCCGCGCAGGCGGCGATCGCGATGGAGCTGGCGGAGCGTCGCCGGGACGCCGAGGAGATCGCGGTGCTCCAGGACCGCGACCGGATCGCGAGGGACCTGCACGACCTGGCGATCCAGCGGCTCTTCGCCACCGGCATGACGCTGCAGAGCGCGGGGCGCTTCATCGAGCATCCAGAGGCCTCGGAGCGGGTGCTCCGAGCCGTGGACGACCTCGACGAGACCATCAAGATCATCCGTTCGACCATTTTCGGACTGCGCACGCACGGGGCCGCCACGGGATCCGGCTTGCGGGCCCGTGTCGTGCGGCTCGTCGGCGAGGCCGCGCCGGTGCTGGGATTCGCCCCCAGCGTGCGCATGGAAGGTCTGGTGGACACCGAGGTGTCGCGCGAGATCGCCGACCACGTCGTGGCCGTGCTCTCCGAAGCCCTGACGAACATCGCCCGGCACGCCCGGGCCGACCGCGCCGACGTGGCCCTCAGGACCGACGGACGCGAGGTGCTGCTGTCCGTCGGCGACAACGGCGTGGGCATTCCTGCGGGCGGTCGCCGCAGCGGTCTGCGCAATATGGCCGAGCGCGCGCAACAGCTCGGCGGAAAGCTGGAGTTGAGCACGCCCGAGGGGGGCGGGAGCACGCTGGTGTGGCGCGTACCGCTGGGGGAACCGGAGCAGCGGGGGGACTGACGGCCGGTCCGGCGCGCGCTCCGGTCGCGGGTGCGGCACGTGGCCTCGGGTCAGCCGCGGACGCCGCTGCCGTACGGGGCGTAGAGGTCCAGCAGCCTGTTGCGCGACGCCTGGAGCCGCTGGGCGACCACCCGGCCGACCCAGGTCGCCACCGCCCGGCCGAATTCGGGATCGCGGGCGCACATCGCCCGCACCGCGTCGGCGTCGAACTCGTGCGCCCGCACCGGGCTCGCGGCCTCCGCGCCCAGCTGCCACACGTACGGCGCGAAGTGCCAGGACCAGCCGACGAGTTCGCCGTGGCCGAGGGACTCGATGACGGCGGCGCGCCGTCCCGGAACGTGCAGGTCGAGCGCGACGGTCCCGCTGCGGATGATCCAGAAGCGGTCGGCGTGCCGGCCCTCCTCGAAGAGCCGCGCGCCGGACGGGAACGAGACCTCTCGGGCGAGACACATCAGCTGTTCGCGGTGCTCGGTCCCGAGAGCCGCGGTCATGGTGGTGGCGGAGGTCATGGCTCCGGCTCCCTTCTTCCCTGTGCCCGCAGCCGTTCGGTGAGTGCGACGTGCCCATCGGGGGTGGGGGAGGGCTGCTGCTCCCAGCCGGTGCCCGTGGTCCCAGCCTCTGCCCGGGCGGGGCCGGGTACCACGGGCCGCCCGGGCCCTTCCGGGGCCGTTCGGCCCTGCCCGCGCAGGCTCCACCCTCCCGCCCGCACGGAAGGCGCACGGGCACACGACCGGACCCCGTGCAGGGTGCCCCGGGCCGGGGTCCGGTCGTGCGGGTCCCCCCGTGCCGTCAGGTGCGGTGGAGCAGAGGCCGGGCGGCCTTCGCCAGGCTCGGCTGGAGGCGGCGGGCGACATCGAGGTGGTCGGCGGTCCAGATGATGCGGACGGCGGTGGCCGCCCCCCGGCCGCCCGTGTCGGACAGGTCCTGCTGCAGACAGTCGACGAGCCGTCCCTCCACCGCCGGGCTGCGGGGCAGCGGGTCCGGGACGTCCGCGCCCCGGCCCAGGGTGGCGGCGAGGTCCCGGTACCAGTCGGTGATCCGGCCGGCCGCTCCCACGATGACGAGCCGCGCGTCCGCCCGGTCCGCGGCGCTGTCCTGTCCGCCGGACCGCTTCCACAGGCCCAGGACGGCGTCTGCGGCGAGCCGCAGACCCACGATGCCCGTGACCAGCGCGGTCATGTCGGCGAGTGCCGTCGGCTTCGGGCCGCGCTCGGCCAGGTAGCTGCGGAAGGTGTCGTCGAGCCGGCGGGCGGCGGCGGCAGCGTCGCGCCGCTCCTTGAGGGGAGCGTCCGCCGAGACGGGCCCGGCGCCGCACAGCCCGACCGCGTACTCCACGGTCCCGGCCAGATAGCGGGCGCTCTCCGTGTACGCCTCGGCGAGCGCGCGGCTGACCGCGGCGGCGGCGCCACGCGGCCAGAAGAACAGGCCCATGACCACGCTCACGGCGCAGCCGAGGCCGATGTCCTGGATGCGCAGCAGCACGATCCGCCAATTGGGGTCGTGGCCGATGTTGAACAGGATGACCAGGGTGACGGTGAACGCCGCCTGGCCGGCGGCGAAGGAGATGGACGAGGGAGCGATGCCCGCGAGCAGTACGGCCACGGGCAGCAGGAACCAGAGCACGGTGCCGTGGTGGCCGATGAGGTGGAGCAGCCCCGCGCCGATGATCGAGCCCGCGATGGTGCCGGCGACGGCGCGAACGGCGTTCTGCCCGGTGTTGAGGGCGTTCGAGCGCAGCACCGACAGGGTGCCCAGGGTCACCCAGAAGGAGTGCTGGAGCGTCGTCACCTTGGCGAGGGCGACCGCGATGCCGAGTCCGAGCGCGCCGCGGAGGCTGTTGTGCAGCCACACGGACTGCGGCTGGAGGTAGGCCGCGGCCCGCTCCCGGGCCGCCGCCAGTGGCTTCGCCAGGGCCCCGGGCTCGCGGCCGAGGAGGGCCTCCGGCCAGCTGCGCCGGTCCGCGGCGGCGGCCAGGTCCACGTTGCGGGCGATCTGCAGTGTCGCGAAGCCGACCTCCTGGGCCCGGAACGACAGGTCCAGCACACCGATGAAGGGATGTACCTGCGTCCGGGTGGCCGTCGCGTCGTGGTGCACGGGCAGCCGGGTGGTGGCGTTGCCCTCCATGTCGTTCATGGCCGTGCGCAGATCGCCCTGGGCGGCGCGCAGGGCGTCGGGCGAGTCGCGCGGGCGGTCGAGCAGCGCGGCGGATTCGTCGAGCAGACGGGCGGCGGCCCGCCGTACGGCATGGGCGTCGTCGTCGCAGAGCACCCGCTCCTTCTCGGGCGGCACGCTGTCGGCCAGGATGTCGCCGAGCCAGGTCAGCTCGTCGACCAGGCGGACGATGGCCCGTGAGCCCGCCGAGAGGCCGGTCGGCCGGTAGGGCGTGGCGTCGAAGACGGCCCGCAGGTCGGCCGCCGCGGCGGCGGCCACGTCGGCCGTGGCCCGGCACTGCGGGCCGCTCGCCGCGTCCGGGCCGCCGGCCAGCAGGGACGCGTCGGTGCGCAGTTGCTCGGCGGCGGCGCGGCACACCCGTGCGGCCGGTTCGGCGAGCGGGTCCCTGACCGGCCGGGGCCACAGCAGGGAGATCGCGAGCATGGCGGCGACGGACGCGATGCCCGCTCCGGCGAGCCGCGCGGGCAGCACGGACAGCGGCTCCGGCGAGGTCACCGGGAGGATGAAGGCCAGCAGGAGGGCGGTCGACGCGCCCGCGAGGACGGAACTGACCACGCCCGAGAAGAGCACCAGGAAGCCGATCACGACCGTGACGGTCACCGCGAGCCAGATCTGGAAGGCCACCACGCTGCCGAGGCAGATGAGCACCCCCCAAGCGAGGGCGAGGCCGACGTGCGCCCGCAGCCGCTGCGTCATCGGTCCGGTGAAGTCGACGAAAAGGAGCATCGCCAGCGAGCCGAAGGCGGCGTACGTCGCCATCGTCGGCGAGCCGATCACCTGGGTGCACAGCGCGAACAGGGCGGGCATCACGAAGGCGGCCCGCCCGGCGCGACGCGTCGCCGCGAACTCGGGATCGTGGTCACGCAGCCACGAAGCGAACGAGCCGTCGTGAAGGATCCGGCCGGGTCTCTGCACGGCCCAGCACACCTCCCGTCGCCGGCATGTCCGCCCGAGCCCCGTGCGAACGTGAACGCCCCCGCAAGCGACCATGCCACGCGAACGCCGCCCCTGCGCGGGATGTCCCCCGAGCCAGCACGGGATCTGACGTCTGCCGCCCGGTCACGTGCCATGCGCGCGTGGCACATGACCGGGCGGGCGCGCGGGACGTCGGCCGGCCGCGGGCAGCCGCGGCTCCGGGCCCGCCGAACGGCCGCGCGAGGCCGCGCGGCCGTGTGTCGTCCGCTCGGACGACCGGCTGCCCGACGCCCAGCAGGTTCCCCTCGCTGTCGCGGAACCAGGCGCCGCGCTCCCCGCGGGCGCCCTTGCTCGGATAGTTCCCCTCGATCTCGGCGATGCCGTCCCGGGTACGGAACCCGGGCACGTCGACCTCCTCGAACACCACTCCCCGCCGCCTGAGTTCGGTCACGACCGCCTCGATGTCCTCGACCTCCCACCCCATCCGGGTGAACGTGCCGGGCGAGGAGCCCGTCGACCGTCACACCACGAAGTGCGTCCCGCCGCACCGGTACAGCAGCCCGCCGGGACGCTCGTCCACGGGCTCCGGACCGAGTTTCTCGGCGCAGAAGCGCCGCGCCCGGTCGAGGTCCCGGGCGGGCAGCCTGGTAGCCACGCGCCCACCGGCCAGTCCGTTCCGCTCGTCTGCGTCCATGGCGCCACGGTGCCCGGGACGGGACCGCGGGTCATCCGGGAGCGGGGGAGCGGTCGAACGTGCGGACCAGCAGGAGCGCCACGTCGTCGTCGGGCTCGGGGTGCAGTGCGCTGATCAGGGCGTCGCTGGTCTTCTCCAGGGAGTGCCGCGAGCGCTGCGCCTGCTGGAGGAGCCGTGTCATCGCGTCCAGCGCGGTGTCGATGGACTGGGCGCGGTTCTCGACCAGCCCGTCGGTGTAGAGCGCGAGCAGCGAGCCGGGCGGCATCTCCTGCTCCATCGTGGCGAAGGGAATGCCGCCGACACCGAGGGGCACGCCACCGGGGATCTCGAGGAGTTCCGCGCCGCCGTCGGGGTGGATCATGACGGGCGGGAGGTGCCCGGCGCTGGAGAGCTCGCAGGTGCCCTTGCGGGGATCGCACACCGCGTACACGCAGGTGGCGATGGTGTCGCCGAGGGAGGTCGCGATGTCGTCCAGATGGTGCAGCAGCTCGGCGGGCGAGGGGTCCAGACGGGCCAGGGCACGGGTCGCGGTGCTCAACTGCCCCATGATGGCCGCGGCCTGGACGCCCTTGCCCATCACGTCGCCGACGATCAGACCGGTCCGGCCTTCGCTCAGGTGCAGCACGTCGTACCAGTCCCCGCCGACCTCGCTCAACGCCGGGAGATACCGGAACGCGACGTCGAGCCCCTCGTGGTCCACGGGCGCGGGCGGCAGCAGGCTGCGCTGCAGGGTCAGGGCCGCGCTGCGTTCGCGCCCGTAGAGGCGGGCGTTGTCCACGCTGATCGCGGCGCGCGCGGCGAGTTCGGAGGCGAGGACGCGGTCCTGCTCGTCGAACGGCCGGGAGTTGACGCTGCGGTACAGGCTGAGCGTGCCCAGCACTTCGCCGCGTGCCACGAGCGGGACCGCCAGGTACGAGTGGACACCGGCCGTGCGCAGGGTCTGTGCCGCGTGCGAGTCCCGGGCGATGCGGCGCATCATCCCGGGATCCACGTGTTCCACCAGGATGGGCCTGGCCTCCCGTACGCACTCGGTGATGATGCGGGTGGAGCCGTAGGTGGCGAGTTCCCCCACCGGGTCCGCGGCGTGAATGGCGTCCGTGAGGTAGCCGGCCGCCACCGCCAGTGCCCTGAACTCGGCGTACGCGTCGGGGCTGACCGGGGCGGTGGTGCCGTGGGTGACCACGGCTTCGAGCACGTCGACCGCGGCCAGATCGGCGAGTTGGGGCACCGCCACGTCGGCCAGCTCCCGGGCCGTCTGCTGGAGGTCCAGCGTGGTGCCGATACGGACACCGGCGTCCGCGATCACGGACAGCCGCTCCCGCGCCCGCGCGATCTCGGCGGCCGCCTGCTGGCGTTCGGTCACGTCGATGACGGCCACGGCGAGTCCGAGCACGCGGCCGTCGGCGTCCTCGATGCGATGGTACGACTCGGAGTAGGCGCGGTCCTCCTTGTCCGCCGGTGTCCTGCCGACGGTCAGCTCGTCCAGCAGGGACCTCCCGCTCGCCAGCACCAGACGCATGCGCGCCTCGATGGCCTCCGTGTCCAGGTCCGGCAGCATCTCCCGGACGCGGCGTCCCAGGACGGCCTCCTCCGACAGGCCGTTCATCCGTTCCATCGCCGGGTTGACGCCCACCCAGCGCAGATCGGTGTCGAACACGGCGATGCCGACGGGGGTCTGATGGACGAGGCTGTGCGACAGGGCCAGGTCCCGCTCCACGCGCCGTACCGTCGCGGCGTCCGTGGCCAGTCCCAGAAGATGGGCCTGGCCCTGACCGTCCCGCAGCCGCATGGTGCGGAACTCCACCGAGCGTTCGGTGCCGTCCCGGTGCTGGAGCGGGAACACACCCGCCCACCGTGCTCCGGAGCGGACCTGTGCGAACAGGTCACGGGCGCGCTGCCGGTTCTCCGGCGACACCAGCAGGTCGTCGGCCCGGTGGCCCAGGGCCTCGTGCGCGCCATAGCCGAACAGTTGCTCCGCCTCCGGGCTCCAGAGCACGATGCGCCCGTCGCTGTCGAGCACCACCGCCGCCACCTGCAGCAGATCCAGCAGCCCGCCGGGCGCCGCGGTGATCCCGTCGTCCTCACCGGTGGCATGTCCGTGCATCCCAGCCGCTCCTTCCGGCGCGGCAGGGGCACCGCCAAGATCCGTCCTGCGGGTCCTCCGATTACGTCACAGCGCGACCGGCAGGGCAACAGCTGTGCGAAGAGTCGGCACACGATGCGCACACGCGGCGAGAGAAGACGGCGGGTGTTCCCCGTACCGGGTGCGCGACCGTACGAGTGACGGTACGGGGGGCACGTGCCGAGGCACCTGGTCACCGGGCCGGCCCCGCCCTCTGGGGTGCGCGGACGAAGCGGCCGACGTCGCCCCCGGCAAGCCGCTCCGTCGTCAGACCACGGGCCCGCCCGGGCCGGCGTACGCCGTGTAGTGGGCGGGCGTGTGGTCGACGGGCAGGCCGGGCCGCCAAGCCGTGAGGATCTGGGCGGAGCACACGAACAGCCCGTCCGGCAGCGCGTCCAGGGCCCACCAGCGCCAGTCGCCGACGCGCTCTCCCGGCTGGTCGGCCGGTTCACCGCGCCAGTTCGTGACCACGGCACCGACGGTGACGCGCGGGACGCCGCCGGCATGGTCGAGGAGTGTGCCCAGCAGGCGCACGTCCGCGGGCCGCGCGTGCAGTCCGGTCTCCTCGGCGAGTTCGCGTACGACGGTCTCCTCGAGGGATTCCCCGGGCTCCACGGTTCCGCCGGGCAGCTCCCAGGTCCCGTGGCGGTGGCGGCCCAGCAGGAGGCCGTCGGGTCCGTGGAGGACCGCGCCCACACCGAGCGCCGCGTGCGCGACCGGGGGCTTGTCGGTGCGGGGCCGGGACGTGCGGCGGGCGGGCCTGCGCACCTGGAACAGCAGGTAGGAGGCGTGGTTGTCGGCACCCGGGACGTCGAACACGTCGACCCGCTCCACCTGGAGTCCATGCGTGACGAGCAGGTCCTCCCAGGCCTGTGACGTGAGGACCCACATCCGGACGGCGAGGTCCCCGCCGCCCGCCGGCCGCAGGGTCTCCGGACGGGCGGCGACCGCCGTGGAGGGCCCCGTTCCCGCGGAGTTGGTGTGCAGCACCGTGAAGCACAGCCTCCCGCCGGGCCTGAGCGCGCCGGCCAGGGCGGGCAGCAGCCGATGAGGATCGATGTACGGGACGGCGTGGATGGAGTAGATCACGTCGTACGGCTCGGCCGTGCGCAGGTGCTCGACGGCGTCGCCGAGGACCAGCCGCAGGCCCGGCAGTTCGCCGTACCGGGCACGGGCCCGGTCGATCTGGGAGGCCGAGACGTCGACCGCGTCGACGAGCGCTCCGTACGCACGCACGAGGTGCGCCGCGTGCCGGGCAGGACCGCACCCGAGATCGAGCACGCGTCGGCCCGCGAGGTCACCGAGGACCTCGGCCCCGGGAGCCGCGTCCGTGCCGATCCCCCAGTCGATGCGCTCCACCTCGGCCAGGACCGTGGCCCGGCCCAGGTGGTGCGTCCCATAGGCCTGCCAGGCCTCGGCATTGACCGCTTCGGCGTCGACCGCCGCGGAGTCCACCGTCCTGCACCTCCCGTACGAGGGGAACGCGGCACCGGGCGCGGGCCGCGTGTCGAGGAGGCCGCCGCTCGGGGTACCCCGCGGACGGTCGTCCCTGGCCGCATTGTGTCCGTCCGGCGAGCCCGCCGTCCTCCGGATCACCGACCGCGACCGAATGCGCGTCCCCCGGCGAGGGAGCGGGCCCGGCCGACGGCGGTCAGCGCGCGTGCAGGCGGCGGTGCAGTGCGTGCACCTGCTCCGTCAGTTCCGGCACCGGGCCCTCGACCACGACCCCGGGGGCCACCTCGTTGACCGGGAGGGGACGCACCGGAGCCGCGGGCACCCCCAACTCCGTGAGCCATGTGGCAAGTTGCTCGGACGAGGCGACGTACACGATGCGTCCGAGACCCACCCACGCGTGGGCGGCCGCGCACATCGGGCAGTGTTCGCCGGAGGTGTACACGGTCGCCGCGGCGCGCGCCTCGGGTGTCAGGTGCGCGGCGGACCAACGGGCCAGTTCGAATTCCGGGTGGCGGGTGTGGTCACCGCCCGCCACCCGGTTGCGGTCCTCGGCGAGCACGGTGCCGTCCGCGCCCACGAGGACGGATCCGAAGGGCTCGTCACCGGCCTCCAGCGCCTCGGTCGCCAGTTCCACACAACGGCGCAGGTACGGCAGTTCGCTGTCCTTCAGCACGGTCCGCGGCCTCCTTCCGGAGTGATCTCCACACGGCAGCGTAGGCGCTCGCCACGGTGACGGGGCGGCAGGGACGACAGGGTGTCGGGGCGACCGGACGGCGCAGCGGCGCGGAGGGCGCCGCCCGGAGCACACCGAAGGCCGCGTCCCGCGCGCCGGGCCGCCGATACTCCGTTGCGGGCACGACCCGCGTCGGCTACAAGTGATCTCCGGATCCCGGCCACCAGGGACGAGGACCGTGACGACGAGAGGAGGGATGAGCCGATGAATCCCATGACCATCGCGCCTGTCGTCTCCCGGGGCACGCGACACAGCTGACCCCAGGACGGGACAGGCACTTTCACCGGAGTGTGCCGAGACCGTGGAACCGAACGAATTGACCATGCGCCCGATCACCGGACGCGAGGAGATAGACCTCTTCAACCGACTGCCCTACACCCTCAACGACGAACTGGCGGACGACCTGACCCACAGCCGCCGCCGACCCGAATGGATGTGGGTCGCGCTGCGCGGCGACCGACTGCTGGCCAGGACCGCCTGGTGGAGCCGCCCGGGGAGCGACACACCGCTCCTGCTCGACCTCGTCGACGTCGACGACGGCCTCCCGGACACCGACCGGGTGGACATCGGCGTCCGGCTGTTGCGCACCGCGATGGCCGCCACCCTGCCCGAGGGCTCCCGTCCACCCGAGTACACGCGCTACGTCCCGCCCGGATGGCGCGACGACGGCGCCGCCCGGAGCGTCGTCGAGGACCGTATGACGATCCTGGAACGCGCCGGTGCCCGCCTCTTCGTCGAGCGGCTCCGCCTGGAGTGGCGGCCGGGCACCCCGGTCCCCGAGCCGAGCGGACGACTCGTGTTCCGGCCGGTCCGGGACGCCGAGGAACTGCTCGACCTGATGACCTCGGTGCTGGAGGGCACCCTCGACGCGCACAGCCGCGACGACCTGACCCGGATGTCCCCGCGCGATGCCGCCGTCTCGCACTACGAAGGGGAACTGGCCAAGTACGCCAGCCCACGGGACTGGTGGCGCGTCGCCACCCTGCCCGGGGGTGGCCCCGTGGGATTCGTGGTCCCGGCCCACAACGGCTACAACCCGATCATCGCCTACCTCGCCGTCCTGCCCGAGCACCGCGGGCGCGGCCACATCGACGACATCCTCGCCGAGGGGACCCGCATCCTCGCCGGGCAGGACGTCCCCCGCGTCCGGGCCTCCACGGACCTCGGGAACACCCCCATGGCGAACGCCTTCCGGCGCGGCGGATACGCCGACTTCGGAGGCGAGATCAACATGACCTGGCGATGAGAGGAGCCCGGTACCCGGGGCCGAGAGACCCCGGGTGCCGGGCACTTCCAGGAGCTTCACGTATGCGGCACCTCATGGTCCTTGCGTGCGGAAACACGCGAGGGATCTTCCGCAACGCCCCCCGGCCGTGCACAGTCGGGAGCCGTCGTGAAACGGCGCGTGCGACTTCGTCGGGAGGACAGTTGATGGGAGCACACCACCGCGCGCGGGCGGCTGCGGAGGCGGCGGGGCCCGCGGCGGACGGGATCGGCCGCCGAAGGTTCCTGGGCTATGTGGTGGCCGCGTCGACGCTGACCGTCGCCGCCCAGCTCGGGGAGTCGGTCCTCGCCCCCGACGAGGCCGCGGCCGTGGTCCCCTCGGTGCCGGGTCCGGCCGAGATCTACGACCTCAACGACATGCTCACCCATGCGACGCTGCCCACGGCGAACCTGATCACGATACGTGTCGAAGCCGACGGAACGGTGTCCTTCGCCCTGCCCCGGGCCGAGGTCGGGCAGGGCATCACCACGTCCAGCGCGATGCTCATCGCCGAGGAGCTGGACGTGCCGCTGGACCGGATCAGGGTGACGCTCGCCGACGCGCGCCCCGAGCTGCTGTTCAACCAGCTCACCGGCGGGTCGAACACCACCGTCTCCACGTTCACCCCGATCCGGGTGGCCGCGGCCGTCGCACGCGAGCGGCTCCTGAAGGCGGCGGCACTCGAACTCGGCGAGGCCGTCGGCATCCTGACCACCAAGGCGGGCGCGGTCGTCTCCTCCGTGACGGGCAGGAGCCTGAGCTACGGCGAACTGGCGGCGAAGGCAGCCTCGGTGAGCACCGGGCAGGTGTCCGTGGCGCTCAAGAAGCCCGCCGAGTTCAAGGTCGTCGGGACCGCGCAGCGGCGCATCGACGCCCTGGAAGCGGTCACCGGCCGCAAGAAGTTCGCCATGGACCTGCACGTCCCCGGCGCCCTGCCGGCCATGGTGTGCCGACCGCCGACGATCAACGGCACGGTCCGGTCCGTGGAGAACCTCGACGAGGTCAGGTCCATGCCCGGCATCACCGACGTCGTACCGGTCTCCACCGGAGTCGCCGTCCGCGGCCGCACCTTCGGCCAGTGCATCGACGCGGTCCGCGCGCTCAGGGCGAGCTGGGGCCCGGGTACCGCCGACGGCGCCTCCGACGACAGCGTCCGCGACGAACTGCGCCGGGCCGAACTGCCGCTGCCCGCACTGAACTTGCTCACGAAGGCCGTCGACGCGCGTTTCACCTTCCACTTCGCCAGCAACAGCGCCCTGGAGCCCAACTGCGCGGTCGCCGACGTCCGCGCGGACTCGGCGGAGATCTGGGCGAGCCTGAAGTCCCCGATCGTGGCCCAGGAGGAGATCGCGCTGAAGCTCGGTCTGCCCGTGTCCGCGGTCAAGGTGCATGTCACCGAGGGCGGCGGGTCCTTCGGGCGCAAGCTCTTCCACGACGCCGCCGCCGAGGCCGCCGAGATCTCCAAGGCCATGGGCAAGCCGGTCAGGCTGATGTGGCACCGCACCGACGACTTCCGTCAGGGCCGCACCCACCCGATGTCCACGTCCCGGGTGCGCGCCACGTACGCGCTCGGCGAAGTGCTCGCCTACGACCAGCGGCACACCTCCGTGGCCACCGACTTCGGGCACGGCGTCGGTGAGATCATCACCGCCGAGGCCGCCCGGCTGCCCGTCGGCGACCTCACCTTCTCCGAGACGATCTTCACCCTCACCCAGCAGACCCCGTACCACTTCGGCCTCGTCACCCAGTTGCTGAGCGAGACCGACAAGCGTTTCAACACCGGCTCCATGCGCAACATCTACTCGCCCAATGTGCGGTGCGCGCAGGAACTCGTCGTGGACGAGCTCGCCAGACGCATGGACAAGGATCCCTACCGGTTCCGGCGGGGGCTCCTGAAGGACGAGCGGGGGCGGGCGGTCCTCGACAAGGTCGCCGAGGTGGGGCGCTGGGGCCGGAGCATGCCCGCGGGCACCGCGCAGGGCATCGCGATCCACCCCGAGTACCACTCCTACGTCGCGGTCCTCGCCGAGATCGACTGCCGCCCGGAGACGACCGGCCGGCAGATCCCCGACGCCTGCACCGGACCACGCGTCACCAAGGTCGTCTGCGCCGTCGACGTGGGGCTCGCCGTCAACCCCCGAGGGCTGGAGGCCCAGATGATGGGCGGCATCATGGACGGTATCGCCATCACCCTCACCTCCGGACTGCACCTGGAGAACGGTCATTTCCAGGAGGGGAGTTGGGACAACTACTTCTACACCCGCCAGTGGAACACGCCTCCCCAGCTGGAGATCGTCGTGATGCCCACGACCACCGGTGAACCGGGCGGCGCAGGGGAACTCGCCGTCGCGGGCGCGATGGCTGCGGTGGCCTGTGCCTACGGCCGCGCGACGGGCACCATGCCCACGGTCTTCCCGGTCAACCACGCGGGGCCGCTCGGATTCGAACCGCTGCCCACCACACCGCCGATCCCCGCGTCCCCCACCGACGGCCTGAGCCGCGCCTTCTAGGAGCCCCCGTGCCCGAACGCACTTTCATCCTCAACGGCAAGCCCGTGACCGTCGACATCGAGGACGACGTACGCCTGCTGTGGGTGCTCCGCGACGTCCTCGGCGTCACCGGGCCCAAGTACGGATGCGGGCTCGGCGTGTGCCAGGCCTGTACGAGTCACATCAACGGCAAGGCGTTCAACCCCTGTTCGGTGCCGGTGAAGGACATCGGCCGGGAGGACGAGATCACCACCATCGAGGGATTGCCCGCCACCGTCGGCAAGGACCTGCATCCGATGCAGGAGGCCTGGCTGGAGTACGACGTCGCGCAGTGCGGCTACTGCCAGCCCGGCCAGATCATGACCGCCGTCGCCAAGGTCCGCCAGGCCAGGGAGGAAGGCCGCGACATCTCGGAGGCGGACCTGGACGAGATCCGCAACATCTGCCGCTGCGGCACCTACCACCGCATTCGGGAGGCGATCGTGGCGGGGGCGAAGAGGTACTGAGCCGGCGGCCGACCGGGCGACTGCCCGGCCCCGGCGCGCGCACGTGACGGAATGCGCGTGCCCGGAAGCCCAACCGCCGTGGCGGATGGGGTTGTTGGGCCGGGAGTGTGGCAGCGTGGGGTCATCGCCCCGTGGATCACAGGGGACGATCCGCCACCACGGGGACCGGAACACGACGACGAAGAGGTGACTCATGTCGAAGCCCCCCTTGCCCGAGGGTGCCGTCGAGATGCTGAAGAAGCCCAATCCGGCCGTCATCGCCACGATACGGTCCGACGGGCAGCCGGTGTCCGCCGCCACCTGGTACCTCTGGGACGACGGCCGGGTGCTCGTCAACATGGACGAGGGCCGCAAGAGGCTGGAACACCTGCGCAACGACCCCCGCGTCACCCTGACGGTCCTCGACGCCGACAGCTGGTACACGCACGTCACCTTGATCGGACGCGTCGTGGAGATGCGCGACGACGAAGGGCTGGCGGCCATCGACCAGTTGTCGCAGCACTACGTGGGACACCCGTACGTGCAGCGGGGGCGCAAGCGCGTCAGTGCCTGGATCGAGATCGACCGCTGGCACGGCTGGGGCGGTTTCCGGGACAGCGGACAGGTGTCCGGCTGAGACCGGCGACGGGAGTTCCGCTCGTCAGCGCGGCGGATCCGGCGGAGCCGGAGAACGGCCCCTCGCCGAGCTGACCTCCCGGGTGCCGTGACCGGCCCGGAGGCCGCTCCGAGCGACCTCCGGCTTGGGGTATGATGATTCCAGAGCAGGTCACCGCAACTGTCGGTGACAGGCCGTGCGTTGGTGGTCCAAGGAAAGACGTCCCGCTTCCTGCGGGGAGATGCAGGTGCAAGGCCTGCCCGGCGCTCAGGAACACACCCCACCGCCCGATCGGGCGGTGGGGTGTGTGCGTTGTGGCGACGGACGCGGCAACCCCGGACGCCGTCGCCGCCCGGCGGTCCGTCGCCGGCCTTCCGGCGCCCGGCCCGGGGCATGATGAGCGCGTGGAATTCGAACCGTACCGGGGTGAGTTGGTGGCGTTCTGCTACCGGATGCTGGGCTCGTTCCACGAGGCCGAGGACATGGTGCAGAGGAGACACTGCTGCGTGCCTGGAAGGCCCGTGAGCGGTACGACCCCGCCCGCGCCTCGATGCGCACCTGGCTGTACCGGATCGCGACCAATGTCTGCCTGACCGCCCTGGAGGGCCGCGGACGGCGGCCGCTGCCCTCTGGACTGGGTGCGCCGGACCACGACCCGAAGGCGCCGCTCACGCCCGCGACCGGCGTCCGCTGGCTCCAGCCGTTCCCCGACGGACGGTTCGACACGGAGTCGCGGGCCGATCTGCGGCTGGCCTGGATCGCTGCGACCCAGCGGCTGCCTGCGCGCCAGCGCGCCGTGCTCGTCCTCCGGGACGTCCTGGACTTCACCGCGGCCGAGGTCGCCGGGCAACTGGACACCACGGCCGCCGCGGTCAACAGCGCGCTGCAACGTGCCCGCGCCGCCCTGCGCGGCGTCGACGACGCGGCCGCCGTCTCCGAACCGGCCGACCCCGAGGTGCGCGCGGTGGTCCAGCGATACATGGCGGCCTTCGAGGCGGCCGACGTGCCCGCGCTCGTACGGCTGCTCGCCGAGGACGCGGTGCTGGAGATGCCGCCGGTGCCGCTGTGGTACCGGGGGAGCCGCGACTACGGCCGGTTCATGGAGCGCGTGTTCCGGACGCGCGGGAAGGACTGGACCGTGCGGCGGTCGACCGCCAACGGGCAGCCCGCCCTCGCCGCCTACGCCCCGCACCCCGGCGGCGGACACCTGCTGCACACGGTGCAGGTCCTCACCGTCGCCGGGGGCCGCGTCACGCACAACGTCGTGTTCGCCGACCCGGGCGTACTGGACACCTTCCGGCTGCCCGCGCGCCTTCCCGCCGGCTGATCGCGTCCGCGGCGATGAATCGGGCCGGTGTCGCCGGTACGCACTGGTGACACCGAATCGAAGGGCTTCGCATCATGAGCGTCATCGTCATCGAGTTCACCACCCTGGACGGAGTCGTGTCCGACCCGGACGGATCCGCGGGCACACCGTCGGGCGGCTGGGCCTTCCGGTACGGCCCGGAATCCGTCGCCGGGGACACGTTCCGTCTCGGCAGCGCGCTGGACGACGGGGTCCTGCTGCTCGGGCGCCGGACCTGGGACTTGTTCTCCCGGCTGTGGCCCGACCGGGACGACCCGTTCTCCGCCCGGATGAACGCCGTACCGAAGCTGGTCGCGACCCGCACGCTCACCGACGTCTCCGCGTGGCAGAACTCGCGGGTCCTCGACCGGGACCTGGCGGACGCCGTGCGGAGCGAGCGGCGCGACGTCGTCGTCACCGGCAGTCTCGGCGTCGTGCGCCGGCTGATGTCCCACCGACTCGTCGACGAATACCGGCTGTTGACCTTCCCCGTCGTCCTCGGCACCGGGCAACGCCTCTTCCCCGCCGACGGGCCGCCCGCAGAGCTGGAATGCGTGTCGGTGGAACAGGTCGGCGCCGCCGTCCTCACGCGCCACAGGAGCACCGGCCGGCCCGTCGCCCGATAGAAGGCCCCACGGCTCTCGGCCCGTGAACCGCCCGCGTCCGGTCACCTGACGGATCCCGCGCCGATGCGGATCCTTCTCCTGCCGACGCGGGCGGGAACCACACCCCTTTTCGCAGGGGACCGCGGTGGCGCGCTCAGGAAGCAGCCCGGCACGGTGCGGGTGGACAATTGGGGCAGAGTACCGCTCCGGAACGGAAGGGGAAGCACGTGGCCATCGTCTCCCGCGGCTTTCACGGACGACCGAGACCCCAGGCCGGGCGGCTGCCACCGGGCCAGTACGAGACGTACGACTTCCCGGTGCTCTCGGCGGGGCCGACCCCCCGGATCGAGCAGGATGCGTGGGAGTTCACGGTCACCACGGAGGCCGGTGAACGGCACCGGTGGAGCTGGGCCGACCTGATGGGCCTCCCGGCCGAGCGGCCGACCGTCGACCTGCACTGCGTCACCAAGTGGTCCAAGTTCGACACCACGTGGCAGGGCGTGTCACTGGACGTGCTGCTGGAGGACGTGGAGACGGCGGCCGACTACGCCCTGGTCCACTCCTACGGCGGCTACACCACCAACCTGCCCCTGGAGGACCTTCTCGACGGGAAGGCCTGGATCGCCTACGGCTACGACGGCGACGACCTGCACCCGGAGCACGGCGGCCCGGCCCGCCTGCTGGTCCCGCACCTGTACCTGTGGAAGTCCGCCAAATGGGTGCGCGGCATCCAGCTGCTGCTCGACGACGAACCGGGCTTCTGGGAGAGCGCCGGCTACCACGACTACGGAGACCCATGGCGCGAACAGCGGTATCAGGGAGACTAGGCGACCGTCTGCGCTGGCGCGTGGGCACACTCGTCGAGCGGCGGCCGGAGACGCCCGCCGCGCGCACCCTCGTCCTGGACGTCCCCGGCTGGCCCGGCCACCTGCCGGGGCAGCACGTGGACGTGAGGCTGACGGCCGAGGACGGCTACAGCACGCAGCGCAGCTACTCGCTCGCCTCCGCGTCGGACACCGGCCGTATCGAACTCACCGTCCAACGCGTACAGGACGGAGAGGTCTCGCCGTATCTGGCCGACGACTGGACCGTCGGCGACGCCGTGGAACTGCGCGGGCCCGTCGGGGGCTGGTTCGTGTGGCGCGCCGACCAGAAGGAGCCCGTCCTGCTGGTGGCGGGCGGCTCCGGCATCGTCCCGCTGATGGCCATGATCCGCACCCGTCGTGCCGTGGGCAGCCGGGTCCCCTTCCGGCTCGTCTACTCGCTGCGCACGCCCGAGGACCTGATGTACGCGCAGGAGCTGCGCCGGGGCGATCCCGGACTGGACACCGCGTACGTCTACACCCGCAGCGTGCCGGACGGCCTGCGGCGCCCGCCCGGGCGGCTGGGCATCCAGGACCTGGCCGCGGCGGGCTGGCCCGCGGAGTTCGAACCCGCCGTCTACGTCTGCGGACCCACCGGCTTCGTGGAGCACGCCGCGGATCTGCTGGTCGACCTGGGCCACGACCCCGGGCGCATCCGTACCGAGCGCTTCGGCCCGAGTGGAGGCTGACATGGACGCATTCCCCGGCTCCGACGCCTACCAGGACGGGAACGTCCTGGCCGGGCCCCTCTCGGAGATCTTCACCGTGGACCTGACCGCCGCGACCGGCCGCTGCGCCGGCTGCGGCAGCACCGGTCCGCTGGCCGAGCTGCGGGTCTACGGGCCCGCCCCGGGCCTGGTGGCCCGCTGCTCGCACTGCGAACAGGTCGTCCTCCGTCTGGTCCGCGGTCCCCAGGAGGCATGGCTCGACCTGCGCGGCGCGGTGTCCCTGCGCATCCCGCTGCCCGACGCCTGACCTCCTCGGCCCGCGGCGCGCTCCTCCCCACGAAAGATTTGAACGTGTTCAAGTCTTGGGCGTAGGCTCGCGCCGTACAGGGAGGGGGAGGCCCGTGAAGGTCGTCATACCCGGTGGGACCGGGCAGGTGGGTAGGGTCCTGCGGCGCGCGCTGAGCGCCGCGGGACATGAGGTGGTCGTCCTGACGCGACGACCGACGCGCCGGGGCGAAGTGCCGTGGGACGGACGGACCCTGGGGTCCTGGGCCGACGTGATCGACGGCAGCGACCTCGTCGTCAACCTGGCCGGGCGCAGCGTGAGCTGCCGCTACACCGCGCCCAACCTGCGCGCCATGATGGACTCGCGTGTGGACTCCGCCCGTGTCGTGGGAGAGGCGATCGCCGCGGCCGCCGCACCTCCCCGCGTCTGGATGCAGATGAGCACCGCCACCATCTACGCCCACCGCTTCGACGCACCCAACGACGAGCGGCACGGCGTGCTCGGCGGAGCGGAACCCGGCGTCCCCGGCTACTGGGCCTACAGCGTCGACATCGCCAAGTCGTGGGAACGGGAGCAGGAACGGGCCGACACCCCCGGAACCCGCAAGGTCGCCCTGCGCTCGGCCATGGTGATGAGCCCCGATCCGGGCGGCGTCCTCGACGTGCTGCTGCGGCTCGCACGACTCGGCCTGGGCGGACCGGTGGCCGGTGGCGCGCAGTACGTGTCCTGGATCCACGACCGCGACTTCGTCCGCGCGGTCGAGTTCCTGACCGACCGGGAGGACATCGCCGGACCGGTGAACCTCGCCGCCCCCGCCCCGCTGCCGCATCGCCTGTTCATGCACGCGCTGCGCACCGCCTGGGGTGTCCCGGTGGGCCTGCCCGCGACCGGATGGATGGCCGAGATCGGTGCCTTCGCACTCCGCTCGGACACCGAACTGCTGCTCAAGAGCCGACGCGTCGTCCCGGGCCGCCTCATGGACGCGGGCTTCACCTTCGACCACCCGGAGTGGGGCCCGGCCGCCGACGATCTCGTACGACGGGTCCGCGGCCGACGGGGCACCGGCATGCGACGGCCCGCCGCCACCGCCGGGTGACGTCATCACGGTGGAGTCAGTCCCACAAAAGCGATACCTGGGTCAGTTCCACAGGGGGTACGTCATCACCTGCGTGTAGCCGTCCGGCCGGCTCTCGGGGTAGTGCAGGCTCATCTTCGTGTAGTGCTGCATCCCCGGCTGCTTCTTCCACGACTGCGGGTTCTCCAGGCGCACGATCACCTCGTAGGCATGGAACTTGCCCGCCGCGCAGTACGGCTTGCAGTCGTTCACCATGTTGACGCCCAAGGCCGTCGCCGAGTTGGCGTCCCACTGCGTCCAGCGGAGCGAGCTGAGGCGGCTGTTGCCGTCGCCGCAGGCGAGCATGAAGTCGGCGGGGCGCACCTGGGGCTGCCAGAAGCAGTCGACGATGACGGGCCGGGTCGGCGGCCGGCCCGTGGGACTCGCCGAGGGAGACGGCTCCGATGTGGCGGCGGAGGCCGTCGCCAGAGCCGCCACCAGTGACGCGGCGGCGCAGAGCGTGGCCATTGTCCTTGCTGTGTGTCTGCGCATCCGTACACTCCCGGCCGTGCGTCCTCGGCCCCCTGGCCGGTGTCCGTTCCCGCGGTCGCCGGCCCCGTCGACCTCTGTGCGGGCCACCGTGCGGGGCGGACTCCGGGCAGCCCTGCCGCCCTCGTTCGCCGGCGATCGTCTCTTTGTCGACGCTACGACCACGTCCTGTGATGCGCCACTCGTACGGAGCAACACCGGCGTGTGCGCGAAGGCGGCGTCGAGACACGCATCGGCGAGGGGGGAGCGGCTCTCGGACGTCGGGAAGCGTGGTCGTCACGCGTTCCTCCACCCCCTGCCCCCGGGCTGCCGCGCGCAGCTGCTCGAGGCCGGTGGCGGAGAAGTCGGTGGCGCGGACGGTGAAGGCTTCACGGGCGAAGTACAAGGTGTCACGGCCGTGCCCCGCGCCCAGTTCGAGCACGTCCCGGGCACCGGCGGCCCGGAACGCCGCGGCGGCGTGGACGGCGGGTGCGGACGGTGCCTGGCCGTAAATACCGGGATGATCGCTGCAGGTCCGCTGCCAGTGCCGTTGCTGCGCGTCGCCCGGTCCCCGCGGGTCTGCTGCCACCTGCGGTCCCTTCACCTCGTGCGGCCCGCCGGCCGCACGTCACCGTCGCCGAGGGCAACGGAGGCGGGCTGTCGAAGGCCGGCCGACCTGCGTTGTCAGTGCCGCCTCATACAGTGGGGGACATCCATCAGCCCATGCTGGCTGCGTGAGCTGGACCGTCCCGTCCCGGCGTGATGCACCGGGACGGGGCGCGGTACGGCGACACCCCGCGACGTGTCGCAGCGATCACGTTCCGATGCCGCACGACCCGCGAGTCGAATCCTTCATGCGCCTTCCGCATATGTCATGGGTTGCAGGTGGTAGCTTCGGCGGAATGGGGATGAGTCTGGAGGACCGTGCGCGATCGGCGGTGGCCGCGCTCCTGCACGCGACCGGCGAGTCGCAGACCGACCTCGCCACGGCCCTGGGCGTGAGCCAGGCCCAGGTGAGCCGTCGTCAGTCCGGTACGGCCGCATGGAGCCTGGCGGACTGCGAGGCGGTGGCCGCGCACTTCGGCATCGACGTACTGGACCTGCTGGCCGGTCCGACCCGGGCCTTCGAGTGCCTGCCCGTCGGCCGCCGCCGTACGAGCGGACGCCGTGCTCCCGCCGCCGTCCGGGCCGGTTCGAAAGAGGTGGCACGATGACGGACTTCGACGCGATCGACGCGCTGCTGGCCAACGCCAGGCAGGAGGCTCCGCTGCCGCCGGCCGAGGCACGGCGACCCCTGCGCGAAGAGCTGAACCTCTCCCGCGCCCAGGTGGCGCAGGCCCTCGGCGTCAGCCCCTCCACGGTCGGCGGCTGGGAGTCGGGGCGGGACCCGAGCGGCGAAGTCCGTGAGAAGTACGCGTACTTCCTCGAAGGCGCGCGGGCCAGGCTTCAGGCCCGGGCCGAGGAGGAGGCGGCCCAGGCCCTCGCGTCCGCGGCCGGCACGGCGGCGGACGACGGGAGCGGCATCGACGCCGGTGACAGTGACGGCGTGCCGGTCGGCGGCCCGGCGGACGAGGTCGAGGTCCTCCCGGCGCCCCGGCCCTGTGTCCTGTGCGGCAGTCCCGCCCACCACCAGGTCGCGGGTTTCCCGCAGCACCTGGATGCGGCGGATTGCGCCCCGGACTCACCGGCGGACCCGACGAACACCGCGTCGGCGCGGCCGACCGGGCCCGCACCGGCGCGTTCGGCCGGGCCCGTGGTGGTGCGGACGGCCGGAACCACGCCCGCGGAGACGGAGCCGCCGGCCCGTTCCCCGAGGGCCGCGGCGACCGGCAGCCGGGGCAAGCCGGTGACGGTCGTCCCCGTCGGCCGCCGTGTGCGGGCGGCCTCCGACACGCCCGACCCGATCGGCGCGGCCGTGGCCGAGGCGCTCACGACGCACCGGGGAGACACCGCGGCGGCCACGGCGGCACTCGTGAAGCGAGCCATTCCGGACGCCATGGCGCTGCTCGACGAGACACGCAAGGGCGGGCGGTACGACGTCGTCGCCCACCCCTGGATCCCGGACGTCCTGCGCAAGCAGACCGCACGCGGCTCGGACCGGATCTGGGAGGCCCGTCCCAAGTGGACCCGCCCCGAACTCCCCTCGGGCCCGCACGAGGTGACCGCTCTCGACGTCAACGGTGCCTATCTGTCCGCGCTGAAGACGCATCTCCCGATCGGGCAGTTGGAACACTCGACGGGAGGGGACCACGACCGTCGCCGTTCCGGCGTGCATCTGATCACGCCGTCCGCGTGGGACCACGAGGCGGTCCTGCCCAACCCGCTCGGCAGCCGCGACGAGCCGGGCCCCCTGTGGGTCACGGAGCCGACCCTGCGGCTGCTGCTGCGGCTGTCCGGACCGAAGTACGGACTGTGCGACCCGCCGGAGATCCACGAGTCGTTCACCTCGGGGGCGACGGAAGGACTGCTGGAGAAGTTCCGCGTCGCCCTCAAGGACGCCCGCGACCGGGCGATCGCCGAGGACGACGAGGTGACCCTGGAGTACGTGAAGGCGATGTACTCCAAGTTCGTCTCGACGATGGGGGAGTCGAACTACAACCGGGAGCTGTACCGGCCGGACTGGATGCACCTGATCCGCTCCCAGGCGTTCGCCAACCTCTGGATGAAGGCGTACAAGGCCTACGACGAGGGCCTGATGGTCGTCCGCGCCATGGGCACCGACGAACTGCACGTCACCGGCGACTGGCGCGCGGTGTTCCCGGAGGGCCGCGGTGTCGCCGAGGTGAAGGTCAAGGACACGTACACGGTCGGAGAATGAGCAGGTCGCGCCACCGGTGAGGCCGGGCGGCGCCCTTCACGGCCGGCACGGCCCCGGCCTGTAGCATGTCCGCGCACCGACGTGCGCTCTGTCGAAAATCAGTCGAGGGCCGACATGGTGGGTGGTGAGGGGACGAAGTGCCGGAGAGGAACATCGAGTTCGGGAAGTTCGGGGCTCGTGGCATCAAGGGCCATGAGGCCGTCGCCCGTCAACTCGACGCACTCGCGGGCTTCGTCGTCACACCGATCACGGCCCGGCGAGGTCTGGCGGCACGGCTGCACTACCTCACCCGCAGCGCACACGCCCGCGAGGCGGCCCGCGCGGCCGGTCTGACGGTCACCGACCGCACGCTCACGGCGTGGCTGGACGGCAGGCGCAGCCCCTCGAAGAGGAATCTCGAACGCATCGAGACCGCCTACCGGACCGTGCGTCGCCACAACGTGGCCCGCTATCTGCTCGCCCGCCTGAACCGCCAGGGCCGGGGCACCCGCGTCGAGTTCCACCCGCTCAACCAGTCCCAGGTGTCCCGCCCCCAGCAGCGCGTGGCCGAGTACCGCACCCTCAACGTCCGGCGCTGGGACCGCATCGTCGAGTCATGGGCCGTGGACGACGAGGCCGCACTCGACGAGGCCTGGATCAGTGACGTGGTCGTCGACCTGGGCTCCCAGTGGGGCCAGTACGAGTACGTCACGAACATCGGGTTCGCGGCCTGACGCCCAGCGGCCCGACAGCCCGGCGCCCCGACCCGCCGGCCTCCTGAGGCGGTGGCCGGGCAACCCGCCGGCTCGCCCGGACGACCGGCCCCGGCCGACGGCCCCCGTCAGCGCTCCCGGTAGCCGGTGCCGTCCTCGGCGTCCACATCGTCGGGCAGGCGATACGCGGTGAGGGCGGCCGTGTCGTCGTGGAGGTGGTTGTCGCTGTAGACGAGCAGATCGCGGTGCAGCCGCTCCAGGAGCCGGTGGGGCGGCAGCGGGCCCCACGAGCGGATGCGATGGACGAGGGGATAGAAGGTTCCCGACGGATCGCGGGCCTCGGTGACACCGTCGGTGTAGAGCAGCAATTGGTCCCCGGGACCGAACGGGTGTTCCTCGACGTGGTAGGTGTCACCGAGCAGCATGCCCAGGTTCAGGGGCGGTGCCGGGTCGTTCGTCTCCAGCTCGACGACCTTGTCGCCGCTCATGAGGACGGGCGGCGGATGGCCGCAGTTGACGATGCGCACCACGGAGTCGCCGTCGGGGATCTCCGCGAAGACCGCCGTGACGAACCGCTCCGCCATGTCGCTGCCGGGGAGCTCGGCGGCCCTGCGGCTCATGCTCGTCTCGACACGGCGCGCGAGGTCCGCGAGGTCCGCTTCGTCGTGAGCGGCCTCGCGGAAGGCACCGAGCAGCGTGGCGGCCGTCTCCACGGCGAGCAGGCCCTTGCCGCGGACGTCGCCGATCAGGAGACGGAGGCCGTGCCGGGTGGGGACGGCTTCGTAGAGGTCGCCGCCGATCCGCGCCTCGGCCGCTGCCGCCAGGTAGAAGGTGTCGACCAGAATGCGTCCGATGCGCTTCGGGACGGGCCTGACCAGGAGCCGCTGCGCGATCTCGGCCACGAAACGCACGGTCGCGAGCGTCCGTTCCCGTCGCTCCCGGTGGGCGGCGAGGATCGTACCGAGTACGCCGACGACGGCAGTGCACACGTAGGTGGCGACGTAGTGGCGGTCCCACAGGTAGCCCACCTCGCGGCCCGCGCAGCACGGAGTGCCGGCCAGCACCCCTTCGAGTCCGATCGCCGCGAGAGTGATCGCGGCGACGGCGACGGGGCCGTGGGCGAAGGCCGCGATGACCGGGAGGGCGATGATCAGGAAGCTCACCGGCCACTGCACCGGCGTGAGGGGTTCGAGGATCAGGACGAACGCGACGTAGAGGGCGGGCAGCCAGCGCATCCACGCCGGTGGTGCGGGCACCCGGAGCCGGTCGATGCCGCCGGGCTGTGTCGCGTCGGGCGTCGCGGTCCCGGCGCGTCCCGGCCACCTCACAGCTCCCTCCGGCGCGGGAAGGGCATACGAAGAAGGGGCACCGCCGCACCGGTCGGGCCCGTCCGGGCGCGGCCCGCAGGTGCACCACACCCGGGACGGCTCCACTCATGCGGCCTGTGCACACGGACTCCCGGCGAGAAATGATCAGGGCGACCAGCCTGCTGCGCCCGTCCACCGCATCGCCTTGATTGCTCCAGATCAGGGCATGTCAGGCGCCGTACATCCGTCATCGAGTACGGGCGTGCCGGGGCCCCGCGGCGCTCGCGGGGCGGTCCGGGGCCGGTTGCCCGGACCGTCAGCCCGCAGGCAGGGTGGTCACTTCGGACACCTTCAGGTCGACCGGCAGCGCACCGGTGTCGAGTGTGGCGGCCAGTTGCTCGGCCGAGCGCCGGTCGAAGCTGCCGGAGATCTGGGCCTTGCCGCCGGTGATGCTCTGGGAGACCGAGGGAGCGCTCACCACCGCGCCGTCGAGGACGATCGCGAACTGGTTCTGCGGCGACTGGTTGGTGGACAGCCGACCGGTGGCGTCGGCGAACTTGGCGCTGCCGGCCGAGGTGAAGTCGAGCTGTACGAGCCATCCGGCGGCGCCGTTCTTGTCGAACTCCGCCTTCGCGGACCTGACGTCGGTGCCCTCCAGCACGGCGGGGCCGAGCAGGTACTTGGAATCCCGGCCGGTGGCGTCGTCCTCGTCACCGCAGGCGACGACGGAGTCCTGGGGGCGGTCCTCCCGGTCCACCGGGTCCTGCTTCCCGGAGCAGTCGAGTGCGGTGAACCGCTGCTGGAGCGCGGCGTCTGCGGCGCCGCTCGCGTCCGCCCCGGCGCTCGGGACGGCCGAGGGATCGGTGCGCACGCCCAGCCCCCGGGTGAGGGCACGTCCCTGAGAGGCCGTCGGGCTCGGGGAGGGCGTCGCCCGAGGCCCCCCGGCGACGTCCAGGGCCAGAACGGGGCGGAAGAAGAGTTCGCCGGTGTCGCCCAGCTCTTCCAGGCGTGTCCTGTCGGCGGCTCGCCCCGTGACGACGATGGAGTCGCCTCGCTCTCCGACCTCGGCGCCGGTGAGGTGTTCGGCGCGCTTGCGGATGCGGCCGGCGGCCTGGTGTACCGCGTCGGCGCTCAATGGCGACGTCCCGGTGAAGGTGACCACCACACGTCCACCGCCCGCCGTGTCCGACGGCAGAGCGCTGCCGGAGTGTGCGGGGCCCGCGGCGGAGGGCCCGTCCTTCGAGCCGGTCGCGGATCCGGCGCAGCCGGAGAGAGACACCATCGCGACACAGGGGATGACGGCCGCATGCCAGGGACGAAAGGGACGCATGCGCGGATGGTCTCAAGACCGGAATACCCGGTGTGCCGGAAGTCGCAGATTGTTCCTTTTCCTTCTGTGGCGTTCCCGCGGCTCGCTTTGTGTCCGAGTGCCTGGGCGCCGCGGCCGGCCTGGGGCGTTGCGTTTCGATCACCGGGCGGACCGCACGGGGAAATCCTCTGCACCCGCGGAGGACAGCGTGATCAACTCTCCCTCCGTCATGTCTGCGACCTCTGGGGAGGGGTCGTGAGGGAGGGGAATTCCATGCCGACCGCCGCAGGAGAGACGACACAGCCGTGCCCGGAGTGCGGGGCCTGGTCACGCGGCGACAGCCGGTTCACCGTCTGGTGCGCCGCCTGCGACTGGAACGTGGATCCGGAGGGACCGCGGGCCGAGGCGGGAAGGGTGGAGCGGGCGCGCCGCGCTCTGGCCCGGGACATGGAGAGAAGCTCTTCGCGGAGGTGACGGGCGGGGGAACGCTGCGCGCACGGCGGGACGCCGCCGCGATCCTCGCCCACGTCATCGCCCTCGCGGTCCACGGGGTCACGCTGGCGGCGGCGCTCGGCGGTGTCTGGTTCCTCGTGCGGTACCGGGGCGGGCCGGGAATGCTGCTCGGCCTCCCCTTCCTCCTTGCGGCGACGGCGCTGCGGCCCCGCTTCGCCCGGCTTCCCGAGAACAAGCCCGTACTGCTCCGCGCCGACGCACCCGCCCTCTTCGCGCTCGTCGACGAGATCGCCCAGGCGGCCGGGACCCGGGGCGTGCACGCCATCGCGGTCGACACGGAGATCAACGCGAGCGTCATGCCGTACGGCCTGCGCGGGCGCCGGCTGCTGACGGCGGGACTGCCCCTGTGGGAGATCCTCAGCCCCCGGCAGCGGGTCGCCCTGCTCGGCCATGAACTCGGCCACTACGGCAACGGCGACGTCCGCCACGCCGCCGTCGTGCACACGGCCCTGCGGTCGCTGACCACATGGCGCTACGTCTTCGCCTCCGTCCCGCAGCCGACCGGGATCGAGATCCTCGTCAACGTGGTCCACATCGTGCCGGGTCTGCTGGTGCGGGGCCTGCTCATGCTGCTCGACCAGCTGACGCTGCGCGCCGCTCAGCGGGCGGAGTACCTCGCCGATCGCGAGGCCGCCCGCGCCGGGTCCTCCGAGGCCGCCGTGGGTCTCATGGACCGGCTGCTGGTGGTGGACTCCGCCGAACTCCTGCTGCGGCGCCAGGTCAACGCCCTGGCCATGTCGGGGCCGCGCTCCGCCCGTGAGGCCGAGCACCGCGCCGACGAGGTGTGGGAGCGGCTCACCGCGCACATGGCATCCATCCCGGAACACGAGCACGAACGCCGGCGTCGTGCCGGGAGCCTGCGCGGACACAGCGTCGACGCGACCCACCCGCCGACCCACCTCAGACGCGCCGTCCTTCTCGCCGACGTGCCCCGGGACGCGGCCGGCGCACCGGACGACGACGGGGACGGCAGGATCGCCGGCGAACTCGCCGCGGCGCGCACCGCGGTGGCCCGACGGCTGATCCGCGACGGCTTCGACGGCTGAGGCACTCCTCGCCGGGCGCCCGCGCAGGTCCGCGCGGGGCGTCCCGGGCCACCTCGGCGGCCCGGGACGCGGCCGTCAGGTGCGGTATCCGAGGATGGTCATCATGCCGCTCTCGGAGTGGTACTGGTTGTGGCAGTGAAGCATCCACAGGCCGGGGTTGTCGGCGTTGAAGTCCACGACGAGCTTGCGGTGCGGGTGCACGATCGCGGTGTCCTTGCGGGCCCTGGCGGAGTCGATGCCACTGACGGCGAAGGTGTGGCCGTGCAGATGCAGCGGGTGCCACATGTTCGTCGCGTTGATGATGGTGATGCGGACGCGTTCGCCCTCACGCACGGGGTGCCGTTGCGTGATCGAGTAGGGGTGGTGGTCGAAGCCCCAGTTGAACTGGCGCATGTTGCCGGTGAGCGTGACGCGCATCTCCCGGTCCGGCTTGCGGTGGCAGAGGGCGACCGAGTCGTCGGGCACGAGCCGGCGGGCGGGCACGATCCGTCCGTCGAGCTCCTTCGGGTGCACGTCGGCCTGCGGCAGGGATTTCCTGCCCTGACCGGTGCGCAGTACGGCAAGGGCCCTGGCCTTCTTGCCCTCCGCGAGCGCGACCAGCGGGAACACCCCGTCCTTGACGGTGACCAGGACGTCGTACCGTTCCGCCATGCCGAGCAGCAAGGCGTCCGTGGTGGTGTGCTGGACGGGGTAGCCGTCCGTGTGGGTGATGGTCATCTTGTGGCCGCCGAGCGCCACCCGGAACGGGGTCTCGGCCCCGGCGTTGATGATCCGCAGCCGGATGCGCTCGCCGGGACGGGCCCGGAAGACCGAGGGAGCGCCGGGGAGACGCCCGTTGATCAGGTAGAACGGGTAGTCGACGCTGCCGCCCTCGCTCTCCAGGATGCGGCTGTGACTGCCGTGCAGGACACGGTTGGGGCCGGTCGACCGGTCGCCCTCCCCTTCGTGGCCCGAGTGCTCGTCCCCGCTGCCGGTGCCCATGTCCATCGGCGCCCGAGGTGCGTTGCCGTGCAACTGCCTGAGCACCTTGTCCGGGCTGGAGCCCTGCACGCCGTCGAGCCAGTCGTCCAGGACGACGACCCATTCCTTGTCGTAGGACAAGGGCTCTCGCGGGTCCTCCACGATGAGCGGGGCGTACAGACCGCGGTCGAGCTGCATGCCCGAGTGGGAGTGCAGCCAGTACGTGCCCGGGTGGTCCACGGCGAAGCGGTACCGGAAGTCGGCGCCGGGCCGGATCGGGTACTGGGTGAGCCCCGGTACGCCGTCCATGTCGCAGCGCATGCGCACGCCGTGCGAGTGCAGGGTCGTCTCGGTCGGCAGGTGGTTGGCGAGGGTGAGGTCGAGGATGTCGCCCGACTTGATGCGTACCTCTCTGCCCGGCAGATCGTCGCCGTACGCCCATGTTCTGACCGATCGTCCGCCCAGGTCGACGGTGGTCTCGGTGGCGGTCAGCCGGAAGGTGCGGACGGGACCCTGCCCGCGCCGCTTCTCCGCGGCGATGACCTCGGGACCGGACGGGTTCACGTATCCGCGTGGCCCCTCGGGGACGAAACCGTCACCGCCGAATCGGGCGGATCCATGGCCGTTACCGGTTCCCGGCCGTGAGGTGGGTCCCGGGCGGGCGACGGTCCTCGGTGGTGACGTGGGCCTCGGGCTGGCGACGGTCTGCGGGCGCGAGTCCGACCCGGAACAGGCGGCCAGGGCTCCCGACGTGGCGGCCGCGATCGAGGCACCGAGCACGGTGCGGCGCGAAGGTGTGTGCATGGGTGAATAACACACTTTTTGGCATGGTATATGCGGGAATTCGGACGGCGCGTCTGATGAATCACGCACGGTGTGCGACGAATGGCGCGGTTCGAACGTGTGTGTTTCACCCTGACGCGCCGGTCGTCGTGGCGCAGGCGGGTGTCAGGCGGCCGGGTTGCCCAGGGGGCGCAGTTCGTCCGCGTACGAGACGGAGATGCGGCGCATCAGGCCGTCCTCGGTGATGTCGTACTGGCCCAGACGCCACAGCGGCGGCGAGTACGCGTGGATGGACACCGCGTCGTCGGTGGCCCCGGTGAGCCGGTGGATGTGCTCGGGGCCGAAGCTGAAGGACTCGCCGGTCCCGACGGTGACGGACAGGTGACTGCCGCCTATGCGTGGGTTGGACTCGCTCAGCGCGCCCTGCACCACGCTGACCGCGCCGGACGAGATGTCGTGGTCGTGCCAGCCGGTGTCGTTCGCCCGGGTCCAGCACAGCAGCCACACGTCGACGTACTCGTCACGGTGCAGGGAGGCGTAGTGCCGTGCCTCGTCGGAGAAGGCGACCTGCTCGCGCCAGAGGTCGGGGCGGGTGGCGAGGGTGTCGACGAGTTCCTGGAGCTCGCGCTTGTCCAGCGTGCGGTCCGGGAGGGAGTCGTACGTCATGGTGTTCCTCCTTCGAGGTGTCGTCCGTCCCGCGTGGGGCTCAGGCGTTCCCGTGCAGCAGACGGAGGGGATTGGTGGTGCGCAGGGCGTGCCGGGCGGCGTCCGCGCCGAGGTCGGGCACGACGGGCTCGGCGTAGGGGCGGTCGCTGCCGTTGACGATCACGTCGATGCCGACGGCCCGGACGAGGGCGTCCGCGGCGCGCGTCCCGTACGAGGACGTCTCGTAGAAGACGCCGAAGTCGACCTCGCCACGCCCGCCCCCGCGCGTCGCGAACCGTTCGCCGTGCAAGGGGGCGAGGCCGGCCAGTGCGGCGAAGCAGACACGCAGGCGCGGATGGCGCGCGCGGCCGAAGGCGCGGAAGGCGAACCAGGACGCGTGCAGCTGCTGGAGGTACGGGACCAGGGCGGGCCACCAGGGCGGGGCCTCGGCGCCGGGCGGAGCCTGGCCCGGGTGGACGAACAGGGGCTTGTCCAGGCGGACGAGGGTGTCCAGGAGCGGGGCGCACTCCCGCCAGCCCGCCGCGTCGAGCAGCGCGGTGGCGGGGAGCTGGAGGCCGACGCAGCCGCGGCGCAGCGCGCGCTCGACGGCTTCCGGATCCGGGTCGGACAGACGGGCCGAGGCCCAGACGCCGAAGGGTGCGGGGAGGGCGAGGGCGCCGTCGTGGAAGGCGTCCAGCAGTGGCGTGGCCTCCGCCGGCGGCAGCTGCTCGATGCCCAGTGGGCTGGAGAGCGAGACCAGCGCCAGGTCGAGGCCGTCGGCGGCGGCCAGAGCGGTGCGGGCCGCGAGGTCGTGGTCGGCCGGGGCGACCGCGTACGGCGGTTCTCCCGTCAGGTGCAGGGTCCAGCCGTCGAGGCGCGGCGCCGTGGTGCGGGCCCGCAGCTGCTCGACGAAGGCGGGCGGCCAAAAGTGCTGGTGGACGTCGATGAGCACGCTGGATCCTCGGGAAAATCCTTGCGGGGGCTGAGGGAGGGGTGAGGTTAAGCGCTTCAGTGATGCGTTTAACTTAATCGCTTAACAAGAAGGCGTGTCAAGCCTGCGCCCGCGGATCGGACAGGTCCCGGTAGGCTTCCCGGCATGGCCAGGCCCAACAAACGCACCACCCTCAGGGAGGTGGCCGAGGCCACGGGCCTCTCCACCGCCGCCGTCTCCTATGCCCTGCGGGGCCAGCACGTCTCCAAGGAGACCGAGGAACGGGTGCGCAGGGCCGCCGCCGAGCTCGGTTACGAGGCCGACCCCATCGCGCGAGCGCTGGCGAGCGGCCGTACCAGCATGGTCGGGGTCCTCGCGGGTGACCTGCAGGATCTCTGGCAGCAGCAGTTGATGGCCGCCATCGGACGGGAGCTGCTGGTCGGCGACCGGTACGCGCTCATCGTGGACGCGGGCGGCGACCCCGACCGGGAGCTCGCACTCGCCAAACAGCTGCGCGATCAGCGGGTGGACGCGCTGCTCGTGTCTCCCGTGAACCCGTCGGCGGAGGACTGGGCGGCGATCGCCGACGCGCTGCCCGTGGTGGCCGTGGGGGACTCGCTGAACCGGGCCCGTACGGCAGGGCAGGTCATCTTCGACAACAGGGCCGGCATCGACGCCGTACTGGAGTATCTGCACCGGCTCGGCCACCGCAGGGTGACGGTGCTGACGCCCACCCGGCCGAGCACACCGGACCGGCCCGCCGACGTCTATGTCGGCGAGGCGGCCGACCGGCTCGGCCTGGAGGCCGAACTGGTCCCTTGTCCACAGGAGTTGAGCGAGGCGACGGCGGTCGCGCGGGGCGTCCTGGACGGGGGGCGCCGCACCACCGCCGTCTTCTGCTTCTCCGACTCGCTGGCCTACGGGGTGTACGCGGCCGCGGCGGAGGCCTCGCTCACGGTCGGGCGGGACGTCTCCGTGGTCGGCTTCGACGATCACCCCGTCTCGCGCGTGCTCACACCCCCGCTGACCACCGTCGACTGGGGGCTGGCCGAGATCGCCGCGGAGGCGGCACGGCTGACCGTCGCGGCGATCGAGGGCAAGCGGGTGCGCCGGAAGCGGATCCTGTGTGCGCCGCGGATGAGCGAGCGGGGCTCCGCGGTACGGGCGTGAGGAGGGCCCGGCGGCGGCCCGGACCGGGCGCAGCCGGGTGGTGCCGTACCTGACGGCTGTCCGGGGCCGCCTGCTCTGATCTCCGTCCGGTCGTGCCGGACCTGGCCATCGCCCGACGGCGGATCTGATCATTGCCTGACGGCAGCGGACCGGTGGCTGCCCGACGGCTGTGGGCCTGTGGACGTGTGGCTGTCCGGCGGGGCCGGTGGTGCGGGCTCGGTGCTCAGCTCGGCGAGCGCGCCAGATGGTCCAGTTCGTCGCCGATCGCCTCGCGCAGATCGGCGTGCCGCGGCCCGAGGGCGTAGTCCTCCTCACTCCACATCTCCCGCGGATAGAGCCACACCGGCAGGCCCACCAGTTCCGCGGGCTCCCACTCGAACCGCGGCCACACGTGGGCGTGCAGGAATCCGTCGGTGTTGCCGAGGATCTCCAGGTTCACCCGGCGGAAGGCCGGGTCCAGCCGTCGGCAGGCGCGCTCGACGGCCTCGCCGAGCCGGTCCATGTCGGAGAGGAAGGCCAGCCGCCGGCCCTTCGGCAGGTCCGACAGCCGCTGCACCGCGGGATCGTCGGCCAGGAGCACCGAGTACCCCGGCAGGAACTGGACGTCCCCGATCACCGCGAATCCCGCGTCCAGGCGTCGCAGCACTGCGGGGTTCTCACCCCGCAGTGCGCTGCCGATCCGGTCCTTGCGCCACTGCTCACTCATGAACGGCGACTCTACCCACCGGCCGGTGCCGTACCGGGTGACCGCGACGGCCGCCCCCGGCGGCCTCAACGACAACAACCCCGCCGCCGGCGCCGTACGCCTGACCGCCACCCGGATCACCGACAACCTCCCGAGCAACTGCACCGGCAGCCCGGTCCTCGTGACCGGCCGCGCCGACTGACCGACTGACCGACGGGCCGGGGGGCTGGGCAGGCCGGCGCCGCACCGGCGTTCACGCAGTTCACGGCCCGGTGGCGAGTGCCGCGGACTCCACCTCGCCGCCTTCTTCATCTGGTCAGCGAGGTGATCCGAAGGAAACGGTCTAGCCGCGATCGAGAGCGGTGCAGACACACACCTTGTTGCCGTCGGCGTCGGCGAGCACGGTGAAGGACGGTGCTTCGGAGGCGTCGACCACCGTGCCGCCCGCGGCGACGGCGGCCGTGATGCGGTCCCCGGCGACCTCCGGAGCCAGCCACAGGTCGATGTGCCAGCGCTGGCGCGGCGTGTCGTGCGCGTCGGTCCGCTGGAACCATACGTTGGGCACGCGGTTCGTCGGGTCGAGGACCGTGTCGAAAACGGTGTTGCCCGGGTCGCCGGTCAGCAGCGCGGACCAGAACGGGCTAACAGCCGTGTCGTCGGCGGTGTCGAGGCCGAGTTCCACCTGCGCCACCGCACCCGGGGTGGCGGTGAGGTCGTGCTCCCGAGCGATCCTGCTGATCGTGCGGGCCAGTTCGACGTCCTCTGCCGTGATCCACCGACCGCCGCCCCGGGTGTCGTCCCTGGAGGACAGGGCCACGTCGACGCATCCGTGCCCCAGCCGGATCTCCGGGTCGCGAGCCGCGGCCATCGCGGCCTCCGCGACGGCGGCCACGAACGCGGCTCCTCGAACCATGTCCGCGACCGGATAACGGGTGGTGAGTGACTGGGCCAGCTTGCGCCAGTCGCCGAGTCCGTCCGCGACGGCGGCGAGGACGGCAGGGGTGCTGAGCGTCTCCATGGGCTCGATGATCCCAGCGGGGGCGGGACTTGTCGTCCGAGTACGACGGCGGGCGGCCGCAACCGGGCCTGTGAGCCGCGTATCTGTCGGCAGGACACGGGACGTCCCGCCCCGACGGTGCGGCGAGTCCGCGCTTCAGGGGTGCGGAGAAGGGGCGGACGCGGCGAGGAGGGTCTCGGCCGCGAAGGTGCGCGCGTACAGCACGGACCGGCCCGCCCGGTGGGCGCTGACCAGCCCGGCGTCGCGCAGCGCGGTGAGGCACTGGGAGACGGCCGGGGTCGAGAGCCCGGTGCGCAGGGCGAGCTCGGTCGTGGACGCGGGGGATTGCAGCTCGGCCAGCAGCAGGGTCCGTGAGCGGCCGAGTACCGCGGCGACGGCATCGGTGCGGGCGACGGGCCGCGGCGCCCACAGCGTGCCCGTGCCGGCGCAGGGGAGCGTCTCCCGCCGCGCCCCTGCGCGAGCACGGCGCCGAACCCGCACGGGCCGCACGCCGCGCGACCCTCGTCGTCGCGGCCGTCGAGGGCACCGTGGCCATGTGCCGTGCCAGACGCAGCACACACCCCTCGACGACACGGCGCAGGAGCTCGACCTCCTGATCACCGGGGCCGTGCGGGCCTGACGGAGCCGCCGATGCCGTGCGGGGGTGACGGAGCCGGGGCCGTTGCCCGCTCAGTCGGGTCCGTGCGGGAGCATGAGGGCACGGACCCGCTCCTGCCAGCGGGCGACACCCTCCGCGTCCGTCGGCCAGCGCGTCCTGAGCCGCTCCGCCAGGTCCTTCGGGTCGGCGGCGAGGAACGTCGCAACGGAACGCACGCCGACCTGGACCAGGGCCTGCCCGAGGGCCACCGGCAGACCGGACCCGAACAACAGGGTGTGGCAGTCGGCGATCGGGGTCTCGGGAAGGTCCAGCGGGACGAGGGCGAGCCGTGCCGCCGGACGCCCCAGCAACGTCGCCAGCTCGGCGAGGTCGTAGATCCTCAGGTCCCGCAGCCTGCGCAGCTGGTACGAGTTGAGCAGTCCGAGCGGCTCCAGATCGACCGGTGGCGGCGCCGGCGATGCGGCCGGCGCGCCCGGGGCGGGCCGCACGGTCAGCCGCAGCGGCTGACCCTCCGGGGCCGCCGCGTCCACGACGCGCACCCGGAAGCGGCCCAACTCGTCCACTCCGGTGGCGACCGGCAGGGCGATCTCGACCTCGGCGTTGAACGCGCCTCCCGGTACCGGATAGTGCGACAGCTCCCGCTGCATGGCCCCCGCGGCCGTGGCGACGGACGCGGCGACCTCGCCCAGGGTCGGCTCGGTCGTGAACGCCTCCGTCATGCCGACGTCGATGACTCCGGGCCCTGCCGTCGGGCGCGGCGGGAAGCGGACGAGAGCCGGGCGTGTCGGCAGAACCCGTCCGGTCCGGTCGAGTTGCACGAGGACGACGGGTGGCCAGACGGTGTCGTCCGGCAGGGTGACCTCGGCACTGAAGCCGCCCTCCCCGGAGCAGGACGCACGTGCCCGTTCCAGCAGTTCGCCCGCATGGTGCTGCCAGAGCGAGGCGGTGCACCCTTCGGCGGACGCGCCGCCGGGCATCCGGACCTGCCCCCTTACGGAGACGATCACCGCGGGGGTCCCGCAACCGTGCCGTCGGCCGCTGCGTGACCGAGTCCCGCTCCACGCCCGGCCGCACCGTCGACCGCGGCGGCGACGAGCCCCGCTCCGCGGGCCCCCGCGCTGACGAGCCCCGCTCGGCGGGCCCTCGACGCCGGACCGCCGAGAGGCATGCCGTCGTCGTCCAACGCGTCCGCGAAGTCGACCAGGGCCGTGGGCCGGAACACCACGGACACGGTCAACCGGGCTCCCCGGGTGCGCACTTCGATGCGTGTGCGGGTCAGGGCGAGCCCGTTCGGCGGCTGTCCGGTCTCCCCGAACGCGTCCAGTGATGCCCGGGTGTGCTCGTCCAGGACACGCTGTGTGCGCCGGAGCGAGCCGGCGATCGTCCCCAGCAGGGCCGGGAGCCCGGTCATGGGTGCACCTGCTCCCGCAGCAGGTCCTGGTGGGACATCGTCGGACGCATCGGCGAGCTTCCCAGGACGACGACCGCGTCGTTGTAGAAGCGGGCGAACCTGTCGCAGTGTTCGCCCGTGCCGATGGGGAACTGCCTCAGTTTCCACCGGTTCTGACTGCCTGTCTGGTGATGGATTCCGCCGGAGTTGTAGGCGGCCGCGACCAGCGGCGGATCGTACGACGTCTTCGCCGACTGCCGCGCCAGGTAGGCGCACCCCGCCTCGATCGAATGGGCGCCGTCGAGCAGCCAGGCGCGGTCCACCGTCATCTGCAACGCCTCACGCGCGGTACTGATGAGGGTCTGCATCAACCCCGGGCTGACCTTGTGGGGTGTCTGCTCGTCGCTCACGTAGCCGGGTTCGAGACGTACGGCATCGGCCCGGCCACCGGACTCGGTGCAGATCGTGGCCACCACCAGCTCCGCCGGGAACCTGCGCCGGCGTGTGGTCTGGTTGATCGCGGCGCCGAACAGTCTCCACACCCGGGTCACGGTGGCGGGCTCGCCCTTGGTGCGTTCCACACCCGCACCCTCGACCTCCACACCCAGATCTGTCAGCCGCCAGCGCACGCCGTCGGCGAACGGGCGGTGCCAGTCCAGCAGGTTCGTCGCTGCCACGGCTCAGAACCGCAGTGACATCGACTCGGACACCAGGCCGAGCGACACCCGGATCGTCGCGTCCACCGGGGGCGCTCCGTTGTCGTACAGGGCGCCCGTCCGCTTGAGCGTGACGGAGATCTTGCCGTCCGCCCCGGTCGTCGTGGAGCTGAGCTCGTAGGCGAGCCCCGCGGGATCGACCCGGATGCTCAGCGTCCTCCCGGAGTTGGCGGACCCGTCCGGGCGCCTGCACTCCACGGTGAGCGTGGTCTGCCGCCCGATCACGACCGGCCTGTTGTCGGGATCCTTCCCGGTGATGTCCGTGACCGTGCCGCTGGACAGGACCAGCCGGGGCCCCTTCTGGATGACGAAGGGCCGGGGCAACTGCACGTCGGCGCGCGGCTCCAGGGTGGCCTCCAGGTGCAGGCTGCCCGCCGCCGTGTCGCGACTCACGGTGGAGCCGATGTTCAGGTTGGAGTTGCTGTAGCCGAACCCGCCGCTGACCGATCCGGTGACGTTGAACAGCCCGAAGTTCGCGTTGGCCGCCGCATACGCGTACAGCGACGAGCTCTGGATGTTGAGGCCGTTCTTGCCGTTGAACTCGCTGACGCTCATGTCCGCTTCGAGGTACACCCGCTTCCAGGCGTACGCCGTCGGCATCAGGAAGTTGATGAGCGGCAGCTCCGACTCCAGGGCGTTCCCCTGCGTCATGACGCCGTCGTCGTTCAGGACCTGTTCGTAGATCGAGATCACACGGATCTTCTGCTCGGACAGTGCCTGCGCCGTCTTGACGAGCGACTTGTCGAGTTCGCTCTGGGCCTTGGCGACCGCGAGTCCGACGGCCTCCACGAACGACCCCAACGCCGGCCCTCCCTTGGCCAGTTCGTCGGTGACGTCGGACTCCGCCGCGACCTCCTGGTCGGCGGCCGACGCGGCGAGGAGGACGTCCTGCCTCCTGAGCGCCTCGACCAGCCCCTCCGCGACGGGATGCTTCTCCACGGCGGTGCTCCGCTGCGGTCCAGTCTGCTTCGGTTTCGCTCCCTGTGCCTTCTTCTCGGCGGCCGGCTGCTGCGTGGGCTTCTTCGGATCGGTCACGGTCGTATCCCCCTGCACACTCGGAACCGTCTTCCGAGCCCCCCAGTGTGTCCGCGCGGAGGGCGCGCAGGAAGCGCGCGGACACGGCCCGCGGGAGCATTCGCGGCAGGCGCGTACACCATGTCGGTAAGGGCGGATACGGTCGTGACCAGCTGCCGTGCGGTGGGGTGGGAGTGGCTGTCGGAAGTGTCGAGGACGCCGGGCCAGGAGGGGTGTGGCAGGCGCCGAGGTGTCTCGCCGTGGCGGGCGCCGGGTGTGCGCTCGGTGGACCGGTGACAGTGGGCGGCGTGCCGTGAGAGGGTCCCGGTGTGACCGATGCTGCGGGTGGGGGAACGACGTCGGGACGACCGGACGACCGGACGGCGTCCGTGCTGCGGTTCGCGACGGAGATCGTCGCCTGGGTGGCGACTCCCTGGGCGCTGGCGGGTCACTCCTGGCTTCTCGCTGTGCTGTCCGTCGTCGTGCTGATCGGGCTTCCGACGGTGTTCTCCACTCCGGGGGACAAGGCGAACGTGATCGTCGCGGTGCCGGGTCCGGTCACGATCCTGCTCGTGCTCCTCCAGCTCGCCGCCGCCGTCGTCTCGTCCTGGGTGGCCTGGCCGCTCTGGGCCGCGGTCCTGGTGAGCGCGATGGCGGCGGCCACGCTCCTGACGGAGCGTCCACGCTGGCGGTGGCTGATCTCGCCCGAGCGGGTCGCCGCCTGAGACGGCGCCGATCCCGGCACGACCGCCACTCGCCCGTCCTCACGGCCGGCCCGGTCGACCTCCGGCTCGTCCAGCCGCGCGCGGTGACGACCGCACGGGACGCCTGCGCCGTCTCCCCCGTCAGGGGGAGGCGCTTCCCCAACGAGCGGGATCTTCGCGCACCGGTCCGGCGGATGTACTGAAGCGGTCAGCGACACAGACGCTGGTGCCGCGCCGGGGAGTTGATGACACCGGCGCCGCTCCGCTCGGGAAGGACTCAGGATGCGTACGTGGACGAGACGGCATCTGCTCGCTTCTACGGCCTCCACGGCGGCCCTCACCGCCGCGGTCACCGTGACCGCGAACCCGGCGGCCGCGGCCGCACGCCCGCCCGGTCCCACGGACGACGGCCTACTGGACGCCCTGCGGGCCCTGCCGGGACTCAGGGTGATCGAGGAACTGGCCGGGGCGGAGCCGGGCTACCGCTTCTTCGTCCTAGGACTGCGCCAGCCCGTCGACCACACGGACCCCTCGGCAGGCACGTTCGAGCAGCGCCTCACGCTCCTGCACACCTCGGTGGACCGGCCCACCGTGCTGTTCACCACCGGCTACGAGGCCGTGCTCAAGCCCAGGCGGACGGAGCCGGCCGTGCTGCTCGGCGGCAATCAGATCCAGGTGGAGCACCGGTACTTCGGCGACTCGCGCCCGGCGGGCCACGGCTACGGAACTCTGACCGTCCGTCAGGCCGCCGACGACCACCACCGCGTCGTGCGCCTCTTCCGCGGCCTGTACCGCGGAGCGTGGATCTCCACCGGCGGCAGCAAGGGTGGCATGGCCACCGTGTACCACCGCCGGTTCCACCCCCACGACGTGGACGGCAGCGTGGTGTACTCCGCCCCGAACAACGTCGACGACCGCGAGGACTCGGCGTACGTCCGCTTCCTGGAGACCGTGGGCACCCGAGAGTGCCGTGACGCCCTGAAGGAGGCGCAGCGGCAGATCCTGCTGCGCCGCGAGGACATGGTCGCCCGGTACGAGGCCTGGGCCGCCTCCACCGGCAGGACCTTCCGTATCGTCGGCAGCGCCGACAAGGCCCTCGAAACGGCCGTCCTGCGGGCGCCGTTCATGTACTGGCAGTACTCCGACGCCCCGGACGGGGCCGACATCCCCACCGCGAGCGCGACCACCGACGAGTTGTACGCGTGGCTGGACGACGTCGCCGGGCTGGCCCTCTACACGGACACGGTCGTACAGGGATTGATCCCGTACTTCTACCAACTGGGCACTCAGCTCGGCTACTTGGACGTCCCGCAGGAGCATCTGGCCGGTCTCCTGCGCCACCCGGGCGCCATCGAGCCCCGCAATTTCGTCCCCCGCGACATCCCCATGACCTTCGACGCCGAGGCCATGCCCGACATCGACCGCTGGGTGCTCCGTCACGGCACCCGCCTGCTCTTCGTCAACGGCGCCCAGGACCCCTCCGTCGCCGAGGCATTCCGCCCCGGCCCCCGCGACTCCCGGGTCCTGTGGGCTCCCGGCGGCAACCATCACGCGACCATCGCGGAACTGTCCCCGGCCGACCGCGCTGAGGCCACCGCCGCCCTCGCCCGCTGGACCAGTAGCCCTCGCACGGGTCGCCTCGGCGCCGCGGGGGCCACGGGGCACCAGCGGCGCCGAGGCGACGGGACGCTTCAGGCGGCCAGGAGACGGTTGAAGAACGAGCGGTAGTGGCGCAGGGCCAGCCGCAGATCCTCGGTGTCGGCCTGTTCACCCCGGTTCCACTGGTCCTCGAGCTCCCGCTTGTGATCGGCGAACGTCGAGGCCAGCTCCTGCATCACGTCGGCCACGAGGGCGTCCGCGCTGTGCACGGCATCGCGCGGATCGTCGACGAACTGACTCTGGGTCTCCTGCCAGCGTGCGCGGAACCCCTCCTCGTCCCGAGGGCTGAGCAGCTGTACGTCGTCGTCGCCCCGAGTGTCGCCGTTCTCCCGCGGAGCGTGTGCCTCTTCGGGCTGCGTCCGGGTGTCGGGGCGTGCGGCAGGAGCCGTCGCCGTAGCCCCGGTCCCCGAGTCCGCCGCGTCCGTTCCGGAGCCCGGGGTCCTGCTCGCCGCGGTGTCCGGGGGCGTCCGCGTAGGCGTGTCCGAGCGCGTGGAGGCAGATGTGTCAGAGGACCTGCCTGCCGGGGCGCTGCCCGCCGAGCCCGTGCTTTCGCCGGGGAACATGGGCGCGTCGCGTCGGGCGTCCGTAGCCTCCTCGGTGCTCCCTTCGCGGGGCCTGGCGAGATCCTCGGTCGACAGACCGCTCTTTCGGGTGCTGTCAGGTGTGCGTGCGCGTCGCATGTCTTCTCCGTTCCGGAAGCCTCGGTGTCTCGGACGGCGGCGGTTCGTGCGCCGGGTGCTCAGACCCGGGCGTGGCGGGGGCTGCCGCCGTCGGAGAGCAGTTCCTCGAACAGGGCGCGATAGTGGACCATGGCACCCCGCAGTTGTTCGGTGGTCGCCCGGTGCTCGGTGCTCAGCGCGTCGACCTCGTGAGCGGCCCGGTAGTGTTCGAGTGTGCGCCCGTGTTCGACCGAGAGGTCCTTGAGCTGCTGGTCGAAGTCCTGGGTGGGGTAACCGCGTTCGTGCATCAAGGACGTCACCAGGCGGTCGGCGTCGTGCACGGAGTCCTCCGGACGGTCCACGAACTCCTCCTGCACACTGGTCCAGTCCCGTGCGTAGCGGTCCCGGACGTTTCGGTCCAGGGGCTTGATGTCCAGCGAGTCGTGCCGCTTCTCGCGGCCCCTGAGCTCCCGCTCGGCTGCCGTGCGGCTGTCGGCCTCCTCCACCGTGCGCTCGTACTCCGGGCCGAAACGCTCGCGCAGCCGGTTGCGACGCATGAGCATCGACACCACCACGGCGAGCAGGGCGATCACCACCACCACGGGAATGACGATGGCGAGGATTGTCCCTGTTGACATGGGGTCGCACCTCCCTCTTGGTGACCCTGATGTCCGACTTGTCACGAGTTCCCCAGGGCCCCCGCCCGAAACACGAGCGCATCGTCCGGCCGACGCCCGCGCGCGGATGCCTCCTGCCGTGCGGTCGGTTGACTGGGAGGGCGCTCCAAGATCTAGCGTCGCCTTCATGAGTGCGTCGACGGTGCCGAAGAGCAGGCGGTGCGCGGGCCGACGCGCGGGTCGTGGGACGGAGACCATCCGGTGAAGGTTCTGGTGACGGGCGGGACGAGCGGGCTGGGGCGTGCCATGGCCTCCGCCCTGACCGAGGCCGGGGCGACGGTCGCGCTCACCGGCCGGTCCGGCAGGCGGGTGGACGAGGTCGCCGCCGGGCTCGCCGGGGCGATCGGCATCGAGATGGACGTGCGCGACGAGTCCTCCGTGGCCGAGGCGGTCGACCTGGCCTGGTCCCGGCTCGACGGCATCGACATGCTCGTGAACAACGCCGGAATCGGCATGCGCACGGTCAACCCGCGCTTCATGACACACCCGCAGGGCTTCTGGGACGTGACGGCCGAAGACTTCCGCGCGGTGATCGACACCAACCTGACCGGCTACTTCCTCGTGGCACGCGACGTCACTCCGCGGATGCTGGCCGCCGGGGGCGGCCGCATCGTGAACATCTCGGTGAGCGAATCGACCATGCAGCGGGCCGGATTCGTCCCCTACGGCCCCTCGCGTGCCGGCAGCGACGCCCTGTCCCGGATCATGGCGGCGGACCTGCGGGACACAGGGGTCACCGTCAACCAACTGCTGCCCGGAGGGCCGACCGTGACGGGGATGCTGCCCTTGGACGCCGTGCCGGAGGGGCGGCGGTTCCTGGAGCCCGAGGTGATGGGGCCGCCCATCGTCTGGCTGGCGTCCGACGCCGCCGCCGGCGTGCACGACGAGCGCATCGTCGCCGACGATTTCGAGACCTGGCTGCGCGCGCGGGACGCCGCGCGCGCGACGCGGAGCCGGCCGCGGAGCTGAACGCGTGACCGACGGCCCGCCGGCGTCAGGCCGCGCCGTCCGCGAAGGCTCCGTCGCCGGTGAAGGCCAGCCGGGCGAAGCGCTCACCGATGAGCCGATGCGTGGCGGCGTCCGGGTGCAGCCGGTCGGGCAGGGGCAGTTCGGCGAGGTCGGCCTCGCCGTAGAGGTCACGACCGTCGAGGTAGTGCAGATGCGGATCGTCGGCCGAGCGTTCCCGCACGATCCGCGCGAGTTCCGCGCGGATGACGGTGAGGGTCAGCTTCCCGCTCGCCGTCTCCGCCGGGTCTCCCATGGCCGCGAACCGGAGCTGTCCGGTACCGAGCGTGCCGAGGTCCGGGGCGCACGGGCCGGGGGTGTCCTCGTGGATGGGGCACAGGATGGGCGAGACGACCAGCAGCGGCGCGGTGGGGTGACCCTCCCGGATCGTGTCGAGGAAGCCGTGCACGGCCGGGGCGAACGCGCGCAGCCTCATCAGGTCGGCGTTGACGACGTTGATGCCGATCTTGACGCTGATCAGGTCCGCGGGCGTGTTCCGCAGGGTGCGGGCGGTGAAGGGGTCGAGCAGCGCGCTGCCTCCCAGACCGAGATTGATCAGTTCCACCCCGCCGCGCGCGGCGGCGAGCGCGGGCCATGTGCCGGTCGGGCTCAGCGCGTCGGAGCCGTGGCTGATCGAACTGCCGTGGTGCAGCCACACCTTGTGGCCCGGGTCCGGTGCCGGCTCGACGGGGGCGTCGCTGCGCAGCGCGACGAGTTCGGTGCTCTCGTTGTGCGGGAGCCAGATCTCGATGTCCTTGACGCCGTCGGGCAGGTCGGTGAAGGTGAGCGTTCCTGCCGTGCCGGGCCGGTGTTCGACGGTTCCGGTGGTCAGGTCGATGGTCAGGACGTTGCCGCCGCTCACCGACGCCTGGCTCGTCAGGCGTCCGTCGACGAGCAGGTCGTACACCCCGTCCGGACGGGCCGGGGCGCCGGTGTACACCCTCTTGGTGGGCAGGACGTCCAGCTCCAGGGCGGTGGCGCGGGTGCGCAGGGCCAGCCGGACGCCGGACGGCTGGGACTCGGCCATGGCGAGCTGCCCGTCCGAGCACTGGGCGCGGGCCCAGCCCGGCAGACGGTGCGGCAGCACGCCGTGCGCGGTGTGCTCCAGTTCGAGGGCGCCGCGCACGATCTCCGCGGTGATGGGCGTGGTGACCCAGTGGTGCCTGCTGTTCATGGTTCCCGCTCGGTGGTGGGGATCTCGGTGGTGTGGATGTCGGGATCTGCGGTACCGGGGGCAGACCCCGAACGGGCTCCGGGACCGTTCAGGAAACGGGCCGGCTCAGGACGCGGGCCGGTTCCGCAACAGCCCGTCGAGGTGGTCCAGCACCCATGACCAGGACTCCTCCGAGTCGGGAGCGCTGTGGCTGAACCCTCCGGCCGTCTCCAGGCTGACGTAGCCGTGGAAGACGCTGCCCATCAGCCGCACCGCGTGCGTCTGTTCCGGCTCCGTCAGGTCGTAGCCGCGCAGGATCGCCCGCATCATCTGCGCGTGCTTGACTCCGGCGCTCGCCGCCGCCGTCTCCGGGTCGAGTCGCAACTGAGCGGCGGCGTACCGGCCGGGGTGCTCGCGGGCGTAGTCGCGGTAGACGTTCGCGAACGCGGCCAGCGCCTCTCTGCCCGCCCGCCCGGCCAGGGCATCGGCCCCTCGTTCGGCCAGCTCCTCCAGGGCCAGCAGGGCGATCTTGGTCTTGAGGTCCTGCGAGTTCTTCACATGCGAGTACAGGCTCGCGACCTTGACGTCGAACTGCCTGGCCAGCGCCGAGACCGTCACCTGGTCGAAGCCTTTCCGGTCGGCCAGCTCGGCCCCCGCGCGGACCAGTCGTTCGGTGGTCAGTCCTACACGTCCTGCCATGACTATCCCTTCACGATCCTGAGGCCATTATGCAGTTGCCTAAAATCTTTAGGCAAATTAGCGTGCCTCTCATGAAGCCACTCACCGAGCAAGAGATCCGCGCCGCGTTCGTGAACTGCACCAAGGGCGAGGCGAAGCGCCTGTCCGTCCCCCGTGAGCTGGCCGAGACGCCCTGGGGCGACCTGGACTACCTCGGCTGGCGGGACCCACAGGCCCCCGACCGCGCCTACCTCGTCACCGAACTCGGCGGCGGGCCGAGAGCCGTCCGGCTGCGGACCAGCGGCCCCGCCTTCGGGCAGACGCGGCGCAGCATGTGCTCGATATGCCTGACCACCCACACCGGAGGCGTCTCCCTGATGGTCGCCCCCAGGGCGGGCAAGGCCGGGCAGCAGGGCAATTCGGTGGGCACCTACATGTGCAGCGACCTCTGCTGCTCGCTCTACGTGCGGGGCAAGAAGGACGCCGGAATCGGAGCCAGGCTCCACGAGTCGCTCACGCTGGACGAGAAGATCGAGCGGACGGTGGTGAACCTGGCCGCGTTCATCGCCAAGGTGACCGCCTGACTCCGGCGCCCATTACCCCACGGGTAATCGACCCGCGCCGTACGACCCGGCAGTGTTGTCCGTGCGGAGCGGCAGCCAAGTGCCGCGAACCGCACCGGACGTCGGTGCTCAAGTGCGGAGCGCCGCGAACAAGAGGAGACAACGCATGCCCGCCTACGCCATCGCCAACCTGCGCCCGTCCGCCGAGCCCCACGAAGAGGTCCTGACCTACATGGAGCGCGTGCAGGACACGATGGACCCGTTCGGCGGCCGGTTCCTCGTCCACGGAGCACCGGATCGCGAGGTCCGGGAAGGCAGCTGGCCGGACGCGATCGTCATCCTCGTCTTCCCCTCCTTCGCCGACGCGCGGGCCTGGTACGACTCGCCCGCGTACCAGGAGCTGCTGCCCCTGCGCACCCGGCACATCGACGGCGACCTCCTCCTGGTCGACGGCGTCGCGCCCGGGTACCGGGCCGCGGAGACGGCACGGCACCTGCGGGCCGCGCGTACCGCGTCGTGAGGCCGCGACAGGCGCCCGTGCCCGCCTCGACCACGCCATGAAGGGGCGGGCCCGGATTCCGTCGGACACCAGGGCGCGCACCGGACGCCCCGCCGATCTCTGCGACGCCGTCGAGGCGGCCACCTGGGTGCACACCGCACGCCCCGCCGACTCCCGCGACGCCGTCGAGCCCTTCCTGGACACCACCGCACCGGACGCCCGGTCCTGCCGGACGTCCGACCGCCGGCTGCCACCGGACCGTACGGGTCACTGCTCGCGCATGCCCCACGGAGAGCCGTACGCCGTCAGCAGGTCCAGGAAGGGGCCGGCCGGGAAGGCCTCCGGGCCGAGAACGCCCGAACCGGTCCAGGCGCCGGTGGCGACGAGTTCGAGGGCGACGACCGGATTGACCGCCGTCTGCCACACCACCGCCTGGCAGCCGTACTCCGCCATCGACCACTGGTTGTCGACCACGTGGTACAGATACACCTCGCGCGGCGCACCGTCCTTGCTGCCGCGCACCCAGGTGCCCGCACAGGTCTTGCCGTGCATGCGCTCGCCCAGCGTCGCCGGGTCGGGCAGACTGGCCGCGACGACGTCCCGGGGCGACACGGCGACCGGGCCGTCGGCGCCCGGCACCGTCACCGGTTCCGTGCGGTCGAGCCCGAGCAGGTGGAGCGTCTTCAACGTCTCGATGAACTCGCGCCCGAGACCGTACTTGAAGGTGACACGGCGGGCGTCGACCCAGCGCGGCACGAGCAGCACCTCCTCGTGCTCCACGTTCACGCACTCGACCTCACCGATGCCCTCGGGGAAGTCGAACACCTCGGGCTCGCTGAACGGCGCGGTGGTGAACCAGCCGCGCCCCGCCTCGTACACGACGGGCGGGTTCAGACACTCCTCGATGGTGGTCCAGATGCTGAAGGACGGCGCGAAGTCGTAGCCGTCCACCGTGAGGTTCGCGCCGTCGCGGACGCCGATCTCGTCGATCTCGTCGAAGAGTTCGTCGGCCGCGTGCCGCGCGAACACATCGGACAGACCCGGTTCGACGCCCATGCCGACGAGTGCGAGCGCGCCCGCCTTCTCCCAGTCGGCGGCCTCCGCGAACTGGGCGTCGCCGAGCTTGACCCCGCACTCCTCGTACGGCCGGTCCGGGTGCGGCCGGGACAGCGACATCGCCATGTCGAGATAGGTCGCGCCGCCCGCCCGCGCCGCCTGGAACAGCGGCATGACGAAGCGCGGGTCGGTGGCGTTCAGCAGCACGTCGCAACGGTGCCGGGCCAGCAGCTCCGCGACCGCCGCGGTGTCACCCGCGTCGACACGGGCCGCGACGAACCGGCCGTCGTCGCCCACGGCCGCGACCGCGGCCTCGGCCCGGGCCGGGTCGTAGTCGGCGACCACCATCGCCTCGAAGAAGGTGCGACGGGCCGCGATCCGGGTGATCGCGGTGCCCACGCCACCGGCGCCCACGAGCAGTACACGCATGGCAAGAACTCCTTGGTCGGTCCTACGGAGAACGAGGCGCGCCCCTCGCGGCAGATACAACGCCCCGGCGTCCCGTAAGGTCAATGGCGTTGGCATAACAGGCCCGGTGAGGAGGCCGCCTTGGCGAAACCCGTGGTGCCCGAGGAGAAGCGGCGACGCCGCCGACCGACCCGGAGCGGCACCGTGCTGTCCGAGCGGCTGATCGTCGAGACCGCGCTGCGCATGCTCCGCGAGCACGGCAGCGCCGGCTTCACCGCACGCCGCCTCGGCCTGGCTCTCGACTGCGACCCGAGCACGCTCTACCGCTACTTCCGGGGCATGGACGACCTGACCCTCGCCATCGGCGACGCCCTCATCGGGCGGGCCCTGCGGGGCTGGCGGCCGACGGGGGAATGGCGGGCCGACCTGCGCGCCGTGGGACTGCGCATCCACGCCGCGTACGTCGCCCACCCCCAGGCCGCCCAGCTGACCGCCAGCCGTGTCAGTGGCCGGGCCAACGAGCTGGCGGCCGACGAGGCGGTCCTGGAGGTGCTGCGCACCGCCGGGTTCCCGCTGCCCGACACGGTGCGGATCTACCACGCCTTCATCGACCAGACGCTCGCCTTCGCCGCGCTCGACGCCGCCTCCCTGGCCCTGCCCAGCGCCGCGCTGCGCGCCGACGAGGCGATGTGGCGCTCCACGTACGCCGGACTGCCCGCCGCCACCCACCCCCGTATCGCCGAGGCCGCACCTCTGCTCGCCACCCGCATGGTCACCAGCGCCTATCCGACGGCCCTGGACATGCTGCTGGACAGCGCCGCCGCCCAACTGGCACGGGGGTTGCCTCCGCGGCCGGGCCACGACTAGACGAGTAGTTCCAATTGCGGGGTTCACGAACGGAGGGAGGGTGTCCAACATCGGGTTGTGACGACCGATTTAGACACCCTCTTGACGGCAC
>NZ_JBVHMN010000023.1:0-167523 GCF_055558435.1 Streptomyces sp. NPDC025784
CCTGCGCGATCTGGCACAACCGCACCATCGGCGCACCCATCACCAGGTCACTGATCGCCTACGACCACTGAGCCACATCGGAACTACTCATCTAGTCCTGCGGAGGGAAAGACGTCCGCAGGGTGAACGCGTGCGCCGTCGGCCCGTGCTCACGCAGGTGGAGGAGACGGGCCTCGGCCTCCCGCACGGTGGGCCGGTGCCCCGCCGGGACCCACCACAGCGCCGTCACCGCCTCGTCGAGGCGTTCGAACCACTCGCGGCGGCGGGCCAGCAGCTCACGGTGCTGCCCCTGGTACATGAACGCGGTCAGCGCGTTCGTGTCGCGCCAGGTGGACATGTTGACGATCAGCCAGTCGTCCCCGAACACGGGGACGTCCGTCGCGTTGCCCGACTCGCTCTGCAGCCGCCAGACGAAGCCGTCCGCCGCGTCCGCGACGGCGTTCACGGGGTCGAGCGCCTCCATGAAGTCCTTCAACGGAGGCGAGTCCAAAGGTGCTTTGAGACGGGCGATGTTCACCTGGGCGAGCTCGTGCACGGCAGGGGACTGGGTCATGACCGAACGTCAGGTCGGCGTGGGGGCCGGGCGACACCCCCGTCTCAGAACCCGAGCACCGCCCTCATCACCGCTTTGGCGATCGGCCCCGCGTTCCCGCCGCCGCTGATCTCCCCGCGGTCGGCGGACGCGTCCTCGACGACGACCGCGACGGCCACCGCCGGCTCCAGCGAGCCCTCGGCCTGCGCCCAGGAGATGAACCATGCGTAGGGCACCCCGGAGTTGCCGATCCCGTGCTGGGCGGTGCCGGTCTTGCCGCCGACGGTGGCGCCGGGGATGGCGGCGTTCCTGCCGGTGCCCTCGCGTACGACGTCGGTCATCAGCTCGCGCATCTGCTGCGCGGTCGCCGGGCTCATCGCCTGGTGGAGGGTCCGCTGCCCGGTCGTGGCGACCGTGCGGCCCCCCTGCGTGGTCGTCCGCTCCACCAGATACGGCGCCTTGACCGAGCCGCCGCCCGCGACGGCCGACGAGATCATCGCCATCTGGAGGGGAGTCGCCCGGGTGTCGAACTGCCCGATGGAGGAGAGCGCCAGCTGCGCCCTGTCGAGCGTCAGGTCGAAGTTGCTGGGCGAGACGGAGAACGGGATCTTCAGCGTCCGGTCGTTGAAGCCGAAGTTCGCCGCCGCCGCCGTCATGTCGCCGAGGCCGATGTCCACGCCCAGCTTCGCGAAGACCGAGTTGCAGGACCATTCGAAGGCGTACCGCACGGAGGCGTCCTCGCAGCCGTCGACCTCATTGGTGAGCGAGGTCGTCGTGCCGGGGAGCCGGTAGGGGTCGGGCGACTCGGTCGGCGCGTCGAGATCCCTCACCACGCCCGCGTCCAGCGCCGCGGCGGCGGTCACCACCTTGAACGTCGACCCGGGCGGATACGTCTGCCGGATCGCCCGGTTGAGCATCGGCTTGCTCGCCGAGTCGTTCAGCCGGTTCCAGGCCCGCGTCGCCGCAGGGCCCGTCCCGGACAGCTCCGCGGGGTCGTACGACGGCGTGGACACCAGCGCGAGGATCTTCCCCGTGGCCGGTTCGACCGCGGCGACCGCGCCCCGGCGCCCGGCGAGACCGTCGTACGCCGCCCGCTGGGCCGCCGAGTTCAGGGTGGTGACGATCTTTCCGCCGGGGTTCTGGGCGCGGGTGACGTCGTTCCACAGGGGGAGCGGGGCGAGCATCGGGTCGGTGCCGGAGAGGATCTCGTCGCCCGCGTTCTCCAGGAACGTCGTCCCGTACAGCTGCGAGGCGAAGCCGGTGACGGGTGCGTACAACGGGCCGTCCGTGTACGTCCGTTCGTAGCGCAGCTGCTCGCCCGTGTCCGCGGAACCGGTGATCGTCCTGCCGTCGACGAGGATGTCCCCGCGCGGCTGCTCGTAGCGCGTGATCGCCTGACGGCGGTTCGCCACGTTGTCGTCGTAGGACGAGGCCAGGAAGACCTGGACGCGGGCGGCGTTCACGAGGAGCGCGACGAGCAGCACGGCGCACAGCCCGGCGGCCCGGCGGATGTACTTGGTCATGGCGCGACCTCCCGGCCGTTCACGGCGCCGCCGTCCCGTCGTACTGGCTGCGGGCCACGTCGCTGATCCGGATCAGCAGCGCCACGATGATCCAGTTGGTGACGACCGACGAGCCGCCCTGCGCGAGGAAGGGCATCGCCATCCCGGTCAGCGGGATCAGGCCGGTCACTCCGCCCGCGATCACGAACACCTGGAGCGCGACGATCGACGCCAGACCGATCGCCAGGAGCCGCCCGAACGGGTCGCGCAGCGCGAGGCCCGCCCGGTAGCCGCGCTCCACGAGCAGGGCGTAGAGCAGGAAGATCGCCGACAGTCCGGCCAGCCCCAGCTCCTCGCCCGCGGTCGCCAGGATGAAGTCGGACTTGGCGGCGAAGCCGATCAGGATGGAGTGGCCGAGCCCCAGACCGGTGCCGGTCACCCCTCCGGCGGCGAACGAGAAGAGGGACTGCGCGAGTTGGTTGGCCCCCTGGCCCGCCTCGATCGAGGCGAACGGGTGCATCCAGTCCTGCACCCGGCCGTGCACATGCGGTTCGAGGCGGCCGACGGCCATGGCGCCCGCGCAGGCCAGCAGCAGCCCGACGGCGATCCAGCCGGTGCGGCCGGTGGCGACGTACAGCAGGATCACGAACAGTCCGAAGAACAGCAGGGACGTCCCCAGGTCCCGCTCCAGCACCAGCACGCCGACGCTCAGCAGCCAGATCGCGACGATCGGTCCCAGCACCCGGCCGGCCGGCAGCTGGAGGCGCTCGAACCGCCAGATCCGGCGGCCCGCGTAGGCGAGCGCGTTGCGGTTGGCGGCGAGGTATCCGGCGAAGAACACCGCCAGCAGCACCTTCGCGAACTCGCCCGGCTGGATGGAGAATCCGGCGATCCTGATCCAGATACGGGCGCCGTTCACCGCGGGGAAGAAGATCGGCAGCGTCAGCAGGCCCAGCGCGGCGACCACGGAGACGTACGTGTACCGCTGGAGCACCCGGTGGTCGCGCAGGAAGAGCACGGCCGCGATGAAGAACGCGACGCCCAGCGTCGACCAGATCAGCTGGGTGGGTGCGGCCTGGTCGGCCGGGGTGTCGAGGTCGAGCCGGTAGATGAGGACCAGTCCGAGGCCGTTGAGGAGGACGGCGATGGGCAGCAGCAGCGGATCGGCGTACGGCGCACGCAACCGCACGGCGACGTGCGCGAGGAGGGCGAGCACGCCGAGCCCGGCGCCGTATCCGGCGGCGCCGGGCGGGACGGTGCCGTTCCGTGCGAGACCCACGGCGCAGTAGCCGCACACGCAGAGCAGGACGGCGACGACGATGAGGGTGAACTCGATGCCACGGCGCCGGGGCAGGCGTACGGCCGGGGCGGGCGGGTCCGCCACCACGGTCGTTCCGGGCAGTCCGGGCTGGATCATGTCCGGAACGTAGCAAGTGGTGAACCTGATGTCCCGTTATGTAGTGATAAACGGGCTGTTCCGGTGTACCTCACGGGGTGCGGTCCCGGTGAGGTACACCGGTGATCCGGAACTCAGCACCACGGGGGCGTGGTGCCGAAGGTCTCGATGGAACGGGCCGGGGCCCAGGACCAGGTGCTGTCGGCGAGCAGGTACCAGAGCGTGTCGCCGTCGACCGGCTCGCCATTGGTCTTGCAGAAGATCCCGACCGGTTCGCCGTGCCGGGCGATACGGACCAGCCGTCCGCCGCGGTACGGGTCGCTGCGCAGCGCCAGCCCGCGGGGAGCGTCGACCCTGCCCCGGATCAGCAACCCATCGTCGATGCCGCTGAACCCGAAGTCGAACCCGTCGTCGAAGCCGATGCTGCGCCCGATGCCCGTGTCGAAGGCGGCGCCGGCCTCCAGGCCGCGGTCGACGTCGAGCCCCGAGGCCGTCGCCTCGTCGGCGAGGGCGGGGCCGGCACCGGCGAGGGCGAAGAGGCTCGCGGCGGCGACCGCTATGCCGAGCCTGCTGCACGTGGACCGCAGGAACATGGGGGGGACTCCTCCGAGTAGGCGCGGATCTGACTTATCGCCACACTAGGAGCGGAGTCGGGCGCGCGCAGGTCACGCTGCGCCATCGGGGACCGAGAGCCGCCCGGGCTGCTCCGTACGGTCGTCCGCCGGGCCCGGCACGGGTGAGGCGCTCAGGCGGGACCGGACTGAGGGAGCATCAGCGTCGCCACCGCGCCGCCGTCGGGCGCGTTGCCGAACAGCAGCCGGGCGCCCAGCACCTCGGACTGGCCCAGCGCGATCGTCAGCCCGAGCCCGTGCCCCTTCGCCCCGCCCTCCGTGCGAAAGCGCTGCGGCCCGTGCTCCACCAGGTAGTCCGGATAGCCCTCGCCGTGGTCCCGTACCGTGACGACCGGCCCGTCCACCGTCAGCACCACCGGCCCCGTGCCGTGGTTGTGCGCGTTCGCCAGGAGATTGCCGAGCACCCGCTCCAGCCGCCGCCGGTCGGTCTCCACCCGCGCGTCCCGTACGACCCTGACCTCGGTGTCCGTCCCGGACGCGCGCACCACCCGCTCGGCCAGCGGGGCGAGCTGCTCCGAGTCCAGGTCGAGGCGTTCGCTGCGCGCGTCCAGACGGGAGATCTCCAGCAGGTCCTCGGTGAGCGTGCGCAGTGCCGCCACCCGGTCGCGCACCAGCTCCGTCGGACGTCCCGGCGGCAGCAGTTCGGCCGCCGCGTGCAGCCCGGTCAGCGGGGTGCGCAGTTCGTGCGCCACGTCCGCGGTGAAGCGCTGCTCGCTCAGCAGCTTGCTCTGGAGCGACGACGCCATGGTGTCGAGGGCCCCCGCCACGGCGGCCACCTCGTCCTGCGGACGCGTGGGGTCCTGTGCGCACGGGTCGTTCACGCGGGCGTCCAGATCGCCCGCGCTGATCCGCCGCGCCACCAGCGCCGTCGCGTGCAGCCGCCGCGTCACCCGCGTCACCGCGAACGCGCCCACCAGCAGCGTCGCGCCGATCGCCAGCGCCGACGACCACACGATCGACCGGTCCAGGGTCTGGATGGTGTGGGCGCCCTGCGCGTAGTCGTACTGGACGGCGAGCGCGCGTCCTCCGTCCGCGGGCCCGGCCGCCCACATGGTGGGGTGCGCCGTCCGGTCGGCGACCATCGTGCCGCGCTTCCCGCCCGCCGCCAGCGCGCGCAGCGTGACCGGCAGCCCGGGCGGGTCGATGCCCGCGCCGGCCGGCAGCCGGTCGCCCGCCTCGTACGCGGCCGTCACGTCCGTGAGCCGGTCGAGCGCGCGCCCGCGTGCCTCGCCGACCGTCTGGTTGGTCACCGAGACGTGCACGAGGATCCCGAGGAGCGCGGCCAGGCCGCAGCACATCACCGTGATGAAGGCGGCCGCCTTCCAGGTGAGGGTGGCGGTCCAGCGCGGCAGACGCAGGAAAGGCCGCCTCATGAGGTCCTCGCGGAGGGCGCGGGCGTGCGTGCCGACGCGGACGGCGAGAACGGCGGCGCCGACACGGACGGCGGGGCCGAGGGCGTGGCGGAGGGCGTGGGAGTGCCGGAGGGCGTGGGAGTGGCGGTCCCGGAAGGAGGCCCGACGCGGAGGATCTCGTCGCGCGTCGCCAGCATCGCGTTCTGGTGCGGATCCCAGCTCCAGACCGTACGGAACTCGTAGCCCGGCAGCGTCGACGGCGAGCGGATGATCACCTCGCGGCCCGCGAGCTCCACGCTGACCACCCTGTCCGAGGTCCCCATCACCTGCACCAGCCTGTGGTCCAGGAACGTGTAGACGCGCACGGCGAGCTGGTCCGCGGGGAAGCGGATGCCGAGCACCATGTCGTCCTTGCCGTCGCCGGTCAGATCGCGGTAGTACGCCTGGAGGACCGGGCACTTCTCGCCGGTCGCGCCCTTCTTGCCGCAGTCCTTCAGCCGGTCGGCCGTCTGCGCGTACGTCGCGTGCGGGCCGCTGTACTCGGCCGGGTGCGCGGCGACCTCCGCGCGCACCACGGCGAGCGGGTCCACCTTGTGGATGTCGTCGCCGGGCGCCGTGATCCCCTTGACCGTCTCGGTGTCGGCCTCCCCGTAGTCGATGGCTGGCGTGGAGGCCGGCGGCAGCTCGGGCCACAGCCGGGTCGGGCCGACGGCGGTGGGCGTCGCGCCCGCGCCGCGCAGGTCGCCGGAGTCGCCGCAGCCCGCCAGTGCCGCGACCAGCAGGGCGCTCGCGGCGGCGGCACCGAGTGCTGTGCGCGTACGGCGGCTGTGGATCACTGCACTCCCGCGTCCGGGCCACCCCGGCCCGCAGGCGCTCCGGCACGGGGTCGGCGTGGAGAACGATGTCGTCGAAGCGGTGACCGTCCGCGACCGGTTCGCGACGGGTGTGCGGACACGGCGCGGGACGATCGGTCGCCGTATACACCTTATTCGTATGGAAGTCCTTTTTGTTCACTCGCCGGGCCGCGCCACCGTCCCGCGGACCGCACCCGTCCACCTGCGGACCGCAGCCGTCCTCCCGCGGACCCCACTGGTCCTCCCGCGGGCCACGCCCGTCCTGCCGCGGGCCGTGCGCTCCTGTCGGGCTGCCCGCCCCGGCGGCGTCGAGTGCGCGCCCGGATCGGACCGCGCGCGACCCCTGTGGTCGCGGCCGCGTGCGAGCCTCCCGCCGGGTCACGGCTCCGCGAGCTCCTCCAGGAGCCGGGCGGTGGCGAGGCCGGCGCGCAGGTACTCCTCGAAGAGCTCGTTGTGCAGCGCCCAGGGCGAGCGCCGGCTCCGTATCAGCCGGATCGCCTCGTCGGTGGAGTGCCCGGCCAGGACGAGCGCGTGTGCCACGACCAGTCCCGAACGGTTGTAGCCGTGGTAGCAACGGACCAGGACCCGGCGCCCCGCCTCCAGGGCGTCGTCCGCCGCCTGGGCGAGCCGGATCACGCCCGCCAGCTGCGTACCGTCGAGAGGGCCGTCCGGAATCGGCCATACGTGGTGCTCTATCCCCGGGTCCGGCCCGTGCCCCGGCAGTCGCAGCAGCGTGAGCACGAGGTCGAACTCGTCGTGCACGACGGCGAATTCCGGCTGCCCGGCGCGGCCCGCGAACGCGTGCCCGCCCATCCACAGGCCGGGCACGATCTCGCTCCAGGGGCTGTCCGGAGCCGGTACATCGGGTTGTGTCCTGCGGGTCCGCAACGGCGCCTCCCACCCAACTCCCCAGCTGTCCACAAAGGTATCCGGGTTCTTGCCCCTGGAGCACCCCGCCTGTTCCCATGGTCGAGGGGTGATGGTGCATGAAGGGACTGCGCGTCGTACCGACCTGGCGGCACGGTCAGGAGCGGCTGTACGTGTGCCTGACGGACGGCAGGAACGTCGCCTGGTACGACCGCGAGACGGCCCGGGTCAACCTGCTCAGCGAGGACCGGCGCGAGGACGTGCTCGACGCGCTCGGCCCGTTCCTGGCCGGCCCCGTGACGGTGGGCCCGCCGCCCGTCCCGACCCCGGCCGAGCTGGCCCGGCTGACCCTCCACCCCGACGACGACCTCGCGCCCAACCGGCCCGGCGAGGCCCTGGTGGTCGCCCTCGACCGCGACCCCGGCCCGCCGCGCCGTCTGCGGCCCGACCCGCGGCGCCGCGCGCTCGCCGCCGAGCAGGCGGTCGGCGAGGCCCTGGACCGGATGGAGGGCGCGGGGTGGCACACCCTCCACTCCGTGCCCCTGCCCGGCGGTGAACGCATCCACCACCTGGTCGTCGGCCCGGCCGGCATCTTCGCCGTGCGCACCCTCTACGCGCGCAAACAGCGCGTCCTCGTCACCGACCCCATGGTCACCGTCGGCCGCCACGAACCGCGTCCGCTGCTGCGCCTGCTCCGCGCGGACGCCGACCGCGCCGCGTACGCGCTGACCGCCGAGGTCCACCCGGTGCTGGCCGTGGCGGGCCCCGCCACCTTGGACGTCGTGGCACCACCGCGGGAGATCCGCATCCTCCAGGACGCCGACCTGCCGGACCTGGCCCGCCTCGGCGGCGTCCTGAAGCCGGCCGACGTCGAGGCCCTCCACGCCATGGCCCGCGACCGGCACACCTGGCTGCGGGTCTGAAGCGGCGAAGCGCCGTCCCGGGCCGCTCTGCCGTGACGGGGCGGCCCCGAGCCGTCACGGCAGGGCGGCCGCCCGCCCCGCGTCGAACAGGGGCGCCAGCAGATCCCCGTACCGCTCCAGCCTCGCCACGACGTCCGGCGCGAGGAAGGCGAGCTGCGACGCATGCGTGCAGGACGCGACCTCGTCCCACGTCACCGGCGTGGACACGGTGGGCTCGGGCCGCGCCCGCAGCGTGTACGGCGTCGCCGTGGTCTTGCGCGCCGCGTTCTGGCTGAAGTCGACGAACACCTTCCCCGGCCGCAGGTTCTTCGTCATGCGGTGCGTGACCTGCCCCGGCATCGCCCGCTCGGCCTCGACGGCGAGTCCCTTCGCGTACGCGCTGACGTCCTCGGACGGCGTCGGCGCGACGGGGGCGAGCAGATGCAGCCCCTTCGCCCCGGACGTCTTCGCGTACGCCTCGATCCCGTCCCCGCCCAGCCGCTCGCGCAGCCACAGGGCCACCTCGCAGCACTCGACCACCGTCGCCGGCGCCCCCGGGTCCAGGTCGAGGACGAGCCGGTCGGCGATGCCGGGCGTGCCGATGGTCCACTGCGGCGTGTGGAACTCGGTCACCAGGTTCGCCGCCCACATCAGTGAGGCGAGGTCCTGGACCAGGACCATGCGGGCTGGCCCCTCCATGCGCGGCACCTCGGCGGTCGTGACCCAGCCGGGCGTACCCGGCGGCACGTTCTTGGTGAAGAAGACCTGGCCCTCGGGCCCGTCCGGGTAGCGAAGGAAGGACACCGGCCGGTCGCGCAGGTGCGGGAGCAGGGCGTCGGCCACCGTCGCGCAGTAGTGCAGCACCTCGCCCTTGGTGAAGCCGGTGGCGGGATAGAGGACCTTCTCCAGGTTGCTGAGCGCGAGCCTTCGCCCCTCCACCTCCGTGATCGGCGTCATACGATGAGAATCCCACGAAACCGGCTGATATCGGATATCGATCGGAAGGATGCCGCACGTGCGATCCATCTGGAACGGCGCCATCTCCTTCGGCCTGGTCAGCATCCCCATCAAGCTCGTGAACGCCACGGAGAGCCACTCGATCTCCTTCCGCCAGATCCACACCGACGACGGCGGCAGGATCCGCTACCGCAAGGTCTGCGAACTGGAGGACCGCGAGGTCACGACCCCGGAGATCGGCAAGGCCTACGAGGACGCCGACGGCACGCTCATCCCGATCACGGACGAGGACCTGGCCTCACTGCCGATCCCCACCGCCAGGACCATCGAGATCGTCGCCTTCGTGCCGGCCGACCGGATCGACCCGCTCCAGATGGACACCGCGTACTACCTCTCCGCCAACGGCGTGCCCGCCGCCAAGCCGTACACCCTGCTGCGCGAGGCCCTGAAGCGCAGCAACAAGGTCGCCATCGCCAAGTTCGCCCTGCGCGGGCGCGAGCGGCTGGGCATGCTGCGGGTCGTCGACGACGTCATCGCCATGCACGGCCTGCTCTGGCCGGACGAGATCCGCGCCACGGACGAGGTCGCCCCGGACACCGGTGTCACCGTCCGCGAGCAGGAACTGGACCTCGCCGACGCGCTGATGGACACCCTCGGCGAGGTCGACCTCGAGGACCTGCACGACGACTACCGCGAGGCCGTCGAGGAACTCATCACCGCCAAGGCGTCCGGCGCGGAGGCGCCCAGCGTGCCCGAGCGCGAGGCGGGCGGCGGCAAGGTGCTGGACCTGATGGCCGCGCTGGAGAAGAGCGTGCGCGCGGCCAAGGAGTCGCGGGGCGAGGCAGCCGGCGGGGAGACGGGCGGGGAGGAAGCGGGTGCCGCGGAAGCGGGCGGCGAGGCGGAGGTCACCCCCCTCCCGGCCCGCCGCAAGTCCGCCCGTACGGCGCCCAAGGAGGTCGGCGGCAAGAAGTCCACGTCGACGAAGCGGACGGCGGCCAGGAAGACCACGGCCCAGAAGTCGGCGGCGCACAAGTCGACGGCGCAGAAGTCGACGGCGCAGAAGTCGGCAGGCCACAAGACGGCCTCGGGCACGGCGTCCAAGAGCACGGCCAAGAGCACGTCCAAGACCGCCAAGAGCACCGGCAAGGAGGCGGCGGCCAAGAAGACCGCCGCCAAGAAGACTGCCGCGAAGAAGACGACGGCGCGCAAGCGGGCGTCCGCCTGAGGGCGCGCTCGGTGGGCCTCGGCGGGTGTCCCGCCCTCGTACACGGGTCCGGCGGGTCCGGGATCAGGCCGTACGGCGCAGGGCCAGCACCGCGTTGTGGCCGCCGAAGCCGAAGGAGTTGCTGAGCGCCAGGTCGCCGAGGTCCGGAAGGGCACGGGGAGCCTTCGTCACCACGTCCAGCTCGATGGCGTCGTCCTGCTCCTCGCAGCCGATGGTCGGCGGGATCAGGCCGTGATGGAGCGTGAGGACGGTGGCCACCGCCTCCACCCCGCCCGCCGCGCCCTGGAGATGACCGAGGTGCCCCTTGAGCGCGGTCACCGGGACGTCCCCGCCCAGTACGGCCCGCAGGGCGCTCGCCTCGGCGAGATCGCCGTCCGTGGTGGCGGTGGCATGGGCGTTGACGTGCACGACGTCCACCGCATGGGCGCCCGCGTCCCGCACCGCCCGGCGCAGCGCGAGCGCGACACCACTGCCCGACGGGTCCGGCGCCGCCATGTGGTGGGCGTCGGCCGACAGCCCCCAGCCGGCGGCCTCGCAGTAGATCCGCGCACCCCGCGCCCGCGCGTGCTCCTCGGACTCCAGCAGCAGGAAGCCCGCACCCTCGCCGTTGACGAAGCCGTCACGGTCCTTGGCGAAGGGCCGCGACGGGCTGACGTCTCCGAGCTCATGGGTGGACAGGGCGCGCATCGCCGCGAACGAGGCCATGATCGCCGGGGTGACCACGGCCTCCGCGCCACCGGCGAGGGCCACGTCGACGTGCCCGTACCGGATGCGGTCGATGGCCTGCCCGATGGCCTCGGTGCCGGACGCGCACGCGCTGGTCACCGTGCGGGCCTCGCCCGTGATCCGCAGCGCGAGCGACACCTGGGACGCGGCCTGCGAGGGCACCGTCATCGGCGTGGTCAGCGGTGACACGGCGCGCGGTCCCTTGTCGCGGAGCTTGCGGTCGCCGCCGACCAGCACGGAGGCGTCGCCGAGGATGGCGCCGACACTCACGCCGACCCGCTCGGGGTCCAGCCCGCTCTCGGCCGTGCCGGCCACGTCGAACCCGGCGTTCTGCCACGCCTCGCGCGCGGCGAGCACCGCCAGCTGGGCGGCGCGGTTCATCCGTCGTGCCTGCGGCCGCGGCAGCAGACCGGCCGGGTCCACGGGGACGCTGCCCGCCACCCGTACGGGCAGTTCGGCGAACTCCTCGCCCTCCAGCTCCCGTATCCCGCAGAGGCCTTCCACCAGACCCTGCCAGAGCTCGTCGACGCCGATGCCGAGCGGCGTGACGGCACCCAGGCCGGTGACGACGACCCGCCGGGGCGCGCCGGCCCCGCCCGCCGCGTCGCGCCGCGGCCGGGGGAAGTGCCGTACGACACAACCGTCCTGGGCGGCGGCGTCGAGACGCTCGCGCAGCACGGCGTCCGTCACCGGCTCCTCGGCCCGGCTCTCCAGATCCCGGTGCCACCGGCCCCACCGGCGGGTGTACGACTCCTCGACGGCCCGGGGGTCGACGGTACGCAGCGAGGTGATGCGGTCGCCGTCACGGAACTCCATCCCGGTGAGATCGGCCGACGCGATCCGCGGAATCCCGGAGACGTCCATGCGACGACAGGCCACCGTCACCCGGCGACCGCGCTCGAGCACCTGATCGTGATCCATTCCCCCGAGGGGCGGCCGTAGCGTGACCCGAATGGTGTCCGGGCTTTCCGGAAGTGTGTGCATGACCACATGCCACCTTTCCTCCGCGACCTCTTGTTCGGAGAGGGCGAGGAGATCACCGGGAATCACTTCGGCGACGGTGACGGCGTGGGGCTGTACGGGGACGTCGGACGAATCGCGCATGGCGGAGCCTTCGGTGCATGGGGGGAATGTCGGCATCAACTGTCGACGACGATTCGCCAGTTGCCTAGGTTTCCGTGCCCGGTAGTGCGCAACGTCACGAATGCCGCGCACTCGATTCGCGAACCGCCAAGGATGCCGAAGTGCCGCATGGAATATGCCAATGACATATGTTCACGCGGCCCGCAATTCCGCACCCGCCCGCAGATCCCACAGAAACTGAATGACCACGGCTGTGAACGGTCGCGGCATCTCACCGTACGACGCACAGGCACAGCGTCATTTCCTTTTGCAGCGCCCGGACTTGGAGATTACTGGCAGAGGTCCACACCCTGGGCCAGTGCCACGCGCCCTGAATAGTTCACCGTGTTGGTGGCCCGGCGCATGTACGCGCCAGTTGCTGGCCTTGTGGAAATCCGCCGGCCCCGACCGAACGACCGACCATGGCTCGGTCGGGGGCAGCGGCTGCGCCGACGGCTTGCCGCGAACGCAACCGCCGGCCGCACTGTGCCCCTTCCTGCTCGATAGGGGCCGACGGAAGACGGAGCGATCCCGCGCCCTGCACGTCGCACACGCCTGGCCCCGTCCGCGCCCTCTGCCGCGTGCGAAGCCTGTACTCGTGCATGACCGCACCCGCTGGGGCCGGCTCGCCTGGACGGTCCCGGTGACGGCACCTTGCCCACCACGCCCAGGGAGTTCGCGGTACTCACTCGGCCACACTCGGCGCCCGGTGTCCCAGCGACCTCACCGGCTGGGTCGAACGACGAGCAGCCGTGAACTCACGACGACGGCCCGAGACCCGTGCGGAGGCCGGGTCTCAGACGCCTGGTCACCGACAAGGACTGTGTGGAACGCCGTGTTCTCATCACGCTCCTTCATCCTGGCACCCGTGGCCGCGCCGGCAGCCGGCGCGGCACTCGGAGCCCTCACCCGCCTCCTTGAGACGAACGACACCTCCACGGCAGGCCGTTCCGCGTATCTCGTCCTGAACGAGGCATGGCCCTGGTCGGCCCTGGCCTTCTGTGCCGGCCTCGCCCGCGCATCCAGGGTCGCGTCCGCCGCCGTGGCTGCAGCGTCCCTGGCGGCAGCTGTCACTGCCTACTACGCGGTGCATGAGCAGACCACCTGGGCCGGGGCTTTGTCGGCCGCACTCGCATGGGGTGCGGTCGCCCTGGCAGTCGGGCCCATTCTGGGACTGGCGGGGAACCTGGCACGCAAGCGTGGACTTCGCGGTCTCCCCTTTCGACCGATGGTCCCACTGCCGGCTGTCGTGGAGACGTCGGCGCGGCTGCGAGCCGAGGTCTCGGTACAAGGGCCAGTCGGTGAGACGGCATGGACCATTACCCGCCTTGCAGCGGTAGCTGCCTGTCTCGCCCTGGCCGCACACGCAATCCTGATCAACCGGCGGCACCGGAGTGAAGGGTAAAGCCCTGCGGCCCACCGGGAGTCCGCCTACGTCTTCACCACTCGCACCGGCCGCCCGGGCGAGCGACGGAACGTCGACCACTCCTTCACGCGCATCGCCCGGTCCGCCGGCCTCCGCGTGATCCGGCTGCAGGACGCCTGCCAAGGCGCCGTCAAAGGCCTCGGACCAAGATCGGTCCAGGGCGTTTGCCTACGTGTCCTCGGCAGGGTTCGAACGACGGTCACGAGGAAGCAGCCCATGCGAAGATCGAAAAGGCGCTGGGGGAGGAGGGCGACGCGGCCCGGTCGCCTCTGCATCGCGCCGAGACCCACCACTTGCTGGGGGTGCGTGTTCCGCCCGCCGCACCGCACCGACCTCTCCGTCCCGCGGGAGGCGGAGATCGTCTGATACCCCATTGTGATTCGCGGTTGTACAACCCCGTGTGGATGCCGGCTGTCTGAAAGGCGCTGGAGGGGTGATCCTTTGGTGCTTTTCCGTAAGGAGATTGGGGATCAGGTGGGGAAGCAGGTCTGGAGAGTCGTCGTGGCCGGTGGTGCGGCGGCGATGTTCACGGCCGTGGCCGCGGTGCCGGCCGGAGCGGCCGAGGGTGGGGTCTCGTTCACCCGTGTCCAGGTGAACGGCGGCAAGTCGATTGTGATCGGGGTGTCGAAGGAGGTCGCGGTGCCCGCCTCCTTCCGGATGGCGACCACTCACAAGTGGAAGTGGCCGGCGGTGTTCCTGTACCGCAGTGGTGCGGGTGATCGTCTGTGGCACGCCATCGAGACGAGCGACTGCATCAAGGTGAGCTCGGGCGTCTGCGACTTCAACGAGACGATGTACTTCGACCCGAGCGTGTGGGACATGCGTAACAGCGAGGCCGGGGCCTGGAAGGTCGGGGCCGAGGTGTACTTCGAGGGCGGCGGTGGTGACACCGACGACGAGGGTCTGACGGTCCACGTCAAGCGCAACTCCCGCCTGACCGTCAACGCCTCGCCCGAACCGGTGTCCAAGGACAAGACCATCACCGTGACCGGAAAGGTCACGCGGGCCAACTGGGAGACCAGGAAGTACGCCTCCTACGGAGGCCGCCTGGTGAGCCTGCAGTTCAAGCCTGCCGGCACCGCCTCCTACACCACGGTGAAGAAGGTGTACGCGAACGGCTCGGGTGATCTCAGGACGACCGTGAAGGCCTCCAAGACGGGTACGTGGCGCTGGGTGTACTACGGCAACACCACCACCGGGCCGTCGACGTCGTCCGGGGACAACGTCGTGGTGAAGTGATGCCCGCGGTGCTGGCGAGCTGGTGGGGGCCGAGCCGCCGGTAACGGCTGCGCCGGTCAAGATGTCGGGGCCGCCGCGATCGCGGCGGCCCCGACACCTTGCGTCCTGGCCGACCGCGAGCGGCCGTGCGCGGACCTCGGCGCAACGTGAGCCGGCGCGCCGTGCGGACCATGAGGCCGGTCGCCGCTCTGGTGGGCAGGGCCGGATCTCGATGAGGCGACGACGACCACGGTCTTCAAGGCCGTCTCCGTCGTACAGGGGCGGACGCATTCGACGTCGTGGGTGTTCTGGCGGGACCGTGCCGCGAGCCTGCGCCCAGCCGCCGGCGTAACACCCCATGGCGCCTGGCGCCGCGCCGCCAATGCTGATCCCTTCTCCCAGCGTTACTGCCCAGGTCTGATCCACGGTCGCGCCCTGACCCAGCGGTGGGTCTCTCGCGTGTCGGAGGTGCGTCGTGTGTATCGCAGACAGTGCGCGAACAGTAAGAGACGAACAGTGAGAGACAGCGAGAAACAGCGGGAGTCACTGAGGCATACTCCCGCTGTCTCTTCTAGGCATCCGGCCGGCTCAGCGCGTGATTCTTGCCGGCTGTGCGGCGATTGCCCCCGGCAGGATTCGAACCTGCGCACACGGCTCCGGAGGGCGCTTCCGCCTGACGCCCGTGTGCAGGTCAAAGCTCCGCTCTGGCCACACATAGGCTCACCGGTCCACAGATAGTCCACGATGGCCCGGTCCGGGTCGGCCCGGCCCGGACCGGGTCCGCCTGCCCTGCTCTAAGGCGGACCGCCACTCACCATCCGTTTAAGTGTGTAATCGCAGCGTGGTCTCCCCGGTGGCTCAGTTCTGCGCCGGGTCTAGCGGCGCGCGGCCCCAGTCAGGCGGGCGCAGCGACTCCACCCCTGATGGGGTAGCACCTCCCGCATCGGGTGATCGGTGCAGCGCTGGCATCGTGTAACGGTCAACGAAGCAACGTTTTGGATACGAGTGATCCACAAGACCTTTACATATACATCGCATCTTCACTTAAGCTGATGCACCGTCTGGTGCATCAGTCGAACTCGTTTAGGAGACTGAGTGCCTGACTGATCGTTAGCTTCTGGGGTGGGGTGTTCGTGGCACGTTTGGTGTCGCTGCGTAGCGTGTGCGTGGCTCGTGATGATGTCCTCGAAGGTCGGTTGGCGGACAATCACTTCGCAGCACAACTGGACAAGGTGGTCCGCGACGCGGAGCACTATCCGGTGTACGGCGACGCGGAGGCATTCTTCGCGCAGACCTACCCCACGAGCGGCCTGAAGAAGCTGCTCACCAAGACCTTCGGCCGCCTGACCGGAGCCAAGGGTGTCGCGGGGGAGAACGGCGTGCTTCGCCCGACGACCTCGTTCGGTGGCGGTAAGACCCACGGCCTGACCGCCGTCTACCACCTCGCCAAGGGCGCCCGGCCGTCCAACACCACTGAGTTCATCGAGCCGGACCTCCTTCCCGACGGCCCGGTCCAGGTCGCGGCCTTGGTCGGAGACGCCCTCGACCCCACCGCGGGTGTCGAGACCAACGGCCATCGCACCTACACGATGTGGGGTGAGATGGCCGCCCAAATCGGCGATGACGCGTTCGCAGCGATGGAGGCGAACGACGCCCAACGCACCGCTCCGGGTACCGCCACGATCAAGACCGCCTTCCGTGACAAGCCGACGGTCGTGATCGTCGACGAGATCGCCAAGTACCTGCGTGCAGTGGCCTCCTCCGGCAGCGAGGACGTACGCCGCATGGCCGGCGCGATACCTGTCTTCCTCGGCAACCTCTTCGAGGTCGCCTCCGACCCGACCAACAAGGTCTCGGTCATCATCACCCTGGCCGCGACCACCAACGCGTTCGGCGCGGAGACCACCGAGATCAGCGAGCTGACCGGTGAGGAGAAGGAGAAGGCCGACGCCGCCAACGCCGCCTCGGTCAAGGCCGCCCAGGAGACCGGCGACGTGCTTACCCGCGCGGTGCAGCCGAGTGCGGTGATCAAGCCGGCCGATGACAACGAGATCGGAGAGATCCTCAAGAAACGCCTCTTCGCCTCCGTCGACGAGGACGCCGCCAGGGCAGCCGGGGAGGCCTACCGGGACTTCTACGAGCAACTCGCCAAGACCGAGCAGCTCGCCGGCGGCGCCGAGCGCCCGGCTTCCTATGGCGACCTGGTCACTAAGACCTACCCGTTCCACCCCGAGTTGGTCCGCGTCCTCGATAAGCGCCTGGGCAACATAACCGAGTTCCAACGCGCCCGCGGCGCCCTGAAACTCCTGGCCGAGGTCGTGGCCAACGTCTACGCCACCAATGACGAAACAGCGATCATCAACGTCGGCGACATCAACTACTCCAACGAACCGGTCCTCAACCATCTCACCGACGGCCTCGGCCGCGCCGAGTACGCGAGCGTGGCCAAGGGCGACTTCGCCTCCAATGCCTCCCACGCGGCTGTCGTCGACGCCGACGTCTTCCCCGGCAAGCCTGCCTACGCCACCCGCGTGGCCCGTACCGTGTTCACCCACTCCCTGGAAATGGTCTCCACCGCAGGGGCGGGCCGCAACGACTGGCTGGTCGGCACCCTGCGCCCCGGTGAGGACGCCACCATCTTCGAGAAGGCGCTCACCGAGTCGGAGAGGGTCTTCTGGCACCTGTCGTACGACGGTGCTCGCTGGCGCTTCAACATCGAGCCCAACGTCAACGCCATCATCGAGACTGAGAAGCGCAACGTCGCCAATACCGCGGTCGCCGCGGAAGTCGACAGCCTGATACAGAAGGCGTTTGCCAACGACGGCGGCGTCACCGCGATCCATTTCCCGTCAGGCCCTGCCGAGATCCCAGACAAGGACGCGCTGCGCGTGGTCGTGCTCGACCACGATGTCATCACCGTCGACCCGGGCCACGCCGACCAGCCGCCGGCACAGATCGTGGAGATGCTCGACAAGGTCGGCTCGGTCGGCGCGCCGCGCAAGTACCGCAACTCCCTGGTTTTCGCCCTGGCCGACGCCGAGCAGGTCCACGTGCTCAAGGACCGCGCACGTGCCCTGATCGCCTCCAACAACCTCGCCACCGATACCCACCGGCTGAATCAGTTCAGCGAGGAGGTCTCCAGGAAGGTTCAGGCCTACGACAAGGAGGCACGCCTCCAGGCACGCATCGCGGTCACCCGGTGCTTCAAACACATCTACTACCCGGCTGACGAGAAGGTCACCGGATACCTGCGCCACCGTGAGCTTCCCGCCCAGGCCCAGGGCGACCCGAAGAATGTCACCTCTGCAGTCATCACGTTGCTGGCCGACGAGGAGAAGATCCGTACCAGCCCGTTCACCGCGTCCTTCCTGCGCAACCGCACCTGGGCCAACAAGGAGGCCACGAGCACGGCCGCGATCGCCGACTACTTCTGGTCCGACCACAAGGCCTCCATCGTCCGCAACACCTCCCTGCTGCGTGACGCGGTCGTCAACGGCGTCAACCACGACGGCTGGGTCTACTACGACTCGGCCAGCGGCAAGGCTTACACGGCCAACAACCAGGCCGGTATGTCGATCACCTTCAGCGCCGACACCGAGGTCATGACCATGACCGAGGCACAGAAGCGCGGCCTGCTGGTCCGCAAACCCACCCAGACCGACCTCCGCTCGGTGCTCACCAGCGACCAGTTCACCGGTGCCGACCTCCGCGCCCGCCTCGAGACAGCCTGCGGCGGCGAGCCCTCCAAGACCGACGTCCTTGACCTGCTGGCCACCGCCGTCCAGTCCAGCGAGTACAGCTGGTTTGTCGTCACCGACACCGAGCCTGCCGCCGGCGTCCGGGCGCTCTCACCCTCGGCAATCAAGGACAAGGGCCTCGACACCCTCCACATCCTGCCCCGCGAGACCGCCGACCAGGTCGGCGTCCAGGTCCCCTCTCGCACCGCCACCTCCAAGACCTTCACCGCGAACGGCCCCGGCGGCGCGGCCATGCAGACCCTGCTCGACGCCGTCTCCGACTACGCGATCCGCACCATTAAGACCCTCACCTTGAAGGTGAGCGCGGATGCCGCGTCCGGCACGAGCGACATCGATCTCGCCGTCGCCTCGCTCGGCATGCTGCAGAAGCAGACCATCACGGTCCGCTCCACCATCCGCGCCGAATACAAGGGGCTCACCGGAGGCGGCATCCAGTTCCAGGGCACGGCCGAGCGCGCCAACTTCCAGATGGCCTACGGCCACGCCAAGAAGGCACTCACCGCCGCCACGAAGGTGGTCGGCGACGTCACCCTCACCTTCCGGTTCGACCCGGCACTCGACGTCGACGACCCGCAGTTCGCACAGATCCATGACGTCATCAAGAAGCTCGGCATGAAGAGCACAACGATGACCGCCGAGGTGACCAAGTGACCACGCTGCAGCGCGCGACGACCATCCCGAGCCGACGGCTCGCTGCCGTCGACGGCGCCCGCGGTTTCCGTCTCATCGTGAAGCCCGGCCGCGGCGAGACCTACGGCCTTACCATCGAGGAGACGTACGGCGAGGTGGGCTCCGCCCTCGCCACGGCCGTCGCCACCCTCACCCCGCAGCAGACGGGCCGCGTCGTCGACGCCCTCTTCGCCGCCGTGAGGCGATCGGGCCACCGACCCAGCGCGCTGACCTTCACCCGCAAGGCACCCATCCGGCTTGCCGAACCCGACGGCGTACGCCTGGCCTTGATCCTGCTGGCCACTCAGCCCATCGCCAAACATGAGCGCGTCCGAGCCCTCGTCGCCGGCATCAACGCCATGAGCACCGAGGAGACCTACTACTGGTACTCCAAGTGCATCGGCGTCGACGCCAATCGCGCCCGCAAGGCACTCCGTACCCTCCTCTCCGACGACTGAAGGGGCCACCCTTGAGCAGCATCAAGCCGCACGTCCTCATAGAGGACTGGCTCCCTGTCGCCGAACTCGGCATCGAGTCCCGTCGCGAACGCGGCGCCGCCTCCGCGCTCCCACCGCTTTCCTTCCTCCACGTCTGGTGGGCTCGCCGCCCCCTCGTTGCCTCCGCGGCCGTCGCCCTCGCCGGTGTCCTACCCGCCTGGTCCGAGGAGCTCGCAGAGGCGTTTCCCGACGCCGTCGAACTCCAAGACGAGGCCACCTACCGTCGCTGGCTCCTTCATCTCGTCGGCATCTGGGGTGACCCGATCATCGCCCGCCGCATGTACGACGTTGCTGTCGCGACAGGCCAGCGGATCCCCAACCCTTACACCTACAAGCAAGCCTTCCGGAACGCGATCCCGCGCGCGGACATCGACCTGCTCCATGCGGTGCTGATCCACACCTGGGGCGAGCTGCCAGTGATCGCAGACCCGACGGCCGGTGGCGGTTCGATTCCGTGGGCCGCCAGCCGGCTCGGGCTTCCGGTTATTGCCAACGACCTCAACGGTGTGGCCGCGAGCGTGCTCAAAGCAGGCGTCGAGATCCCCGCGACCCACGGACTCGACCTTCTTCCGGAACTCAAGAAGTGGGGTGGCATCCTCGTCAAGCGCGTCGAGGAGCGCCTCAAGGAGTACTTCCCGAGCGGCAAGGCTGAGACAGTCGCGACTTACCTGTACGCCAACGCCATCCCTTGCCCTCGTACCGGCCGCCTTGTACCGCTTCTGCGTGACAAGTGGCTCCGCAAGACCGCAGGCAAGGAAGCCGCCGTCCGGATGTTCACCGAGTACGACGGCGTCGAGCTTCCCGAGCCGATTTTCGAAGTCGCCCTCGGCGAGAACGTCGACACGACCGACGCTTCCACCGGTACCACCGCCCGAGGCAAGGCTATCTCGCCCTACGACAACCTCGTCATCGACGGCGACTACATCAAGCAGGCCGCCCAGGCCGGCCAGATGAAGCAGGTTCTCTACGCCGTCGCCATCCGCAAGCCGTCCGGCGAACGTACCTTCCGCATCCCCAACCGGGCAGACCTCGACGCCATCGCCGCCGCCGAAGCCAAGTACGCCGAGGTAAAGGACCTCTGGCTCGCCACCGGCATCCTCCCTGCCGAGGAGTTCCCCGATGGCAACGATCAGCGCCCCAAACACTACGGTCTCGACCACTGGATCGACTTCTACACGCCGCGCCAGGCACTGGTCCATGGCACGTTCGGTGATGAGTTTTCAAGGCTTGTGCCCGAGGTGCGTGGAGCACTCGGCGAGAATGCTGATGCAGTCCTCTTCGAGCTCGCGCTGATGCAGGGGACGGCCCTGAACTGGAACTCGCGCCTGTCGTCTTGGGACGTGTCACGTCAGAAGATGCGCAGCGTTTTCGACCGCCATGACTTCGCGTTCAAGTGGACTAGCGCTGAATTTGAGGGTGCCTCAGCGCTCTACGCCTGGTGCCTTTACCAACTTCTCGACGCGTATGGCAGCATTGCTCGGTTGCTCGACGAATCCGGAGCCTCGCCCTCAGACCTTGAGGATCGCCTGCCACGTGATGTGACGATCCTGCAGGGCAGTGGTGCAAGCCTTGCTCTGCCCGACGGTGCGGTTACTCACGTCTGCATGGACCCGCCGTACTACGACAACGTGATGTATGCGGAGCTCGCGGACTACTTCTACGTCTGGGAGAAGCGGACCCTGGGCCGTCTCATCCCTGACTACTTCCGGGACGACCTCACTGACAAAGACAACGAGGCTGTGGCTAACCCCGTGCGCTTCGCCGCGATGGGGAAGCGGAAGAAGGAACTCGCTGAGCTCGACTACGAGACGAAGATGGCCAGCATTTTCGCTGAGAGCCGTCGCGTCCTCGACGACCAGGGCGTGCTTTCGGTGATGTTCACGCACAAGAAGGCCGAGGCCTGGGACACCCTTGGAATGGGCCTGCTTCAGGCTGGTTTCACGATCGAGACCTCGTGGCCCGTGAACACCGAACCTGAGAAGTCGCTCCACCAGGCAAACATGAACTCGGCTGCATCGACAATCATGTTGGTGTGCCGGAAGCGCAATGAGAGGGGCGACAACACGAAGGTCTACCTCGATGACATCGAACAGGACATCCGACGTGCAGCCCGCGAAGCGGCGACCCAGTTCCAGCACGACGGAATCGAGGGCGTCGACTTGCTTCTGTCGACGTACGGCCCGACGCTCTCGGTGATCTCGCAGAGCTGGCCCGTCTACTCCTCGACCCCGGACGCGGACGGCCGCGACAAGCTGTTGCGACCCGAGGAAGCCCTCGCCCTGGCACGCGAGGAGATCGTGGACCTGCGCCGTTCCCGCCTGATAGGTAAGGTGGTGAAGGTCGACATGCTCACTGACTTCGTGCTGCTGGCCTGGGACACCTTCGCTGCCCGCGAGTTTCCCTTCGACACTGCCCGCCTTTTGGCGCTCGCTGTCGGTGGGCTCGACGTCGACGCGCTCGAGCGGGCCAAGGTGGTCTCAAAGTCCGCTGGCAAGGTCACGCTGCTCACCCCGAGTGAGCGGGTGCGGCGTGGTGGCGAGTCCGCCGTTCCCGGCGTACGGCGCGAGGCTGCCTCGTTCGACTACATCATCGACGCCGTCGACACGACCCTGTACATCGCCGAGCACGATGGCATGCCGGCAGCCAAGCGATTCCTCGACAAGCACGGCTACACCAATGACGCCGGCTTCATCTCCACCCTGCAGGGTCTGGCGAACGCGATGCCGCGCACCAAGGTCAAAGGAGAGTGGGTCGTGGCCGAGGCAGGGCGCCTTGACACCCTGTGCACGCTCTATTTTCCTGACGTGACTCTGCCGGAGGCCACTGACGTGGCCACGCTGGTCGAGGACAAGCACAACACGCTCTTCGAGGTGGAGTGAGGTTGGCTGAGCACGACGATGCTTTGTTTCCCGATGCCGCCGCCAAGCCGGCGGCATCGGCGCAGGATGGTCTCTTCGCCCACGATCCTGCAACGGCCGAGGACTCGTTCCACAGCGTGACGCTGAAGGCGATGTACTCGCCCGACGATGCACCGTTTGAGACGTTTTACGAGCCGCTGCTTTCCAGGGCCGTCGCGTACGACCGTGCGGTCGGCTACTGGTCCGGGGCAGAGCTGCAGTTTGCCGCGCAGGGCACGGCGTACTTCATCGCCGGTGGCGGCGTGATGAGACTCATCGTCGGCGCCCAGCTCGGCAAGAAGGACGTTGACGCGGTGCTCTCCGGCACTCCGCTCGACGATGTTGTCGCGGAGCGTTTACTGGCTGACCCCGGCCTGGAGGGCACGAAGATCGTGCAGAGCGAGCACCTCAGCGTGCTGGCCTGGATGGTCGCCAACGACCGGCTCCACGTCCGGGTTGGCATCCCGGTCGATAAGTACGGTCACCTGCTCACCCACCACGAGTCGGGCCGCTACTTCCATACCAAGTACGGCGTCTTCACGGACCGCTACGGCCACAAGGTCGCGTTCAGCGGCTCCAACAACGCCTCGGTCACCGCATGGGTGAAGAACCACGAGACATTCGACGCCTACCGCTCCTGGCGTACCGAGTCCTGGGAGGACTACGGCGAGCCCAAGGAGCGTGCCTTCGAGCGGCACTGGCGTGCCAACCCCGATGAGGGTTGGGCGATCATCGACCTGCCCACCGCCGTCCGGGAACACCTGATAGAGCACGCTCCCGACGCTCCGCCGCTCCCCTTCAACACGCTCGTGCCGCAGCCGAGGCGCGAGGAGGCCGATCACAAGGCACAGCCTGTCGATGTGGACGTCGATACCCAGGCGGCCTGGGACGAACTGGTCGCTCTCAGGGATGCACCGAAGCGGTCGGCATGGACTGGCGTGGGTACAGCGTGGGCTCAGCCGCTGCCGCACCAGGCCGAGCTGATCCACCGGGTGGTGTCGACGTACCCACGCGGCTATCTCTTCGCCGACGAGGTCGGCCTTGGCAAGACCGTCGAGGCGGGCATGGTGCTGCGTGAGCTCTTCACCTCCGGCCGGGCGAAGAAGGCGCTGCTGTTGGTGCCTGCCTCGGTGATGAAGCAGTGGCAGGAAGAGCTCCACGAGAAGATGAACCTCGACGTCGCCCGCTACGACAAGGGCGGCTTCGTGGACCGGTTTGACCAGCCCATCGCGACCGACCCGAAGGCGAACCCATGGTCGGCCTTCCCGATCGTGCTCGCCTCCTCCCACCTCGCTCGCCGCCGCAGTCGCCGTACCGAGATCCTTGACGCCGGACCGTGGGATGTCGTCCTCGTCGATGAGGCCCATCACGCCCGCCGCCGCGGCTCCAAGGCGACCGACACTCCCAACTCCCTGCTCGCGCTGCTCCAGGAGATGAAGAAGCGCGACCTGTGGCGTGCGCTCTACCTCGCTTCGGCGACCCCGATGCAGATGCACCCCCACGAGGCCTGGGACCTCATCGAGCTCCTCGGGCTGCCGGGCAAGTGGGGTGAGCAGGCGTTCTTCTTCACGCGATACTTCACCTACCTCGGCGACCCGCCTGAGAAGCGCGGCTGGAAACTCATCTGCGACATGCTGGAGGACTACTTCTCCGACCCGTTCGCCGAACACGACCCTGAGCTGGAGCAGCAGGTCGACAACGCACTCGGATGGGCCGACGCGTGGACAGTGACCGGGATGGCCGGCAACCCACCCTCGCCTGACCTCAGGGTCCAGTTCCCCAATGCCACCTCCGAGTGGATGGATAAGTGGGCTCGCCGCCACACCCCGATGCGCGATCGAGTCTTCCGCAACACTCGCAAGACCATGCGGGCCTACCAGGCGGCCGGCATCATCCCGGCCTCGGTCGTCATCCCGTACCGGCACGTCACAGACGAGTTCATCCGCCTGGCGTCGAACGAGCGGAAGCTATATGACCGCATCGAGGAATACATCCGCCGCCATTACAACGCCTACAAGTCTGACAAGGCCACCAAGGCCCTCGGCTTCATCATGACCGTCTACCGGCGCCGGCTGACCTCCTCCTTCGAGGCGATCAAGCAGTCCCTGCAACGCCGTCTCGAAGTACTCGAGCAGGGCAAGAACCTCGCGGACCTCCTCACCGACGACGACGGCGTCGACCTGGAGAACTCCCTCTTCGACCCCGAGACCTTCGACGTCCGCGCCGACCGCCTCAAGGAGGAGATCGGCGAGCTCCGCTCCTTCCTCAATGACCTCGGCGATATCACGGGCGAGGACACCAAGGCACAGCAGCTCGTCAAGGACCTGGCGGAGTCATTCAAAACGTACGACTCTGCCGTGGTCTTCACTCAGTACGCCGACACCATGGACTATGTCCGCCAGCGCCTACTGGCCGCTGGCTACTCCAGGCTCGGCTGTTACTCCGGCCGCGGCGGTGAGATCTACGATCTCGCGAGAAGGATGTGGAACCCGGTTACTAAAGCCGAGATCAAGACCCGGTTCCGTAGCGGTGATATTGAGGTGTTGGTCGGCACCGATTCGATGAGCGAAGGTCTCAACCTGCAGACGTCGGGCCGCCTTATCAACTACGACATGCCCTGGAATCTGATGCGCGTCGAGCAGCGCATCGGCCGTATCGACCGCATCGGTGCCACCTACGAGCGCCTCCAAATCAGCAATTATTTCTACGAAAACACCGTCGAGGAGCAGGTCTACAACGGCATCAAAGAGGACTACGACGACTTCACCAATATCCTTGGCGGAGCTGCCCCCGTCCTCGGCACCGTCGAGAAGGTCATCGAAGACCTTGTCCTCGCCGCGAACCTAAGTGACGAAGTCATCGCCAGCGAGATAGCTGGCATTCGAACCCAGATCGACGACATTAACAACCAGCCCGTCGGCGCCGACGACCTTGGCACCCCCGACGACGACCTCACCATCAAGATGCCGCCAGCCCTGGTCGGAGAGATCACTCTGTCAGACCTTGCCACCAAGCTCACAAACAACCTCCTTGCAGGCCGCTGCCTGACCGCAGACGAGCAACGCCCAGGTATCTACAGCCTCTTCCTCCCGCGTGTCGACGCCTGTGTGTCCTTCGGACGATCCGTCGGCGCGACGTCCGTTGAGTGTTACTTCGGTCAGCCGTCCACGGCCTCAGTCTCTGTGACATTCGACCGCGACATCTGGGACACCAGCAGCGACAGCAAACTTGTCTTCCTGACCTACGGGTCACCCGAGTTAGGCTCTCTTTTGCCCGCCGACCCCGGTGAGTGACCGATCGTGAGGTAACCCCTTGACACCGAGACCGGGATGACGGGCGCGGCTAGGACAGCTATACCGACCGTGACTGACCGCTGTTTCTGGCACGGTTGTGACACAACCTCATTCGACGACAGTCAGCCGCGGCGACGGGTACGCCGGCAGACCGGGCTCGCGTATGCCTCGCTGCACCGCACTGGCCTAGTCATGCTCTTCGGGTTGGCGTCGCCCAGAGCAAGTGGCGGGCGGACCGGTGACGACGGCGGGGCACTCAGCTTGGGAAGATAGGGTCGTCTGGGAGCAACTACCGCGCTGACCTGGTGCGGAGCACTGTCCGTACCTGGTGGGCGGCCGACTGGTGTTCCCTGCGGTTCCCTGCACAATGTGGCACGGGTCTGACATGGACTCCTTCGCCCCGAGGGCTCGGCTTGAGGGTTACTGTTCGAGGGCTATTCCTCGTGAGGATTCATGTGGATCCAGCGGCCGCCACCCTCGTGTCGCATCTCCATGCCCGTATAGGGCTGCCTGGGTCTGGTTGGACTGACGGGGACCGTGCTGATCTCTCTCACCACGATTGCGCCGCTTGGGTGCACGGAATAGGTGACCGTCAGACGCCGATAGTCTGCGTGCCGCCACACTCCGCTGCGGTCCGCCTCCTGAATGATCTTCAGCAATGCCTCGCTGACATCGACCTGGTATTGCTTGGCCAAGGCATCGAACTGCACACGCGCCGTCTCGACGAAGATTAGATCTCTAATCACGCACTCTCCCCCCACACGTGAAGTGCCCGACCTGACTCGCGAGCCTGAATGAACGTTAGGGGAGGAAGCCCGTGGAGCGCCACAGGTTGTGGAAGTTGACGGTCGTGCACTAATGATCAAGGTGCCTCGATGGTGCCGCTGGCTCCAGGACCCCTTCGTCTCGAAGCTACTTGGTTTAGGGCGCCGCCTTGAGCTGAGGTGGCTCGCACCTGCGCTGATGGTTCGCAAGCGTCCGCGGTTGTCCGCCCCTATCCGTCGGCGTTTCACGCAGTTAGACACTTAGCACTCTGCAGCCGAACACTGGCAGTTCGGTTGTCAGTGCCTGCAGCTATGGTCTCAAGCGCGCGGTCGGCTTCCGAGGGGTCTAACTCTGGAGGGAGTGGTCGCATCCCCGACCTGTCTTGGGGCGCTCGGAGACCAATCGGTGCCTAACCGATGGTCGGGCCTTGTCGATGGTCAAGAGGAAACCTGCCAGCGCCGACCGCGCCTCCCATCGCCATGCATAAGAGGAAGCGCACGGATGGGGGCTCGACAAGGTGAAAGCGCCGAAGACCCTGACCTGGACGGCCCATGAGCGTCAGGATGCTTCCATGTCTAGTGACCGACTCGTGCGCTTCCAGATCTCTGACCTTGTCGCCAACGGCCTCGCAGGGCGTCTTCCCGATGCCGACAGTGCGAGGATCTTGCTTCAGAACGCGCCGCGTCGTCAGCACGGAGCGGGTGGGCAAGCGGCGCTATTTTCAGAGATGACGTTCGAGGCGGCTAACCGACTCCGTGCTCACCTACTTGAGATGGCCCAGGACATCCGTGCTGGGCGGTATAGGTGTAGCGGAGTCACAGCTCAGAGCGTGCAACGTTGCGCCGATCAAATCCGCTCAGGGATGTTCGTCAGTAATGCGTTTCGTGGAGCACCCGGCACGGAAGGCATCGATGACTACTACGGTCTTCGCCGCGGCAAGGCCGAAGGATGAGGGAACGGTGGCCACAACAACCGTGGCGATGGGCTGTCTCGTGCCACTGTCGTTTGCTGTCACAGCCGTTGGTGATCCAACCAAAGGAGCACCGCCTTGGTAGTTCGGTCCGAGGCGTCCCTCTGGCCGTCTAGCCAACCGGACAGGTCCCGTTGAGGAACACGGCCGACCGCTGCTGTCTGCTGTCGTTAATGTCAGACGTGGATGTCGGCGAGCCCCCTACCAACCTCCGCCGAACAGCGGCTGCAAGGTGGACGCTATGCCTGACGTCACCGCGAGTATGCCACCGAGGCTTACGGCTCTTGCCTGAGCCGTGCCCATCGAGCACTCCAGAAGAGCATCTTGAGTCTCTGCCATTTGTGCTGGCGGAGGTGACAGCCCATGCGAACTCCGTGACTGTTGTTGCGGCATGTGCCACCACGTCCCTCGGCGCCGCACCAGACAGGCACGTTGAAGTAGAAGTAGAAGGCGCTGACCCCGGACAGAACCAGGAGCACGATCGGTCCGAAATCGAAGGTCAACCAGCCCGTGATCAGCACCGCGAAGACAATCCAACCCCCTACTTGCCGGGTCTCCGCATGCACGTTCATGTTTCGGTGTCGCCAGCACCGAAGGGGCGGCGCGGTGTGGGCGCACGGTGGCAAGCCGGTGCGCCGGGCGAGGTTTGCTGCGTGGCCGGCCTCGGCAGCCGGTCTCCTGACCATCGATCTGGCTGACCCTGCAGGAGGTTCCGACGCCACCGATGTATCTCGATCCCGTGGAACCGTTCGTTGACCATCGCCGGCCTGTGGCATGGTCGTGCACGCCCCCTACCCTGCGCCTGTCGCACTTTCTTGCGCAAATGGGTGACACCAAGCGCCGAGGCCGTGCACAATGCTGCTACTTGGCAGCAGCGCGACTCCCTGCGTCCGCCGCCCCGAAGTGGGCATGACTTGAGGGAGTCCGTAATGGAACCGATTTTCCTGCTGCTCATTGCGCTTGTCTTGATGATTGCGCGTGAGAGGTAGTTAAGTCGTGCCAAGTATCGAGGGCCCCTAGCGGGCCCTCGATTTATTTCGCGAAAACGTCACTGGCGGCAGAAACTAGGGTACCGATCGTAGCCAAAGCCGCTACCGGGATACCGATTGCTGCAATCTTCTCTGAAACGGTAAGGCGAGCCCACCAAGACCCTGCGGGAATCGATCCATCGACTAGCAGGCGCGCTCTAGATGCCCTTTCCTTGAAGACCTTGAAGAGAACGCCCAGGACGCCAACGGCCAGCATCGCACCAATCCCCGCGTTTACGTACACTTGATTGCCGCGCGCGGCCTGTGCCTTCTTTATGCATTCCTCTGCCGATTCGACATGTCCTCCATGTGTCAACCAGAAATAACCAAAGATGCAGAAGAATGTCAGAAAAGCCAAAGACACCTTCATTTCATATTTAGGTGAACTAATAACCGCGCCGTGAGTGGTCAGGAAAGCCTCTATCCTAGCTGTTTGTCCGTACACCCATGTGGAGTCCGCACCGGCGACATTTAGCTCCGTGCGCTCCTTGTCGAGAGTGATGGTTACGGACCGGTCCCCTGAAGGGGTTTCCGCTTTGAGGGAGATATTGGTCCAATCGTGGCCGACTTCCGGCGTGCCGATTCTCGCAGCCGTCACTAGCTCCGTCAGATTCGCTTCCCAATACCGCGTATTGCCTGCAATGGTGGAAATTTGAACTCCGCTGGGTGATATTCCATCGGAGGCCATAGTGAAAAGGCGATCCAGATCATCCCGACCGAGTCGGCATTGATAATAGACCTTTCGAAGGTCCGTCTGCTGATTTGATGATGTCGCCATGAGAGTGATGATGTCGCGAGACGGGAGGCACTGTGGTCCTTGTGATCGATTCGCTACAAAGAACGGCCATCTTGCTCACGTAGGCCGGCGGAGCGGCTTTGGGCGGGAGCTGCCATGGGGCGAGTGATCATGGCCCCGTAAGCTTCCGGCGGGTCGGGCAGTCTGTGGACCTGCCCGGTAAAGCACGACGTTGGGGCCATGATCTCAGAGGCTCGCCCCATGGTGGCTGCCTAATCCCTTGTTAAGGGCGTCCCGAAGGAGCGGTAGTTCCCGGGGGCGTTCGAGTGCCGGACCCACGACACCTCGTGGCTGCCGGGTGGGCAACACCTTGCTTTAGACAGCGTGCGCGGTCCTGGTGCTCATGGTGGTGGCGGTCGCGTGGGCGCCGCACGGATGCCCCAAGAGGCCCTGGCGTGTGATGCCTCAAAGCAGAGCGGCAACGTGCGGTGCAGCGGGGCGGCCACCACCGACGACGGGTGTTGGTGCTCGTCGACCTGGGACTCGACGCCTTCAGCCAGAGCGGCGACGTCCAGGACCGTCAAGGGTCAACACCCGCCACCTGTTCACTCGTTGGTGTTGGTGGTGCGAGCCTGCCGCACGGTGACCTCTTGATACGCCCGAGCTGTCCGAGCTCCCGCGCAGACCGAGGCCCGTGGGGTGCGCTGGTGCCACGAACGGCTAGTGAGGTGGAGGCACATCCGCAAGACGGCTGATGCCTGGGATTAGGTCGCTCGCGTGGCCCGCATGCGCTCGTGACCAGCGCAAACACCTACACATCGAGGAGGGACAACCTTGATCTACTGTGGAATCGACTGGGCAGAGCGCACTCACGACGTCGCCCTGGTCGACGACGCCGGAGCGTTGGTGGCCAAGCGGCACATCACCGACGACGCGGCCGGCTACAAACTGCTGCTGGAACTGCTCGCGGAGTACGGCGACACCGAGGAAAACCCGATCTCGGTGGCGATCGAGACCTCCCGTGGCCTGCTGGTTGCCGTGCTGCGGACCGGGAAACGGGAGGTGTTTGCGATCAACCCGCTGGCCGCCGCCCGCTACCGCGACCGCCACTCGGTCTCGCGCAAGAAGTCTGACCCCGGCGACGCACTCGTGCTCGCGAACATCCTGCGAACCGACATGCACGCCCACCGGCCGCTGCCGCAGGACAGCGACCTCGGACGCTCGATCGCCGTCCTGGCACGCGCCCAGCAGGATTCTCTGTGGAACCGGCAGCAGCTCGCCAACCAACTCCGCTCCCTGCTGCGCGTGTACTACCCCGCCGCCCTGGAAGCCTTCGCCACCTGGACCAACGGCCTGTGCCGCCCCGAGGCCCGCGAACTCCTCAAGGCCGCACCGACTCCCTCCCGAGCCGCGCGGCTAACCCGCACCCAGCTCCAAGCCGCCCTTAAACGAGCAGGCCGCAAGCGCGGCATCGAGGTTGAGGCCGACCGCGTCCGCGACGTCTTCCGCGCCGAGTGGGCCCAGCAGCCACCGCTGGTCGAAGAAGCGCTCGGCAAGCAGATGCTCGCCCTCCTTATCCAGCTGGAAGCCGCCTGCACCGCCGCCGACCAGCTCGCCGAGGCAGTGGAAGAGACGTTCCCTCAACACCCGGACGCCGAAATCCTGCTGAGCTTCCCCGGCCTCGGCATCCAGCTCGCCGCCCGGATCCTGGCTGAGATCGGGGACGACCACACCCGCTTCGCCGACGCCCGCGGACTGAAGGCATACGCCGGCTCCTCACCCATCACCCGGGCCTCCGGCAAGAAGTCGGCCATCACACGGCGGTGGGTGAAGAACGACCGGCTCAACCATGCCGGCTACCTCTGGGCCTTCGCCTCACTCCGAGCATCTACCGGAGCCAACGCCCACTACCGGCGACGACGCGAGCACGGAGACTGGCACGCCGCCGCCCAACGCAACCTCTTCAACCGAATGATCGGCCAGCTCTACCACTGCCTCCAACGCCGCGAACTCTTCGACGAGCAATCTGCCTTCCCAGCACCGTCGCAGGCAGAGGCGGCGGCAGCCTGAACAGGGAAGGCACCTTGCTCACGCTGGCGATGGAAGCTGATCATTCACCCATGAGACCCGAAGTGCAGGCGTTCGTCGCCGACGGCCCGCTCCCCGACTGGGACGCGAGCGAAGAGGAGATCGACAGGCGCGTCGAGCAACTCGAAGCGATTCCGAAGCCGGTCACGGGCGAGGAAGCCCGAGCGCTGGTCTCCTGCTTCGGCCCGGACGACTGCTACGGCGTCGCCGGGACCCTGCTGCACCTCATCGAGACCGGCCCAAACCCCGTCCTGACCACCGACCCCGGACTCCACGCCAACGAGTGGCACCGGCGACTCTACGACCGCGCCGTGAACGGAGGGCTCATCCCGAGAACTTGACGGCGTAGCAACGTGAGGTGTCTAAAGGCGTGGAGCCGACCGGCCTCAGCCACTGGGGGTTTCTCTGCTCTCCGCGCCGCCGGGCGCGGCCAGCCGGGGCGGAGACAGGAGGCAGGCCGCGCCGCAGAGGCGGCGCGCCCGCGCCGTGCGCGGGCCTTGAACCAGTAAAGAAACTTGTAACTCACTGGGGGGCGGGAAGTGTGTCCGGTCTCGGTTGATGCTTGACGCAGTGGCTTCAGTTGATGCTTGACACTGCTTGCCTCGGCTTGGCGGTGTGCGTCTGACAGGCGCGTGCGCGGCGTCCTCAATATCGACGATGGGCATGCGAGCATCGGGGCATGCTCTCAGGCGCACACGTGATCCTCTACTCCCAGGACGCTGAGGCCGACCGGGCCTTCATTAAGGATGTCCTCGGCTTCGCCCACGTCGATGCGGGCCATGGCTGGCTGATCTTCAAGCTGCCGCCCGCCGAGGTCGCCGTGCACCCCACCGATGGCGCGCCGAAGCACGAGTTCTACCTGATGTGCGATGACCTGGACGCCGTATGCGCCCAGCTCGCAGAGCGCGGCGCGGAGCTCACCGGCGAGGTGGCCGAGGAGCGGTGGGGGCGCCTCACCGCCGTACGCCTCCCCAGCGGCAGTGAACTGCCCCTGTACCAGCCGCTGCACCCCATCGCGCACAGCCTCGACTGAACCTCCGCCACCACGCCGTCACCGCCGAGACTGCGCCGCCCCTTCGCCTTGAGTCATGTGAACACCTCGCGCGCCCTGGGTCAGTCCTTCCGCTACAGCGCGTAACGGCACGTTCGCTGGCTAAACGCTCGATCAGCGCCGTAGCGCCGGAACCGGTACTGATCAACTGAGGTTCGCTCCTTCTGTGGCGCCACTGAGCGTGATGCGGCGGACCTTTCAGGTGAGTCCACGTCCGGGGGACTTTTCGGCGTCCGCGATCAAACCCGGCGGTTAGCTGCTTTCGGGCGTCGGCCCGGCTACTGCCTACGCCCGGGCACGCGCCTCGTTCGTGTGGCTGCCGACGGCCTGGCTCTCTTAGTCCCGAAGCCACTGGGTGCGGCGGCCCCGCTGCTGGAGGCAGGTGAGGAAGCGACCGGCCTCTCCCTGTGCCGCTCGCCGTGCCGCACGGCGGGCCCGGCTTCCATCCTGATCAGGACTGAGCGGTGGCGGCTCGGTGGTGAGGGGCTCTGCCCTGCGCTGAGGGTGACTTCCTGGGGAGGGCGACTCGGGGTCAACGGGGGCGCAAAAGGAGCGGAAGCCAATTATTTCGTGACGTCAGTCACAGTGCTCTACGAATCAACCGGTGCACTTAGTAGATGAGGCATGGCGTACATCTGAGTATTTGTCCGTCTTGACCTGGATGTGGATCCTGCGGCGTGTGTGGTGAATTCCGCCCAGCCTGCCCGCACGCCCACTGCCCTGCGCTGTAAGGCTTCTGACGCCCCGGCAGCTTTTCCTCCTGTCGCTGTGTGGGGATCGGAGGCCCGCGCACGGTCCTGGCGAGGTCCTGAGATCTACGGAGCGACGTAGTAGTGGGACCCATTGCGTGCCCTGTCGGGCGGTTCTAAGAATGTCGACCCACAGGACGTCGCTGCAGTTCGGAACCGGTGTTTGCGCCGAGTCGACCGCGCGCTGTGGCGCTCGGCGTCACCGAGTGAGTAGGAGCACCCCCCACATGAATTCGTCCCGGATGTCCCCGAGATTCCTTGCCCTCGCTCTCGGCCTGGGTCTGGCCTCCAGTGCGCTGGCCGTGGCGGTGCCGGCGAGCGCCCAGCCGGCCGCCACTCCCTCTGATTCCGCCGATACCTCCGTGGCGGGGTACGACGGGTCGGCTGGGGAGGCCGCGAACAACAGGGCGTTCTTCGAGGCTGTGCTCAAGTCGGTCGCTCAGAAGAGCGCCGCCCAGCCCAGCGGGCAGGCGGTGACCCTCCACTACGACGCCTCGAAGGCGCCGACCTTCCGTTCGCAGATATCGAGCGCGGCCGAGATCTGGAACAGCGCCGAGTCCAACGTGAAGCTCGCGGAGGCTTCGAGCGGTTCGGGCAGCGCCGATTTCTCCTACTCCGAGGGCAACGACCCTCGCGGGTCTCACGCCTCCACCGACGGCCACGGAGGCGGCCAGATCTTCCTCGACTACACCCAGATCCAGCAGTACGACTCGATTCGCGTTGTCACCCACGAGACCGGGCACGTGCTGGGCCTGCCGGACGACTACAGCGGGCCGTGCAGTGAGCTGATGTCGGGCGGCGGCCCCGGCCCGTCCTGCACCAACCGCCAGCCGAACGCCACCGAGCGTGCGCGTGTCGATGAGCTGTGGGCCGGCGGAGGTGCGCAGGCTCCGGGTACGGGGAGCCAGTCCGGTGGCGGCCCGAGTGCTGCACCGTCGGCACCGTCCGTGGCCCCGGGTACGGGGAGCCAGCCCACTGGTGGCCCGAGCGCTGCACCGTCGGCACCGTCCGTGGCCCCGGGTACGGGAAATCCGTCCGCTGGCGGCCCGAGCGCTGCATGGCCGGGTTGGCCCGCGGGCCCGGGTGGTCACGGTCCGTGGCGTTCGCACCACCGCACGCTCTGGAATTGATCGCGTTTCCACTCGTCGCGCCCAGGCGTGAGTGCGAGTGGGAACTCACTAGTCGATCTCCATGATCGCCTGGTGGAGGATTGCCTAGGGAAGGCGTCAGGCATCACCTGACGCCAGCCCGTCAAGTATCGACTGAACCTAGATCGCTTCGGCTGGGATGCGCCACAGCGGAGCGGCGTACTGCTCCGGCCGGCTGCTGAGCAGGAGTGCTCTCAGGTCCTGGCGCTGCTTGCCGTTGAGGCCGAGGGCCTCGGTGATCCTGCGGAACGTCGTGTGCGTGATGCCTCGGCCGCGGGCCTTGGCCTCGAACTGGGCGAGTTGGCGGAGTGCGACTTCTGGGTCGAGCTTCTGTTCTGGCTGGCTGCCCAGCCAACTGGCCTTGTTCCGTTCGTAGTCGATCTCTGAATATCCGCAGACCTCGCGGCTGTACTGCTCCGCCTCGGCAAGTGTCTCGGTCGCGAGGATGGCGCGCGCGAGCTCGTTCCGGTTGAGGGCATCGTCCAGATCCGCTTCGTGGACGGTGGGACCTTCGTCGGTGAGGGGAACTGGGAGGCCGGCGTCCCTGACTTCGCAGAGACCGCGGACTCCGCGGGCTGTGGCGGCCAGCATTGCTGTTGCCTCGGACGGGTGCCACTCCAGAACGGAGCCGACTAGTTCGACGTGCTCAGCTGTGAGCGTCAGGGCCGCCGGGTCCATCCGGTCGGCCAGAACCTCGGCCGGGAGCTCCCCGTCCAAGCCGGGACCGGCGACCAGGAGCCGTACAGGCGCGTCGACTTGGCAGCATGCGGCCAACGTGAGGGCGTCACCCAATGGGCTGCGCAGGGTGGGCTCGTCGCCCTTGGCGAGGATGTCGCCGCCCACGTCCACGAGGTCGATCGACTCCGGAGCCAGGTGCTCGACGAGTTCTTCGACCTGGCGTGTGATGCCTTCGGCCCCCTGCTGGGGATTGATCAGGGCGAGGGTGTGGGGGAGTTCGGCTGCCAGCCGGGGGAGCGTAGAGCCTGCTGGTGCGACCGGCTTTGCGTCGGCCGGGACAGTCCAGACGCTTCGCGTGAGGGGGCGTAGGCCAGTGAAGTTCGCCGGCCCTCGTGGTCCTGGCACTGGATCGATCAAGAGACGGTCCCACGCGTACGTGAGGATCACCGCCGGACTCTCTCCGCCCCCGTAGAGGGCGGCGTCGAGCATTGCGGCGGCGACTGCGTCGCCCCCTCCTCCTGCTGCCACGATCAAGCGGGTCACCCGCGTCAGCGTACGGGGTCCACTGCTGGCCACTCACCCTATAGTGGCTACTGGTAATAGCCACTTAGGGAGGGGTTCCGATGCCGCAGATCGAAGAGACCCAGCCCAAGTACCTCCAGATCGCACACCACATCCGCGATCAGATCTTGCGAGGCGACTTGAGGCCTGGCGACGAGGTTCCGTCGGAACGTCAACTTGCCGCAGACTGGAGCGTTTCACGCCCCACGGCGGCGAGGTCGCTGGAAGCCCTGAGTCATCAGGGTCTGGTGGAGAAGCGTCAGGGTTCGGGCACCTACGTGCGCGGTCTCGCGGTGAACCGGCGTGCTCGGGAGCTGTACGGCCGCGCCAAGCAGACCGGCAAGATCTACACGCCGGGCGAGTACGCGGTGATCACCTCCGCCGGTTGGTTGGAGGCCCCGGACTACGTGGCTGAGGCGCTGAGTCTGACGGGTGGAGCCCGGGCCGTTCATCGTCGTCGTGTGACCAAGAACGAGTCGGGACCCATCACCATCTCCACTTCGTGGTTCGGTGCCGATGTCGGTGAGCGGGCTCCCAAGCTCTGTGATCCTGACCGGATTCAGGAGGGGACGCTCATGTACGTCGAGAGTGTCACGGGGCGCCAAGGGAGCTACGCCGAAGATCGGATGTGCGCTCGGCTGGCCACCGAGGACGAGGCTGCTGACCTTGAACTTGAGTCCGGTGCAGCTGTCTTGATTGTCCATCACGTGGTCTATGACATGCAGGATCGGCCCTTGGAGTTCGCCGAGGCGACGTACCCGCCTGGGCGTTGGGCGTTCGAGCAGGGCTACCCGATCAGCTAGAAAGTCGCGCTTCTCTTGGTGAACCGCTTGTGGCTTCGGGTGGCTAATGCCACTATCCAGTAAGTGGCTAAGGCCACTTGACCGGAAGGGGCATGGGTGTGGGCCAGGAGTGCGGGGAGTTACGGCACGTCTCGCGGGAAGCGGTCTGCCGTGGGTGCCGAGGGCGAGGATGGAAGCGCGTCAGCTCCCGCTCCGCTCTGGCGCTCTCCGTCGCCGACGCACGCACCCGTGCTACGTCCAAGCGGCGCTGTCTCGACTGTGACGGCACCGGTAGGGAGTAGTGGCGCGCATGGCGGATCCACGTGAAGAGTCAAAAGCCGCGTTAGGTGGAGTATCGCCGATCGGGGGCATGACCCTCTATCCCGTGCCCGAGTCCGTGGCTCGGGCGAGGCGATGGTTCCGGAAGTTCACCGCACCGTACAACCTGGCCTGCCCGATCGACGACTGTGTCCTGATGCTCTCCGAACTGGTGACGAACGCGGTTCTCTACGGGGAGGCCGAAGAGCCTTGGCGGGTCCGAGTCGAGTGGTCGCGCCTGGGGGAGGCCCTACGGGTCGACGTCCACAATCCTGGGTTTCCGGAGGACATTCGACTCCGCACCCCCGATGCCAATGCTGCGCATGGCAGGGGGCTCTGCCTGGTGGACGCGCTTGCGGACTCCTGGGCAGCCGGCCCCAGCCGCTTCGGTGGAACCGTCGTGTGGTTCCAGATCGATGAAGCCTGGAAGCCGTGAGGTCGTTCCGAGCCTGTAGCGCCGACGAGCCCGTGGGTGTTCAGTACCTACTCACGTGAGTAGTCTGGTTGACAGGTTGACTTGGCGGATTCTCACTAGGCGGGGCTATGGCGTACGAGGTGGCTGCACCCAAGTATGTGCGGCTGGCGCAGACGCTCCAGGGGCGTATCGAGGACGGTACGTACCCGCCGGGGAGTCGGGTCCCGAGTGAAAATCAGCTGGTTCAGGCCTTCGGTATGTCCCGGCCCACCGTCGTCCGTGCGCTGGAACTGCTGAAGCGGGACGGCTGGCTGGAGTCCCGGCAAGGGTTCGGCACGATCGTCCGTGGGCGGCCGGAAGTCGTCGAGCGGAAAGATCGGCGAGGACGTGACGCGCTGGAGCGCGATGAGTCCACAGTCGAAGGTCGCCTCGTCCAGGTTGAGCAGGTCCTCGTGCCGCCGAGGGTCGCCTCCGTCCTCGGCGTACCCAAGGAGGCACGGGTCTTGGTCCGGCGGCTGCTGGTGGAGCAGGACGGCGAGCCGGTCGAGCTCTCGTCGTCGTACTTCCCGGCGGGTCTGGTCGATGGGACCGAGCTCGCTGTCTCGTCTCCACTGCGAGAGGGGCTGCGCGCACACTTGGAGGCCCGTAAGAAAGTGCGCTTCGACCACGTGACCGAACGCGTCTCGGCGCGACTGGCGGGCCAGGAAGAGGCTGAGCTCCTGGCGCTGCCCGAGGGGGTTCCGGTGCTCAGTGTCTTGGTTGTCGCGTGTGATGTTGCCGGACAAGCCTTGCAGGTCACGGATGTTCTCCTGCCGGCCGATCGGCAGGAACTGGAAGATACTTATCGGCTCGTCTGAGTCGAACTCGGTTCAGCAGCACGGTTGTTGGCACCTCGGAAGCTCCAGAGGGCAGGCCAAGGAAGCCACTTGACAAGTCAACCTGGCATCCCTAATTTCGAACTTGCTAAGTCAACCTGTCAGGTCGTCTGGCGGGTGTCTACGAAGGAGAAGTTCTGTGCGTGCAATCCGAGTTGAGACCTCGTCCGCGACGATCCTGCTGACCGAGGCACCCGAGCCGAAGGTCAAGGACCGGCAGACGGGCGAGATCGCCAAGGACGCGGTCAGCGGCGAGGCGCTGATGAAGGTCGGCGTCGTCTACATCGACGAGGGGGAGTCGTCGCTCATCGCGGTGACTGTCCCGGAGAGTGGTGTCACGGACGGCCTGGCCGTTGGCGCTCCGGTCTCCCTGCCGGGCCTCGTCGCCCGTCCCTGGGAGAGCGTCTTCAGCGGGCAGGCCCGCCACGGCATCGCCTACCGGGCGGCGGCCGTGGTCCCGGGAGCCTTCCCCGCCGGACAGGAGAACTGATCTCGTGTCCGAGCTGATGACACTGGCCGAACTGGGTGGGCCCCTCGCCTTGATAGGCGGGGCGGTCTACACCCGCAAAGCACATCCCTCGGTCTACTGGGCCACGGTCGGGCTGCCCGCGTCGGTGGCCCGGCTGGTCGGCTCGTACAGCTCGACCATGGATGCGTGCGGGCTGACGGTCCAACCGTCCCGGCTGCGAGCGCTGGCCGTACGGGCCACCACTCGCCGTGAAGTCCGCCCGGTTCCTCCGCGCCGGGGGCTGATCCGTCCCACCGCCACCGGGCTGCGGGTACGGCTCCGGCTCGCCCCCGGCCAGGAGCCGGCAGACGTGGCTGCCTCGTGTGAGCGGCTACGTCACGCCTGGGGCGTTCACGCGGTCCACGTTCGCGAGATCAAACCGGGCGTGGTCGAGCTGCGGTTGGTCGGCTTCGACCTGCTGCGCACGGTGAAAATGCCGCGCCGCGCGAAGCGTGACCTTCTCGCCGTTCCGGTGGCTCTGCGTGAGGACGCGACCGTGTTCGTCCGGGACTACCGGTCCGTTCCTCACGAACTCGTCCTCGGTGCCACCTTGTCGGGGAAGTCGATGTTCCTGCGCAATCTGCTGGCAGGGCTGGCCGCTCAGCGGGTCGCCCTGGTCGGCATCGACTGCAAGCGGGGTGTGGAGCTGGCGCCCTTCGCCCCGCGCCTGTCGGCGTTGGCCACTGACTCCGACGAAGCCGCCGAGTTGCTGCCCGTCCTCGTCAAGGAAATGGAGGACCGCTACGACCTGATCAAGGCACGCCAGGGCATCGCGCCCGGCGCGCCGGATGAGGAGATCACCTCTGACGTGTGGGGCCTGCCGGATGACGAACGGCCCGCGCCGATCGTGCTGTTCGTCGACGAGGTGGCCGAACTCTTCCTCGTGGCAAGCCGCAAGGACGAGGAGCGACGCGACGAGATGGTCACCCAACTGATCAGACTCGCCCAGCTCGGACGGGCCGCGGGCATCTATCTGGAGATCTGCGGGCAGCGATTCGGTGCCGAACTGGGCAAAGGTGCGACCATGCTGCGCGCTCAACTCAGCGGACGCGTCTGCCACCGCGTCAACGACGAGGCCTCCGCGAAGATGGCCCTTGGCGACATCGCTCCCGAGGCTGTCGGCGTCGCCTCCACGATCCCGGCGGAACGGCCGGGCCTGTCCGTCGCCGGTGATACCTCCGGTGGATGGGCGCGCATGCGCACTCCCTACCTGTCGCTCACCGACGCTGCGGCCATCTGCCGAGAGGCCGCCGAACTCGTGCCCGACGTACCGGCCCTGTCTCCATTCCGGCCGAGTGTCCCGGCCCCCTCGGCCCCCTCTCCGATCACGGCGACCAAACCGCGTCCGGTGACTGGCTGACCTGACCACCACAACGGCCGGCGCGACCGTCTCGCGCCGAGTCCCTACCTCCGCCATGCCCGAAACCGAATGAGAGGACGTGATCAGGTTGGTCGACCGTTCCTCGTCGCGTGCGCTTCCGAGCCGCGTGGACGCCGTACTGATCCAAGCCCTCATCGCCGCGGCCCTGTCCTTCGCGCACCTCCATGACTTGGCGGTGGCTGCCGGACAGGACGGGTGGAAGGCGTGGGCCTATCCGGTGAGTGTCGACCTGCTGTTGGTGGCGGCCTGGAAGCGACTGCGTACGGGGGAGTCCAAGGCTTCCGGATGGGCCTGGTTCCTGGTCGCACTCGCAGCCAGCCTCGGCGCCAACATCGCCACGGCCGGACTCCTCGACCTGGACCACGTACCCGCATGGCTCCGCATCACCGTCGCCGGGTGGCCGGCGGTCGCCTTCCTCGGCGGCACGCTGCTCGCGCATGGGCCTGCCGACCCGCCCCCTGGCATCCGTGAACAGCAGGAGGCACCGACGGATGAGGGCGCGCAACCACGGTCGGCACCAGCGCCTTCCGCTCCCACCTCGCGACCCGCGCTTGCCGCCCCTTCGCTGAACCGGCTCCCGACCGCGCTCGTCGACCACGCCCGAAAGGTGGCCGCCGAGCATCACACCCGGACAGGCGCCCCGATCGATACGGACACCTTGCGTGCCCGACTCGGTATCCCGGCCCCGCTCGCCGAGGCCCTCGCCGCTCAACTCACCTGATCGACAAGGAATCCGCACTTGCGACCGTCCACCCTGCGGGCCCTTCGGCGCGCTGCCGAACTGACCCGCCAGAACAAGTTCACCGAGGCCGTCCTCGTCGCCGAGCCCGTGATCCTCACCGCCGACACCGACGAGGGCGAGGAGATCCGCAACTGGCTGGCCGACCACATCACCGACTTCACCGGACACAAGGAGACCCGTCCATGACCACCGAACGTCGCTTCCGCCGAGTGATCCGCATCGGCCCCGTTCAGGTCGGCACCTTCTACGACGGCCGGGGCCGAGCGAAGCACACCGCTGCCTGCACGGCACCCCGCTGCGGCTTCTCGACCGACTACGACAGTCGCGCAGCCGCCGAGCTGGCAGCCCGTACCCACCGCTGCTCGGGTCGCTAGGAGATCACCGTGACCGTCAGCCTGCCTCTCGTCTTCGTCCTCGGCGTCATCGCCTGGGCCGCGATCAAGTTCCTCGGCGTCCGGATGTGGGTGGCCGTCGTGATCGCTCTGTTCGGCTTCCTGCTCTCTCAGACCTTCCTTGCCCCGGTCATTCAGTCCGGCACTCGCTCCGGTGTCGACGTCGTCGACGGAACCAATCGCTGAAGGGAGAAACACCATGCTGCTCCGCCCGAAGATGCCTGACGCGGCTCCGCTACCGACCGCGCGCACGCTGACCACATCGGCCGAGCACCCCCACGCCCCGGCCACCTGCTCTTGCGTTCACGCTCCGATGGCGTCCACCAGCCGCCTGGTCGCGCCCTTCGTCAGCCGTGGCGCGAGTGCCGTTACGGCGGTCCTCGTCGTGGGCGTCGTCCTGACCGCGCTCCTGGCCACGGTCGCCATCACGGCCGTCGCCGTCTCCATCGCGGCCCTGGTGCTGCGCTCCCTGCTCAACAGCGCCCACAAGCGCTGACCAGCCTGCCGGGGCGGCCTCGATACGGCCAAGCATCCCGCCGCCCCGGCAGGCGCGAACCCCTCGACCGAAACCGAAAGGACAGTTCCCATTACTACCGGACGCGTTCCGCCCCCGGTCGAAGAACTGGGCGCGCTCGTCTCCCTGGGCGGCATGCCCACCCTCGTCAAACAACTCCGCGGCATCGGCGGCTGCATCCAGCCCGTACGCCTGGACGGCCACCGCGTCGAGCGGGCAGTCGATACGCGAACCGGGGAGATCGGCCGCGTTCTCCGTCGCCTCGACTCGGCTTCGCTCCCGGCGGGCAACCTCCTGGTGCGCTGCAACAACCGGCGGGCGACCCGCTGCCCGGCCTGCGCGGAGACCTACCGCCGAGACACCTTCCACCTGATCACCGCCGGACTGCGCGGCGGCAAGGGCACGCCCGCCGCGGTGACCCGGCACCCCAAGGTGTTCGCCACCTTCACCGCCCCCGGCTTCGGGCCCGTCCACAACCGACCCACAGACCGGCGCGGCACCGTGCGTGCCTGCCGCTGCGGACTGCTGCACGGTGCAGACGACGACTCGCTCGGAGCACCTCTGGACCCGGTGACGTACGACTACGAAGGCGCCGTTCTCTGGAACGCGCACGCGGGAACGCTCTGGCGGCGTTTCTCCATCTACCTCCGTCGGGAGATCGCCAAGCGCGCCGGCCTCACCCAGCGGGACTTCCCGGACTTCGCCCGGGTCTCGTTCGCCAAGGTCGCCGAGTTCCAGAAGCGCGGCGCGGTCCACTTCCATGCGGTCATCCGTATCGACGGCCCGGACGGCGGCAGCACCGAGCCCCCAGGATGGGCCACGACGGAGCTCTTGGTGGACGCGATCGCCTCGGCGACTGCCAAGGCAAGAGTCCTCGGCCCCGTCCTCGACGGCCGAGCGCACCTGTTCGCCTTCGGAGAGCAGCTCGACATTCGCCCCATCCGTTCGGCCGATTTCGACGGCGGCCAGGAGCTGACCGAGCGGGCTGTGGCCGCGTACATCGCCAAGTACGCCACCAAGGGCGCCGAGACCGCGACGGGAGCTCTCGACCGCCCGCTCAAGTTCCTCGCCGAACTCGCCCAACTCGACATCGGCGACCACGCCCGCCGGCTGATCCGCACCGCCTGGACCCTCGGTGCACGCAAGGAATTGGAAAATCTCCGCCTCCGCGCCTGGGCCCACATGCTCGGCTTCCGCGGCCACTTCTCCACCAAATCGCGCCGCTACTCCACCACCCTCGGCGCCCTCCGAACCGCCCGCGCCGAATGGCGCCGCGCGCAGACCGCAGCAACCACCGAGGGCGACACCGACACGACCCTCGTCCTCTCGCACTGGGTCTTCGCCGGAACCGGCCTGTCCGCCGCAGAAGCCTGGCTGGCTGCATCCCTCGAACCCGCCCCCGGAACCGAAGGAGAACCTACGTGAACCAGCATCGCGACGAGCTGATGACCGTTCGCCAGGTCTTGGACGAGCTGGGCGGGGTCTCTCGCCGGACGTTCTACCGCTGGCGGGAGCTGGGATACGGGCCGGCTGCTTTCAAGCTGCCCAACGGGGAGCTACGGGTGTGGCGCAGCGACTTCACCACGTGGCTGCGACAGCTGGAGGCCGCAGCGTGAAGTCTCTCGATGTGAAGGTCTGGGCCGTGCGCAAGCGCGACACGAAGACACCCTCGTACGGCGTCCGCTGGTCTGTGGCGGGCAACGTCTTCTCCGACTCGTTCCGCACCAAGGCGCTCGCCGATCACTACCGAGCGAAGCTCATGCGCGCGATGCGTGAGGGCGAGGAGTTCGACAAGAGGTCTGGCCTTCCTGACTCGATGGAGCCGAAGAAGTCGGCTGTGTCCTGGTACGACTTCGCCCTCAGGTATCTCGCCATGAAGTGGCCCCATGCTGCCCCCAACACCCGCGACGGCATCAACGAATCGCTCACCAGCGTGACGGTGGAGCTCCTCGACGAGCGGGCCGGACGGCCGTCCGACCAGGCCATCCGCAAGGCACTCCGCCACTGGGCCTTCGTCCTGCCGGGGCCCGACGACCGAGAGGTCCCGGACGATGTGCGGAACGTCCTTCACTGGGTGTCGAAGGCATCGCGACCGCTCGCCGATCTTGCTGAACCAGCCACGGCCCGTGCGGTGCTGGACTCGCTGAAACTCAAGCTCGACGGCACGGCCGCGGCAGCCGAAACCGTGCGGCGTAAGCGGCGGACTCTCGTCAACGCTGCCAACTATGCGGTCGACCTGGGGGAGCTGCGCGAAAACCCGATCACGGCTGTTCGCTGGCAGAAACCGAAGGTCTCCAACCAGGTTGATCCTCGCGTTGTCGCGAACCCTGAGCAGGCTCGCAATCTCCTGGCGGCCGTCTCCTACGTGGGCGGCTACCGGCGTGCTCGTGGTCGGCGCCTCGTGGGCCTCTTCGCCGCCATGTACTTCGGCGGTCTCCGGCCGGCTGAAGCGATCGGCCTCTCCGAGACGGACCTGGTGCTGCCTCAACGGGGCTGGGGTTCAGTTCTGCTCCACCGGACGCGTCCGTCGGTCGGCAGGCGGTGGACCGACTCGGGGGAGACCCATGACGACCGCGGACTGAAGAACCGGCCGGCCGAGGACGTCAGGCGGGTGCCGATCCCGCCCCACCTCATCGCCGTGCTGCGCGAGCACCTGGAAACCTTCGGCACGGCGGACGACGGGCGGCTCTTCTTCAGCGAGAAGGGTGCGGTCGTTCCGTCCTCCACCTACTACCGGGTCTGGCAGGAGGCTCGTCTCCTCGCGCTGCCGACGGCTGTCGCTGCCTCACCGCTCGCGAGTCGCCCGTACGACCTGCGGCACTCAGCGCTGTCCACGTGGCTCAACGCGGGTGTCGATCCCACCGAGGTAGCTGAGCGCGCCGGCAACAGCGTTGAGGTCCTGCTGACCCGCTACGCGAAGTGCCTCGACGGCCGACAGGACGTCGCCAACCGGCGTATCGAGGACCTGCTTCGCGAGTACGAGTGAGCATGCTGTCGCGGGCGCGGCTGCTGCGACCATCACCGGCGGCTTCCGCCCCTGACCCGTCCGGGGGCCCTCCGGACCCCGGACGACGTGTCAGTTCCCGCCGCGGGACCGTCGGGAGAGCGTTACGGCCACACCACCGGCCAGCAACAGCGCGCCGGCCGCCCAGACGATCCAGCCGCCGCCGAATCCGGTGTCGGCCAGCGGTCCGGACCCTGCGGAAGGGCCGCCCGAAACGGAGCCGGACGCTCCGGCCGCGCCGCCGGAGCCGGACCCGCCGGGCGTACCTCCACCTCCGGACCCGCCGGCCGTGCCGCCGCCCGCGGAGCCGCCCTGCGCCAGCCGCAGAGTCAGCGCCGCGCTGTCGTTGGAGGCGTCGGGGTCGAGCCCCTTCAAGAACTCCAGCGTGCGGACCTGGCCCGTGGAGACGGCCGGGGTACGGGGGCCGATGGCGACGGTGAACGACAGGACGTGTCTGTCCCCCGGGGCGGGATCGCCGAAGTAGCACTGGTAGGAGGACCGGCCCATCCGGGGGCCGGGGTCCGACCCGTCGTCCGTGGGCGGCGGCTGGCAGTTGTCCGGGATCTTCGTGGCCTTCGTGCCCGGCGGCAGCTTGACGAGGACCGGGAGGAAGACGTCGTCGTCGAGGAGGTCCTGCACCACCGCCGGCCCCCGGTCGATCACCGTGGCGTGCAGCGTGGCGTGACCGCCGCGCCGCCCGGTGACGGTGTCCCCGGTGACGGCGAAGTCGGCGTGATTGACGCTGTTGACGTAGGTGGTGAAGTACGGGTCGATGTTCCCGTCGGACGGCATCGCGCCCTTCGGGACCAGGGTCAGCGGGGTCCCGGGGCCGTTCGCCGGGGCGGCGCCGGTCAGCGGGGTGAATTCGTAGAAGATCTTGTCGCGCAGGGCCTCGTCGCCGACCTTGACGCGCAGCGGCGACGACAGCGCGTACTGCCGGCCGGGCTCCACCGGGGTGGGGAAGTCGCACAGGGTCTCGCGCACGATGTGCCCCCCGCGGTCGCCCGCGGGCACGTCGCGGCAGTTGGCCCAGGAGCCCTGGAGGTGCAGCCCGGCCGTGGTGTCGATCCGCAGCCGCACCCCCTTGGCCGCCGGGAGTTGGCCGTTGTTCCACACGTCGAGCGGAAAGGTCAGCATGTCGCCCGGCACCTGGTGCAGCTGCTCGGCGGACGCGCTCACCTTCAGCTGCGTCTTGCCGTTGGTCAGGGTGAGGTGGTCGCCGGTGACCGTGGCGTCCGACGCCGTGCCAAAGACGGTCACGGTGCCGCTGCTGCCGACCGCCGCACCGGGCTTCGGCACCAGCGTGATGGCGTGGAAGTCCGAGGTGGCGGACGCCAGGTCCAGCGTGCAGAGGTTGCCCTCGCAGTGCTCCGACGGTGCCGGCTCGGCGAAGGCGGCCACTCCGGACAGGTCGACGGTCAGGTGGACGTGGTGTGCCGTGCCCCCGCCGGCCACCTTCCACCGGTAGGACAGGTTCACGCTCGCCGGCTCCGTCCCGATGAAGAGCTCGTGCTCGGCGAACCGGACCGTCATCTCTCGTGCGGCGTCCGCCGTGTCGGCGCGGGCCGGACCCGTGCCGAACGCCCCCGCCATCAGCGCCACCGCGCCCGCCGCCGCCATCGCGACCGCGCGTACCCGTGATCGTCGTGCCATCCGACCGAAACCTTCCCCGTGCACCGGGAGGGTCCCGGCCCGCCGTGCTTCACAGGTGTGACCCGCGAGGTGCGGAAATGGTTGCGGCCAGCCGGACTCAGTCGGCGGAATGCTGCGCGTCAGTCTCATCGCCTGGCATCACCTGCGGCGGTTGAGACGAACGGTCGAGAAGCGGCCCGTCAAGAAACGACGTCTTACCGGGACGACGATAACGAGGAACACGGCTGATCGGCTCGTCACCTGCGGGAATGCCCCAAGATCCCGTCCACGCCTCGTCCACAGACCCCGACATGGAGCCGCTTCGGGCTGCACTCGCCTGCACATACGCGAAGACCCCGGCCTCAGCGTTTCCGCTGGTGACGGGGTCTTTGGGCACCTCATACAGGGTGCCCCCGGCAGGATTCGAACCTGCGCACACGGCTCCGGAGGCCGTTGCTCTATCCCCTGAGCTACGGGGGCGTGTCGGGCGCGGTGTTCGCGGCGACGGGTAGAACCCTACCAGCTCTTTCGGGGGCGATTGCCACGGGTTTTGGTGGTCGGAGGCGTCGTGTTGTGAGGGGTGGGGTGGGCAGGGCGGGGGTGTTCGGGCGGGCCGGCCGGGGGAGCGGTGCGGGTCCCGCAGGGGGGAAGTCGGGAAAACCCGGACGCGGCGGTGGGCGCGGACCTACTCTCGAGTTGTGCCAGGCGCGTCCGGTCGGGTGCTTGTTGTGGACGACAACAAGGTCATCCGGCAGCTGATCAGGGTCAACCTCGAACTGGAGGGTCTCGAGGTCGTGACCGCGGCCGACGGTGCCGAATGCCTGGACGTCATTCATTCGGTGCAGCCCGATGTCGTCACCCTCGACGTCGTGATGCCCCGGCTCGACGGGCTCCGGACCGCCGCCCGTCTTCGCGCCGACCCCCGCACGCGGAACGTGCCGCTCGCCATCGTCAGCGCCTGCACCCAGCACGAGGTCGACAGCGGCCTCGACGTCGGCGTCGACGCCTTTCTCGCGAAGCCGTTCGAACCCTCCGAACTCGTACGGCTCGTCCGGCAGTTGATGGATCGACGTGAACTCGACCGCGAGCGTGCCATGAGTGGGGGGAGCCGCGAGGGGAGCGCGGGCAGCAGTCGTGAGGGCGGCTCGCCCGACCCGTCCTTCGAGGACTCCTCCTTCGACGCGGATGCCTTCGGCGGGCGTCCCTTCGACGACGCCTTCGAGGCGGGCACCGGGCCCGACGCCGGCCTCGGCCTCGACGAAACCGAGCGCGCCGGACGCGCCGGGCACTGACCAAGGGTCCCAAGGGTTTCAGTATCCGGTTGTTCCGATCAGCGTCTCGTCTCGTCCTGATCAGTGGTCCGCGTTCTGATCGGCGCCGCCGTCCCGATCAGCGCCGGCGTCGATCATCGCCGGTGACCCCGGTGACCCCGGTGACCCCGGTGACCCCGGTGACCCCGGTGACCCCGGTGACCCCGGTGACCGCCGTGGCTCCGGAGACACCCGTCAACTCAGAGCCCCACCCTCACCACGCTGCCCGTACGGCCAAGAATCCGGCCCCCGGTCCCGGCTCCGCCCCGCCGCAAGCCAGCCCCACCCCGGACCGCACCCGACGTCCAACCCCGGACCCACCCGACCCCCACCTCCACCCCGTCCACATCCCGGACCCCACCCCAAACCCATTAGCCTCCCCACCCCCCTCCTCCCATACGCTTGTCCCGTGACCCCCGTCGAGCTGTCCCGGACCGTGCTGTGCGCGGTGCGGCGTGCTGTCGATTCGGGGGAGCTGAATGTGGCCGTGCCCGCACGGGTCGTGGTGACGGTGCCGGGGCCCGGGGGGTGCGGGGACTACGCGACCAACGTCGCGTTGCAGCTCGCGCGGCCCGCCGGGCGGCCCGCGCGGCAGGTCGCCGAGATCCTGCGGTCGCACATCGGCGGCGCCGCCGGCGTCGCGGGCGTCGAGATCACCGGGCCCGGTTTCCTGAACATCAGCCTGGGCCGCGAGGCCTCCGCCGCCCTGGTGGCGGACGTGCTGGCACGGGGCGCCGGGTACGGACACGGCGACGCCCTCGCCGGACAGGTCGTCGAGCTGCGCGTGCCGTACGACACCCGTGCCGAGGTCGTCGCCGACGCGCTGGTACGGATCGTCGCCACCCAGGGCGGTCGTGCCGAGGTCCGGCACGTCGAGTCGGGGAATCCCCGGTCGGTGCTCGCACCGGAGCATCGGGGGGTACGAGTCGCCGGCCCCCAGGACGCCCACCCCGAGCCCCGCCACCCCGAGGTGCGGCGAGCCGAGGTGCTGCACCCGGAGCCACGTCACCCCGAGGCCCGGCACCCCGAGCCCCGGCACCCGGAGATGCGGCACGCCGAGGCCGGGCACCCCGAGGTGCGGCACGCCGAGGCCGGGCATCCCGAGCCGGTGAACCTGCGCCCCGTACCCGCCCCGGAGGACCCCGCCCCACTGGGCGCCGACGCCGCCCGCTGGGCCCTGCTGCACCCCGCACCGCACGACCGGCCCCGGATCAGCGCGGACCACCTCGTCCAGCGCGAGAGCAACCCTCTCTTCCGGGTCCGTTACGCCCACGCCCGCACCCGGGCCCTGCTTCGGAACGCCGCGGCGCTCGGCTACACCGGCGCCCCCGGCGACGTACGCGACCTGGACCGGGCCGGGGACCTGCTCGGCGCCCTCGCCGAGTACCCGCACGCCCTGCGCGTCGCCGCGGCCGACCGCACCCCCGACCGGCTCGCCCGGCACCTCGTCGTCACCGCCGATGCCCTGCTCGCCGTCCAGCACACCGTGCTGCCGCTCGGCGACGAGAAACCCATGGCCGCCCACCGTGCCCGGCTCGCGCTCGCCGACGCCGCCGGGACGGTGCTGGCCGGCGGCCTGTCCCTGCTCGGCATCAGCGCACCCGACCACCTCTGACTGCCTCAGACACCGCAGAAAGCCGACACCTGAGATGAGCCGTTCCGCACACCCCGCCGGGCCCCGTCACGCCGATGTGCTTCCCGAGGGCCACTACACCGCGCCGCCCGCCGACCTCAACGCCCTCGACCCGAAGGTGTGGTCCCACACCGTGACCCGTACGGCCGACGGCGTCGTCAGTGTCGGCGGCATCGAAGTCACCCGGCTGGCCGAGGAGTTCGGCACGCCCGCCTACTTCATGGACGAGGCCGACTTCCGGGAGCGCGCCCGCGCCTGGCGTACCGCGTTCGGGCACGACGCCGACGTCTTCTACGCGGGGAAGGCCTTCCTGTCGCGTGCCGTCGTGCGCTGGCTGCACGAGGAGGGCCTCAACCTCGACGTGTGCTCGGGCGGCGAGCTGGCCACCGCGCTCTCGGCCGGCATGCCCGCCGACCGCATCGCGTTCCACGGCAACAACAAGTCGGAGACCGAGATCCGCGCGGCGATCGAGGCCGGGGTCGGGCGCATCGTCCTCGACTCCTTCCAGGAGATCGTGCGGGTCTCGCACATCGCGCAGTCGCTCGGCAAGCGCCAGCGGGTGCAGATCCGCGTCACCGTGGGCGTCGAGGCGCACACCCACGAGTTCATCGCCACGGCGCACGAGGACCAGAAGTTCGGTATCGCGCTCGCCGACGGGCAGGCCGCGGAGGCGGTGCGCCGGGCCCTGAATCTGGACGGGCTCGAACTCGTCGGGATCCACAGCCACATCGGTTCGCAGATCTTCGACATGGCGGGCTTCGAGGTCGCGGCCCGGCGCGTGGTGGGGCTGCTCGCCGCCGTCCGGGACGAGCACGGCGTCGAGCTGCCCGAGATCGACCTCGGCGGCGGTCTCGGTATCGCGTACACCAGTGAGGACGACCCGCGTGAGCCGCACGAGATCGCCAAGGCGCTCAGCGAGATCGTGACGCGCGAGTGCGAGGCCGCCAGGCTCCGGACGCCCCGGATCTCGGTGGAGCCGGGCCGGGCGATCGTGGGCCCGACCGCCTTCACGCTCTACGAGGTCGGCACGATCAAGCCCCTCGACGGTCTGCGTACGTACGTCTCGGTGGACGGCGGCATGTCCGACAACATCCGTACGGCGCTGTACGACGCCGAGTACAGCGTCGCGCTGGTGTCGCGCACCTCGGACGCCGACCCGATGCTCGCCCGTGTCGTCGGCAAGCACTGCGAGAGCGGCGACATCGTCGTGAAGGACGCCTTCCTGCCCTCCGACCTGGCTCCGGGCGATCTCATCGCGGTGCCGGCGACCGGGGCGTACTGCCGTTCCATGGCCAGCAACTACAACCACGCGCTGCGCCCGCCGGTCGTCGCCGTGCAGGACGGTGCGGCCCGGGTGATCGTCCGGCGCGAGACGGAGGAGGACCTGCTGCGCCTCGACGTGGGCTGAGCGGCGTTCGAACCGGTGTCGGTGATGTCGGCCGGGAGGTGGTCCGTCCACTCACTCGGCCGACACCGGGGGACGCCGGCTGAGAAGCTTGACCTGCGGCGGAAGATCTCCTGCGGTCCGCCGCCGCGAAAATGAAATAGACGTCTCACGATCCGGACGAGGGATAGAAACTCCAGTCCGGTGAGTGAGACTGGTCGAACCGATGACGGTATGAGGAAACGAGGTCGGATGATGCGTACGCGTCCGCTGAAGGTGGCGCTGCTGGGCTGTGGGGTTGTCGGCTCAGAGGTGGCGCGCATCATGACGACGCACGCCGACGATCTCGCCGCCAGGATCGGAGCCCCGGTCGAGCTCGCGGGTGTCGCCGTCCGGCGCCCCTCGAAGGTCCGCGAGGGCATCGCGCCCGAGCTGGTCACCACGGACGCCACCGCGCTCGTCAAACGCGGCGACCTCGACGTCGTCGTCGAGGTCATCGGCGGCATCGAGCCCGCCCGTACGCTCATCACGACCGCCTTCGAGCACGGCGCCTCCGTCGTCTCCGCGAACAAGGCGCTCCTCGCCCAGGACGGCGCGGCCCTGCACGCCGCGGCCGACGAGCACGGCAGGGACCTCTACTACGAGGCCGCCGTCGCCGGCGCCATCCCGCTGATCCGCCCGCTGCGCGAGTCCCTCGCCGGCGACAAGATCAACCGCGTGATGGGCATCGTCAACGGAACGACGAACTTCATCCTCGACAAGATGGACTCCACCGGCGCCGGCTATCAGGAGGCCCTCGACGAGGCCACCGCGCTCGGGTACGCCGAGGCCGACCCGACCGCCGACGTCGAGGGGTTCGACGCGGCCGCCAAGGCCGCCATCCTCGCCGGGATCGCCTTCCACACGCGCGTGCGCCTCGACGACGTCTACCGCGAGGGCATGACCGAGGTCACCGCCGCGGACTTCGCCTCGGCCAAGGAGATGGGCTGCACCATCAAGCTGCTCGCCATCTGCGAGCGGGCCGCCGACGGCGGGTCGGTCACCGCGCGCGTGCACCCCGCGATGATTCCGCTGAGCCACCCCCTCGCCTCCGTGCGCGGCGCGTACAACGCCGTGTTCGTCGAGTCCGACGCGGCCGGGCAGCTCATGTTCTACGGGCCGGGTGCGGGCGGCGCCCCCACGGCCTCCGCGGTCCTCGGCGACCTGGTGGCCGTGTGCCGCAACAAGCTCAACGGCGCGACCGGACCGGGTGAGTCCGCGTACGCCGCGCTGCCGGTCTCGCCCATGGGCGACGTCGTCACCCGCTACCACATCAGCCTCGATGTGGCCGACAAGCCGGGTGTTCTCGCCCAGGTCGCCACCGTCTTCGCCGAGCACGGTGTGTCGATCGATACGGTTCGCCAGCAGGGCAAGGACGGCGAGGCCTCCCTCGTCGTCGTCACGCATCGTGCGTCCGACGCGTCCCTCACCGGGACCGTCGAGGCGCTGCGCAGCCTCGACACCGTGCGGGGTGTCGCCAGCATCATGCGGGTTGAAGGAGAGTAACCAGCAATGACCCACCAGTGGCGCGGAATCATCGAGGAGTACCGGGACCGGCTGCCGGTATCCGACAGCACGCCGGTCGTGACGCTCCGTGAGGGCGGTACGCCGCTCGTGCCCGCGCAGGTGCTCTCCGAGCGCACGGGCTGCGAGGTCCACCTCAAGGTGGAGGGCGCCAACCCGACCGGGTCCTTCAAGGACCGCGGTATGACCATGGCGATCACCAAGGCCAAGGAGGAGGGCGCGAAGGCCGTCATCTGCGCCTCCACCGGCAACACGTCCGCCTCCGCCGCGGCGTACGCGGTACGCGCCGGGATGGTCTCCGCCGTCCTGGTGCCGCAGGGCAAGATCGCGCTCGGCAAGATGGGCCAGGCCCTCGTGCACGGTGCGAAGATCCTCCAGGTCGACGGCAACTTCGACGACTGCCTCACGCTCGCCCGGTCGCTGTCCGACAACTACCCGGTGGCGCTGGTCAATTCGGTCAACCCGGTGCGTATCGAGGGTCAGAAGACCGCCGCCTTCGAGATCGTCGACATGCTCGGCGACGCTCCCGACATCCATGTGCTCCCGGTGGGCAACGCGGGCAACATCACCGCGTACTGGAAGGGGTACACGGAGTACGCCGCCGACGGCGTCGCGAAGCGGACTCCGCGCATGTGGGGTTTCCAGGCCTCCGGTTCCGCGCCCATCGTGCGCGGCGAGGTGGTCAAGGACCCGTCGACCATCGCCACCGCGATCCGCATCGGCAACCCCGCCTCGTGGAAGTTCGCGCTGGCGGCCCGGGACGAGTCGGGCGGCCTCATCGACGAGGTGACGGACCGTGAGATCCTGCGCGCCTACCGGCTGTTGGCCGCCCAGGAGGGCGTCTTCGTGGAGCCCGCGTCCGCCGCGTCCGTCGCCGGTCTGCTGAAGGCCGCCGAGCAGGGTCTGGTCGACCCGGGCCAGACGATCGTCTGCACGGTCACCGGCAACGGCCTCAAGGACCCCGACTGGGCCGTCGCGGGCGCCCCGCAGCCGGTCACCGTCCCCGTGGACGCGGCGACGGCGGCGGAGCGGCTCGGCCTGGCATGACGCCGTCGGCGGGGGCCGGTCCTTCCCGGTCCGCCCCCGTCGGCCGTGGTCCGGCCCGTCCCGCCCGTCGGGTGCGGGCGCCGGCCCGAAGCGGGTGTGCGCACCCGCCGGGAGCAGGGGTACGCACCGGGCGGAAGCGGGTGTGTGCACCGGCCGAAAGGTGCTCGTGGCCCGACTTGGCGGAAAGCCGCCTGGCGTAAAGCCGCCACGTCGTCGCCGGAACGGCGCCGACAGGCCCGGGAAACGGGCGGATCCTCTCGGACACGGGTGGAAAATCGCCAGAAGCCGACGGAAACCGCCCGACGAAGGGGGCACCCTCGTGGCAACCCGACAGGGGGTGCACAGGGGGCTTACGACACGCATCGTGCGCCTCCTGTGCGCCCTATGTCGCCACAGAACCTTCCTTCGATAGGCTGTACCGAACCCGCCCGCCGCATATGCCGCGGTGCCGCGCCGTCATTGCGGCCTCCGGGTCCTCGGTACGTATCGCAGTTCATCGAGAATCTCGCACATCACGCAGCTCAAGGAGAGTCATCGAGCGATGGCCGGTCCAGCGTTCCGCGCCGCCGCCGTCCGGGTGCGCGTCCCCGCCACCAGTGCCAACCTCGGCCCGGGTTTCGACGCCCTCGGCCTGTCACTGGGGCTCTACGACGACGTGGTCGTCCGGGTGGCCGACTCCGGGCTGCACATCGACATCGCAGGTGAGGGCAGTGACACCCTGCCGCGCGACGAGAGCCACCTCCTCGTACGCTCCCTGCGCACCGCCTTCGACCTGCTGGGCGGACAGCCGCGCGGACTGGAGATCGTCTGCGCCAACCGCATCCCGCACGGACGGGGCCTCGGCTCCTCCTCCGCCGCGATCTGCGCCGGCATCGTCGCCGCGCGCGCGGTGACCATAGGAGGGGACACCAAGCTCGACGACACCGCGCTCCTGGAGCTCGCCACCGAGATCGAGGGACACCCCGACAACGTCGCGGCCTGTCTGCTCGGCGGCTTCACGCTCTCCTGGATGGAGGCCGGCGCGGCCCGTGCCATCAGGATGGATCCCGCCGATTCCATCGTTCCGGTGGTTTTCGTACCGGGAAAGCCGGTCCTCACCGAGACCGCGCGCGGACTGCTGCCACGCACCGTGCCGCACGTCGACGCCGCCGCCAACGCCGGCCGTGCCGCGCTGCTCGTCGAGGCCCTCACCCGGCGCCCCGAGCTGCTGCTGCCCGCCACCGAGGACCGGCTGCACCAGGAGTACCGGGCTCCGGCGATGCCGGAGAGCGCGGCCCTCGTGGAGCGTCTGCGCGCGGACGGAATTCCCGCGGTGATTTCCGGCGCGGGTCCCACAGTCCTCGCTCTGGCGGACCGGGCGTCGGCCGACAAGGTCGCCGATCTCGCAGGTCAGGGCTGGGCCGCCAACCGGCTGGACCTCGACGCCCAAGGGGCGAGCGTGCTGCCGCTCGCACCCGTCGGGGTCAATTGACGGCGCACGGTTGCCGGATTTGGAGAGGGGGAATGTTTGTTGGATCCGGTAGTGTTAACCTCAAGTCTGCACCCGACCCCACCATGGCGAGGTGCTTCGTGTCCCCGTCCGGGACAACCATTCTTCCGGGAGCCTCCCAAACTGCTTTGTGCCATGCATTGGGTGCTATGCGCTGAGCAGTGCTGAGCACGCTCCGGAACCGGCGTGACCGAGCCGATGACACCGCAATTCAGTGCCACGGGCCCGGAATCGTCATCACCAGATATGTCTTCCGCCGCTTTGGCGGACCACCGCCCCGGCACGGTCCACCCAGCAAGGACCAACGTCGGACAGCACAACCGGTCGCCGAGCCAGACAGGCCGACGTCCGCTCCAGGGAAGGACCCTTCGTGAGCGACACCACCGATCTGATGGGCGCACGTGTCGAGGAGACCGCTGCCGCGCCCGCCACGGACGCCTCCGCGCCTGCCACCGGTGCCGGCTCCCGGCGGCGCCGCGGTACCGGCCTCGAGGGCATGGTGCTGGCCGAGCTGCAGCAGGTCGCATCCGGCCTCGGCATCAGGGGCACCGCGCGCATGCGCAAGAGCCAGCTGATCGAGGTCATCAAGGAGGCGCAGGCCGGGGGTGCTCCGGCAGCCAAGGCCGAGGCCGCCGCCGAGACCAAGCCGAAGCGCCGGTCCACCTCGAAGGCTCGTACGGGCGAGGACGCCGCCGCTCCGGCCGAGAAGAAGGCCGAGAAGCCCGCCGCCGAGAAGGCCGTGGCTCAGCAGCAGATCGAGATTCCCGGCCAGCCCGCCAGCGAGGACGCGCCCGTGGAGCGCCGTCGTCGCCGTGCCACCGCCGAGGCCGGCAGCCCCGAGACGGTCGCCGCCGAGGCGAAGGGCGAGGCGAAGGCCGAGACGCAGGGCGAGGCCAAGACCGACACCGCCGAGGGCACCGACGGCCGTCAGGGCCGTCGCGACCGTCGTGACCGCGACCGGGGCGGCCGTGACCGCCGCGGCAAGGGCGACGAGCAGCAGGGCGGCGGCCAGCAGCGTCCGGACCGTCAGCAGCAGGGCGGTGGCGGTGGCCGCCAGGACCGCCCGCAGCGCGACAACGGACCGCGGGTCGACGAGGACGACGACTTCGAGGGCGGCCGCCGCGGCCGGCGCGGACGCTACCGCGACCGTCGTGGCCGTCGTGGGCGTGACGAGATCGCCGAGCCGCAGCTCGCCGAGGACGATGTCCTGATCCCCGTCGCGGGCATCCTCGACATCCTCGACAACTACGCCTTCATCCGTACGTCGGGCTACCTGCCGGGTCCCAACGACGTGTACGTCTCCCTCGCACAGGTCCGCAAGAACGGTCTGCGCAAGGGCGATCACGTCACCGGCGCGGTCCGTCAGCCCAAGGAGGGCGAGCGCCGCGAGAAGTTCAACGCGCTCGTGCGCCTCGACTCCGTCAACGGCATGGCGCCCGAACACGGCCGTGGTCGCCCGGAGTTCACCAAGCTGACGCCGCTCTACCCGCAGGACCGGCTCCGCCTGGAGACCGACCCGGGCGTGCTGACCACCCGCATCATCGACCTCGTGTCGCCGATCGGTAAGGGCCAGCGCGGTCTGATCGTGGCCCCGCCGAAGACCGGCAAGACCATGATCATGCAGGCGATCGCCAACGCGATCACCCACAACAACCCCGAGTGCCACCTGATGGTCGTCCTCGTCGACGAGCGTCCGGAAGAGGTCACCGACATGCAGCGGTCGGTGAAGGGCGAGGTCATCTCCTCGACCTTCGACCGCCCGGCCGAGGACCACACCACGGTCGCCGAGCTCGCCATCGAGCGTGCCAAGCGTCTGGTGGAGCTGGGTCACGACGTCGTCGTGCTGCTCGACTCGATCACGCGTCTGGGCCGTGCGTACAACCTCGCCGCGCCCGCCTCCGGCCGCATCCTGTCCGGTGGTGTCGACTCGACCGCGCTGTACCCGCCGAAGCGCTTCTTCGGTGCCGCGCGCAACATCGAGGACGGCGGCTCGCTGACCATCCTGGCGACCGCGCTCGTCGACACCGGCTCCCGCATGGACGAGGTGATCTTCGAGGAGTTCAAGGGCACCGGCAACGCCGAGCTCAAGCTCGACCGCAAGCTCGCCGACAAGCGCATCTTCCCCGCGGTGGACGTCGACGCGTCCGGCACCCGCAAGGAGGAGATCCTGCTCGGCAGCGACGAGCTCGCCATCACCTGGAAGCTGCGTCGCGTGCTCCACGCGCTCGACCAGCAGCAGGCGATCGAGCTGCTGCTCGACAAGATGAAGCAGACGAAGTCGAACGCCGAGTTCCTGCTCCAGATCCAGAAGACGACCCCGTCGCCGGGCAACGGCAACGACTGACGTCTCCTGCAGCACCGCATCAGAGGGCCGCCCCCGTGCCGGGGGCGGCCCTCTGTGCCGTCCGGGACGGGTGTACGATCACGGCTCCTTTTCAACGCATGAGTCTCAGGGGGGACTTGAGTGGATACGCCCATATCCGGACGGGGGCGTCACAGACGCCGGATACGCATCGCCGTGCCCGTCGCGGCGGCAGGCCTGGCGGCAGCGGTCGCCGGCGCGCTCCTGATGTCGTCCGCGAACGCCGCCACGGCGCTGCCGACGCCGACCGTCAAGCCCAGCACGTCCTCGCCCTCCCTGAGCGAGCTGACGAAGCGGGTCGCGGGAGCCGTGGCGGGCGACGACACCGCGGGGGAGACGACCAAGAAGTCGTCGCTGAGCGCGAGCACGGACAGCGCGAGCGTCGACCCGAAGATCATCGGTGGCAGTGAGACCACCATCACCACCGCCCCGTGGATGGCGCAGCTCTGGTACTACGACGACCGGGGCACCACGAGCGAGAGCGACGACCTCGGCTTCTTCTGCGGCGGCTCCGTCGTGTCGCCGACGAAGATCCTCACCGCCGCGCACTGCGTCAAGGGCTACGACTGGCACGCCAACGGCGCCGTCGTGACGGGCACCGCACAGCTGCCGACCACCGACTCCTCCGGCAACACCAACCTGCACGGCGGCACCGTCTCGGGCGTCTGGCGGCAGTGGAACCACCCCTCGTACAGCTCGACGACCATCGACAACGACATCGCGGTCATCACGCTGCCGAGCCCCGTCACGGCCAAGCCGATCCGCATGACGACGTCCGGTGACACCACCTCGTACGCGTCCGGCACCAAGGCGACGCTGTACGGCTGGGGCCGCACCAGCTCCACCAGCGAGGACATCTCCGAGACGCTGAAGACGGCCACGCTGCCCATCAAGTCCGACACCACCTGCGCCGGCTACTACGGCAGCGACTTCGTCAAGGGCCACATGGTCTGCGCGGGCGACGCGGCGACCGGCAGCGACACCGGGACCACCACGGCGTGCAACGGCGACTCCGGCGGCCCGCTGATCGTCGGCGGCCGTATCGTCGGCATCGTCTCCTGGGGCGTGAAGGACTGCGTCGAGAAGGGCGCGTACAGCGTCTTCTCCAAGGTGAGCACGTACGTGGGCGCGGCCTGGCCGCGAGTGGAGGACACCAACCTCAGCGGCGACCACAAGGCCGACCTCTGGGTGCGCAACTCCTCCACGAAGACCGGGTACGAGAAGGACTCCAAGGGCACCTCGTTCGCCGCCCGTCAGTCGTGGGGCAACTGGAACGGCGTCAACGTCGTGCTCCAGACCGACCTGAACCGCGACGGCTACCAGGACCTCGTCGTCCGCGACAGCAGCAACGGCAACGTCTACTGGTCGCACTACGTCCCGGCGAGCGGGGACTGGTCCACCGACAAGATCTTCAGCAGCTGGGGCACCCGCACCCGCATCATCGCCCCGGGCGACATCACCGGCGACGCGCTGCCCGACATGCTCTCCGTCGACTCCGCCGGAGCGATGTGGGAGTACCCGGGCAAGGGCAACGGCACCTTCTCCGCGCGCATCCAGGTCCGCACCGGCTGGAACCAGTACAACTCCATCCGCGGCCACGGTGACTTCACCGGCGACGGCAAGGCCGACCTGATCGCGCGCAGCAAGACCGGCTCGTACGTGTACCTGTACAAGGGCACCGGCAAGACCGGCAGCGACGCCTTCTCCAGCCGCATCAAGGTGCGCACCTGGAGCGGCTACAACGCCTTCGACGCCCCCGGTGACGTGACCGGCGACGGCAAGGCCGACTTCCTGGCCCGCACGCCCGGCGGCACGCTCTACCTGTACCCGGGCACCGGCAAGGCGACCACGGAGATCTTCGCCACAAGGATCTCGGTCGGCACCGATTTCAAGCAGTACGACATCTTCGGCTGAAATCGCAGGTGAACGCGGGTTCGCCCGCTTTCGCCGGTGACGCAATGTGCCCATCGCGCCACGCGGTGGGCACATTGCGTTGTGCAACCCTTTCCCAGGTTTCCCCGTCTGACCGTACGGAGTGACCATGGAGCGGTACCCGTAGTCACGACCTGATGGGCTTGGCCCTGAAAGCAGGGGGTAACCGACCGCAGACACAGGACTGAGGAGCACATGCCTGCCGAGAGCACGCCGGAACCCGGCATACCGGGGGAGCCCGGCACCAGCGCCCCGCGTCAGCGCGGAAAGGGCCGACGCCGCAAGACGCGCAGCGCGCGGCGCAAGGCCCTCCTGATCACGGCCTGGACGGCCGCGGGTGTGGTCGTGCTGGGGGGTACCGGCGCGGGAATCCTGTACTTCAAGCTCAACGGCAACCTCAAGAACGTCGACATCAACGGCGCCCTCGGCACGGACCGGCCCACGAAGGTCGACAACGGCTCGGAGAACATCCTCGTCCTGGGCTCCGACACGCGCTCCGGCAGCAACAAGAAGCTCGGCGGCGGCGCCGACGACGGCAGCGCCCGGTCCGACACGGCGATGGTCGTGCACGTGTACAAGGGCCACAAGAAGGCGAGCGTCGTCTCCATACCCCGCGACACCCTCGTCGAGCGGCCCTCCTGCACCGACCCCGAGGGCGTCACCCACGACGCGGCCTCCGGCGTGATGTTCAATTCCGCCTACTCGACCGGCGGCGCCGCCTGCGCGGTCAAGACCGTCGAGTCCATGACCGGCATCCGCATGGACCACTACCTCGAGGTCGACTTCAGCGGCTTCCAGAAGCTCATCGACGACCTGGGCGGGGTGGACATCACCACCACCAAGGACATCTCCGACCCGGACAGCCACCTGCATCTGAAGGCCGGCCCGCACACGCTCGACGGCGAGCAGGCACTCGGACTGGTCCGTACCCGGCACGGCGTCGGCGACGGCTCCGACCTCGGCCGCATCCAGCTCCAGCAGGCCTTCATCAAGGCCCTGGTACAGCAGGTCAAGGACGTCGGGGTGCTGACCAGCCCGAAGAAGCTGTACGACCTCGCCGACACCGCGACCAAGACCGTCACCACCGACTCCGAGATCGGTTCGGTCGCCGAGCTCGCGTCCTTCGCCGACGGCCTCAAGGGCATCAACTCCTCCCGCATGACCATGGTGACGATGCCGGTCCAGTACGACGCCGCGGACGCCAACCGCGTCCTCGTCGACAAGGCCAAGTCGAAGCTGGTGTGGGACGCCCTGAAGAACGACCGGGCGATCCCCGCGGCGGCCACCAAGGGCACCGCCACGGGCTCCGCCAAGGGCGTCGTCACTTCCTGAGACACCCGCGGGGGCCCGCCGGGCGCGGGGCTCCCGAGGCGTACGGCGGGGCCCGGTCAACGCTTCGAAGAGGTCCGGGAGCGGTCCGGCAAGGCCCGGGAGCGGTCCGGGGAAGGCCCGGGAGCGGTTCCCGGGACGGCCCGGGAATAGATCCTCCACCACCCCGGTTTTGGGGGATGCGCCCAGTCCTGGCAGACTGGTACGTCGGCTCCGGTTCACGCTCCCGCATCCCGCGGCGGCGACCCGGCGCCCTCCCGAATCTAGGAGACACCTTGAAGCGCGACATCCACCCCGAGTACGTCGAGACGCAGGTCAGCTGCACCTGTGGCGCGTCGTTCACCACGCGTAGCACGATCGAATCCGGCACCATCCGTGCCGAGGTCTGCTCCGAGTGCCACCCGTTCTACACGGGCAAGCAGAAGATCCTCGACACCGGTGGCCGCGTGGCCCGCTTCGAGGCCCGCTTCGGCAAGGCTGCCGCTGCCAAGAAGTAGCGAGCCCACAGCGCCGGTCTCCGGTGTCCCCTGCACGGGGGCGCCGGGACCGGCGCTTTGCGGTGCAGCCCCCTCCCCCGAGCCCGCGCACACGCCCGAGCAGGGGGGACCCCCATGCCGTACCTACGTCCCGAGCCCATGATGGAGCTGGGGACAGTCCATTGGAGCCGGAGATGTTCGAGGCGGTCGAGGAACTCATCGGCGAGCACGCCGACCTGGAGAAGAAGCTCGCTGACCCGTCGGTCCACGCCGACCAGGCCAACGCGCGCAAGCTCAACAAGCGCTACGCCGAGCTGACCCCGATCGTCGCGACGTACCGCTCCTGGAAGCAGGCCGGGGACGACATCGAGACGGCGAAGGAGTTCGCCGCCGACGACCCCGACTTCGCCGCCGAGGTCAAGGACCTGGAGAAGCAGCGCCAGGAGCTCACCGAGAAGCTGCGCCTGCTGCTGGTCCCGCGCGACCCCAGCGACGACAAGGACGTGATCCTGGAGATCAAGGCGGGCGCGGGCGGCGACGAGTCCGCCCTGTTCGCCGGCGATCTGCTGCGCATGTACCTGCGGTACGCCGAGCGCGTCGGGTGGAAGACCGAGATCATCGACTCCACCGAGTCGGAGCTCGGCGGCTACAAGGACGTCCAGGTCGCCGTGAAGACCAAGGGCGGCCAGGGCGCCACCGAACCCGGCCAGGGCGTGTGGGCGCGCCTGAAGTACGAGGGCGGGGTGCACCGCGTGCAGCGCGTGCCGTCGACCGAGTCGCAGGGCCGCATCCACACCTCCGCCGCGGGCGTGCTGGTCACGCCGGAGGCCGAGGAGGTCGACGTCGAGATCCACGCGAACGATCTGCGCATCGACGTGTACCGCTCGTCGGGCCCCGGCGGCCAGTCCGTCAACACGACCGACTCGGCGGTGCGCATCACGCACATTCCCACCGGAGTCGTCGCTTCCTGCCAGAACGAGAAGAGCCAGCTGCAGAACAAGGAGCAGGCGATGCGTATCCTGCGCTCCAGGCTCCTCGCAGCGGCGCAGGAGGAAGCGGAGCGGGAGGCCGCGGACGCCCGCCGCAGCCAGGTCCGCACCGTCGACCGCTCCGAGAAGATCCGTACGTACAACTTCCCGGAGAATCGCATCTCGGACCACCGGGTCGGCTTCAAGGCGTACAACTTGGACCAGGTCCTCGACGGCGACCTCGACTCGGTGATCCAGGCCTGCGTCGACGCGGACTCGGCGGCCAAGCTCGCCGCCGCGTAACAGCGGCGGCGGCAACCAGCACACGACAACAGCTCAGCCCCGGAGGACCAGCGTGAACCTGCTGCTCGCGGAAGTGGCCCAGGCCACCCAGCGGCTGGCCGACGCCGGCGTGCCCTCGCCGCGCAACGACGCGGAGGAGCTCGCCGCCTTCGTGCACGGCGTCAAGCGGGGCGAGCTGCACACCGTCAAGGACGCGGACTTCGACGCCCGTTACTGGGAGGTGACCGCGCGCCGCGAGGCCCGCGAGCCGCTCCAGCACATCACCGGGCGGGCCTACTTCCGCTACCTGGAACTCCAGGTCGGGCCCGGAGTGTTCGTGCCCCGGCCGGAGACCGAGTCGGTGGTCGGCTGGGCCATAGACGCCGTCCGCGCGATGGACGTCGTCGAACCCCTGATCGTGGACCTGTGCACCGGTTCGGGCGCCATCGCGCTCGCCCTGGCGCAGGAGGTGCCGCGCTCCCGCGTGCACGCCGTGGAGCTGTCCGAGGACGCCCTGCGGTGGACGCGCAAGAACGTCGAGGGGTCCAGGGTCGACCTGCGCCAGGGAGACGCCCTGGAGGCCTTCCCTGACCTCGACGGCCAGGTGGACCTGGTGGTCTCCAACCCGCCGTACATCCCGCTGACGGAGTGGGAGTACGTCGCTCCGGAGGCCCGGGACTACGATCCCGAACTCGCCCTGTTCTCCGGCGAGGACGGACTCGACCTCATCCGCGGCATCGAGCGCACCGCGCACCGGCTGCTGCGCCCCGGCGGCGTCGTCGTCATCGAGCACGCCGACACCCAGGGCGGCCAGGTGCCGTGGATCTTCACCGAGGAGCGGGGCTGGGCCGACGCGGCCGACCACCCGGACCTCAACAACCGGCCGCGGTTCGCGACCGCCCGCAAGGCGATGCCGTGAGCACGCGCATCACGTTCCCCAGCCAGCAGTACGTGTACGAGGAGGCCCGCTAAATGGCACGGCGATACGACACCAACGACGCGACCGACCGCACCACCGGTCTGCGTGAGGCAGCGTCCGCCGTCCGCCGTGGCGAGCTGGTGGTCCTCCCGACCGACACCGTGTACGGCGTGGGCGCCGACGCGTTCTCCTCGGAGGCCGTCGCCGACCTGCTGGAGGCCAAGGGCCGGGGCCGCAACATGCCCACCCCCGTCCTCATCGGCTCCCCGAACACCCTGCACGGCCTCGTCACGGACTTCTCCGAGATGGCCTGGGAGCTCGTCGACGCCTTCTGGCCGGGCGCCCTGACGCTCGTCACCAAGCACCAGCCGTCCCTCCAGTGGGACCTCGGGGACACCCGTGGCACCGTCGCCGTGCGCATGCCGCTGCACCCGGTCGCCATCGAACTGCTCACCGAGGTCGGCCCGATGGCCGTGTCGTCCGCGAACCTCACCGGCCACCCGGCGCCGGAGGACTGCGACGCAGCGCAGGAGATGCTCGGCGACTCCATCTCGGTCTACCTGGACGGCGGCCCCACCCCGGGCAACGTGCCCTCCTCGATCGTCGACGTGACCGGAAAGGTGCCCGTACTGCTGCGTGCGGGCGCACTGTCGGCGGACGAGCTCCGGAAGGTCGTACCCGACCTCGAGGTGGCGAATTGACAGCCCCTGACACCTCCCGGCCCGCGGCTCCGCTCGACCAGGGGGCACCCCCATGCGTGGCATAGGCGAGGGGATCACGGAGGCCGGCGGGCTCTCCGGCGGGTCCTTCCGCATCCTCCACGTCAGCACCGGCAACGTGTGCCGTTCGCCGATCACCGAGCGGCTGACCCGCCATGCCGTGGCGGACCGGCTCGGCGACCCCCTGTGGGGCGGTCTGATCGTGGAGAGCGCCGGCACGTGGGGCCACGAGGGCGCGCCCATGGAGGCCAACGCCGAGGCGGTCCTCGCCGACTTCGGCGCGGACGCCTCCGGCTTCGTCGGGCGGGAACTCCTCGACGAGCACGTCATCCGCGCCGACCTGGTCCTGACCGCCACCCGTGACCACCGGGCCCAGGTCATCTCGATGGGCCACTCCGCGGGCCTGCGCACCTTCACCCTGAAGGAGTTCACCCGCCTTGTACGGGCGATAGACCCGACGACGCTTCCGCCGCTGGAGGACGGCGTCGTCGAACGCGCCCGCGCCCTCGTGCGGGCCGCCGCCGCGCTGCGCGGATGGCTGCTGGCCCCGACCGCCGAGGCGGACGAGGTGTACGACCCGTACGGGGCGCCGCTGCCGTTCTTCCGGTCGATCGGGGACGAGATCAACGAGGCGCTGGACCCCGTGGTGACCGCGCTGACGGGTGTGCCGGCCCGGGCCTAGGGCCTCGCTCCCGGATCCTGCCGGGCCCGCGCAAGGACCGCGCGCGGTGCGAATGGTGGTGATACCGGGCGCCCCACGGGCCCCGGTTCTACATTGGGACGTAGCGTCCCCCCGCCGAGGTCCGGAGTCCACCATGCCGGTCACACAAACGCTCGAAGCGGATGTCCTGCGCCGCCAGGACCCCGAGCTCGCCGAGATCATCCTCGGGGAGCTCGACCGGCAGTCCACCACGCTCCAGCTGATCGCGGCCGAGAACTTCACCTCGCCCGCCGTGCTGGCCGCGCTCGGCTCGCCGCTCGCCAACAAGTACGCCGAGGGCTACCCCGGCGCCCGACATCACGGCGGGTGCGAGATCGTCGACGTCGCGGAGCGTCTCGCCGTCGACCGCGCCAAGGCGCTCTTCGGGTCCGCCCACGCCAACGTGCAGTCCCACTCGGGGTCTTCGGCGGTCCTCGCCGCGTACGCCGCCCTGCTGCGGCCCGGTGACACCGTGCTCGCCCTGGGACTGCCCTTCGGCGGTCACCTCACCCACGGTTCGCCCGCGAACTTCTCCGGCCGCTGGTTCGACTTCGTCGGATACGGCGTCGAGGCCGACAGCGGGCTCATCGACTACGCGCAGGTGCGCACGCTCGCCAGGACGCACCGGCCCAAGGCCCTGGTGTGCGGTTCGATCGCCTACCCGCGCCACATCGACTACGCCGCCTTCCGCGAGATCGCCGACGAGGTCGGCGCCTATCTCATCGCCGACGCCGCACATCCCATCGGGCTCGTGGCCGGGGGAGCCGCACCCAACCCGGTGCCGTACGCCGATGTCGTGTGCGCGACGACGCACAAGGTGCTGCGCGGTCCCCGCGGCGGAATGATCCTGTGCGGGGCGGAGCTGGCCGAGCGGGTCGACCGGGCGGTCTTCCCGTTCACCCAGGGCGGAGCGCAGATGCACACCATCGCCGCCAAGGCCGTCGCGTTCGGCGAGGCGGCGACCCCGGCCTTCACCGCCTACGCCCACCAGGTGGTCGCCAACGCGAAAGTGCTCGCGGAGCGACTGGCGGCGCAGGGCCTGCACATCACCACCGGCGGTACCGACACCCATCTGCTGGCCGCGGACCCGGCGCCGCTCGGCCTCGACGGACGCACCGCGCGCGGCCGCCTGGCCGCGGCGGGCATGGTCCTCGACACGTGTGCGCTTCCCCACGGGGACGCGCGCGGTCTGCGGCTGGGCACGGCCGCCCTGACCACGCAGGGCATGGGCGAGGCGGAGATGGTGTGGATCGCGGACCTGTTCGCCGGGGTGCTGCGCGAGGACGTCGACGCCAGGACCGCGCGTGAAGATGTGCGGGAGCTCACCGGAAGATTTCCGCCCTATCCGGACTGAGCGGGGGTACTCGCACACTCGTGCACAGCCACTCGTGCAACCATCGTCGCTACCCGGAAGTCCCCAACCATATGCGTGCATCGCTAGGGTGTGGGGCTGAGATGGCCAGCGAGACCTGTGGGGAAGCCCGTGCGTGAATACCTGCTGACGCTCTGCATCACGGCCGCGGTGACGTACCTGCTGACAGGACCGGTACGGAAATTCGCGATCGTGGCCGGAGCCATGCCGGAGATCCGTGCGCGCGACGTGCACCGGGAGCCCACTCCGCGTCTCGGCGGGATCGCGATGTTCTTCGGGCTGTGCGCGGGACTGCTGGTCGCCGACCACCTGAAGAACCTCAACGCGGTCTTCTCGAACTCCAACGAGCCGCGGGCACTGCTGTCCGGTGCCGCGCTGATCTGGCTCATCGGTGTCCTCGACGACAAGTTCGAGATCGACGCGTTGATCAAGCTGGGCGGTCAGATGATCGCCGCGGGCGTGATGGTCGTGCAGGGTCTGACGATCCTGTGGCTGCCCATCCCCGGCGTCGGCCTGGTGGCGCTCACCCAGTGGCAGGGCACGCTGCTGACCGTGGCCCTCGTCGTGATCACGATCAACGCGGTGAACTTCGTGGACGGCCTCGACGGCCTCGCCGCGGGCATGGTGTGCATCGCCTCCGCGGCGTTCTTCCTGTACGCGTACCGCATCTGGTACAGCTACGGCATCGAGGCCGCGGCCCCGGCGACGCTCTTCGCGGCCATCCTCATGGGCATGTGCCTCGGCTTCCTGCCGCACAACATGCATCCCGCGCGGATCTTCATGGGCGACTCCGGCTCGATGCTCATCGGGCTCGTGCTGGCGGCCGGCGCCATCTCCATCACCGGGCAGATCGACCCCGACGCGATGAACCTGTTCTCCGGTTCGGAGCGCAACACCGTGCACCAGACGGTGCCCGTCTACATCCCGCTGCTGCTCCCGCTGACGATCATCGCGGTGCCGGCCGCCGACCTGGTGCTGGCGATCGTGCGGCGCACCTGGCGCGGCCAGTCGCCGTTCGCCGCCGACCGCGGGCACCTGCACCACCGTCTCCTCGAGGTCGGGCACTCGCACAGCCGCGCGGTCCTGATCATGTACTTCTGGTCCGCGCTGATCGCCTTCGGCGCCCTCGCCTTCTCGGTGAACTCGGCGTCCATGTGGATCGTGCTCGGCATCGCCGCGCTCAGCGCGGTCGGCCTCGTCCTGCTCCTGCTGCCGCGCTTCACTCCGCGCGCCCCGCAGTGGGCCGAACGTCTCGTGCCGCCGCGCTACCGGCGCCGCAGGGCGGCCTCCTCCGCCGCCGCGGAGGCGGGGCAGGAGGTCACGCACGGGACGGCGGAGGCCGAGGAGCCGGACGAGGCGCGCGAGCACTGTGCGCCGGTCGTGGCGGGTGTTTCGGGAGTCAACGGAGCGACGGCCATCGGCCCCCGTTCGCGCTTCCTTGATGGGCGCAATGCCGGGTCGTCGCGCTGACGTGAAGGTAAGAATCTGACTAACGCGTGACCAAGTCGTGGGGGTGCAAAGCACCCCAATAACAGACAAGTCCACGCCGTTCTTGCACAGACGCGCAGGTTCACTCTCATGTGTGACAGCGAGCACACCAACCAGGTAAAGACCTCATCAAATAGTTTGTGATACGGTTCACGAGAACCCGGGATAGAGCCGAAGGACCGTAGTGCGACGGTTCCTTGGCGTGAGGTTCTCTCTCAGCCCGGGACTACGCTCGTCCATGACGACACGCCCCCCTTACAAGCGGAGTTGCCGCCATGCCGTCCAATGACGCCCGGATCCTCCTGCAGGCCGCTGTACCCACAGCTGCCGTCGGCGCAGTTGCCGCCGTCGTCAGTGGTGTGGTCGCCGGCGGCAAGGGAGCGATCGGGGCCGTCGTCGCGACGCTGGTCGTGATCCTCTTCATGGGGCTCGGGCTCTACGTCCTGCAGCGCACCGCCAAATCGCTTCCGCACCTGTTCCAGGCGATGGGTCTGCTGCTGTACACGGCGCAGATCCTGCTGCTGTTCGTCTTCGTCGCCGCGTTCAAGAACACGTCGCTGTTCAACCCCAAGGCCTTCGCGCTCACCCTGGTCGCCACCACGCTCGTGTGGATCGGCGCACAGGCGCGTGCCCACATGAAGGCCAAGATCCTTTACGTCGAACCCGACTCCTCGAAGGGCGACAAGCCCGAAAAGTCGGGGCACTCGTCGTGAGGGGTAGGGCCGGGATAAGTGCGCGTAAGAGATCCTGCTATCGTCCGGTGCCAACTGCGGCATCGCGGGCGCGGGCATCTGAGCTGACGCCTGCTCAATCGCGAGGCTTGATGCCCCACAGCCGCCCCCACATCCGTAACACCAGTCCAGTGCCGAACCGCGGCTGCGCGCCGCGCCGACACAACGAGGTTGCCGTACCTATGCGCCACGCTGAAGGAGCCCGCGGTGAGTGCTGACCCGACGCAGGTGCTCGCCTTCGAGACCGACTGCCACATCTTCGACGGCTGTGGCTTCCCGGCTCCCGGCCTGCACTCGTTCCTGTTCGAACCCCTCTGGGGCGACGGCGACAGCAACGTCTACTTCAACAAGACGATGCTCCTGGCGCTGCTCGGCTCGATCGTCATCATCGGCTTCTTCTGGGCCGCCTTCCGCAAGCCGAAGGTCGTCCCGGGCAAGCTGCAGATGATCGCCGAGGCGGGCTACGACTTCGTCCGCCGCGGCGTCGTCTACGAGACGATCGGCAAGAAGGAAGGCGAGAAGTACGTTCCGCTGGTCGTCTCGCTCTTCTTCTTCATCTGGATGATGAACCTCTGGTCGATCATTCCGGTCGCCCAGTTCCCGGTCACGGCGATCATCGCGTACCCCGCCGTTCTGGCACTGATCGTCTACGTCCTGTGGGTCTCGCTGACCTTCAAGCGGCACGGCTTCGTCGGTGCGCTCAAGAACTTCACCGGCTACGACAAGTCGCTCGGCCCGGTCCTCCCGCTGGCCATGTTCATCGAGTTCCTCTCGAACCTGATCGTCCGGCCGTTCACGCACGCCGTGCGACTCTTCGCGAACATGTTCGCGGGTCACACGCTGCTGCTGCTGTTCACGATCGCCAGCTGGTACCTGCTCAACGGCATCGGCATCGCGTACGCGGGTGTCTCGTTCATCATGACGCTCGTCATGACGGCCTTCGAGCTGTTCATCCAGGCACTGCAGGCGTACGTGTTCGTGCTGCTGACCTGCACCTTCATCCAGGGCGCGCTGGCCGAGCACCACTGAGCGCCGCCCCTTACGACCCCGCACTCGTCCGGTGGCCAACCCCCACCGGTCCGTAAAGAAAAGGAAGAACTGGCATGTCCCAGACCCTTGCCGCTGTCTCCGGCTCGCTCGGCTCGATCGGTTACGGCCTCGCGGCCATCGGCCCCGGCGTCGGCGTCGGCATCATCTTCGGTAACGGCACCCAGGCGCTCGCCCGTCAGCCTGAGGCCGCCGGTCTGATCCGCGCCAACCAGATCCTCGGCTTCGCCTTCTGTGAGGCGCTCGCCCTCATCGGTCTGGTCATGCCGTTCGTCTACGGCGTCTGATCCGGCCGATCAGCAACAGCCCACTAGACGAAAGGCACTGAAATGAGCCACCTGCTCATTCTGGCGGCCGAGGAGAAGGAAAACCCCCTCGTCCCGCCGATCCCCGAGCTTGTCATCGGACTGATCGCCTTCGTCATCGTCTTCGGCTTCCTGGCCTGGAAGCTCCTCCCGAACATCAACAAGGTTCTGGAGCAGCGTCGCGAGGCCATCGAGGGCGGTATCGAGAAGGCTGAGGCCGCTCAGACCGAGGCTCAGAGCGTTCTTGAGCAGTACAAGGCACAGCTCGCCGAGGCCCGGCACGAGGCGGCCCGTCTGCGCCAGGAGGCGCAGGAACAGGGCGCCACGCTCATCACCGAGATGCGTGCGGAAGGCCAGCGGCAGCGCGAGGAGATCGTCACCGCCGGTCACGCGCAGATCGAGGCGGACCGCAAGGCTGCCGCCCAGGCGCTGCGTCAGGACGTCGGCCAGCTGGCCACCGCCCTGGCCGGCAAGCTGGTCGGCGAGTCCCTCGAGGACCACGCCCGGCAGAGCCGTGTCATCGACCGCTTCCTCGACGAGCTTGAGGAGAAGGCCGAGGCAGCTCGATGACAGCGCACGGAGCGAGCCGCGAGGCATTCGCAGCAGCCCGTGAGCGTCTCGACGCGCTGACGGACTCGGCGTCCGTGGACGCGGCGCAGCTCGCCGACGAGCTGGCCGCCGTCACCGCGCTGCTCGATCGCGAGGTGTCGCTGCGTCGGGTCCTGACCGACCCGGCGCAGCCCGGCGAGGCCAAGGCCGAACTGGCGCAGCGCCTGCTCGGCGGCCAGGTGAGCGGCACGGCCGCCGACCTGGTGTCCGGCATGGTGCGTTCCCGCTGGTCGCAGCCCCGCGACCTGGTGGACGCGCTGGAGGAGCTGACCGCGACGGCCGACCTCACGGCCGCGCAGCGCAGCGGTGGACTCGACAACGTCGAGGACGAGCTGTTCCGGTTCGGCCGGATCGTCTCCTCGAACACCGAGCTGCGCGCCGCGCTGACCGACCGCGCCGCCTCCAAGGCGGCCAAGAGCGAGCTGCTGCGCAGCCTGCTCGGCGGCCGTGCCGACGTGACCACCGAGCGTCTGGTGACGCGCCTTGTGACCGCTCCGCGTGGACGTAGCCTGGAAGCGGGACTCGAGTCCCTGTCCAAGCTCGCCGCAGAGCGCCGCAACCGCGTGGTCGCCGTCGTCACCTCGGCGGTCCCGCTGAGCGACGGGCAGAAGCAGCGCCTCGGCGCCGCTCTGGCGAAGCTCTACGGCCGTCAGATGCACCTCAACCTCGACGTGGACCCCGAGGTCCTCGGCGGGATCCGGGTGCAGGTCGGCGACGAGGTCATCAACGGCTCCATCGCGGATCGACTTGAGGACGCAGGCCGCCGCCTGGCCGGCTAGCAGCAACTCAAAAAGAAGTACGTAATTACGGCCCTCGTTGGGCCGTGCAGAGGATTCACCTCTCTTAGGGGGGAGTCCCCATCCCCCCAAAGTGAAACTTCGGGCCCAACAAGGAGAGCAGGGAACCCAGATGGCGGAGCTCACGATCCGGCCGGAGGAGATCCGGGACGCGCTGGAGAACTTTGTCCAGTCGTACAAGCCGGACGCGGCCTCGCGCGAGGAGGTCGGTACGGTCACCCTTGCCGGCGACGGCATCGCGAAGGTCGAGGGCCTGCCCTCGGCCATGGCCAACGAACTGCTGAAGTTCGAGGACGGCACCCTCGGCCTCGCGCTGAACCTGGAAGAGCGCGAGATCGGCGCCATCGTCCTCGGCGAGTTCAGCGGCATCGAGGAGGGCCAGCCGGTGCAGCGCACCGGAGAGGTTCTGTCCGTCGCCGTCGGCGAGGGCTACCTCGGCCGCGTTGTCGACCCGCTCGGCAACCCGATTGACGGTCTCGGCGAGATCGAGACCACCGGCCGCCGCGCCCTCGAACTGCAGGCCCCCACGGTCATGCAGCGCAAGTCGGTGCACGAGCCGATGGAGACCGGCTACAAGGCCGTCGACGCGATGACCCCCGTCGGCCGTGGCCAGCGTCAGCTGATCATCGGCGACCGCCAGACCGGCAAGACCGCCCTGGCCGTCGACACGATCATCAACCAGCGCGACAACTGGCGCACCGGCGACCCGAAGAAGCAGGTCCGCTGCATCTACGTCGCCATCGGTCAGAAGGGCTCCACCATCGCCTCGGTGCGCGGTGCCCTGGAAGAGGCCGGCGCGCTCGAGTACACGACCATCGTCGCCGCCCCGGCGTCCGACCCGGCGGGCTTCAAGTACCTGGCGCCGTACACCGGTTCGGCCATCGGCCAGCAGTGGATGTACGAGGGCAAGCACGTCCTCATCATCTTCGACGACCTCTCGAAGCAGGCCGACGCCTACCGCGCCGTCTCCCTGCTGCTGCGCCGCCCGCCGGGCCGCGAGGCCTACCCGGGTGACGTCTTCTACCTGCACTCCCGTCTGCTGGAGCGTTGCGCGAAGCTCTCCGACGACATGGGCGCCGGTTCGATGACGGGTCTGCCGATCGTCGAGACCAAGGCGAACGACGTGTCGGCGTTCATCCCGACCAACGTCATCTCCATCACCGACGGCCAGTGCTTCCTGGAGTCGGACCTCTTCAACGCCGGTCAGCGTCCCGCGCTGAACGTCGGTATCTCCGTCTCCCGTGTCGGTGGTTCCGCCCAGCACAAGGCGATGAAGCAGGTCTCCGGCCGACTGCGCGTCGACCTCGCCCAGTTCCGTGAGCTGGAGGCGTTCGCCGCCTTCGGTTCCGACCTCGACGCCGCGTCGAAGTCGCAGCTGGAGCGCGGTCAGCGCATGGTCGAGCTGCTCAAGCAGGCTCAGTACCAGCCGATGCCGACCGAGGACCAGGTCGTCTCCGTGTGGGCCGGTACCACCGGCAAGATGGACGACGTGCCGGTCGCCGACATCCGCCGCTTCGAGAAGGAGCTCCTGGAGTACCTGCACCGCAAGGAGCAGGGCCTCATGACCTCCATCAAGGAGGGCGGCAAGATGTCGGACGACACGCTGACGGCCGTTGCCGACGCGATCGCGGACTTCAAGAAGCAGTTCGAGACCTCTGACGGCAAGCTGCTCGGCGAGGACGCTCCGGCCGCTGCCGCCAAGTGACGTAAGGAAGGGACCTGACTCATGGGAGCCCAGCTCCGGGTCTACAAGCGTCGCATCCGATCCGTCACCGCGACCAAGAAGATCACCAAGGCGATGGAGATGATCGCCGCCTCGCGCGTCGTCAAGGCGCAGCGCAAGGTGAGGGCCTCCACGCCGTACGCGACCGAGCTCACCCGCGCGGTCACGGCGGTCGGTACCGGTTCGAACACCAAGCACCCGCTGACCACGGAGGCGGAGACGGCGACCCGTTCCGCGGTGCTGCTCCTCACGAGCGACCGCGGACTGGCCGGCGCCTTCAACTCCAACGCCATCAAGGCCGCCGAGCAGCTGACGGCGCGCCTCGAGGCGGAGGGCAAGCAGGTCGACACGTACATCGTCGGCCGCCGCGGTGTCGCCCACTACAACTTCCGTGAGCGCAAGATCGCGGAGCAGTGGACGGGCTTCACCGACGAGCCCAGCTACGCGGACGCGAAGAAGGTCGCGGGTCCGCTCATCGAGGCCATCGAGAAGGAGACGGCGGACGGCGGCGTGGACGAGATCCACATCGTCTACACCGAGTTCGTCTCGATGATGACGCAGACGGCCATCGACGGCCGACTGCTTCCGCTTCGCCTCGAAGAGGTGGCGGAGGAGGCGTCCGGCAAGGGCGAGATCCTCCCGCTGTTCGAGTTCGAGCCGTCGGCGGAGGACGTCCTCGACGCCCTGCTGCCGCGCTACGTCGAGAGCCGTATCTACAACGCGCTGCTCCAGTCGGCTGCTTCCAAGCACGCCGCCACCCGCCGCGCGATGAAGTCGGCGACCGACAACGCGGGCGAGCTGATCAACACGCTCTCCCGTCTTGCCAACGCGGCCCGCCAGGCCGAAATCACCCAGGAAATCAGCGAGATCGTCGGTGGCGCCAGCGCCCTTGCCGACGCGACCGCGGGGAGTGACAAGTAATGACGACGACTTCAGAGACGGCCGTTGCCACGGGCCGCGTCGCCCGGGTCATCGGTCCGGTCGTCGACGTGGAGTTCCCCGTCGACGCGATGCCGGACATCTACAACGCCCTTCACGTCGAGGTGGCCGACCCGGCCAACGCCGGCGAGAAGAAGACGCTGACCCTGGAGGTCGCCCAGCACCTGGGTGACGGCCTGGTCCGCACGATCTCCATGCAGCCCACCGACGGTCTGGTCCGCCAGGCCCCGGTCACCGACACCGGCGACGGCATCACCGTCCCGGTCGGCGACTTCACCAAGGGCAAGGTGTTCAACACCCTCGGTGAGGTGCTGAACGTCGACGAGAAGTACACGGGCGAGCGCTGGTCCATCCACCGCAAGGCCCCCAACTTCGACGAGCTCGAGTCGAAGACCGAGATGTTCGAGACCGGCGTCAAGGTCATCGACCTTCTCACCCCGTACGTCAAGGGTGGAAAGATCGGTCTGTTCGGTGGTGCCGGCGTCGGCAAGACGGTGCTCATCCAGGAGATGATCTACCGCGTCGCCAACAACCACGACGGTGTCTCCGTGTTCGCCGGTGTCGGTGAGCGCACCCGTGAGGGCAACGACCTCATCGAGGAGATGTCGGACTCGGGCGTCATCGACAAGACCGCCCTTGTCTTCGGTCAGATGGACGAGCCCCCGGGCACCCGTCTGCGCGTGGCCCTGGCCGGTCTGACCATGGCGGAGTACTTCCGCGATGTGCAGAAGCAGGACGTGCTGTTCTTCATCGACAACATCTTCCGCTTCACCCAGGCCGGTTCCGAGGTCTCCACGCTGCTCGGCCGCATGCCCTCCGCGGTGGGCTACCAGCCGAACCTGGCCGACGAGATGGGTCTCCTCCAGGAGCGCATCACCTCGACCCGTGGTCACTCGATCACCTCGATGCAGGCGATCTACGTCCCCGCGGACGACCTGACCGACCCGGCCCCGGCCACCACGTTCGCCCATCTCGACGCGACGACGGTTCTGTCCCGTCCGATCTCCGAGAAGGGCATCTACCCGGCCGTGGACCCGCTGGACTCCACGTCCCGCATCCTGGACCCGCGCTACATCGCGCAGGACCACTACACCGCCGCGATGCGTGTGAAGTCGGTGCTGCAGAAGTACAAGGACCTCCAGGACATCATCGCGATCCTCGGTATCGACGAGCTGGGCGAAGAGGACAAGCTCACCGTCCACCGTGCCCGTCGCGTGGAGCGCTTCCTGTCCCAGAACACCCACGTCGCCAAGCAGTTCACCGGCGTCGACGGGTCGGACGTCCCGCTGGACGAGTCGATCGCGGCCTTCAACGCGATCATCGACGGTGAGTACGACCACTTCCCGGAGCAGGCGTTCTTCATGTGCGGTGGCCTGGAGGACCTCAAGGCCAACGCCAAGGAGCTCGGCGTCTCCTGAACCTCGTGTTCTGCGTGAGGGGGGCGGGGCCGCACCTCGCGGGGCGCGTCCCGTCCCCCTCCGTACGCCTACTAGACTTTGACCCAACACCCGGCAGCAACGCCGGGTGGTGACCCGAGGAGCCCACCTTGGCTGCTGAGCTGCACGTCGAGCTCGTCGCCGCGGACCGCAGTGTCTGGTCCGGCGAGGCCACCCTGGTCGTCGCGCGTACCGCGTCCGGCGACATCGGCGTCATGCCCGGTCACCAGCCGCTGCTCGGTGTGCTGGAGTCGGGCCCGGTGACCATCCGTACGAGTGATGGTGGAACGGTCGTCGCCGCGGTGCACGGCGGTTTCATCTCGTTCGCCGACAACAAGCTGTCACTGCTGGCCGAGATCGCCGAGCTGTCGGACGAGATCGACGTCCAGCGTGCGGAGCGGGAGCTCGAGCGCGCGAAGGCGGAGGGCGATGCCTCCGCCGAGCGTCGCGCGGACGTCCGCCTGCGGGCGGTGGCGGCGCGCTGACCCCAGCGCGCACGGAATGACGTGACTCAGCCGCGGCCGGGACTGGAGACATCCAGACCGGGCCGCGGCTGAGGCGATGCGGGTGCTTTTTTCCGTTTCATTACCTGCTTTACCTAGGAGACGAGGAGGTCGGTGTCGATGGTCCTCGCTCTGACTGTGTGTGGGTTGGTAGTGGCGCTCGTGGTCGTGGGCCTTTTCGTCTTCGGCCTCCGTCGTCGGCTGATCCAGCGGTCCGGCGGCACGTTCGACTGCAGCCTGCGGTGGGACGTCCCGGAGGACGGCGATCCCAGCGGAAAGGGCTGGAGCTACGGGGTGGCCCGCTACAACGGCGACCGCATCGAGTGGTATCGCGTCTTCTCCTACGCACCGCGCCCGCGTCGTGTGCTGGAGCGTTCCGCGATCGAGGTGGCCGGCCGCCGCGCCCCGGAGGGCGAGGAGGAGCTGGCCCTGCTCTCCGACGCCATCATCCTCGCCTGTCTGCACCGCGGGACACGGCTCGAACTGGCGATGAGCGAGGACGCCCTGACGGGATTCCTCGCGTGGCTGGAGGCCGCTCCACCCGGACAGCGGGTGAACGTGGCCTGAGAGGTCACGTCCACCCGCCGGGTGAGATGTCCCGGACCGGGTCCGGGGAGGGGCGTCGATGACGCCCCGGTGTTCCGACTTTCCTACGACAGGCCGCTGTTGATGGCGCTGACGAGTTCACCGTTGCTGGTGTCGCCGCTGAACTCCCAGAAGAACGCGCCGCCCAGGCCCTGGTTCTTGGCCCAGGTCATCTTGGTCCCGATGGTGGCCGGGGTGTCGTAGCTCCACCAGTTGCTGCCGCAGTGCGCGTACGCCGTTCCGGCGATGGTGCCGGTGGCGGGGCAGGACGTCTTGAGGACCTTGTAGTCCTCGATGCCCTGCTCGTACGTGCCGGCGGCGGGTCCGGTCGCGGTGCCGCCGGGGGCGTCCTGGGTGACGCCGGTCCAGCCGCGCCCGTAGAAGCCGATGCCGATCAGCAGCTTGCTCGCGGGCACGCCCTTCGCCTTGTACTTGGCGATCGCGTCGGCCGTGGTGAAGCCTGCCGTCGGGATGCCGCTGTACGAGGTGAGCGGGGAGTGCGGGGCCGTCGGGCCCTGGGCGGCCCAGGCGCCGAAGAAGTCGTACGTCATCACGTTGTACCAGTCGACGTACTGCGCGGCGCCCGCGTAGTCGGCGGCGTCGATCTTGCCGCCGGAGGAGCCGTCCGCGGTGGTGGCCGCGGTGACCAGGTTGTTCGAGCCGAACTTGGCGCGCAGCGCCTGCATCAGGTTCTTGTAGGCCGCCGCCCCGCTGGTGTCGCAGCTCAGGCCGCAGGCGTTCGGGTACTCCCAGTCGATGTCGATGCCGTCGAAGACGTCGGCCCAGCGCGGGTCCTCGACCAGGTTGTAGCAGGACTGGGCGAAGGCGGTCGGGTTGGCCGCCGCCTGCGCGAAGCCGCCGGACCAGGTCCAGCCGCCGAAGGACCACAGCACCTTGATGTTCGGGTACTTGGCCTTCAGCTGGCGCAGCTGGTTGAAGTTTCCGCGCAGCGGCTGGTCCCAGGTGTCGGCGGTACCGCTGACGGACTGGTCGGCGGTGAAGGCCTTGTCGTAGTCGGCGTAGGAGTCGCCGATGGCGCACTGGCCGTTCGTGACGTTGCCGAAGGCGTAGTTGATGTGCGTGATCTTGGCGGCGGAGCCGGACGTCACCAGGTTCTTGACGTTGTAGTTGCGGCCGTAGATGCCCCACTCGGTGAAGTAGCCGAGCCTGACCTTGTCGCCGGTGGGCGGCGGGTCGGTGGTGCCGCCCGTGGTGTGCACGGCGACCGCGCCGCTGACCGGTCCGGTCTGGTCGGCGGTGTCACGGGCCTGGACGGTGTACGAGTAGTCGGTGCCGGCGGTCAGGCCGGTGTCCGAGTACGAGGTCGTGGTCACGGTCGCGACCTTGGCGCCGTCGCGCAGGACGTCGTAGTTCTTGACGCCCTTGTCGTCGCTCGCGGCGGACCAGGACAGCTTCACCGAGGTGTCGGTGATCGCGGAGGCGGTCGGGGTGCCGGGCGCGGAGGGGGCCGCGTCCCCGGGGACGGTGGTGCCGTCACAACTGTCGCCGTTGAGCTTGCAGTTGGAGGGTGAGCCGGATCCGGAGCCGTTGAAGCCGAAGGAGACGGAGGCGCCCGCGGCGAGGGTGCCGTTGTAGGACTTGTTCTTGGCGGTCCAGTGGTTGCCGGAGGAGGTGACGTCGGCGTCCCAGGCCGAGGTGACCGATGTGCCGGAGGGGAAGTCCCACTCGACGGTCCAGGAACTGATGCTGGTGGTACCGGTGTTGGTGACCGTCCACTTGCCTTCGAAGCCGGTACCCCAGTCCTGGGTCTTGGTGTACGTGGCCTTGGCGCCGGCGGCCGCGTGGGCGGGGCCCGCGAGGCCGACCAGTGCGGCGAGGGGGAGGAGCAGGGTGGTGAGCCCCGCCACTGTTCTGTGTCGGGCTCTCTGCCGGAAGCGCATGATGCCTCTCCTCTTGAGTCTGATCGCCTGTGGGGGCCAGGCGGTGTCGTGGGCATGGCTAAGCGCAGTGCGGCGAGAATAGAAAGGTCTGGACCATAGGTCAATAGGTCTGGACCAGTGAGGGTGATGCGGTGTCAGTACGGCGCGCTAGACGCCCAACTCCTGGGCCAGCACCGCTGCTTGCACCCTGTTGCGCATCTCCAGCTTCCCCAGCAGACGGCTGACGTGGGTCTTCGCCGTCGCCTCCGCCATGTCCAGGCGCGCCGCGATCTCCGCGTTCGACAGCCCCTCGCCGAGACAGGACAGCACCTCGCGCTCCCGCCGGGTCAGGGCGTCCAGCACGGCCGCGTCGGCGGACGGCTCGCGCACCGGCCCGGCGGCGAACTCCGCGATCAGCCGGCGCGTGACCGCCGGTGCGACGACCCCCTCCCCGCGCGCCACCGTCCGGACCGCCGTGAGCAGGTCCCGCGCCTCGGTGTTCTTCAGCAGGAAGCCGGCGGCGCCCGCGCGCAGCGCTCCGAACACGTACGCGTCGAGGTCGAAGGTGGTGAGCACCAGGACATCGGCGAGCCGCTCGGCGACGACCTGACGGGTGGCCGACACCCCGTCCAGCCGGGGCATCTGCACGTCCATCAGGACCAGGTCCGGCCGTAGCAGGCGAGCCTGCCGCACCGCCTCCTCGCCGTCCGAGGCCTCGCCGACCACCTCGATGTCGGGCGCGCTGCGCAGGATGAGGACGAGCCCGGCGCGCACGGCGGACTGGTCCTCGGCGACGACCACCCGGATCATGCGGCCTCTCCTCGGTTCAGGGGCAGGGCGGCCCGTACGGTCCAGACCTTCCCGGCGGGCGAGTCCTCGGGACCGGCCTCGAACGTGCCGTGCAGCAGGGCCACCCGTTCCCGCATGCCGACCAGGCCGGCCCCCGAGCCCGGTGCCCGCGGACGGTCCCGGTCGGCGTACGGACTGGTGACCCGCGTGGTCAGCCAGTCGTCCCGCAGCGCCAGCGCGACCGTCACCGGGCCGCGGCCCGCGTGCTTGAGGGCGTTGGTCAGGGACTCCTGGACGATGCGGTACGCGGCGAGCTCGACCGGCGCGGGCACCTTGCCGTGGTCCGCGCTGAGCGCGACCTCCAGCCCGTTGGCGCGTGCGCCGTCCACCAGCGCGCCGAGCCCGTCCAGAGTGGGCGCCGCGGCCGGCCCGTCGTCCCCGCCGCCGTCGCGCAGGATGCCGATCAGCCGCTGCATCTCGGCGAGCCCCTCGACGCTGTTCTCCCGGATGACGGCGAGGGCGTCCTCGGACGTCTTCGGATCGCTGAGCGAGAGCGCGGCTGTGGAGTGGATGGCGATGGCGGACAGGTGGTTGGCGACCATGTCGTGCAACTCCCTTGCCATCCGGGCCCGTTCGGCCGTGATCGCCTGGACCCGGTCCATCTCGGCCAGCAGCGCCGTCTGTTCGGCACGCAGCCGTTCCGCGACGGCGGTGTCACGGTGGTTGCGGACGATCCAGCCGGTGGCCGCCGGGGTGAAGGTCACCAGACCGCAGAACGCCCCGATCAGCAGGCCCTCCGGCTTCCGCCACAGCGCGACCGGCCACACCGTCGAGATCACCGTGACCAGCCCCGTGACCCAGGGAATGCGGCGGGCCGCGGCCGGCGAGCCGTACAGGACCGCCGCGTACACCAGGTCCGTGAACATCACCACGCTGGCCAGGCTGCCCCGCGTCAGCAGATCCGCCACGAGGGCGGCCGTGCCGATGAGCAGGGCGGTCCGCGGCCGGGTGCGCCGCATCAGCTCACAGCCGGTCAGGACGGCCAGCGGGACGAGGACCGCCCAGCCCTGGTCGACGCGCGCCATCGGATCGCTCGGGCCACGGCTGTGGAGACCGACGCCCCACAGCGCGAGCCCGCCGAGCAGCCCGCCGACCGCGATGCGCACGTCGTCGCGGTGCGGGCGGGGGAGCGTCAGGGCCATGCCCTCCATCCAACACGGCCGCCGCACCGCCCGCGTGCTCCCGGGGAACGGTCCCCGACTGCATCTTTCGATGTACCGCGGTTTCGTCACCGCCGACGACGAAGCGCGCGTCCGCAGCGGTGAGCCTGGAACGACGAGCGAGAGGAGCGAACCGTGATCGTCGCACTGGTCATCGCCTGCGAGGTGGGCTTCTGGGTGCTGCTCGCCGCCGGCCTGACGGCTCGCTACCTGCTGAGACTGCGGCGCACCGGCGCGGCGCTGCTGCTGTGCGAGCCGCTGCTGGAGGTGGTGCTGTTCGTGGCGACGGCCGTCGACCTCAGGAACGGGGGCGAGCCGGGCTGGGAACACGGCCTGGCGGCGCTCTACATCGGCTTCACCGTCGGCTACGGACACTTCACGGTCCGACGGCTCGACGACCATGCGGCCCACCGGCTGGCCGGCGGCCCGCGCCCGCCGAAACCGCCCCGCCACGGGACGGCCCGTGCCCGGTACGAGGGCCGGCTCTGGCTGCGCACACTGCTCGCCGCCGCGGTCGCCGTCGCCCTGCTCCAGTCCGCGGTCCGGTACGTGGGCGACTCCGGCGACACCGGACCGCTGCGCTCCTGGCAGTGGGTCGCCCTGCGGATCGTCGTGATCCACGGGCTGATCGCGCTGTCCTACCTGCTCCGGCCCAAGAGGAGCCCGGCCGCTGCCGTCCGCGAGAAGGAGGGCCGTACCCTGACCGGGCGATGAGGAGGGGCGAGGCGCATGAGCGGTGCGGTGCTGGTCGTCGACGACGACGCGGCGATACGACGGTCACTGGAACGCGGGCTGCGACTGAGCGGCTTCCGGGTCCGCACCGCGGACAGCGGCCCGGAGGCGCTGGACGCGGTCCGCGACGAGCCGCCGGACGTGCTCGTCCTGGACGTCTCGATGCCCGGTATGAGCGGCATCGAGGTGTGCACCCGGCTCCGCGACGACGGGCGGGACCTGCCGGTGCTCATGCTCTCCGCGCTCGACGAGACCGCCGACCGCATCGCCGGACTCCAGGCGGGCGGCGACGACTACCTGGTCAAGCCGTTCGCCCTCCAGGAACTCGTGCTCCGGCTGCACGCCCTGCTGCGCCGCCGCCCCCCGACGGGCCACGAGACGCTGCGGGTGGCGGGCCTGGTCGTCGATCCGGCCGCCCGCACCGCGGAGCGCGACGGCAGGGCCCTGGAGCTGACCCGGCGGGAATTCGAACTCCTCGAGGTGCTCGCCCGCAACGCCGGGCTCGTCCTCACCCGCGACCAGCTCCTGGAGCGCGTGTGGGGCTACGACTTTGATGTGCGCACCGACGCGGTGGACACCTTCGTCAGCTATCTGCGCCGCAAACTGGAGGCCGGCGGCGCCGGGCGGCTGGTGCACACCGTGCGCGGGGTGGGCTTCGTCCTGCGGGAGGAGCCGTGAGGCTCTCGACCCGCATCGGGCTCGCCGTCGGACTCACCGTGCCACTGCTCGTCCTGGCCTCCGGCTGGCTCCTGCTCCAGCTGGTCTCCCGGGACCTGCACCGGGTGGAGGACGACCACCTGCGCAAGCGGGCCGCGGCCGTCGTCCCCGACGCCCTCGCGCTGCTGCGGGCCGGCGCCAACGACCGGCCCAAGGCGGCCGACACCAGGGAACGGCGGCTCTACAGCGCCGCCCTCGACGTCGGCGTACGCGTCGTCGGACCGGAGACGACGTACAGCGGCGGACCGCAGCCGGACCCCTCCGTCCCGCTGCCGGACCGCGCTTCCGCTCCCGTGACCGTCCGCGCCAAAGGCGACAGCTGGCGGGCACTGTCCGTGCCGGTCGCGGGCGCCCGCGTCTCGGGCACCCTGTGGGTCTTCGCGCCGGACACCGCAGACCGCACCCAACTCCATCTCGTGCGCCGGCGCGTGGTCACCACCGCGCTGCTCGCGGCCCCGCTCTCCGGCCTGCTCGCGTGGGGTGTCGCCGCCGGTGCGGGCCGCCCGCTGCGCCGCCTCAACCGTCGCGCCGCTGGCCTCGACCCGCGGACCAGCGCCGCACGGCTGCACCACGAGCCGACCGGGCTGACGGAGGTGGACGAACTGGCCGCCACCCTGCAGACGGTCCTCGCCCGCTACGACGCCCAGGCAGTGCGCACCGGTGAGGCCCTGGACACCGCGCGTTCCTTCGCCACCGCGGCCTCGCACGAACTGCGCACCCCGCTGATGAGCATGGGCACCAACCTCGACATCCTCGCCGACCATCCAGACCTCCCCGACCCGGACCGCACCGAGGTCCTCACCGACCTGCGCCGCGAACACGCCCGGCTGCTCGGCCTGCTGGTGATGCTGCGCGAACTGGGGCGCGGGGACCTGGTGGAGGCGGAGGCGCTGCGGACCGTCGACCTGCCGGAGGCCGCCGACGCAGCGGTGGCCGAGGCACGGCGGCGCGCCCCCGGAGCCCGGATCACCCTGCACACGGCCCCCGGGCTCACCGTCCACGGCTGGGAACCCGGCCTGCGACTGCTGCTCGACAACCTTCTCGCCAACGCGCTCGCCCACGGCCGGGACGAGGAGCGGCCGGCCGAGGTGACGGTGGCCGTGCGGGAAGCGGGGGAGCAGGTGGTGATCACGGTGGACGACCGCGGACCGGGCGTGCCGCCCGAGGCCCGCGCCCAGATCTTCGAACGCTTCCGGCGGGGCCCGGCCAGCACCGGTTCCGGCCTCGGCCTGACCCTGGTCGCCCAGCAGACGGCGCTGCACCGGGGGAGCGTCACGGTGGCCGACGGCCCGGACGGCACCGGGGCGCGCTTCGAGGTGCGGCTGCCGCGCGGGAGCGGCGAACTGCCCGGACGCAGGGACTGGCTGATCGGCACAGTGGGGGCAAACCGGTCACAGAGTTTCCCCAAGGACGCCTCCTAGCCTCCGCTGCGGCGGACGGACGACGGGGCCGTCCGGGGAACGGAGACGCACATGTACATACGACGGCCGCTCATCGCGGGGCTGGCCACGGTGGCACTGCTCGCGGGTGTCACGGGCGCGGCCTCGGCGGAGAGCTCTCCCGCGGCGGGGCCGACGGGCGACGGGGCGCAGGCGCTGTGCAAGCGGGCGCCGAAGATCGACCACCGGATCGACCGGGCGCTCAAGCGCCTCCAGGCGGGCCCGGGCAGGCGTGGCTCGGTCGCCCGGCTGGAGCAGCGCGTGGCCAACGCGAAGAAGGCGGGGCACGACGAGATCGCCACCTACCTGAAGGACCGGCTGACCTTCCGCACGTCGCTGGTGACGACGCTTCAGCAGCGGCAGAAGGATCTGAAGGACGTCCGCACCTGGTGCGCGGACCACGACAACGGGGCGAGCTGATGCGCGGGCTGCGGGTCCTGCCGGCGGTCCTGCTCGCCCTGGGACTCGCCGCGGGCTGCGGGGCGCACGACGGCCCGGCGGACCAGCCGTCGTCGTCGACCCCTTCGGGATACGCCGACATGCAGAAGAAGGTGGACGCCGCAGAGTCGGCGGCGGCGGAGGCCGACCGGGACGCGCGCACCGACAAGTGACGGGCGCGGGCCGGTGACCGCGGGAAAGAAGCGGGTCGGTGACTGCGGGAAAGAAGAAGGCGAGGAGCGCCCACGGCATACCGGTCCGCGCGACGCGGACCGGCCGGGGCGCCCCTCGCCGTCCCGATGGCTTCGGGCGCGGAGAGCTAGCGCTCCCCGCCCGGGACCCAGAGCACGTCCCCGACCTCGCCGTTCGCCGTGCGGGCCAGGATGAACAGCAGGTCGGACAGCCTGTTGAGGTAGGTCGCGGTGAGCGGGTTCATGGCCTCGCCGTGCACCTCCAGCGCGGCCCACGTGGACCGCTCCGCACGGCGGACCACCGTGCAGGCCTGGTGCAGCAGTGCCGCTCCGGGGGTGCCGCCGGGCAGGATGAAGGAGCGCAGCTTCTCCAGCCGCTCGTTGAAGCGGTCGCAGTCCGCCTCCAGCTTGTCGATGTAGAACTGCTCCACCCGCAGCGGCGGGAACTGCGGGTTCTCGACCACCGGCGTCGACAGGTCCGCGCCCACGTCGAACAGGTCGTTCTGCACACGGGTGAGGACCGTGATGATCTCCTCGTCGAGTCCGCCGAGCGCGATCGCCGTGCCGATCACCGCGTTCGCCTCGTTGGCGTCGGCGTACGCCGAGATCCGCAGGTCGGTCTTGGCGACCCTGCTCATGTCACCGAGGGCCGTGGTGCCCTGGTCGCCGGTCCTGGTGTAGATGCGTGTCAGATTGACCATGGGGCCAGCGTAGTTATGCTCCGGCCGTCCGGAAGACCCGTGTGCCCACCGTCACGGAGAGCGCGGTGAAGCCGAGGGCCACGACGACGCCGTACAGCATGTGGGCCGTGGCGTACGAGCCCACGTACGCGTCGCGCACCGCGTCCACCAGATAGCGGAACGGGACGAAGTGGGAGAGCACGTCCAGCCAGCCCGGCGCGAGGCTCATCGGCAGCATCAGGCCGGACAGGAGCATGGACGGCATGGTCAGGGCGTTGACCGCGGGACCGAACTCCTGCGGGGTGGCGACCTTCATCGCCATCGCGTACGACAGCGAGCCCAGCGAGACGGTGAGCAGCGCGACGAACGCGAATCCGATGAGCACGCCCGGCAGCGGGGCGCGCAGCCCCATCGCCACCGCGGCCAGCACCAGCAGCACCGCCTGGAAGACGAAGACGGTGGCGTCGCGCAGCACCCGGCCGAGCAGCAGGGCGAGCCGGCTGACGGGTGTCACCCGCATCCGCTCCAGCACCCCCTGGCCGTTCTCGATGATGACGGCGAAGCCCGCGAACGCGGCGCCGAACAGCCCGAGTTGGAGCAGTAGTCCGGGCACCAGCAGCTGCCACGAGCTGCCCCGCCCGCCCAGCGGCAGCCCGGTGAGCAGGGGCCCGAAGAACAGCAGGTAGAGCAGCGGCATCAGCACGCCGAAGAGCAGCGCGAAGCGCGAGCGCAGCGACTGGCGCAGGTACCGGCCGTAGATGAGCGCGGTGTCGTGAAGAAGCATCGGGGCGGTCCTATACGGCTACGGGGGCGGTGCCGGCCGGGGCCGGCCCGCGTCCGGTGACGGCGAGGAAGGTGTCCTGGAGCGAGGCGTCGGCCGAGCCGGCGTACGCGAGTTTCAAGGCGTCCGGCGTGCCCTCGGCGGCGACCACGCCCCGGTCGACGATCACCAGGCGGTCGGAGAGGGCGTCGGCCTCGTCCAGATAGTGGGTGGTGAGGAACACCGTCGTGCCGTGGTCGTCGCGCAGACGGCGGATCAGGTCCCAGAGGTCGGCGCGGCTGCCCGGGTCCAGACCGGTCGTCGGCTCGTCCAGGAAGAGCACCGGGGGCCGGTGCGTGAGGGCCATCGCGATGTCCAGGCGGCGCCGCCGGCCGCCGGAGAGCGCCGACGTCCTGCGGTCCAGCAGCTCGGTCAGGCCGAGGTCGTGGGCCAGTTCCTCGGCGCGCTCCACGGCTCGGTCCTTCGGCAGGCGGTACAGGCGGCCCTGGGTGACCAGTTCCTCCCGCGCGGTGATCTGCCCGTCGACGCCGCCCGACTGCGCGACGTAGCCGCAGGCCCGGCGCACCCCGGCCGGATCGGTGGCCAGGTCGTGGCCCGCGACCGTGGCGGCGCCGCCCGTCGGCGCGAGCAGGGTGGTGAGCATCCGGAGCGTGGTCGTCTTGCCCGCGCCGTTCGGGCCGAGGAATCCGAGGATCTCGCCCGGCCGCACGGTGAGGTCGATGCCGCGCACCGCCTCCACGGGGCCGCTCTTCGTCTGGAAGGTACGGGCCAGGCCGGCCGTACTGATGATTGCCATGCCGCCCAGAAAAACAGAGTCACTGAAATTTTGCAATGACTCCAAGATTTCAGGAGCTCCAGCGAAAGTTACGATGCGGGCATGGCTGAAGGGCTCAGGGAGCGGAAGAAGCGCCAGACCAGGCAGTACATCTCGGACGTCGCCACGGGGCTGTTCCTGGAACGGGGCTTCGACGCGGTCACGGTCGCGGAGGTCGCGGACGCGGCGAACGTCTCCGTGAACACCGTCTACAACTACTTCCCGGCCAAGGAGGACCTCTTCCTCGACCGCTCCCAGGGGGTCGTCGACCGACTGGCTCGCTGGGTGCGCGGCCGGAACACGGGCGAGTCCGCCGCCGCCGCGGTCCTGCGCGAACTGCGCGAGGAGACGGAAGCCGTCTCGCCGCGGCTCGGCCTGATGGCCGGTTACGCCCGCTTCATGCATGTCATCCACGAAGCCCCCGCGCTCCGCTCGCGATTGTGGGCGATCGCCCAGGAGGTCCTCGACAACCTGGAGGAGGCGCTGCGTGAGGAGACCGGCGCGCCCGACGACGACCCGCTGCCCGGTCTGGTGGCCGGCCAGATCAACTGGATCCACCAGACCGTGATGTCCGTCATCGGCAGGAAGATGATGGCCGGTCGCGATCCGGGCGAAGTGTCACGCGAGGTGCTCGTCCTCCTCGACGACATGGAGGACCTTTTGAGCGAGAAGGTCCTCAACTACGCCGTACGGGCGGCGCAATGACCCGTGCCGGTGTGATGTCCGTCAGATGAGACGTGACGCGCATTACTTACCGGTCACACAGGCCCTCACGAGCGCTAGGGTCCGCCGGAGAGGCAACTCAGGGTTACCCGGGGTCGCCTTGCGAAGTCAGCGCCGGTCGACCCAGCTGACCTTTCTTTCGGCTGGGGGTCCGGGGGGCGTCCCCCCGGGGAAACGCAGTAGGGGAGTCGGAGTGGCACGGAAGCTTGCCGTCATCGGAGCCGGACTCATGGGGTCCGGCATCGCCCAGGTCTCCGCGCAGGCGGGCTGGGACGTCGTCCTGCGCGACGTCACCGACCAGGCCCTCACCCGTGGCCTCGACGGCATCAAGGCCTCGTACGACAAGTTCGTGAGCAAGGGCAAGCTGGAAGCGGCGGACGCCGACGCGGCGCTCGCGCGCATCACCGCCACCACCGACCTGGACGCGGCCGCCGACGCCGACATCGTCGTCGAGGCCGTCTTCGAGAAGCTCGAGGTCAAGCACGAGATCTTCCGGACGCTCGACAAGATCGTCCGCGACGACGCCGTCCTCGCCTCCAACACCTCCGCGATCCCGATCACCAAGATCGCGGCGGTCACCGAGCGCCCGGAGCGCGTCGTCGGCGTGCACTTCTTCTCGCCGGTGCCGATGATGCAGCTCGTCGAGCTGGTCCGCGGCTACAAGACGAGCGACGAAGCGCTCGCCACCGCGCGGGAGTTCGCCGAGTCCGTCGGCAAGACCTGCATCGTCGTCAACCGCGACGTGGCCGGCTTCGTCACGACGCGCCTCATCTCGGCCCTCGTCGTCGAGGCGACGAAGCTGTACGAGTCCGGCGTGGCGACCGCCGAGGACATCGACCTGGCCTGCAAGCTGGGCTTCGGGCACGCCATGGGCCCGCTGGCCACGGCCGACCTGACGGGCGTCGACATCCTGCTGCACGCCACCGGCAACATCTACACCGAGACCCAGGACGAGAAGTTCGCACCGCCGGAGCTGATGCGCCGGATGGTTGACGCCGGTGACATCGGGCGCAAGAGCGGGCAGGGCTTCTACAAGCACTGAACGACCACGCGGCGCCCGGACACCGGGCGCCGCATCCGGCACGGGATCCGCACGATCCTCTGGGGCATCACTCCATGAGGTGAATTCGGTATCGGTTCGCTTACAGACGGCAACCTCTGCGGGCCTCAGCCAGTCAGACGATGCAACACAGACACAACGCGGAGTACGAGACGCACTCTCGGGGAGCGCATATGTACATCAGGGGCGACCACGCCGAGCTGGTCGTCGGGGGCCGCCTCGACGTACGCAGCGCGGCGGACGCCCGCACCGTCCTGCACTCGGCCGTCGACGACGGAGCCGGCGACCTGGTGCTGGACCTGTCCGAACTGGACTCCTGGGACGCCACCGGACTCGGCGTCATCATGGGAGCCCACCGACGGGCCGGGCGGTGCGGGCGACGGCTCGTGCTGCGCGGCGTGCCACCGCAGATGCAACGCCTCCTCGTCGCCACCCGGCTGCACCGGATCCTGGCGATCGAGGGCGGCATCGGCGTCGACTCCCTGCCCCGGGTGTGAGCCCTCGTACCCGTCCCGACCGGCGTACCAAAGGCACCACGCGCACAATCCTCACGAAGCTGTGACGTCTCGGACGGCGCGGTACCCCGCCTGTTCATAGATACTGTGCGAAGGTTTAGGGTTCGGCTGCCCGCCGCCCGAAACCCTGAGAGCGGGCACCGGACCAGAAGCGACAGCGCGGTGTGCAGCAAGGCCGGGAGGGGCTTGGCACACGACGCTTTTGGGGGGCTTGGAACATGGACCCGAACAACCGGGGACCCGAAGAGTACGGCCATGAAGACGACGGCCAGGCGCCTCGTTCGCGCCCGCCTCGTGACCCGCTCACCGCTGACCTCGGTCAGCACTCGCCCGCACTCGCCCGCACCGTCCAGCTCGTCGCGGGCGACTTCCTGCTCACGGTCAATCCCGTCGACGGCAGCGAGATAGAGAACTGCCCGCCGAACGAGCGGCCGCAGCCGCCGGTGAAGTTCAGCGCCGCCGAGCGGGCCGAGCCGGCCCGCGCCGGCCGGCCGCCGGTACCACCCGGCCCGGCACAGCCCAGGCTGCCGCTCCTGGAGCGCCAGGAGGAGCGTGAGCGGCTCGTACGCCTCCTCGCGCGCGGACGCTCGGTGCGCCTGACCGGACCGTCGGGATCGGGCCGCACAAGCCTGCTCGACGCCGTCGCCGACGACTGCGCGGACCTCGCCCCCGACGGCGTCGTCCGCCTCTCCGGTCACCGGCGCACCGCGGCCGACCTGCTGCACGACCTGTTCGCGGCCGTTTACTCCGCGCCCCTGTACCGCCCGGGGCACGAAGAGCTGCTCCGGCACGTCCACGAGATCGGCGCGGTCGTCGTCCTCGACGACGCCGAGATCGGCGGCAGCGCGCTCGACGAACTGCTCGACGCCACCCCCGAGTGCGCCTTCCTGATCGCCGCGACCCCCGAGGTCCCCGCGCCGTCCGCCGACTCGCTCCTCGAAGAGGTGCTCCTCGGCGGCCTCGACCGCAGCGGCGGCCTGGAACTGCTCGCACGGGCCGTGGGGCGCGAGCTGACCGAGGACGAGGCGAACTGGGCCGGCGACCTCTGGTTCGAGTCCGAGGGCCTGCCCCTGCGCTTCGTGCAGGCCGGGGCGCTGCTGCGGCAGCGCGACCGGCTGCGGGCCAGCGAGGAGGCCTTCGACGAGTTCGGCGTCTTCCAGGAGGCGCCGGTCGACGCGCCCTTCGACGCCGGCGACGGCCACGACGTTCCGCTGCCCTCGCTCGCCGAGGGTGCCGCGCCCGCCGCGCTGCTCGCGTCCCGGCTGAGCGACTCGGCGCGCACCACCCTGCGCTTCGCCGTCGCGCTCGGCGGCGAGGTCCCGCACCAGGCGCACCTGCCCGCACTCGTCGGCGACACCCACGCCGACGCCGCGCTCGCCGAGCTCGCGAACTGCGCGCTGGTCTCCCCGGTCGGCTCCCGCTACCGGCTCGCCGCCGGCGTGCTCACCCAGCTGGAGGCCGCCGGATACACGGACGACCTGGCGGAGCATGCCCTCACCGCCGCCCGGCACTACACCTGGTGGGCCGGCCACCCCTCGGTCACCCCGGAACGGGTGTGCGCCGAGGCCGACGCCCTGCTCGCCGCCCTGACCGTGCTCGTGCCGCTCTCCACGGCTCCGCTCGACGACGAGGACGAGGAGAACCAGGGCGTGCGGCTGGCCCGCACCGCGGCGCCCGCCTTCGCCGCCGGACTGCACTGGAGCGCCTGGGAACGCATGCTGCGCGCCGGCTCCGAGGTCTCCCGGCTCTCCGGCGAGGTCGCCGAACAGGCCTATTTCCACCACGAGTTGGGCATCCTCGCGCTCTGCGGAGGCCAGCTCGACCGGGCGCGCGCCGAGCTGGAGGCGTCCATCGGGCTGCGCGGCGCGCTCGCCGACAAGCGCGGCACCGTCGCGGGCCGCCGCGCCCTCGCGCTGGTCGCCGACCGTTCCGGGACCGTCGGGTCCGGCGCCAGCACCGCTGCCGGGGAGGAGGTGTCCGGCGCGCGCTACGAGGAGTCGGCATCACCGCCCGGCGGGGTGCCCGCCGCCTTCGTGCTCGCCGAGCCGCCCGCCGAACCCACGACGCTGGTCACCCGCCGGGCGGAGCCCGACCGTTCCGCGGGCAAGCCCATGGGCGTCGCGGGCCGGCTGGTCAGCGGCACCCGCCGCAATCTGGTGGCGGCCGGGGCCGGCGCGCTCCTCGTCGCGGTGCTCGGCACCGTGGTGACGCTCGGCGCGACCTCGAACCACGAGGACAACCCCCCGTCCGAGAAGGTCGGGGTCAACCCCTCGGCCACCCAGGGCGGCGACGACGACAGCCTGGGCGCGGACAAGGCGAAGAAGGACGGCGACTCCGACTCCGACACGGGGTCGGTGCCCACGCCCACCGACCCGGGCCCCGACGGCACCTACGGGACGTCGGACGACCCGACGCCGCCGTCGGCGACCGACAGCGGTGAGCCGTCCGACGAACCGAGCGGTTCGCACAGCTCGAAGCCGTCGACCAAGCCGCCGTCCTCGTCGTCGAAGCCTCCGACGTCCACGTCCAAGCCGCCGACGTCCACCTCGAAGCCTCCGACGTCCACGTCCAAGCCTCCGACGACGACCCCGACTCCGACGGAGACGCCGACGACCACCACGCCGTCGACGACGCCGACCACGTCGGACAGCGCGAGCGGCCCCGCGTCGAGCGCACCGGCCACCACGGCCAGCGCCCCCGAGAGCAGCGGGGTGGCGAGCAGCGGCACCGCCGCGTCGCCCGGTGGCGCGCTGATCTGATCGCACAGGGCAGGGGAGAGGGCCCGCACCGTCCACGGGTGTGAGTAGTTGCGGTACAGAAAGTGCCGTTGAGATTGATCATGGTCGGCTAGCACACGGAATGCCGCTGCCGCTGGGGTTCGTGGAAAGGTCCCCGGGCGGCTGTTGGCGCTGGCTACGGTCCGGCTCGTGCCGGTGGAGTTTCTGACGGATGAGCAGGCCGAGGCGTACGGGACGTTCCCCCAGGCGCCCACGCGCCCGGAGCCGGAGCGGTTCTTCTTCCTCGATGACGACGACCGTGACCTGATCGCACTGCGGCGTACGGACGCGCACCGGCTGGGCATGGCGGTGCAGATCTGCACCGTCCGCTACATCGGTCGGTTCCTGGGCGACAATCCGCTGGCGGTGCCGTGGGAGGTCGTGGAGTACCTGGCCGGGCAGCTCGGTATCGAGGACGCCTCGTGCGTGAAGCGGTACCCCGAGCGGCGCAGGACGCCGTACGAGCATGCGGAGGAGATTCAGGAGCGGTTCAGGTACCGCGACTTCACCGATCGGCGGTGGGGGCGGGAGTTCCGCGGGTTCCTGTACGGGCGTGCGTGGACGCACGCGGAGGGGCCGGTGGCGCTGTTCAACCACGCGGTGACGTGGCTGCGGAAGAACCGGGTGCTGCTGCCGGGTGTCTCGGTGCTGGCCCGGCAGGTGTCGGAGGCCCGTACAGCGGCCGAGCGGCGCCTGTACGAGGCGGTGACCCGGGCGACGGTCCGGGCCGATCCCGTGCTCGCGTCGGCCTTGGCGGAGCTGCTGGTGGTGCCGGAGGGACGGCTGGTCTCGGAGCTGGAGCGGCTGCGCACGCCGCCGGTGAAGTCGACGGGCACGGCGATGGTGCGGGCGATGGAGCGGGTGGAGGAGATCTCCGCGTTCGCGCTGGGCCGGGTGAACCTTTCAAGGGTGCCGGTGAACAGGCTGTCCGCGCTGGCCCGGTACGGGCAGCTGAGCAAGGCGCAGACGATTCTGCGGGCGCCGGAGCCGCGGCGGACCGCGCTGCTGACGGCGGTGGTCCGTCAGCTGGAGGCACAGGCGGTCGACGACGCGCTGGACCTGTTCGCGGTGCTGATGGCGAACCGGCTGATCAGCCCGGCCCGACGGGCTTCGGACCGGGAACGGTTGGCGACGCTGCCACAGCTGGAGAAGGCGGCCCGCATCCTGGCGAAGGCGTCGAAGATCCTCACCGAGGAGCTGGACCTGGTCACCGAGCACGAGGCGGACCTGGACGTCGCCGCGCTGTGGGCGGCGGTTGAGGAGGCCGTGCCGCGCACGGCGGTAGCCGGCGCGGTGGCGACCGTCGAGGCCCTGGTGCCCGACGACGACGGCTCGGCCGAGGCGGCGATGCGCGAGAAGCTGGCCCTGCGCTACAACACCGTGCGCCCGTTCCTGTCCCTGCTGGGAGAGTCGGACGCGTTGGGCGCCGCCCCGGCCGGTCGGCGCATCCTCAAGGCCGTTTCGGCGCCTGCCCGCGCTCTCGCGGCGCCGGGTCAAGGACCGGCCGCTGCTGCCCCGCGAGGTCGACGCCGAGCTGGTGCCGGCGATGTGGAAGCGCGCGGTGTTCTCCAACGCCAAGCTGCCGCAGGGCGCGGTCGACCGCGACGCGTACGTGGTGTGCGTCCTGGAGCAGCTGCACCGTGCCCTGAACCGGCGTGATGTGTTCGCCGCCCCGTCGAACCGGTGGGCGGACCCGCGCGCCCGGCTGCTGGACGGTCCGCGGTGGGAGGCCCTGCGCGCGGACGTGCTCGCGGGCCTGTCCCTGACCGAGGACGCCGACGAGCACCTGGCCCAGCTCGTGAGGGGGCTGGACGCGGCATGGCGGCAGATGGCCGACCGCCTGGAGGAGGCCGGCGCCGACGCGAAGGTGGAGATTGTCGTCCCTGAGGGCGGCGGACGCGGCCGCCTGTCGGTGGACAAGCTTGGCGCGGTGGGCGAACCAGAGTCGCTGACCTGGCTCAAGGCCACCACGGAGGCGATGCTCCCGAGGATCGACCTGCCGGACCTGCTGTTCGAGGTCCACTCCTGGACCGGGTTCCTCGACGCCTTCGGCCACGTCTCCGAGCGGCGCACCCCCATGGAGGGCCTGCTCGTCTCGCTCGTCGCGCTGCTGGTGGCGGAGAGCTGCAACATCGGCCTGACCCCGGTCATCGACCCGGAGAACAAGGCGCTGACCCGCTCGCGGCTGTCCCACGTCGACCAGAACTACCTGCGCGCCGACACCATCGCCCCGGCGAATGCCGCGCTCATCACCGTGCAGTCCCGCATCGAGCTGGCCCAGATATGGGGCGGCGGGCTGCTCGCCTCCGTCGACGGCCTGCGCTTCGTCGTCCCCGTCAAGAGCATCAACACCGGCCCCTCACCGAAGTACTACGGCTTCAAACGCGGTGTGACCTGGCTCAACGCCGTCAACGACCAGGTCGCGGGGATCGGCGCGATGGTCGTACGTGGCACCCCGCGCGACAGTCTCTACACCCTGGACACGCTGCTGAACCTGGACGGCGGGGTGAAGCCGGAGATGGTCGCGACCGACAACGCCTCGTACTCCGACATGGCGTTCGGCCTGTACAAGATGCTCGGCTTCCGCTTCGCCCCGCGCTTCCGCGACCTTGCGGACCAGAGGTTCTGGCGGGCCGACCTGCCCGACGGCGAGGCGCCGGCCGCCGGGTACGGGCCGCTGGAGGACGTGGCCTGCAACAAGGTCAACCTGAAGAAGGTCGTCACGCACTGGCCGGACATGCTGCGGGTGGCCGGGTCGCTCATCACCAACCAGGTGCGGGCCTATGACCTGTTGCGGATGTTCGGCCGCGAGGGGCACCCGACCCCGCTGGGGGCGGCGTTCGCCGAGTACGGGCGGATCGACAAGACCATGCACCTGCTCGCCCTGGTCGACCCGGTGGACGACACCTACCGGAGGCTGATGAGCCGGCAGCTCACCGTGCAGGAGTCCCGCCACCGGCTCGCCCGCGCGATCTGCCACGGGGGCCGGGGCCAGATCCGCCAGGCGTACCGCGAGGGTCAGGAGGACCAGCTCGCCGCCCTGGGCCTGGTCATCAACGCCGTCGTGCTCTGGAACACCCGCTACCTGGACGCCGCCGTGGCGCGGCTGCGCGCCGAGGGCCACGACATCAAGGACGAGGACGCCGCCCGCCTTTCCCCGCTCAAGGACCGGCATATCAACTTCCTGGGCCGTTACCTGTTCAACATCACCGCCAGCGGCCCCGGCCAGGGCCTGCGCCCCTTCCGTGACCCGGACGCGTCCGAGGACGGTGACGAGGACGGCGAGCCGTGATGTACCCGGCAGGAACGGTCACCGGGTGGGCAGCCCGGTGCGTCGCAGCCATGCCTCGACTTCGGTGTCGGCGTCGTTGACTTCTTCGCCGCGTACCGCCAGGCCCTCGGCGATGGTCGCGCCGGGGCAGGAGGCGGCGTAGTCGCGTTCGGTGGTGCCCAGGCCGCTCATGGCGTAGGTGGTGACCGGGTGGACGGTCTTGCCGCGGAAGTCGAGGGCTTCGGTGAACGTCGTCATGATCATGGGGGCTCGGACGTTCCAGATGGGACTGGCCAGAAGGATGGTGTCGTAGCCGTCGAGGGAGGGCAGGCGGCCTTCGATGGCCGGGCGGGCGTCGGTGTCCTGCTCGCGGACGTTGCGCTGGACGGTGGCGTCGTAGTCGTGCGGGTAGGGGTCGGCGGCCTGGATGCGGTAGGTGTCGCAGGCGATGCGGTCGGCGATTTTCTCGGCCAGTACCTCGGTGTTGCCGACCTTCAGGTCGGTACGGCCGCCGTGGTAGTAGTTCTCGCCTGGTCGGGAGAAGTAGGCCAGCAGGACTCGTTTCCCGGTGCTTCCGGTCGTCGCGGCGGACTGGGAGGAGGTAGGGGTGCCGGACCGCGGGGAGGACGATGAGCAGCCCGTCAGGTAGGTCGCGCTCGCAGCGGCGGTTGCGCTCAGCAGCGTGCCGCGCAGAAGGGTGCGCCGGCTCGGCAGGACGGCGTGGTGCTGTGGCGTGATCACGGTGGACGGCTCCCGGTGAACCGTGGACTGGATGGGGCTGGGCGGGCGCCCCGGGCGTCTGCTTCCGCGGCACCCGCCCGGCGAGGAGATCTGGTAGTGCTCAGCTGCCCAGGCGGCGCCCTGCGAGCCAGGTGACCATCTCGGGGTCGTGGTGGTCGAAGAACAGGGAGCTGCCGGTGTCGAGGGTGGCGATCTGGGCCATCTGCTCGTCGGTGAGCTCGAAGTCGAAGACGTCGATGTTCTCGGCCATGCGCTCGGCACGTACGGACTTGGGGATGGCGATGACGCCGCGCTGGGTGAGCCAGCGCAGTACGACCTGGGCGACGGACTTGCCGTACTCCTTGCCGATCTCGGCGAGCAGCGGGTTGGTGAACAGGTCGTTCTTGCCCTCGGCGAAGCCGCCCCAGGACTGGATCTGCACCCCGTGCTCGCGCATGAGGTCCTGGTAGTCGGCGCGCTGGAAGAAGGGATGGGTCTCGATCTGGTTGACGGCCGGGGTGATCTCGTTGTTGATGATCAGGTCGATCAGCCGGTCGGGGTAGAAGTTGGCGACGCCGATCGCCTTCGCGAGGCCCTCGCGATTGAGTGCCTCCATGGCACGCCACTGGCCGTAGACGTCGCCGAAGGGCTGGTGCATCAGGTACAGGTCGAGGTAGTCCAGTCCCAGCTTGTTCAGGGACGTCTCGAACGCGCGGCGGGTGTTGTCCTGGGCGGGGGCGTCCTGGACCCACAACTTGGTGGTGACGAACAGCCCCTCGCGCGGGATGCCGCTGGACTTGATGGCGCGGCCGACGGCTTCTTCGTTGCCGTAGGCGGCGGCGGTGTCCAGCAGGCGGTAGCCGGCGGCCAGGGCCTCGGAGACGGCGCGCTCGGTGTCCTCCGCGGGGATCTGGTAGACGCCGAAGCCGAGGATCGGCATTTGCACGCCGTTGTTCAAGGTCACGTGCTGCATGGGGGAAGTCCTTCGCTGTGCGCGTGGGAGGGTGGTCAGGGGCGGATGAGGGCCTTGAGGACCTGGCGGTCGGCCATGGCCCGGTAGGCATCCGGGGCCTGGTCTAGGGGGAAGGTGCGGTCGAAGACGCGGCCGGGGGTGATGGTGCCGTCCAGGACGTCGGGCAGCAGCTGCGGAACGTAGGCGCGGGCGGGGCTGGCGCCGCCGGTCAGGGTGATGTTGCGCATGAACTCGGCGGGGCCGATCGGTCCCTGCTCGTACTGGGGGACGCCTAGGCGGCTGATGGTGCCGCCGTCCATGACCGCGCCGAGCGCGGTGTCGAGGGCCTGGCGGGTGCCGACGGCCTCGATGACCTTGTCCACGCCGCCGGTCAGCTCGCGGATGCGGGCGATGCCCTCCTCGCCGCGTTCGGCGACCACGTCGGTGGCGCCGAACTCGCGGCCCAGGCTGGTGCGGGCTTCGTGGCGGCCGGCGAGCACGATCTGCTCGGCTCCGAGCCGCTTGGCGGCGATCACCGCGCACAGGCCGACCGCGCCGTCGCCGACGATCAGCACCGCATCCCCCCGGCCGACGCCGGCGGTGACGGCGCCGTGGTGGCCGGTGGTCATCACGTCGGAGAGCGCCAGCAGCGACGGCAGCAGCGCGGAGTCGGCGGCCACCAGAAGCTTCACCAGGGTGCCCTCGGCGTAGGGGACGCGGACGGCTTCGCCCTGCCCGCCGTCGACGCCGTCGAAGCCGTAGCGGCCGCCGTTGCGGCACGAGATGTGCAAACCCTTGGCGCAGTAGTCGCAGGTGTTGTCGCTGTAGGTGAACGGGGCGACGACCAGATCACCGGCCTTCAGGCCTGACACGTCCGCGCCGGTCTCCTCGACGACGCCGAGGAACTCGTGCCCCATGGGGCGGCCGGTATCGGTGGCAGGCATCGACGCATAGGGCCACAGGTCGCTGCCGCACACACAGGAGGCGACGACGCGGACCACGGCGTCGGTGGGCCGGACGATCTTCGGGTCGGGCCGGTCCTCGACGCGGACGTCACCGGCTCCGTACATCACTGCTGCACGCATGAGGGGGATTGCTCCAAACAGGGGGGGTGGGGAGGGGCGCGACGGGGCGGTGTCAGCGCTCCAGCATCCGGGCCTGGGCCTCGATGTGGGTGGCGCCGGCGGCGGGCGGCAGGCTGGAGAGCCGGTCGAGCTGCTCGGCGGTGAGGGTGACCGCGTCGGCGGCGGTGTTCTCCTCGACCCGAGCCACGCGCTTGGTGCCGGGGATCGGGGCGATGTCGTCGCCCTGGGCGAGCAGCCAGGCCAGCGCCACCTGACCGGGCGTGGCACCGGCTTCGTCGGCCAGGGCCTTGACCTCGTCGGCGAGCGCCAGGTTGTGCTGGAAGTTCTCGCCGGTGAAGCGCGGGTTATCGCGGCGGAAGTCGTTCTCGTCGAACTGGTCGGTGGAACGCACAGTGCCAGTCAGGAAGCCGCGGCCGAGAGGGGAGAACGGCACCAGGCCGATGTTCAGCTCCCGCAGGACGGGCAGCACGCGCTCCTCGATTCCCCGGGTGAACAGGGAGTACTCGGACTGGACCGCGGTGACCGGCTGGACGGCGTGGGCCCGGCGGATGGTGTCCGGACCGGCCTCGGAGAGCCCGAAGGCGCGGACCTTGCCCTCGTCGATCAGCTCCTTCACGGCGCCGGCGGTCTCCTCGATCGGCGTGTTCGGATCGACGCGGTGCTGGTAGTACAGGTCGATGTAGTCGGTGCCCAGCCGCTTCAGGGAACCCTCGACCGCGGTGCGGATGTTGGCCGAGCGGGAGTCCAGGTTCCACGGACCCTCGCCGCCGTGCGAGACCAGGCCGAACTTGGTCGCCAGCACCACCTGGTCCCGGCGGCCCTTCAGTGCCCGCCCGAGCAGCTCCTCGTTGGTGTAGGGGCCGTAGATCTCGGCGGTGTCGATCAGCGTGACGCCCAGCTCCAGCGCCCGGTGCACGGTCCTGATCGACTCCGCGTCATCGGTACCGGAACCGGTGTAGCCGTGGGACATGCCCATCGCACCCAGCCCGATCCGGGAAACCTCCAGGTCACGCAGCTTGATGTACCGCATCTCGCCCTCTTCCGCATGGGTCTCGCTCGCCTGGTCTCTCACTCTTGCCCGGCCCAGCAAGCCGTGCCCGTCGAAGCCCGGGCGACGCACGAGGCCGGCGTCTTCCTCATTCACCTTCGCCCGGATTGCTCGGGTGTGGCAGGGCGGGCTCTTCAGGGGTAATGACAGGGCCCCCCTCCCGTCCGCGGCACGGCTGCCTACCGGGTGAAACTGGAGTCATGGCATCCCAGAGCGCGCACAGCGAAGGCGCCGAGCTGGGCCGCTTCCTGCGTGCCCGCCGCACCCAGACCAGCCCCGAACACGTCGGTCTCACCGTCGGCGCCGGCATCCGCCGCACCCCCGGACTGCGCCGCGAGGAGCTGGCCACCCTCGCCGGCATCAGCATCGACTACTACGTGCGCCTGGAGCGCGGCAAGGAGACCCGCCCCAGCCCCGCAGTCCTCGACTCCCTCGCCCGCGCCCTGCACATGGACGACCAAGAGCACCAGCACCTGCGCGAGCTCGCCGCCCGCGCCGCCCGCTACGCCCCCGAGCCTCCGCCCGCACCCAGCCGCACCGTGCGCCCCCACCTAAAACTGCTGCTGGAGTCCCTGCGGCCGAACCCCGCGTACGTCATCAGCCGCAGCATGGACATGCTCGCCTGGAACCCCGGCGGCCTCGCCCTGTACGCGGGCCTGGAAGACTGGCCGGCCAAGCACCGCAACCTTGCCCGCTACCTCTTCCTCCACCCGGCCGCGCGGGATCTCTTCGGCGACTGGGACCGCCAGATCACCGCCTGCGTCGCCCGCCTGCGCGCCGTCGCCGGCACCGCCCCCGACGCCCCGGACCTGACCAACCTCGTCGGCGAGCTCCTCCTCAAGAGCCCCGACTTCGCCCGGCTGTGGGAACGCTACGAGGTCACCGGCCGCAAGCCCGCACAGAAGACCTTCCACCACCCCCGCGTCGGCGCCCTCACGCTCACCTCCCAGTCCATGCAACTGGAAGGCACCCCCGGCCAGCGCATCGGCGTCTACACCGCCGAACCCGGCACACCCGACCACGACGCCATGCTCCTGCTCGACATGACTGCGCCCGCACCCGTGCCCCACCGGGAAGTTCCGCACGCATCGCCCTGACCGCTGTTCTCACAAACGGGGTCCTTTGCCCGAGCAAGATCAAATACGGCGTCCCGGTGATCACGACCCGGCGATTCGGTTCGCAGAACTCGTTCTCACTCAAAGGTGAGTTAGGGGCACTTCTGAGAATCGTTTGTGACAGCATCCGGTGCCATGACGGCCCCTCAAGAAGCCTCCCCGAGCAACGCGGACGACGTCGAACGCCACCCCTGCCCGCGCTGCCGGGCCGAACCCGGCTCACCGTGCCGCTCGCGCTCCGGCGCAGTCGCCGGCACCTACCACACCGGCCGCTTCACCAAGGTGCCCCGGCTCGCCAAGCTCCTGCGCGTGCCCACCCCCGCCGACCGCGGCCCCGGCCAGCCCTGGCGCCCCGGCACCCCGGTCCCGCTCGCCCCCGCGCCGGACACCCCGAGCGCCGACATCCGCATCGGATACGCCCGCTGCTCGACGCTCACCCAGGAACTCCAGTCCCAGCTCGACGCCCTCGCCAAGCACGGCATCCCACGCGACAAGGTGTTCTCCGAGAAGATCAGCACCCGCGTGCGCGTCCGCCCCCAGTTCGAGGCCGCGCTCGCCCTTGCCCGCCAGATCAAGGCCCACGCCCCACACTGCCGGGTCATCTTCACCGTCTACGAGATGAAGCGCCTGGGCCGTGACGCCGCCGAGCTCACCGCGCTCGCCGACCACCTCACCGCGCACGGCCTGGTCCTGGAGATGCTCGCCGGGCCGTTGTCCGGGATCTACGACCCGAGCGGGCCCGGACGGCTGCTGTTCGCGTTCTTCGCGGCGATGGCGGAGACCGAGCGGGAGAACATCCGGGAGTCGACCCTCGAAGGACTCAACGCGGCGGCCCGCAAGGGCAAGCACGGCGGCCGACCGCCCGTCATCACCGAGGACATGCTGCACACCGTGCTCCGCCGCCGGGCGAACGGCGAGTCGGTCGAACAGATCCAGCCCGATCTGATCATCCCCACCGGCAAACGCAAGGGCCAGGCCCCCAGCGTCGCGAGCATCTACCGCGCGCTCGCCGAGCACGAGAAGCAGGAGGCGTACCCCGAAGCCGTCGCCCAGGCGCACGCCGACTTCGCCGACCTCCAGAACGCCGACGACATCCCCCGCCCCCGCCGAGTCCGCATCCGGCACCCGGACGATCCGCTCACCCCGCCAGCCGGAGCATGATCAATCTCAACGGCACTTTCTGTACCGCAACTACTCACACCCGGTCCACGGACGGTGCGGGCCCTCTCCCCTGCCCCGGCGGGACCCTCAGGGGGTCAGAACAGCCGCAGCTTGTCGTCCTCGATGCCGCGCAGCGCGTCGTAGTCCAGGACCGTGCAGCCGATGCCGCGGTCCGTGGCGAGGACGCGGGCCTGCGGCTTGATCTCCTGGGCGGCGAAGACACCGCGCACCGGCGCGAGGTGCGGGTCGCGGTTCAACAGCTCCAGATAGCGGGTGAGTTGCTCGACGCCGTCGATCTCGCCGCGCCGCTTGATCTCCACGGCGACGGTCCGGCCCTCGGCGTCCCGGCACAGGATGTCGACCGGGCCGATGGCCGTCATGTACTCGCGGCGGATGAGCGTGTAGCCCTCGCCGAGCGTCTCGATGCGGTCGGCGAGGAGCTCCTGGAGGTGCGCTTCCACGCCGTCCTTGATCAGGCCGGGATCGACGCCGAGTTCGTGCGAGGAGTCGTGGAGGACCTCCTCCATCGTGATGATGAGCTTCTCGCCCGCCTTGTTGATGACGGTCCAGGTGCCTTCCTCGTCACCGGAACCCTCCTTCAGCGTGCAGGGCGGCGACATCCAGTTGAGGGGCTTGTAGGCCCGGTCGTCGGCATGGATCGAGACGCTGCCGTCCGCCTTCACCAGGATGAGGCGGGGGGCCGACGGGAGATGGGCGGTGAGCCGGCCCGCGTAGTCCACGGAACAGCGGGCAATGACGAGACGCATGGTCGACAACGCTACTCGACGGGCCCGGGTGCACGCGATTCGCCCTGGAAGGCGCATGTTCTGCGGTGGCTGATTGTGTGCCTACTGGGAGTTCGCTATGTGCGCATTCTCCTGGTGCCGTCACCTTCCGTTGCTTACCGTATAAACGGGAGGTCGCGGTGTGTGTACTCACCGTGTTCGACATCGCGAATTCCCTGTCCCTGTCCGGCAACCCCCGAGGTCTGGGGGTGCGAGAGGAGAACCCATGTCGCTCGACGTCTCACCGGCCCTACTCGAACAGGCCGAGCGAGGCGAGGTCGACGAAGCTGAATTCGTCGACTGCGTCCGGACCTCCCTGCCCTACGCGTGGGAGATGATCAGCTCCCTGGTGGCCCAGCTGAAGGTGGACGGCGGCAACTTCGCCGACAACCAGACGCCCCCGCCGGACGAGCAGGCACGTGGGCAGCTGCTGCGTGCGCTCGCGAGTGACGCGATTCGCGGCGCGTTGCAGCGGCACTTCGGAGTGCGGCTGGCCTTCCAGAACTGCCACCGGGTGGCGGTGTTCCCGCTGGACGCCTCGGTGGACGACACGCTGGCACGCTTCACCTCGGTCCGCAGTCAGGTGCTGAACCAGTCCCCGGAGTTCCGGGACTGCTGACACGGTGATGCCGTATGGCTTGCCGCTCCGTACGCGGGAGGTGCATTCGTACTGGGCGGCAAGCTCCCCGCACACCCGGCCCGTGGGGCCGGCCGCGTCACGTCAGCCGAGGTGGGGCAGTACTTCGGCCCCGAGCCGGCGGACGTTCTCCTCGGTCGCCGCCAGGTCTCCCGAGCCTTCGACCAGCAGGGCGAAGCGGGTGATGCCGGTGCGCTCCGAGGTCGCCGCGAGCCGGTCGGCGCACAGGCGCGGAGTCCCCACCGGGTGGAGGCCGCAGAGCAGTTCGGTGTACGCCAGGGGGTCGCGCATGGAGCGGGTGCGGCCGTCGACCGTCACATGGGCCTCCAGGCCGTGCTTGAGCCAGCCCGGCATGGCCTTGACGAGCGTTTCGACGGCGTCCGTGCGGCGGTCCGCGATCTGGCAGACCCCGGCGGACACGTGGGCCGCCCCGTACACCTCGTCCGCCGGGCGTCCCGCCACACGCGCGCACTGCCGCCACAGGGCCACCATTTCGGCCTTCTCCTCGTCCCCGACATGCATGCCGAGGAGCATCGGCAGCCCGCGCTCCGCGGCGAGCCGTACGCTCGCCGGAGAGGTGCAGGCGACGACCACCTCGGGACCGGGGGTGCCGCTCAGCGCCTCCGACGGCCGTGGAACCACGGGGACTTCACGGAACCGGAAGCGCCCGGAGTCGCTCGCCACGGCCGGCTCGCGCAGCCAGCGCACCAGCAGATCGAGTGATTCCGGGAACCCCTTCTCGTACGCGTCGAGACCCGAGCCGAAGACCTCCAGGTCGACCCAGGGGCCGCCGCGTCCGACGCCCAGCGAGAACCGTCCGCCGGACGTGAGGTGCAGCAGCGCGGCCTGTTCGCCGAGTGCCACGGGATGGGCGGTGGGCAGCACACTGACCGCCGTGCCGACGCGGATCCGGCTGGTGCGGCCGAGCAGATACGCGGCGAGCGTGACGGCCGACGGGCACGTGCCGTACGGCACGAAGTGGTGTTCGGCCAGCCAGACCGAGTCGAGGCCCGCTTCCTCCGCGAGCTCGGCGGACCGCACCGCGCGGTGCAGGGCCTCCCCGTGGCCCTGTCCCGGGAACTGCGCTGCCAGTACAAAACTTCCAACGTGCATGGCACTTCCTGCTTCCTCGGCTCCGACACGGAGCTCCCCCACCCGGCATAACCGCGTGACACGTGCCGAAGTCACGGCCTGGCGGAGAGATTTGCGGATTGTCTGCGAAATGGGCCACCCGGTGGGGGATCTGTACGGGTTGGAGGAGTACGCGTACCCCTGTGCGCGCCGCGTAGGCTGGACATGGCCGCTGCTCCCTGTATAGCTCCGTGAGGTGTTCCGTGTCCCCGCGTCGCAACCGTTCGAAGGGCGTCGGCAGCCCCGGCCGCAGCGCGTCCGCAGAGGACGACCGGGCCGACCGCTACGGCGGCTGGCAGTCCACGGAGAGCTGGCAGGGCGAGGAGTGGAGCGTGCGCCACGTCGCGGGCGCGAGCGCCGAGGGCAAGACGTACCGCTGCCCCGGCTGCGACCAGATGATCCCCTCGGGCGTACCGCATGTGGTGGCGTGGCCGGAGCACTCGGGCGTCGACGAGCGGCGCCACTGGCACAAGGCCTGCTGGAACGCGAAGGACCGCCGTACCTCGCGGGTGCAGCGGTCCCGTAACGCGCCCAGGTTCTAGAGGGGCCCGAGAGCCCGGCCGAGCAGGCGCCGGTGGCTCGTGCGGGTCGTCGACGCGGCTGTTACCCGCGGTCTCGTGTGCCGTCAGGCCCCGAATCCTCGGAGCGTGACCCTGCCGCGGGATGCGGGCCTACTTGAAGTGCGGACCTCGCCGGAAGAAACCGGGGCTCCGGAGGCGCGGAAGCGTCACGGATCCGGCGCAGGGCACCGGTGACGCGCAGGGGACTGGCGACCAGCAGGGCACGGACCCGGCGGAGCAGGGCACCGACGACCAGCAGGGCACGGACCCGGCGGAGCAGGGCACCGACGGTCAGCAGGGTCAGGAGCAGGGCGTCACCCAGCAGGACGCGACCGATCAGACCGCGAGCGAGCAGGGTGCCACTGACCAGACGGCCACCGACCAGGGTGCGGCCGACCAGACCGCGACCGACCAGGCTCCCGCGGACAGCGGTGCCGAGGCGGACGCCGCTGCCACCGACGGCGGGGTGTGACGGGCACAGAACGAAGGTGGCGGGGCGAAGGTCTTCACGACCTTCGCCCCGCCGCCTTTGCGCGCCCCTCCTCGGGGGCGGACTCACACGTCCCGGCGCTCCAGCAGCACGAACGCGCCGATGATCGCCGCGGCCGTGACCCCGGCGAGCAGGCCGAGCTGCGCCCCGCCGTGACCGCTCTCGGTGTCCAGCTGGAAGATCCGGGCGAGGGCGTTGGGCGCGTTGTACTCCTGCATCTTCTCGCCGATGGTGCGCATGCTGTCGGACATCATCAGGAACGCGGGCATGATCGCGGGCACGAGCACCACACCGAGCATGGTGGTGATCGCTCCGGCCGAGTGGCGCAGCATCGAGCCGACGGCGAGCGCGAGGGCGCCGAGCAGCGAGACGTACAGCGCACCCATGATCACCGAACCGCCCCAGCTGACGTCCGAGGAGCCGCCGTGCATCCCGGAGGTCATCATGCCGACGAGCGCGATGGAGAAGGCCGACACGACGAACGCCACCGCGAAGAAGATGATCAGCTTCGCGGCGAGCACCCGGTGACGCTGCGGGGAGGCCGTGAAGGTCGTACGGATCATGCCCGTGCCGTACTCGGACGAGACCACCAGGACGCCCAGGGTGATCAGGCAGATCTGCCCGAGCATCAGGCCGAAGAAGGCCGGGATGGTGTACGGGACGTCGCTGAAGTCCTCGTTCGTGGTCTGCGCGGCGACCAGGAAGCCGATGCCGATCACGAGAAGCAGGAAGATACCGAGCGTCCACATCGTGGAGCGCACCGACTTGATCTTCGTCCACTCGGAGGTGAGCGCGTGACCGATGTGGGTGCGGGTGACCGGGATCGGCGAGGTGTACGAAGCGCCGGGCGCCGCCTGCCAGTTGGGGGCAGCGGCCGCCTGCTGCGGCATCGGGGGCTGGGGCGTGCTCATCGGGCGTCCTCGGGCTTGGTCAGGTCGGGTGCGGCGGCGGGAGCGGCGGGAACAGCCGGTGCGGCGGGCGGTTGCGCGGGAGCCTGTGCGGGCGCCTGGGGCGCGGACCGGGCGTACGGGTTGGCGTCCGCGCCCGCGGGTGCGGACGGAGCGCCGTACGGGCCCGGAGCGCCGCCCGCGGGCGCGCCGTACGGGCCGGGCTGCCCCTGCGGCATCGAGAACGGCTGCCCGCCCTGCTGGGGCGGCGGCGGGGCGTACCAGCCCGGCTGGCCCTGCCCGGCGACCGGCATCTGCGGCTGGGGCACGGCGCCCGGCGGCAGCTCCTGCTGGAGACCGGCCTTCTGGTCGATCGTCGAGCGGTAGTCGACGGCACCCTGCGTCATCCGCATGTACGCCTCCTCCAGCGAGGCCTGATGGGGCGACAGCTCCCACAGGCGTACGTCGGCGGAGTGTGCGAGATCGCTGATGCGGGGCAGCGGCAGGCCGGTGACGCGCAGGGCGCCGTCCTGCTCGGGCAGCACCTGGCCGCCGGCCTCCGTCAGCGCGGCGGTGAGCTTCTCGCGCTGCTGGGGCTCGGTGTCCGGGGTGCGGACCCGGGCGAAGTCGGCCGAGTTGTGGGAGATGAAGTCCTTGATGTTCATGTCGGCGAGCAGTTGGCCGCGGCCGATCACGATCAGGTGGTCGGCGGTCAGCGCCATCTCGCTCATCAGGTGCGAGGAGACGAAGACCGTCCGGCCCTCCGCCGCGAGGGACTTCATCAGGTTGCGGACCCAGAGGATGCCCTCGGGGTCGAGGCCGTTGACCGGTTCGTCGAAGAGCAGCACCTGCGGGTCGCCGAGGAGCGCGGCGGCGATGCCGAGCCGCTGCCCCATACCGAGCGAGAAGCCCTTGGAGCGCTTCTTGGCGACGTCCTGGAGGCCGACGACACCGAGCACCTCGTCCACCCGGCGGGCGGGGATGCCGGACAGCTGGGCCAGGCACAGCAGGTGGTTACGGGCGTGGCGGCCACCGTGCACGGCCTTGGCGTCGAGCAGCGCGCCGACCTGACGGGGCGCGTTCGGCAGCTTGCGGTAGGGGAAGCCGCCGATGGTCACATGCCCCGAGGTGGGGTTGTCCAGGCCGAGGATCATCCGCATGGTGGTCGACTTGCCCGAGCCGTTGGGCCCGAGGAAGCCGGTGACGGCGCCCGGCCGCACCTGGAAGGAAAGGTTGTACACGGCCGTCTTGGCGCCGTAGCGCTTCGTCAGGCCGACTGCCTCGATCATGCTCCGCACCCATCGAAAGGTTCAGGACGTCGGGGCACACGCCCCCGTAAGGGTTAGGAGGATATCGGGGCGCTGACGGTTCCACTCAAGGGAAAGTAAAACTGCGCAGGTCACACGCTCACGTTGTCAGGTACGCGTCTTCGCAGGCCAGGGGCGAAACGGAATCCCGAGGGGCAGGAACCGCCGTGTTCCGGCAACGTCCCGAAGGGCCCGGAGACACGGCCGGAACCCGGCCCCCGGTGCCCCGCCCGGTGTGCGCTACGGCAGCGAGTCGCCCAACGGCGGCAGGTCGTCGTACAGCCGCAGGTCCGCCGACTCGTCGACGTAGGGCAGGAAGTCGGTCTGCGGCAGGACCCAGCCCTCCTCGCCGAAGACCAGCGTGCCCTGCTCCCGCAGCGACCGGTCGGCTCCGGCGCGCCGCACCCAGGTGGCCGGGTCGGGCCCGAGCAGCTCGCGCAGCCGCGCCGAGTCGGCGAGCAGGTGGGCGAGCAGCTCGGCCTGGTCGCCGCCGCCCGCACGCGGGTGTCCGGTGGCCGGGTCGGCGAGCACACCGTGCGCGCTGAAGTAGATGTACGCGCCGCCGAGGCGCTCCCCGGACGGCATCGTCATCGCGAACGCGTCGCCCGGGAGTATCGCCCGCCGGTAGTCGGGGAACTCGGTGTCGTCGACCGCCTTCAGCTGCGTCGAATCCAGCCAGGTCACCACCAGCGTGGCCGAGGCGTCCCGGTCCACGTAGGGCGTCCCCGCCACATAGCCCGCCGGACTGATGTGCCCCGAGCAGCCCACCGCGATGCCGTGCACCCGCACCGGGACCATCGGTACCGTCGCGGGGATCCCGAGCCGGGTCAGCTTGTGGGCGACCTGGCCGGGGGAGGCGTTGGAGCCGACGGCGATGACCGGGTGGCGGCGCCCCGTGACCACCTGGCCGAGGTCGGCGAGCGCCTCGTCGAGCCGCTGCTGCTCCTGCCGCTCCTCCACGTACCACTCGCCCAGGCGCAGCGGCCGTACGTCGAGCTGGAGCAGCTCCCCGCCGGTCAGCAGGGACGGCTCCGTCGTGGGGCGGCCGGGATAGGTCAGCGGCTTCTTCGCGGGCACGTCGTCCAGGCCCAGCGCTTCGAGGCTTCGGTCCTTCGTCGTCACGGTGACGCCCTTCCGGGGTGGTCGCGCGATACGGGCACAGCCTTCCACGCGGGATGTACCCGGGGCGGCGGCTCGTCTCCCCACGTGGACGGGGTTGGCCGGAACGGACACCGGGAATGATGCCGTCCCATTGTACGAGTGGGACCAAGTCGGTTACGGGGGATGCGAGTTGAGCTTACAGAGGCGCTCGGGGCGAAGCCGGGCGCATCCGCGGTTCCGTACGTCCGTTCGCTGGTGGATCGCCGGCCGCACGGTCCACGCCCTGCTACTGATGACGCTCGGCGCGCTGGCCGGGCTCTCCGTGCTCATCGCGGTCGGCTGGACCCTGACCGAGCACTCGGCGCGGTCCATGGCGCGGCGCTTCTCGGACGGCGAGCGGCTGTTCGACCTCAGCCTGTCCGTGCTGCGCGCCAGCGTCGGCACCGACAACCTCAACCCCGAACCGGACAGCACCGCGCACCAGCTGCTCGCCACGGTCGCCTCCGTCACCGGCGCGCTGGCGCCCGCGGCCCTCCTCGGCATCGTCCTGATCAAGCTGTTCGCGCTGCGGCCCTTCGTCTGGCGGCAGCGGGCCAGCATCTCGCACGCCTGGACCGCGGACTTCCCCGGCTACTCGCGGCGGCACGCCCACAGCGACGACGCGATCATCGCCGTCCGCTTCTACAACCGCTTCGACAACCTCTCGGTCGTGGACCTGCGGGCCCGGGCGCACCTGCGCTACCTGGAGGAGTCCCCGCACGACGGCAGCCTCGTGATCTACAAACAGTGGCTGAAGGTGCTGGACGCGCAGGGCGAGCCGGCCGACGAGCGCTACTGGCTGGCGGTCGAGCGCGGGGCGCCGTTCACCGTGTGGATACCCGTCCAGGCGCCGGTGTCCGAGCTGCCGTTCCGGCACATCCAGGGCAAGGACCTGTCGGACTCCCGCGGTGTGAAACTGCTCGTGCGGCTGACCGCGCGGACCGTGGGCCTGGGCACCGAGGTCGCCGACGAGCGCTGGTTCGACCTGGAGGCCGGCGACTTCGAGCTCGGCCGCTTCGTGCCCCTCGAGCCCGAACTGGACAAGGACGTCTGGCGCTGGGAGGGATGGACCGACTTCGACGGCCTGCTGGCGCCCCGCCCGAACGGCCAGGATCCTGACGACTGAGGGCCGGGACCGCCCGGACGGCGAGGACCCGTTGGGCCGTGAGGCGGAGCGGCCCGCAGCCGGGTGAGCGTCACGCGTCCCGCCTCTTCAACAGCGCGTATCCCCCGAGCAGCGCCGCGATCACCCACAACACCATGATCCCGAAGCCGCCCCAGGGCCCGTACGGGGTGTCGTCGCCGAGCGGTGTCACCACCTGCATGATCTTGCTGCCGGCCTGGTCGGGCAGGTAGCGGCCCACCTTCTTGGTCGCGGAGACCGCTCCCAGGATGTTGGAGATCAGGAAGAAGAACGGCATCAGGATGCCCAGCGAGAGCATCGGACTGCGCAGCATCGTCGCGACGCCCATCGAGAACACGGCGATCAGCGTCATGTACAGCCCGCCGCCGATCACCGCGCGCAGGACACCGGGGTCGCCGATCGACGCCCGGTGCGGGCCGAGCGCGGCCTGACCGAGGAAGAAGGCGACGAAGCTGGTGACGAGGCCGACCACGAGGGCGAGCACCGCGGCGACCGTGATCTTGCCGGACAGGAACATGCCGCGCTGCGGAACGGCGGCGAGCGAGGTACGGATCATGCCGGTGCTGTACTCGTTGCTCACCACCAGCACCCCGAACACGATCATCGCGAGCTGCCCGAGGCTCATGCCGGCGAAGCTGATGAACGTGGGGTCGAAGGACAGCCGGTCCTTCACGCTCATCCGGGCGAACTCGTTCTTCGACAGCAGCGAGATCAGGATGCCCAGCGCGATCGTGACGACCGCGGCGAGACTCAGCGTCCACACCGTCGACGAGACCGACCGGATCTTGGTCCACTCGGACCGCAGGACCTGGGACGCGGCCACGGTCAGGCCCCCCTCTTCCAGTCGCTGCCCCACTCCCGGCGGGGCTCCGGCGGCGCGTGCGGGGTGTCCGCGTGCGCGTGGTACTCCACCGACTCCGCGGTCAGCCGCATGAAGGCCTCCTCCAAGGAGGCCTGCTGCGGACTGAGCTCGTGCAGCACGATCTGGTGCTGGGCGGCCAGCTCACCGATGTGCTCCGGCTTGCCGCCGTCCACCTCCAGCGTGCCGGTGCCCGACTCGACGACGGTGATGCCCGCGCCGTGCAGCACGTCGAGCAGCCGCTCGCGCTGCGGGGAGCGGATCCGCACGTAGGACCGCGAGTTCTGCTGGATGAAGTCCGCCATGGACGTGTCGGCGAGCAGCCGGCCCTGGCCGATGACGACCAGGTGGTCGGCGGTCAGCGCCATCTCGCTCATCAGGTGCGAGGAGACGAAGACCGTACGCCCCTGGGCGGCGAGGGACTTCATGAGGTTGCGGATCCAGTGGATGCCCTCGGGGTCGAGGCCGTTGACCGGTTCGTCGAACATCAGGATCCGCGGGTCGCCGAGCAGCGCGCCCGCGATGCCGAGCCGCTGGCCCATGCCGAGCGAGAAGCCCTTCGCCTTCTTCCTCGCCACCGCGGTGAGCCCCACCGTGTCGAGGACCTCGTGCACCCGCGCCCTCGGGATGCCGTTGCTCTGGGCCAGACACAGCAGGTGGTTGAAGGCGCTGCGCCCGCCGTGCATGGCCTTCGCGTCCAGCAGGGCGCCGATGTACTTGAGCGGGTCCTTGAGATGGTCGTAGTGGCTGCCGTCGATCCGTACGTCGCCCGTGGTGGGGTGGTCGAGCCCGAGCACCATCCGCATCGTGGTGGACTTGCCGGCGCCGTTCGGGCCGAGGAAGCCCGTCACGATGCCCGGTCTGACGGTGAAGGTGAGGTTGTTGACCGCCACCTTCTCGCCGTACCGCTTGGTCAGCCCCACGAGTTCGATCATGCGGCCACGCTAAGACGGGGCGCAGGGGCCTGCCACTTGAGCATCCCGGCACGACGAAGGCCCGCACTCCCGAGGAGAGAGCGCGGGCCTGCGGCGTCGTCAGCCGGTCCTGCGGTTACCGGGACTGCTGGGCCGGAACACCACGGGAGATCGGCTCGTCCTCGGCCGGCGTGCCGGCAGCGGCCACCGCGGCGCCCGTGAGCGTCGCGAGCATCTCGCGGACGTTCGTGAGCTGGGCGTTGATCGAGTCGCGGCGGTTGGTGAGGGCCGCGAGCTCGCGCTCGGACTCCGAACGGATCCGGTCGGCCTTGGCGTTCGCGTCGGCCACGATGTCCTCGGCCTGGCGCTGGGCCGTCTCCACCGTCTGGCGGGCGCGGCGCTCGGCGTCCGTGCGCAGCTTCTCGGCCTCCAGGCGGAGCTGCTCGGCGCGGTGCTCGATCTCCGCGAGACGCTTCTCGGCCTTGGCCTGACGCGAGGCCAGGTCCCGCTCCGACTGCTCGCGGCGCTTGGCGAGGTTCGTCTCGAAGTCCGCGGCGGCCTGCGCGGCCTTGGCGCGGGTCTCCTCGAAGAGGGCGTCCGCCTCCTCACGCTTGGACTGCGCGTCCTTCTGCGCGTCGGAGCGCAGCTGGGAGGCGTCGCTCTTGGCCTTCTCGACGATCCGGACGCCCTCGTCCTCCGCCTTGGCCTTGCGGTCCGCGGCGAACGATTCTGCGTCGTTGCGCACCTGCTGGGCCGCCGACTCGGCGAGCTCGCGGTGCTGCTCGGAAGCGCGACGGGCCTCCTCGCGCAGGTCCTTCGCCTCCTCCTCGGCGAGGCGGAGGATCTTCTCGACCCGCGCGCCGAGACCCGCGTACGACGGCTCTGCGTCGGTGACCTGGGCCTGGGCGTTCTGCGTTTCGAGGTGGAGCTCCTCGATGCGCTTTTCCAGAGCAGTGATGCGGGCCAGAGCGCTGTCACGGTCGGAGACGAGCTTCGAGATGCGTTCGTCCACCTGCGCGCGGTCGTACCCACGCCGCACAAGCTCGAAGCCGTAGGGGGAAGTGTCGCTCATGGGGTTCCTGTCGAATGAGACCGGTGAGGTGATAGGGGAATCCTAGGGGCCAAAGCGGTGTGTCATCGAGCGGATACGTGTTTGATCTGGAGAATGACACTCCTTTTGGGTGGCTAGCTGTCGGAGGGCTTGCCAGAGCCCTGTATGAAAGGTCCCGGCAAAGCACGGAATCGGTGCTTCTGGCTAGCCCTCTGACGTCTTGCCACTCGAACGGGTTGCGCCGGCGGCGGCACCCGCCTTGACCCCACTGTCCTTGCCGCCGGACGGCGCCTCGAAGGACTCCAGCGCCTCCAGGACGTCCTGGACGCGGGAGATCTCGGCGTTGATGTCCTCGCGGCGCCGCACCAGGACCTCCAGGTCGCGCTTGCCCTCCTCGACGGCCGCCTTGGCCTCCTGGATGGCCTCGGACCTGATCTTCTCCGCCTCGGACACGACCGAGTTCTTCTTCTGCTCGGCCTCCTTGAGGAGACCCTCCGCCTTCTTCACGGCGGCGATGCGCACCTTGCTCGCCTCGGAATTGGCCTCCGAGACCAGGTCCTTCGCCTTCGCCTCGGCCTCGGCGAGCTGGTCCTCGGCGGCCTTCACCAGCGTGTCGCAGCGCTCGCCGGCCGTCTTCATCGCCTCGGCCGACTCGCGGCGCGCCCGCTCGTGCAGATCCTCGATCTCCGAGGTGATCCGGTCGCGCAGCTCCTCCGCGCGCTCCCGGATCGCCGTCGCATCCCGGCGCGCACCGACCAGCAGCTCGTCCGCGTCCGTGCGGGCCCGCTCCACCAGGGTGTTGCCCTCGACGGTCGCCTCGGAGACCAGGCGCTCCGCCTCGCCCCGCGCGACGCCGACCATCGTGTCGGCCTGCGACTCGGCGTCCGCCGTGGTCTTCTGCGCGCTCTGCTGAGCCTCGGCGAGCAGCTTGTCCGCCTCGGACGCCGTCTCCGAGATGAGCGTGTCGACCTGCTCGGCGGCCTCCGAGCGCCGCTTGTTGGCGTCCTGGCGCGCCTCGTCGAGCGTCCGCTCGGCCTCCTCGCGCGCCGACGAGGTGAGCCGCTCGGCCTCCTCCTCGGCCCGCGCCTTGACGCGCTCCGCCTCGGCCCGGGTCCGCTCCGCGTGCTGCTGCGCGGACCCGACCGTCTCGGCGGCCTCGGCGCGCAGCCGCTCCGCGTCGCCCGTCGCGTCCGCGATGAGCTTCTCGGCCTTCGCCACGGACTCGGCGCGGACCCGCTCGGCCTCGGCGGCTGTCTCGGTCGCCAGCCGCTCGGCCTCCGACACCGCCTCGGTGATCAGGGTGTCGGCCTGCGTGGCCGCGTCCGAACGGATCCGGTTCGCGTCCTCACGGGCGTCGGCACGGGTGCGCGAGGCGTCCTGGTCGGCGTTCGCGATGGTGTCCGACGCCTCGGTGCGTACGCGCTGGGCGTGCTCGGCGGCCTCCGAACGCAGCCGCTCCGACTCGGCGACCGCCTCGGACATCGTGCGCTCGGCGAGCGACTTGGCGGCCTCCGTCTCCTCGGCCGCCTCACGGCGCAGACGCGCCGCGTCCTCGGAGGCCCGCTCGCGCTCCGCGTAGGCGTCGGCGCGGACCCGGTCCGCCTCCTCCTGCGCCTCGCTGCGCGTACGGTCCGCCGCGTGCTCGGCCGCCGACCGCAGCCCGGTGATCTCCTCCTGGGCCTGCTCGTGCAGCCCGGACACGGAGTCGCGCACCTGCTGGGCGGTCTGCTCCGCGTTCGACACCATCTCGGTGGCGCGTCGGTCGGCCTCCTCGACCAGGCGAACCGCCTCGGCCTGGGCCTCCTCGACACGGTTGCGGGCGGACGCGAGGAGTTCCTCGCTCTGCTCGCGGGCCCGCTCGCGCTCCTGGTCGGCCTCCTGGCGCGCGGAGCCGAGGAGTTCCTCCGCCTCGCGCCGCCGGCGGGCGGCCTCCTCCTGCGCGGCGGCCAGGGTCTCGGCGCCCTCGGTCGCCAGCCGCTCGGCCGCGGCCTGCGCCTCGGCCCGTACGCGGTCCGCGGTGTCCTGTGCCTCCGACTTCAGCCGCTCGGCCTCCGCGGCGGCGTCCGACCGCAGCCGTACGGCGATGGCCTCGCCCTCGGCCCGGGAGGCGGACGCGTCCGCGGCCGCCTCGTTGCGCAGCCGGTCGGCCTCGGTCTCGGCCTGTGCCTGGAGCGTACGGATCCGCTCGGCGGCCTCCGACCGCAGCCGGTCCGCCTCCTCGGCGGCCTCGCGCCGGATCCGCTCGGCCTCCGCACGCGCGTCCGTCAGCGCCTGCTCGGCGGCGGCGAGTCGCTCCTCGGCCTCCGTGTGCTGCCGGGTCAGCCCCTCGGCGGCCTCGGCCTGGCGTGCCGCTATGGCCCGCTCGGTCTCCTCGCGCAGCCCCTCGGCGGCCCGCTCGGCCTCCGCCTTGATCGTCTCGGACTGCTCGACGACCTCCGCGCGGTGCCGCTCGGCCTCCGCCCGGGTGCGCTCCAGAGTCTCCTCGGCCTGCCGGCGCAGCGTGGTGGCGCGCTCGATGGCCTCGGTGCGGACCTTCTCGCTGTCCGCCGTGGCCGTCGCCCGCAGCTCGTCCGCGTCCGCCTTCGCCTTGGAGAGCAGCTCCTCGGCGGTCCTGGCCGCCTCCTCGATCTGCTGGACGGCCTCGCGCCGGGCCTCCGCACGGATGCGCTCACCCTCGGCGACCGCGTCCGCACGCAGCTGCTCGGCCTCGCCACGCAGCCGACGGGCCTCCTCCTGGAGCTCGACGGTCTTGGCGCGGTACTCCTTGGTGTCGTCCTTGGCGGCGCCCTTGAGCTCCTCGGCGATGTCGTGCGCCTGGCCGCGCAGCCGGTCGGCCTCGGCCTCCGCCTCGGAACGGATCCGCTCGGCCTCGTCGGACGCGGCCTTCGTCGTCTTCTTGGCGTCCTCGGACGCCTTGTTCAGCACGTCCTCGGCGGTGCGGGCCGCCTTGGAGAGCTGGGAGGCGGTCTCCTCCGCCGTGAGGCTGCGGGCCTTCTCGCTGGCCGTCGCGATGATGCTCTCGGCCTCGGTACGGGCGTCGGCGACGAGCTGCTCGGCCTCGGACTTGGTGTTCTCGGCCTCCTTGGTGGCCTCGCTGACCAGGCGGGCGACCTGCTCCTTCGCGGTCCGCGTGCGCTGCTCGTTCGTCGACTCGGCGCTCGCCAGGGCCTTGGTCGCGGCCTCCTTCGCCTCGGCGACGACCTTGTCCGCCTCCGCGCGCGCCTCGCGCAGCGCCGTCTCGGCCTCGGACATGCGCTGCTCGGCGGCCCGGCTCAGCTCCGAGGCCTGGCGGCGGGCGGTGTCCGACTCGGTCGCCGTGGAGCTGCGCAGCTGCTCGGCGTGGTCGGTGGCCTCCTGGGCCTGCGTGGACGCGGCGTTCAGCAGCCGCTCGGCGTCGGTGCGGGCCCGGCGCAGCAGCGCTTCGGCCTCCGCACGGGCCGACTCGGCGTCGTTGGTGAGCCGCTGGCGGGCCTCGGCGGCGATCCGCTCGGCCTCGGCGCGGGCGGTGGCCAGCGCCTGCTCCGCCTCGGCGCGCGACTCGTCGAGGAGACGGCGGGCCTGCGACTCGCTGCGGGCGCGCAGCTGCTCCGCCCACGCCACGTTCTCGTTGACGTGCGACTCGACGGTCTGACGGCGCTCGGCCAGCTCCTGGTCGAGCTGCTGGCGACGGCTGACCGCCTCCTGGTGCAGCTCGGCCTGGAGCCGGGCGGCCTGCTCGGCGTGCTCCTGAAGGATGCGCTGGGTCTGCGCGCGGGCCTGGCTGAGTTCGCGCTCGGCGTCCGAGCGCAGCTGGTCGGCCTGGACCTGCGCATTACGGAGCAGCTGCTCGGCCTGATAGCCGATGTCGGCGCCGTCGTAGGCAGGACGGGTCGCCAGACTGCGCCGCGCCTCATGCAGCTTGGCGCGCAGCACCTCGACCTGATAGCCGAGGTCCTCGGCGTGCTGGACCGCCTTCTCCCGCTCGGTCTTCAGCCGCTCCATCTCGGCCTCGAACCGAGAGAGGTGGTCGACGTCAGCCGCCGGCTCTCGCTCCTGGCGTTCGTAGCCCCGCACTGCGCGGTCCCATCCGTCCCCTGGTCGCAAGTCTTTCCGAACGAGCTCCGTCCATCCTCCGAACGGGGCCCCCGGGGAATGGTGTCAGATCAACGGCGGAGCATGGGCTGCTGCCCCGACGCTCGTCCCCCGAAACCTGGACCCCGGCCCTCGGTCCTGCTCGCTGGAATGCGGCAGGACCTCGGCCGTCACCGCACTGAGGCGACGGCCGCCCCCAACCCTACCGGCCCAGATATACGGAGGTCAGTGCTCAGGTGACTCAACAGCCGCCGAAGTGACCAGTTCTGTCAGGACGCCGTGGCAATCCTTCGGGTGCAGGAAGGTGATCCGGGACCCCATGGACCCGATCCGCGGCTCGTCGTAGAGCACCCGTACGCCCTTGCCGCGGATGTCGGCGGCGTCGCCGTCCACGTCCGCCGTGCCGAAGGCGATGTGGTGCACGCCCTCGCCGTTCTTGGCCAGCCACTTCCCGACGGCGGAGTCCTCGCGGGTGGGTTCGAGCAGCTGGAGGTAGGAGGCGCCGCCGTCGGACGTCTCGTTGATCTTGAGCATGGCCTCGCGTACGCCCTGCTCCTCGTTGACCTCGGAGTGGAAGACTTCGAAGCCGTACGTGGCCCGGTAGAACTCGACAGTCTTGTCGAGGTCGAAACAGGCGATCCCAATGTGGTCGATTCGCGTCAGCATGGAGTCAGTGCAGCGCTCCGCGAGTGGTTACGCAACGTGCGCGCGATCACACCGCGGGCCGGATGACGCGGTGGCTTACCGCTCAGTACATTCGAGTAAACCCTCGTTCACTCCTCAGCTGTGCAAGCTGGAAGGGGATCGCACCTCATGTCTGGAACGAACAGCACGACCTCCGTGATCGTCGCGGGTGCCCGCACCCCGATGGGACGGTTGCTTGGCTCCCTGAAGTCCTTCTCCGGAGCCGAGCTCGGAGGCTTCGCGATCAAGGCCGCCCTCGACCGTGCGGGGATCGGTGGCGACCAGGTGCAGTACGTGATCATGGGCCAGGTGCTCCAGGCCGGGGCAGGCCAGATCCCGGCCCGCCAGGCGGCCGTCAAGGCGGGCATCCCGATGGGCGTCCCGGCGCTCACCATCAACAAGGTGTGTCTGTCCGGCCTCGACGCCATCGCACTCGCCGACCAGCTGATCCGCGCGGGTGAGTTCGACGTGGTGGTCGCGGGCGGCCAGGAGTCGATGACGAACGCGCCGCACCTGCTGCCGAAGTCCCGTGAGGGCTACAAGTACGGCGCGATCGCGATGCTCGACGCCATGGCGCACGACGGACTCACCGACGCTTTCGAGGGCATCGCCATGGGCGAGTCCACCGAGAAGCACAACGGACGCCTCGGCATCGCCCGTCCGGAGCAGGACGAGATCGCGGCTCTTTCGCACCAGCGCGCCGCCGCCGCCCAGAAGAACGGCATCTTCGAGGCGGAGATCACGCCGGTCGAGATCCCGCAGCGCAAGGGCGAGCCCGTCGTCTTCAGCAAGGACGAGGGCATCCGCGGCGAGACCACCGCCGAGTCCCTCGGCAAGCTGCGCCCCGCCTTCACCCGCGACGGCACGATCACCGCGGGCACCGCGTCGCAGATCTCCGACGGCGCCGCCGCCGTGGTCGTGATGAGCAAGGCCAAGGCGCAGGAGCTGGGCCTGGAGTGGATCGCGGAGATCGGCGCCCACGGGAACGTGGCCGGCCCGGACAACTCTCTCCAGTCGCAGCCCTCCAACGCCATCCTGCACGCGCTGAAGAAGGAGGGCCTGGAGGTCGAGGACCTCGACCTCATCGAGATCAACGAGGCCTTCGCCGCGGTCGCCGTCCAGTCAATGAAGGACCTCGGCGTGTCCACGGAAAAGGTGAACGTCAACGGCGGTGCCATCGCCCTCGGTCACCCGATCGGGATGTCCGGCGCGCGGCTCGTGCTGCACCTCGCGCTGGAGCTGAAGCGGCGTGGTGGCGGTGTCGGCGCGGCCGCGCTGTGCGGCGGTGGCGGTCAGGGTGACGCGCTCATCGTGCGGGTACCCAAGGCCTGACACGCGTTTTCCTCGTAGAACCCTCGTGAACGGAGCTGTGATGCAGGACGTCTCCTCGCTGGTGGCCCAGGCCAGGGAAGGCCGGCCGCGGGCCGTGGCCCGGCTGATCTCCCTGGTGGAGGGGGCGGCACCGCAGCTCCGCGAGGTCATGGCGGCGCTCGCGCCGCTCACCGGCAACGCCTACGTGGTCGGGCTGACCGGCTCGCCGGGCGTCGGCAAGTCGACGTCCACGTCGGCGCTGGTCACGGCGTACCGGAAGCAGGGCAGGCGGGTCGGAGTGCTGGCCGTCGACCCGTCCTCCCCGTTCAGCGGCGGGGCGCTGCTCGGCGACCGCGTACGCATGTCCGAGCACGCCTCGGACCCCGGTGTGTACATCCGCTCGATGGCGACCCGCGGCCACCTCGGCGGACTCGCCTGGGCAGCCCCCCAGGCGATCCGGGTGCTGGACGCGGCGGGCTGCGACGTGATCCTCGTCGAGACGGTCGGAGTCGGGCAGTCCGAGGTCGAGATCGCCTCCCAGGCGGACACCTCGGTGGTCCTGCTGGCGCCCGGGATGGGTGACGGCATCCAGGCCGCGAAGGCCGGAATCCTGGAGATCGGCGACGTCTATGTCGTCAACAAGGCCGACCGGGACGGCGCCGACGCCACCGCCCGCGAGCTCAATCACATGCTGGGGCTCGGGGAGTCGCGGGCGCCGGGGGACTGGCGTCCCCCGATCGTGAAGACGGTCGCCGCCCGTGGCGAGGGGGTCGACGAGGTCGTCGAGGCGCTGGAGAAGCACCGGGCGTGGATGGAGGAGCACGGGGTGCTCGCCGAGCGGCGCCGGGCGCGGGCCGCGCAGGAGGTCGAGACGATCGCCGTCACGGCGTTGCGGCAGCGGATCGGTGACCTGCACGGGGATCGGCGGCTCGGGGCGCTCGCGGAGCGGATCGTGGCGGGGGAGCTCGACCCGTACCGGGCCGCGGACACGCTGGTGGAGGGGCTCACCGAGGGCTGAGCTCTTCCTGTGCGGAAGGGCCGCCCGCGGGGTGAGCCCTCCTGCGTGGGACGGCTGACCGAGGGGTGACCCTTCCTGTTCTGTTCCTGTCCGGCCCCGGATGCCGCTGTCCAGCGGCATCCGGGGCCGACGTGTTTCGCCCCCTCCGCCCCTGCCCGTCCCTTGTTCCCGGGGGCTCCGCCCCCAGACCCCCGGTCGGCTTGGACGGCCTCGTCCTCAAGCGCCGGACGGGCTGAGGCGCGCCCCCGTTCTCAGGGGCGCCGGACTGGTGGTCAACTCGTTGTGCGCGCTGTTAAGTTAGGGCGCATGTTCCTCCTCTGTGCGTAGGGCCCGCCCAGGCCCGCGATCGGTCGGCAGTACGCAGGCTGCGCCGTCGCGGTCCCTCGGTGCCCCCTTTTCGCCTCGACAGAGGAATCACGAGCATGTCCACGCCTTCCACCGGGCGGCCCTCGTACGCCGCCGTGCTGCGCATCCCGTACGCTCGCCGTACCTTCGGCGCCGCCCTGCTGGGCCGCCTGTCGTACGGGATCGTCTCCCTCTCCGTGATGCTGGCCGTGACCCGGGCCACCGGGTCGTACACCGTCGCCGGCACGGTGATGGCGCTGTTCGGCGCCACCAGCGTCTTCCTGTCCCCGGCGCGCGCCGCCCTGGTCGACCGGCACGGTCCGCGTGCCGCGCTGCTCCCCATGGCCCTGCTCTACGCCGCGCTCCTCGGCGTGCTCGCGGCGGCGAGCTGGCGGCCCGGCGCGCCCCCGGTGGTGCTCGGCACCGTCGCGGTCGCGGCGGGTTCCTGCACACCTCCGCTCGGCCCCACGATGCGCGCGGTCTGGGGTGAACTCGTCGGCGACCGGCCGCTGTTGCAGCGCGCCTACAGCCTGGACGGTGTCGCCGAGGAAGTGCTGTTCGTCTCCGGCCCGCTGCTGGTCGGTGCGCTGGTGCAGACAGCGCCCCCGGCGGCCGGCGTCGCGCTCAGCGGGCTGCTGGTGGGCGCCGGGACGCTCGCGTTCGTCGCGTCGCCGGCCGTCCGCGACGTACGGCCGTCCGGTGTGCGGAAGCCGGGGCGGGGCGCCGCCCGGCCGAGCGCGGCGCGGGCGCTGGTGCGGCCCGTCGTCGTCGCCGCCGGGGTCGGGCTGTCCCTCGGCGCGGTCGACCTGCTGGTCCTGGCCTTCGTCGGGCAGCGGCACCACGGCGACGACGTGGTCGCCTGGGTGCTCGCGGCGCTGTCGGCCGGCAGCGCGGTCGGCGGTCTGCTGAACGGCGCCGTCGACTGGCGGACCAGCGCCCGTGTCCGACTGCCGCTGCTGGCCGTCGGACTGGGTCTGGCCCTGGCCGCCGCCGGACTAGCCCCCGGCCTCGGCACGCTGGCGGCCGCGGTGGCCTGCGCGGGCTTCTTCGTGGCTCCGGCGCTCACCACGGCGTATCTGCTGGCGGACGAGTCGGCTCCGGAGGGTTCCCGGACCCAGGCGGGCGCCTGGGTCAACACGGCAGTGAACGCGGGCAGTTCGGGAGGTACGGCGGCGATCGGCCTGCTGGTCGGGCGGCTGCCGCTGAGTGTGTGCTTCGCGGTCTCGGGAGCCGTGGCACTGCTGGCCGCGCTGGTCTCCGGCTGGGGCGGCCGGGCCTCGGCGGAGGGGGCGGGGCCCGTCATGGGCCCGGAGAGCCAGGGGGACGCGGAGGCGGAGCCGGGCCGCGGCCGGCGCTCTCGGCCCACCGTGCCGTCCGGTGCGCCGTCGGCCGCGGAGGGGCCGGCGCCGTCTTCCGTGGAGGGCGGCTCGGCAGGGTCCTCGTCCCGATGAGAAGCGGCGGGCGGCGGGACGGTGTTCCCGCCGCCCGCCCGTTCCGTCAGGGTTTTCCGCGCTGTCCGCGCAGGTGCTCGGCGATCGGCCGCAGCGACTTGTGGAGGTCTTCCAGCGCCTCGGGGGACAGCAGGTCGATGAAGTGCTTGCGCACGGACGCCACGTGATGGGGCGCGACCTTCTTCATCGTCTCCATGCCGTGCGGGGTCAGGACGGCATACAGTCCCCGGCGGTCGGACTCGCAGTTCTCGCGGCGCACCAGGTCCGCGTTCTCCATACGGGTGATCTGGTGCGAGAGCCGGCTCTTGGACTGGAGGGTGGCGGACGCGAGGTCGCTCATCCGCATCCGTACGCCCTCCGACTCGGAGAGGTTCACCAGGATCTCGTAGTCGTTCATCGTCAGCCCGAACGGCTGGAGGTCCCTCTCGAGCTGGTACGTCAACAGCCTGTTGACCTCCAGGTGGGTGCGCCAGGCGCACTGCTCCGCATCGGTCAGCCAGCGCGTGGCCGTCTCGGTCTCCATGAATGAAGTCTACCTAAAATGTTGAAAGGCGAACTAGTGAGGGTGGTGTGACGGTGCGCACGCGTTCGATGTCACACTCCGCAGACTACCGCTCACAGCCCGAAGCGACGCTGGAGGTCCCCCAGCTGTCCGGGAAGACGCGGTGTGCCGGCTTGCGCCCCGTGCTGACCCGGCACCCCACCCGCGCCCGGCACTCCGGCCTGCTGCGGAACCGCCCCCGTGGCCTGCTCGGCCATGAGGGTTTCGGTGGACTGGAGCAGCACCGTGCCGGCCCCGACGAACTCGAACTGGTGCTCCTCCCCGGAGGCCCCGCCGAGGCCCGTCATCGCACGTAGACCGCCCATTACACCTGTCATGTACCCGTGGTCGTAATGGTGACAGGGGGACGGGCAGTCGGCCCAGCCGACCAGGGCCTGCGGGTCCACCCTGATCGGGGGTTCCATGAACACCACCGGACCGTTGGATGCGGCCACGAACTTTCCGGTTCCGATCAGGGTCAGAAAGCCCGGCACGATCGACTGCTTGAGGGCAAGACTTGGCTGAAAAGCGAGCAGGTTGCCCGAGCGAATGGTCAGGTTGCCCTCGTCGAGGTCGTACGAATTCACGTCGAAGGCCCGGTCGGCGAGGAGCATCTTGCCCGACCCCTCCGCCACGACCCAGTCGCTCGCGTGCAGAGGCGAATGGAAGGACGTTCGCACCAGACGGTCCAGTCGGCCGTGCCCGACGCCGTTGAACTCCATCGAGCCGTAGTAGGCGATCATCTTCCCCTTCTGCAGGAACCACTGGCTCCCCTTGAGCTCCACGCAGAAGGTGTAGTTGTTCACGTTGTCGTCGACCGGCAGGGTCATCGGGTCGTGGACGACCGGGCCGCCCGGGGTCCCGTACGCGCTCACAGCTTCTCCTCCGAGGCCTGGACGTACACCGCGCCGTTGCCGCTCAGCTCCAGCTGGAAGGCCTCGCCCGAGCCGCGTCCGACCATGTCGCGCCAGCCCAGCGCCGTCGACAGCTTGTTGCGCACGTCCCCGTGGTGCGCCACGTACGCCTGCGGGTCCACGTGCACCGGGCGCTGCGGGGTGATCGGCACCTCGAAGACGCCGCCGTGCGCCATGACGGCGACCGCGCCGTGCCCCTTGAGCGTCGTCGTGAACAGGCCCTGGCCGGTGACCTGGCCGCGCACCATGCCCATGACGCCGCCCTGCGAACCGAGGAACATCGTCCCCTGCTGGAGCGTGCCGTCGAAGGCGAGCAGCCGGTCCGCCTCCACGTACAGGGTGTCCCCGGTGAGCTCGATCACCTGGACGTGGTGGCCGCCGTGCCCGAAGAGCACGGTGCCCGAGCCCTCCACGGTCATGAGCGGGGTCGCCTCGTTGGCCAGACGGCGGCCGATCATCGACATCACACCACCCTGACCGCCCTGGACGTTGGGGGTGAAGGAGACCTCGCCGCGGTAGGCGAGCATCGCGCCGCGCTGACTGAACATCCGTTGGCCCGGCAGCACCGTGGCCTCGACCATCTTCGAGTTCACCTCACGGAACGGCATCTCACACGTCCCCCGCGATCGTGTTGCGCTCACTGGGCTGCACATAGACCAGACCGTCGCCCTCGAAGCGGATCTGGAACGCCTCGCCGCCGCCCTCGCCGAGCAGTGTGCGGAACGTCACGCCGGACTGGAACGACTGCCGCACATTGCCCTGGTGCGCGATGTACGCGCCCGGGTCGACCGTCAGCGGGTACTGGGAGCTCACCCGCAGCACCACCGCCGGGCCGTCCGACGTGATCGCCGCCTGCCCGTGTCCCTCGACCGTGGTCGTGAACAGCCCGTTGCCCTGCGAGGCGCCGCGCAGTCCGGTGAAGGTCGTGCCGGTCCGCAGCCCCGCGTCGGTCGCGAGCAGATTGCTCGACTCCACGTACAGCTTGTCCCCCTGGAGATCCACGAGGTTGATCTCGGAGGCCCGGTCCGCGAACCAGCAGGTCCCGTGCCCCTTCACCTCCATCACCGTCATCTGCTCACCGGTGAGGCGCCGGGTCACCATCCCCCGTACCCCCTCACCACCCCCGCTCAGCTTCTTGAACGCCATCTGGCCGTCGTACGCGACCATCGAGCCGTTCTTCGCCTTCACGGCGTCCCCGGTCATGTCGACGGCCAGCACCTTGCTGCCTTGAAGTCGGAACATCGCCACGCTGTGAAGGTAGCCGCAGGGTGGGGGCGGCCGACAGGTCCTCGGGGAGGATCCCGACCCCGAGGACACCCCGACACCCCCCTGCCGGGGCGGCCGGAGTCCGGGTGCCACAATGGACCGACGCTTGTGCTCGCGTTCACAAAGCGAAGCCCCGGCGCCGCCCGTACGACCACCACGCGACGATCACGTCGACAGCGAATCTCTCACCGAAGGTGAACCGTGGACATAAAGACCGCCTCCGCCCTCCGTCGCCTCCGCCTGGTCTCGGCCCCGGAGGCCGTCTCCTTCCTGCTGCTGCTCGTCTGCTCGGTGCTCAAGCGGACCACGGACTTCAACGCGGTGCCCGTCATGGGCGCTCTCCACGGTGTCCTGTTCATCCTGTACGTGATCTTCTGGGCGGACGCCTGGAACCGCGCCAGGTGGAGCGCGGGAACCGGCATTCTCTACTTCGTCCTCTCCGTCCTGCCGACCGGCGGCTTCTTCGCCGAGCGCAAGCTCAAGCGCGAGGCCGAGGACGCGGTGATCGCGTCCCGCGCCCGCAAGGAAGGGATCGTGAACGCATGATCGTCGCCTTCTCCGTGACGCCGCTGGGCGTCGGCGAGGACGTGGGGGAGTACGTCGCCGACGCCGTCCGGGTCGTCCGCGAGTCGGGTCTGCCGAACCGCACCGACGCGATGTTCACCTCCATCGAGGGCGAGTGGGACGAGGTGATGGACGTCGTCAAGCGCGCCGTCGCCGTGGTCGAGGAACGCGCGCCGCGTGTCTCGGTCGTCCTCAAGGCGGACATCCGCCCCGGTGTCACGGACGGTCTGACCTCCAAGGTGGAGACGGTGGAGCGGCACCTGTCCGCGTAGGCCCCGCGCCCCTGGACCTTCCGTACCGGGTCCCTTGCCGAGCCCCGGCCCCCGGGCCGGGGTTTCTTCATGTCCGGTGGCCCGCGCAGGCCGGCGAGCTCCGGCCGGCGACGTGGGCGCGGAGCCCCTGGGGTCACCCCGCTCCGGACGCCAGAGCCAGACCCAGGGGCGTGTGCTCGTAGAGGACCTGGTGGCCGTAGCGGCGGGAGGTGAGCAGGCCCGCGTCGCGGAGCGTCGCGAGGTGGGCCGACACGGAGGACGGCGCGAGCCCGAGACGCCGCGCCAGGTCCGTCGTGGTGGCGGGTTCGGCCAGTGCGGCGAGGACGGCGGCACGCCCTCGCCCCAGCAGCCGTACGAGCGGGTCGGGCGCGCGGTCCGACGGCTCGGCCCACAGACCGCCGATGCCCCGCGCCGGATAGACGAGCGTGGGCTGCCAGGGCGGGTCGTAGGAGCTGACCACGTCGGGCCAGATGAAGACGCTGGGCATCAGGACGAGCCCCTGCCCCGCCAGGTCCCGTTCGTGGAGCCCCTTCCACTCGACGGCCAGCGTCCGGGCGCGCCAGCCGAACCGCGGATCGATCTCCGGCAGCAGCCCGCCGAGTCCGACCTCCGCGAGCCGCCGTGAGTGGAACGAGACGTCCGCCTCCAGCAGGGCCCGCAGCCGCGGCCAGTCCGGTTCGAGAAGGGTGTGCCAGGCCTCCTCCACCAGGTCGGCCAGTTCCCCGACCATGCGGACCGGGTCCTCCAGCAGGGCCCGTCCGCGGGCGGACGCGAGGGCGCCGGGGGTGTCCGCGAGCGACCGTGCGGTCTCCTGGCGGGCCGCCTCGGGGCCGGCCGCGCGGACCGCGGCGATCTCCTCCTCGAATCCGGCGGCCGGGCCGATCGGCGGCCGGCCGAGCCAGTCGGGCGTGTAGCCGCGGTGCGGCATGAGCATCCACAGGGGCGCGAGGTCGAGTCCCGCCGCCGCGGCACGGATCCTGCGCAGCCAGTGCGCGTGGTAGCCCTGACGTGCGGGACGGTTCAGGGTCCGCACCGCCTCCAGGGTCTCCCAGAGCGGGGACACCGCGAAGCGGCAGTTGAGGAGGTCGTCCTCCCCGAAGTGCAGCAGGGACGGCACGGCGCCTCCCGCGCGGGGTCTCGAAGATTCGGCTGACGCCGAAACTCTACGGGTCCCGCCGACGCGCGGGCACGCTGCTGCCCATGCGGGAAGCATCGGACACAGAGGCACCGGACACGGAAGCGCAGGACACAGAGGCACCGGACACGGAAGCGCAGGACGCCGGGGGAACGGGGCCGACGGGACCGGCGGGCACCCCGGTGCCGTCCGCCGCGGACGCCGACTCCGACGTCACGGGCTACGGCCGTGTCTTCGCGGTACGGGAGTTCAGGGCCGTCTTCGCCGCGCACGCCCTGTCGCTGCTCGGGCTCGTGGTCAGCGAGATCGCCCTGTCGGTCCTGGTCTACGACCTGACGGGCTCCCCGTTGCTGAGCTCCCTCACCTTCGCGCTCGGCTTCCTGCCGTATCTCGTCGGCGGAACCCTCCTCGCGGGCGTCGCCGACCGTTTCCCGGCCCGGCGGGTGCTGGTGGTGTGCGACCTGCTGTGCGCGGGGTGCGTGGCCGTGATGGTGACGCCGGGCGCGCCCACGGCCGTGCTGCTCGCGATGCGGTGCGCGCTCGCCGTGGTCTCGCCGGTCTTCCAGGGGACACGGACGGCGACCCTCGCCGACGTGCTCGGCGACGGGGACCTGTTCGTGCTCGGCCGTTCCCTGCTGCGGATCGTCTCGCAGAGCGCGCTGCTCTCCGGTTTCGCGGCCGGCGGCCTGCTGCTGACCGTCGTCACGCCGCGGCACGCCCTCGGCGTCACCGTGTGCACGTTCCTGGCGTCCGCCGCACTGCTGCGTCTGGGCACCCGGCGGCGCCCGGCGCGGGTCCGGCGGTCGGGGGCCCTGGTGCGGGACTCGCTGCGCGGCACCCGGCTCGTGCTCGCCGACCGGCGTGTGCGCGCGCTGCTCCTGCTGTTCTGGGTGCCGCCGATGTTCGCCGTGGCGCCCGAGGCGCTGGCCGCTCCGTACGCCGACGGGCTGGGCGCAGGTCCGGCCGGGCTCGGTCTGCTGATGTGCGCGCTGCCGGTCGGCGCGATCGCGGGGGAGCTGTACACCGGAGCGAGGCTGCGGCCTGCCACCCGCACCCGGCTCGCCCTCCCTCTCGTCTGCGTCACCCTGCTTCCCTACGTGGGCTACGCCCTGCGGCCCGGACTCGGCTGGTCGCTGGTCCTGCTGCTGCTCGCGGGTGCCGGGTCGGCGTACACGCTCGGCCTCGACCAGTGGTTCGTGCGGGCCGTCCCGGAGGAGCTGCGGGGGCGGGCCATGACCCTGAACACGGCGGGGCTGATGACCGTCCAGGGGCTCGGGATGGCACTGGCGGGGGTGGCCGCGGAGTTCGCCGGCGTGCGGGCGGCGGTCGCGGGCGCGGGTGTGCTGGGCACCGTCTGCTGCGTCGTGCTGGTGGTGGAGGCGCGACGGGCGGAATCGGCGCGGGTGCGGGGCGCGGACCGGGGGATCGCGCGGAGCACGGACGAGGGGGTGGCGGCCCGTGCCGGAGAGGCCGGAATCCCCGTAGGACCGGGGCCGGCGACCGAAAGGCGAGACGGGGCTGACCACGATGTGACCGGCCGGTAAGGTCTTTGGCGTGCCGAAGCCCCTCAGTCTCGCCTTCGATCCGATCGCCCGCGCCGACGAACACTGGAAGCAGCGCTGGGGATCGGTTCCGTCCATGGCCGCGATCACGTCGATCATGCGCGCGCACCAGATCCTGCTCGCCGAGGTGGACGCCGTCGTCAAGCCGTACGAACTGACGTTCGCGCGGTACGAGGCGCTGGTGCTGCTCACCTTCTCCAAGGCGGGCGAGCTGCCGATGTCCAAGATCGGGGAGCGGCTGATGGTGCACCCGACGTCCGTCACGAACACCGTGGACCGGCTGGTGCGGTCCGGGCTCGTCGACAAGCGGCCCAACCCCAACGACGGGCGTGGCACGCTCGCCTCCATCACCGCGAAGGGCCGTGAGGTCTGCGACGCGGCGACCCGCGACCTGATGGCGATGGACTTCGGACTCGGCGTGTACGACGCGGAGGAGTGCGCGGAGATCTTCGCGATGCTGCGGCCGCTGCGGGTGGCGGCGCACGACTTCGCGGACGAGTAGGACCGCGCCTGGCGCGCACGGCACCAGGGACGAGCGGGACCGCGTCGAAGCGCGGGGCACCGGCGGCGACCGGGACCGTGCCGGCGCGCACCGCACCGCGGGCGCGCGGCGGGGCACACGTCCGGTGGACGGGGGCGGGGGCGCGCGAAGATCGCGCAAATGGGGTGGCTACGCTCGTACCCATGAAGAAGAGCGTGCTGACCAGGTACCGCGTGATGGCCTATGTCACCGGTGTGCTGCTGGTCCTGCTGACCCTCGGTGTGATCGCCAAGTACGTGCTCGACATGGACGGTGCCGCGGACTTCACGCGCGTCGTCGGTATCGCCCACGGCTGGCTCTACGTCGTCTACCTGGTCTTCGCCTTCGATCTCGGCTCCAAGGCGAAGTGGCCGGTCGGCAAGCAACTGTGGGTGCTGCTGGCGGGGACGATCCCGACGGCCGCCTTCTTCGTGGAGCGCCGGATCTCGCGCGAGCTGGAGTCGCGGGTCGCGGACGACGCTCCCGCGGTCGCCAAGGCGTAGTTCACACCGCCGTACGACACCGTACGGCGGTTCCCCATCGACATTTACTAGGACGTCCTAGTAAATTCAAGGGTATGGACGCTGACGCCATCGAGGAAGGCCGCCGCCGCTGGCAGGCCCGCTACGACGCCTCGCGCAAGCGCGAGGCCGACTTCACCACGCTCTCCGGCGACCCCGTGGAGCCGGTGTACGGTCCCCGGCCCGGGGACACATATGAGGGCTTCGAGCGGATCGGATGGCCCGGTGAGTATCCCTTCACCCGCGGTCTCTATCCGACCGGCTACCGAGGGCGTACGTGGACCATCCGGCAGTTCGCCGGGTTCGGCAACGCCGAGCAGACCAACGAGCGCTACAAGATGATCCTGGCCAACGGCGGCGGAGGCCTGTCCGTGGCCTTCGACATGCCCACGCTCATGGGCCGCGACTCCGACGACCCGCGCTCGCTCGGCGAGGTCGGGCACTGCGGTGTCGCGATCGACTCGGCCGCCGACATGGAGGTCCTGTTCAAGGACATCCCGCTGGGCGACGTCACGACGTCGATGACCATCAGTGGACCGGCCGTCCCGGTCTTCTGCATGTACCTGGTCGCGGCCGAGCGGCAGGGCATCGACCCGGCCGTCCTGAACGGCACCCTGCAGACCGACATCTTCAAGGAGTACATCGCGCAGAAGGAGTGGCTCTTCCAGCCCGAGCCGCATCTGCGCCTCATCGGGGACCTCATGGAGCACTGCGCCTCCTCGATCCCCGCGTACAAGCCCCTCTCCGTCTCCGGGTACCACATCCGGGAGGCGGGGGCCACGGCCGCGCAGGAGCTGGCCTACACGCTGGCCGACGGCTTCGGGTACGTCGAGCTGGGCCTGTCCCGCGGTCTCGACGTGGACGTCTTCGCCCCGGGCCTCAGCTTCTTCTTCGACGCGCACGTCGACTTCTTCGAGGAGATCGCCAAGTTCCGTGCGGCCCGGCGGATCTGGGCCCGCTGGATGCGCGACGTGTACGGCGCGAAGTCGGAGAAGGCGCAGTGGCTGCGTTTCCACACGCAGACGGCCGGAGTCTCGCTGACCGCCCAGCAGCCGTACAACAACGTGGTGCGCACGGCCGTGGAGGCGCTCGCGGCGGTGCTCGGCGGGACCAACTCGCTGCACACCAACGCCCTCGACGAGACCCTCGCCCTGCCGTCCGAGCAGGCCGCCGAGATCGCCCTGCGCACGCAGCAGGTGCTGATGGAGGAGACCGGCGTCGCCAACGTGGCCGACCCGCTGGGCGGTTCCTGGTACATCGAGCAGCTCACCGACCGGATCGAGGCCGACGCCGAGAAGATCTTCGAGCAGATCAAGGAGCGTGGCCTGCGGGCGCACCCCGACGGGCAGCACCCGATCGGACCGATCACCTCCGGAATCCTGCGGGGCATCGAGGACGGCTGGTTCACCGGCGAGATCGCCGAGTCCGCCTTCCAGTACCAGCGGGCCGTGGAGAAGGGCGACAAGCGCGTCGTCGGCGTCAACGTCCACCACGGCTCCGTCACGGGCGACCTGGAGATCCTCCGGGTCAGCCACGAGGTGGAGCGGGAGCAGGTGCGCGTGCTCGGCGGGCGCAAGGCCGCACGCGACGAGGCGGCCGTGCGCGGGGCGCTGGACGCGATGCTCGTGGCCGCGCGCGACGGGTCGAACATGATCGCCCCCATGCTGGAGGCCGTCCGGGCGGAGGCCACGCTGGGCGAGATCTGCGACGTCCTGCGGGACGAGTGGGGCATCTACACGGAGCCGGCGGGCTTCTGACCCGGTTTTCGCTCCTCGGCCCGGCCGGGGGTTCCCTTCCCCGGGGTGGTCGGGGCCGTTCGCTCGGCCCCGGCCACCCCTGTCCCGTTTCCGGGGAAGTCCTCAGGGCTGGGCCGAGGCGCCGGCGAGGCCCAGCAGCAGCACCCGGGTGAAGCTGTGCACCCACTCCTCGTCCGCGGGCTCCGCGCTGACGAGGGTGCGGTGCACCACGGCACCCGCGACCACGTCGAAGATCAGGTCGGCCGTGCGGGCGGCGGTGGCCGCGTCGGTCTCCGGGGGTAGTTCCCCGCGCGCGGTGGCGCGGGCGCGCCCCTCCAGAACCAGCCGCTTCTGACGGTCCACGATCGAGGTACGGATGCGCTCGCGCAGGGGCTCGTCGCGGGTGGACTCGGCCACCACCGCCATCAGCGCGGTCTTCGTCTCCGGGCGGTCCAGGATCGCCGCGAACTGGAGCACCACACCCTCGATGTCGGCGGCGAGACTGCCTCGGTCGGGGAGTTCCAGCTCGTCGAAGAGGACCGCCACCGCGTCGACGACGAGCTCGTTCTTGCCCGCCCAGCGGCGGTAGAGCGTCGTCTTGGCGACCCCCGCGCGCGTCGCCACGTCCCCCAACGTCATCTTGGACCAGCCCAGTTCGACCAGGGCCGCACGCGTCGCCTCCAGGATCGCGGCGTCCGCGGCGGCGCTGCGCGGGCGCCCCGTACGAGTGGCTGAAGTGCGACTCTGCATGTCAGTGACCATATCCGGCAATCTCGATGGCCGAATCCGGCGGTTGTGTGAAGCCGTGAGGGAGATCACCGGGGGAGGGTGCACAGCGGTGCCGCGGGACAGTTACGCTACGACTCGTAGCGAAAGCGTGTGCGGCATGATCACGCACGAGCGACAACCACAGTGACACACCAGCACGCCACTGGCGCCAGGTGGGGACCCGGCGCCGAGCGGACCCGATCAAGACGTAACAGGTCTGGCTTTCACCACGCTTTTCACACGTGCGCGCGGAAGGGGGAGGATGTACTCATGCAGCCACGGAACATGTCCATGAGCGGAGTCGTCGACCTCGCCGCGGTGAAGGCGGCCCAGGAGGCCAAGACGAAGGCGGAGCAGGCGCGCGCGGAAGCGGCCAGGCAGGGCGGCGGAACAGGGGCCGTGTCCCCCGCCGGCCTCGTCATCGACGTCGACGAGGCGGGCTTCGAGCGCGATGTCCTGCAGCGGTCCACCGAGGTTCCCGTCGTCATCGACTTCTGGGCCGAGTGGTGCGAGCCGTGCAAGCAACTGAGCCCGGTGCTCGAACGCCTGGCCCTCGAATACGCCGGACGCTTCGTCCTGGCCAAGATCGACGTCGACGCCAACCAGATGCTGATGCAGCAGTTCGGGGTCCAGGGGATCCCGGCCGTCTTCGCGGTGGTCGCGGGACAGGCCCTGCCGCTCTTCCAGGGGGCCGCCGGCGAGGCGCAGATCCGGGGGACCCTCGACCAGCTCGTCCAGGTCGCCGAGCAGCGCTTCGGGCTCACCGGCCTGACGGTCGACCCGGACGCCGCGCCCGGCGAGGCCCAGGCCGCGCCCGAGGTGCCTGTCGGCCCGTACGACGCGCTCCTCGAGGCCGCCGTGCAGGCCCTGGATGCGGGCGACTTGGCGGGTGCCGTCCAGGCGTACAAGAACGTGCTGGGCGACGACCCGGCCAACATGGAGGCCAAACTGGGGCTCGCCCAGGCCGAATTGCTCCAGCGGGTGCAGAGCGTCGACCCGCAGCAGGTGCGCAAGGACGCCGCCGACAAGCCCGGCGACGTGCAGGCGCAGATCGCCGCCGCCGACCTGGACCTGGTGGGCGGGCATGTGGAGGACGCCTTCGGGCGGCTGATCGACACGGTGCAGCGCACGGCGGGTGACGACCGTGACGCCGTACGCCTGCGGCTGCTCGAACTGTTCGAGGTGGTCGGGGCCGACGATCCGCGGGTCGTGGCGGCGCGCCGGGCGTTGGCCAGGGCTCTGTTCTGACCAGTCTCTAAACGCCGGGGCTTGTGATGCCCAGGTGAAAGATTGGCCGACAGGTCGACACGTGGCCGCGCTTTACCAAATCTTGGTAAACGCGGCCGCTGTTACTTGGAGTAAGTCAGGGCCGTTGATCTGTCGGATTCCGTCCACTAATCAACCGTTGTGTCACCCCACCTGATGCCACCCTGCGTTGCCACCCGATACCGACGGGTCGTTGTTCGGTTATCCGGCCGTTACTAGCGAGTAACGAACCCCCTTGTGCGGGCGGCGAGAATGCACCACGATCGGCGACGCTCGGTCCATTCCCGTACCCCGACAACCAATCGGGTCAACGGATTTTCTGGGTCCCCACCGAGTAGAGCCGACGGCAGTGGCGCCGGCTCTTGGACAGGGGGGTCTCTGCCGTTCGGCGGAGCCTGTCCAGCAGGTTGTGCGTGATGTGTGTCAGGCGCGACCAGTGGTTGTCGCTCGGGGGTGATCGCCGGTGATTCGGGTGCGGTACGCACCTCCGAGTACGGGCGCTCTCCTTCCCGAGGACGTAGCACTTCTCCCATCCCTGCCCGGCTGAGCCGCCGACTTCGGGGCAGTCAGGGCCAGGAGATGTACGTCCGAGAAGGAGGAAATATGGAGTCCCAGGTGCGTGGCGGGACCAGATGGAAGCGGTTCGCGGTCGTGATGGTGCCCAGCGTGGCCGCCACGGCAGCGATAGGTGTCGCCCTCGCGCAGGGTGCTCTCGCCGCGTCGTTCAGCGTTTCCGGTCAGTCGTTCAAGGTGACGGCGGACCGACTCGACGGTACGGGCTTCTCGCAGTACGGAGCCATCGACTCGGGCTACACCCTGGACGGCAAGAAGACGGCTCACCCCGTCGCCGTCTCGGCGTTCAAGTCCGCGACGATCAAGGGCATGTGCCAGTCCGTGGTCACCCCGGACATCCCGCTGCTCGGGTCCGTCAGCCTCGTGCTCAAGGCCGGCGGTGGCGACACCCCGGTCGAGGCCGAGAACCTGTACATCGACGTCGAGGACCTTGAGGCCAACGCGACCTTCCGCGGCATCGACATCGGTGTTGCGGCCAAGGACGCCAGCAAGGGTCCGGGCATCGCCAAGGGCGACACGGCGAACCCCTACGGCTTCGCTCAGCAGGCCGACTCGGCCACGCTGACCGACGTCAAGCAGACGGCGTGGGCGACCACCGCCGGCACGTTCAAGCTCAGCGGCCTGAAGATGTCGCTGTCCAAGGGCGTCAAGGAGTGCTACTAGGCACTCCCTGGGGCGGGTGAGGAAGCTCCGGCAGCCTCGCCCGCCCCGCTCCGCACCGCCGTACGCGGACCACTCACGCGTACTTCTCACAGCAAAGCTGTTCCAGGGAGCTGTTTTCCATGAGCGCCGAGACCCCTGCCGCGCCCGGACACAACGAGCACTACCTCCGGGTCTTCCGGCGGAACTTCCGTACCTGGAGGGGCGACCGTCCCTTCTGGGCCGGCCTGTTCGTCCTGCTCGGCGGTTTCCCGATCGCCTACTTCCCGTACGCGAACCTCCAGATCGGTCACCTGACGCTCGCGATGGCGACCACCGCCGGCGCGGGCTCCCTGATCATCGGCGTTCTGCTCGTCGTGCTGGGCATCAGCCTCTGGTTCCAGAAGCACGTCCGCACCTTCGCTGGTGTGGCGGCGATCCTGCTGGCCCTGGTGTCCATCCCGGTGGCCAACCTGGGCGGCTTCCTGATCGGCTTCCTGCTCGCCATGATCGGCGGCGCGATGGCGGTCTCCTGGGCCCCGGCCGCACCTCCCGCCGAGGAGCGGCCCGCGTCGGCCTTCCTCTCCAAGGGGAACAGCCCGGAGGGCGTGGACGCCGAGCCCGCGATCACCGCGAACGGTGTGGGTGAGCCGAACGATCTGTCAGGAACGAGCCCGACCAACGGGGCGAACGGGAGGCACAGTGCCGGCTGACGAGGTGACCCACGGGACTGAGGTGGACGAGTCCCGTGTGAGAACCGGGCCGCGCCACGCGGCCCCGAGGAAGCCGCTGTTCACCAGGTTCCACATGCCGGCCGGCAAGGCGATCGCCCTGGCGGCCATGCCCACGGCGGTCCTCATGGGAATGGGCCTCACCCCCACGCTGGCCCAGGCCGAGGACCACCCGACGGCGAAGAGCCTGACGGCGGACGAGTACCAGAAGTGCGTCGAGGCGGTGACGGGATCCGAGGACGGCAAGGACACGGCGTCGCCCTCCGCCTCCTCCTCGCCGAGCGCGAGCGAGTCCGCGGACAAGGCGACACCGGAACCCTCGTCGAGTTCGGACTCCTCGGACAAGACCTCTTCGTCGGATTCAGGTTCCGACGACAAGGCCGAGCCGACGCCGTCCGCCTCCTCGTCCTCCGCGAGCACCTCGCAGAACTCCTCGGACGGCGCCGCGTCCACGCCGGCTCCGTCCGCGTCCGAGAGCAGCAAGAACCCGCTCGACCCGCTGGGTGTCGGCGACGCTCTCGAGGACCTCCTCACGCCCGACGACACGGCGAGCCCCACACCGTCCGCGTCGGCGAGCGAGAGCAAGGACTCCTCCGCGTCGGACGACAAGAGCCTCTCGGACACCGTCAAGGACACGACCGACAAGGTCACCAAGACGGTCGACGACACCGTGAAGGACACCACCGACGCGGCCTCCAAGGCGGCTTCGGACGCCACGGACACGGTCAAGGAGGTCGCCGACGCGGCGACCGCCTCGCCCAGCCCGTCCGCGAGCGAGAGCGCCGACGCCTCGGACTGCCCGGTCGCGACCGACGACGAGGGCGGTGTCGACAACCCGGTGGCCCTGCCGGACGACCCCTGGTACCTGAACGCCAGTTCGCTGCTGCTCAAGGGTGCCGACTACAAGGGCATCGTCAAGGTGAAGACGGCCAACGGCAGCACCAAGAAGGTCCTCAAGTACGTCATCTCCGACGGCACGGACATCGGGGACCTGCACCAGACGGTGAACGACAAGCAGTCCGGCAAGACCTACCACGTGCAGGCCGCCAAGGGCTCGACGTCCACCATCCGCGACGGCAAGACGATCATGTACACGGAGAGCATCTCCGGGAACCTGCTCGGTCTGATCCCGATCACGTTCGACCCGGACAACCCGCCGCCGCTGAACATCCCGCTCATCTACTTCACCAAGGTGAAGGTCGTGCAGGCGGGCCAGTTCGGCGGCACGCTGACCGTGCCGGGGCTGCACCAGTTCACGACCGACTGAGCGCCGCCGAGAACCCTTCCGGGAGCCGCAGAAGACGCTGAGGGCGCCCCCTGTCACAGGGGGCGCCCTCAGCGGCGTACGGGGCCCGGCGGTCAGCCGTGGTGGCCGCCCTCGCCCAGGTGGTGCACCCGGACCATGTTGGTGGTGCCGGGGACGCCGGGCGGCGAGCCGGCGGTCATCACGACGATGTCGCCGTCGTTGAACCGCTTGAGCTGCTGCAGCTGCTGGTCCACGAGGTCGACCATCTCGTCGGTGCTCTGCACGAACGGCACGATGTGCGACTCGACGCCCCAGCTCAGCGTGAGCTGGTTGCGGGTGCCCTCGTCCGTGGTGAAGGCGAGGATGGGCTGGGTCGCGCGGTAGCGGGACAGCCGGCGGGCCGTGTCACCGGACTTGGTGAAGGCCACCAGGCCCTTGCCGCCGAGGAAGTCCGCGATCTCGCACGCGGCACGGGCGACCGAACCACCCTGCGTGCGCGGCTTCTTGCCCGGCACGAGCGGCTGGAGGCCCTTGGACAGGAGCTCCTGCTCGGCCGCGACGACGATCTTCGACATCGTCTTCACGGTCTCGATCGGGTACGCGCCCACGCTCGACTCCGCCGACAGCATGACCGCGTCCGCGCCGTCCAGGATCGCGTTGGCCACGTCGGAGGCCTCGGCGCGCGTCGGACGCGAGTTGGTGATCATCGACTCCATCATCTGGGTCGCGACGATCACCGGCTTGGCGTTGCGGCGGCACATCTCCACGAGGCGCTTCTGCACCATCGGGACCTTCTCCAGCGGGTACTCCACCGCCAGGTCGCCACGGGCCACCATCACCGCGTCGAACGCGGCGACGACGCCCTCCATGTTCTCGACCGCCTGCGGCTTCTCCACCTTGGCGATGACGGGGACCCGGCGGCCCTCCTCGTCCATCACCTTGTGGACGTCGTTGACGTCGTTGGCGTCGCGCACGAAGGACAGGGCCACCATGTCGCAGCCCATCCGCAGCGCGAAGCGCAGGTCCTCGACGTCCTTCTCGGACAGCGCCGGCACGTTCACGGCCGCGCCGGGCAGGTTGATGCCCTTGTGGTCCGAGATCACGCCGCCCTCGATGACGACCGTCTTGACCCGGGTGCCGTCGACCTCGACGACCCGGAGCTCGACGTTGCCGTCGTTGATGAGGACCTGGTCGCCCTTGGCCACGTCGCCGGGCAGCCCCTTGTAGGTCGTGCCGCAGATGTGCTTGTCGCCGGGCACGTCCTCGACGGTGATGGTGAACTCGTCACCACGCTCCAGCTCGACGGGACCCTCGGCGAAGGTCTCCAGCCGGATCTTCGGGCCCTGGAGGTCGGCGAGGACCCCGATGGCCTTGCCGGTCTCGGCCGAGGCGGCCCGGACGCGGTCGTACCGCCCCTGGTGCTCCTCGTGCGTGCCGTGGCTGAAGTTGAAGCGGGCCACATTCATGCCGGCTTCGATCAGCGCGACCAGCTTCTCTTGGGAGTCGACCGCGGGGCCGAGAGTACAGACGATTTTCGAACGGCGCATGGGGCGATCCTATCGGTTTGTTTCGCTACGGAATATTCCGTCTGGCGGAAGATACAAATGGGCGGACGGCCGCTCAGGCGTTGCTCTCTGCGAGTCCGGCGCCGCTCCCACCGCTCTCTCCGACCAGCGCATACGTCTGCGTGGCGATCTCCAGTTCCTCGTCCGTCGGCACCACGGCGACGGCGACCCGCGCGGCCCGCGGCGAGATGAGCCGCGGCTCACCGCTGCGGACCGCGTTCAGGTCGCCGTCGACCGCGAGGCCCAGCTGCTCCAGCCCGGCGACGGCCGCCTCGCGCACCGGCGCGGCGTTCTCGCCGACCCCGGCGGTGAAGGCGACGGCGTCCACCCGGCCGAGGACCGCGTAGTAGGCGCCGATGTACTTCTTCAGGCGGTGGATGTAGATGTCGAAGGCGAGGCGGGCCTGCTCGTCGCCCTCGTCGACGCGGCGGCGTATCTCCCGCATGTCGTTGTCGCCGCACAGACCGATCAGACCGCTCCTCTTGTTGAGGAGAGTGTCGATCTCGTCCGTGGACATCCCGCCAACACGCTGCAAATGGAAGATGACGGCCGGATCCACGTCACCGGAGCGCGTACCCATCACGAGCCCCTCCAGCGGCGTGAGCCCCATGGAGGTGTCGACACACCTGCCGCCGCGCACGGCCGACGCGGAGGCGCCGTTGCCCAGGTGCAGCACGATGACGTTCACGTCCTCGGGCGCCTTGCCGAGCAGCCTCGCGGTCTCGCGGGACACGTAGGCGTGCGAGGTCCCGTGGAAGCCGTAACGGCGGATGCGGTGCTCGTCGGCGGTTCGCACGTCGATCGCGTAGCGCGCCGCCGACTCCGGCATCGTCGTGTGGAACGCGGTGTCGAAGACGGCGACCTGAGGCAGGTCCGGGCGCAGTGCCATGGCGGTGCGGATGCCGGTGAGGTTCGCCGGATTGTGCAGCGGCGCGACCGGGATGAGCCGCTCGATCTCCGCGAGCACGGCGTCGTCGACGACCGTCGGCTCGGTGAACCGCTGCCCGCCGTGCACCACCCGGTGGCCGATCGCGGCCAGCTCGGCGGAGTCCAGACCGAGCCCGTCCGCGGCCAGCTCCGTGGCGACGGCCTTCAGCGCGGCGTCGTGGTCGGCGATCGGGCCGACCTGTTCGCGGGTCCGGCCGTCGGTCAGCGGAGTGTGCCTGAGCCGGGAGGTCTCCTCGCCGATCCGCTCCACCAGGCCGACCGCCAGCCGCGAGCCGTCGCGCATGTCGAGCAGCTGGTACTTCACCGACGAGGAGCCGGAGTTGAGGACGAGGACGCGCGAGGCACGGGTGGCCGGGCGCGGCCCGCCGGACGCGGCGGTCGTGGGCGACGGATGGGAGCTCACTGCTGGGAAGCCTTCTGGTCGGGGGTCTGGGCCTGGATCGCCGTGATGGCGACGGTGTTGACGATGTCCTGGACGAGCGCGCCGCGGGAGAGGTCGTTGACGGGCTTGCGCAGCCCCTGGAGGACCGGCCCGACGGCGATCGCGCCGGCCGAGCGCTGCACGGCCTTGTAGGTGTTGTTGCCGGTGTTGAGGTCCGGGAAGATCAGCACGGACGCCTGCCCGGCGACCTCCGACTCCGGCAGCTTCGTCGCGGCGACCGACGGTTCGACGGCGGCGTCGTACTGGATCGGCCCCTCGACGCTCAGATCGGCGCGGCGCAGCCGCACCAGCTCGGTCGCCTCGCGCACCTTGTCGACGTCGGCGCCGGAGCCGGACGTGCCCGTCGAGTACGACAGCATCGCGATCCTCGGCTCCACACCGAACTGCTCGGCGGTGGCCGCCGACTGGATGGCGATGTCGCTGAGCTGCTCGGCGTTCGGGTCGGGGTTCACCGCACAGTCCCCGTAGACCAGGACCTTGTCGGCGAGACACATGAAGAAGACCGACGACACGATCTTGGAGTCCGCCTTGGTCTTGATGATCTCGAAGGCGGGCCGGATGGTGGCGGCGGTGGAGTGCACCGAGCCGGAGACCATGCCGTCGGCGAGACCCTCCTCGACCATCAGCGTGCCGAAGTAGTTCACGTCGGCGACCACGTCGTGCGCCAGCTCCACGGTCACGCCCTTGTGGGCCCGCAGCCGGGCGTACTTCATCGCGAAGACGTCCCGCAGCTCGGAGGTCTGCGGATCGACGATCTGGCATCCGCCGAGGTCGATGCCGAGATCGGCGGCCTTCTTGCGGATCTGGTCGACGGGCCCGAGCAGCGTCAGGTCGCACACCCCGCGGCGCAGCAGCACCTCGGCGGCGTGCAGCACGCGCTCCTCGGTGCCCTCGGGGAGGACGACGCGCCGTTTGTCGGAGCGGGCCTGCTCCAGCAGCTTGTGCTCGAACATCATCGGCGTGAGCCGGTCACTGCTCGGGGCGGAGACCCGCTTCAGCAGATCGCTCGTGTCCACGTACCGCTCGAAGAGGCCGAGCGCGGTCTCCGCCTTGCGGGGTGTGGCGGCGTTCAGCTTCCCCTCCAGGGAGAAGAGCTCCGCCGCGGTCGGGAAGGAGGTCCCGGCCACCGAGACGACCGGGGTGCCGGGGGCGAGACGTGCCGCCAGGGTGAGGATGTCGTCGCTGGGCCGCTCGTTCAGGGTCAGCAGAACGCCGGCTATCGGGGGAGTGCCGGCGCTGTGCGCGGCGAGCGCGCCGACGACGAGGTCGGCGCGGTCGCCCGGGGTGACCACGAGGCAGCCCGGGGTCAGGGCGCGCAGGAAGTTCGGCAGCATCGCGCCGCCGAAGACGAAGTCGAGCGCGTCGCGGGCCAGCCCGGCGTCGTCGCCGAGGAGCACCTTGCCGCCGAGGGCTTGGGTGATCTGCGCGACGGTGGGCGCGGCGAGCGCGGGCTCGTCGGGCAGCACGTAACAGGGCACCGGCAGGCGGGAGTCGAGCCGTTCGAGGATCTCGGCGCGGTCCTCGGGCGCCACCCGGTTCACGACCATGGCGAGCACGTCGCAGCCGAGCCCGTCGTAGGCACGGTAGGCGTTGCGCGTCTCGGCGCGGACCGACTCCGCGTTCTGCCCGCGACCGCCGACGACCGGGATCACGGACGCGGCGAACTCGTTGGCGAGCCGCGCGTTCAGGGCCAGCTCGTCGGGGAGCTGGGTGGCGGCGAAGTCGGTGCCGAGGACGAGGACGACGTCGTACTCGCGGGCGACGGCGTGGAAACGGTCGACGAGCGTCGACACCAGTTCGTCGGTGCCCTGCTCGGCCTGGAGCGCGGACGCCTCGTGGTAGTCCATGCCGTACACCGTCGCCGGGTCCTGGGACAGCCGGTAGCGGGAGCGCAGCAGCTCGAAGAGCCGGTCCGGACCGTCGTGCACAAGCGGACGGAACACCCCCACCCGGTCGACCTGGCGGGTCAGGATCTCCATGACCCCCAGCTCGACGACCTGGCGGCCGTCGCCGCGGTCGATTCCGGTCACGTACACGCTGCGCGTCACGCGTGCTCTCCGTTTCATCCCGATCGTGCACTTCGGGGCGTCGTGGTCTTCGTGGTCCGTACTCTTCGCGACCCTGCCCGCTTTACGGCGCGGAAAAATGGCCCGCTGAGGTGAGCAGAACCCTCTTGACAATACCCCTGCGGCTGGATAAGGCGCCCGCCGGACCCGAGGTCACGAGGTGCAGACCGGGATGCACAGGACGGAAGCGACGCTGCCGGGGAGCCATGAAACAATCGGATCGGCTCACCGGCATCAACAGCGAGCAGGAGACACAGCACGATGCGCATCGGAGTTCTCACCGCAGGCGGCGACTGCCCCGGCCTGAACGCAGTGATCCGGTCGGTCGTGCACCGAGCGGTCACCAACTTCGGCGACGAGGTCATCGGCTTCGAGGACGGGTACGCCGGCCTGCTCGAAGGCCGCTTCCGCACCCTCGACCTCGACGCGGTCGGCGGCATCCTCGCTCTCGGCGGCACCATCCTCGGCTCCTCGCGTCTGCAGCGCGACCGGCTCCGCGAGGCCTGCGACAACGCGCAGGACATGGCTCGCGAATTCGGTATCGACGTGCTCATCCCGATCGGCGGAGAGGGCACGCTGACCGCCGCCCGCATGCTGGCGGACGCCGGTCTGCCGGTCGTCGGCGTCCCGAAGACGATCGACAACGACATCTCGTCGACGGACCGCACCTTCGGTTTCGACACCGCCGTCGGCGTGGCCACGGAGGCCATGGACCGGCTCAAGACGACCGCCGAGTCGCACCAGCGCGTGATGGTCGTCGAGGTCATGGGCCGGCACGCCGGCTGGATCGCCCTGGAGTCCGGTATGGCGGCCGGCGCCCACGGCATCTGCCTGCCCGAGCGCGCCTTCGATCCCGCCCACCTGGTGGCGATGGTCGAGGAGCGCTTCTCGCGCGGCAAGAAGTTCGCGGTCGTCTGCGTCGCCGAGGGCGCCCACCCCGTCGAGGGCACCATGGACTACGGCCACGGCGAGATCGACCAGTTCGGTCACGAGCGCTTCCAGGGCATCGGCACCGCCCTCGCCCGCGAGCTGGAGCGCCGCCTCGGCAAGGAGGCCAAGCCGGTCATTCTCGGCCACATCCAGCGCGGTGGCACGCCGACCGCGTACGACCGTGTCCTCGCCACCCGCTTCGGCTGGCACGCCGTCGAGGCCGCGCACCGGGGCGACTTCGGCAGGATGACGGCACTGCGCGGCACGGAGGTCGTGATGGTGCCGCTCGCCGAGGCGATCACCGAGCTGAAGACCGTGCCGAAGGACCGGATGGACGAGGCCGAGTCGGTCTTCTGATCGTCCCGGGAGCCGGGAGCCGGGAGCCGGGAGCCGGGAGCCGTGGCCTTGAGCCGGGAGCCAGCGGCCGAGGGAAGGGCCGTGAGCCGGATGCCCTGACGGTCGGTCGCGGCTCCGGCGGGTCCGGAGCCGGCACGGTCACGGGGCGGCGGGCAGGTGCGGCAACCGGCGGTGCTGTCAGTCGGTGGTGCTCTGGACCATCGTCCAGAAACGATCGACGATCCGGTCGAGGAAGTCACGCCCCGACTGGCTGGAGTCGGCCGCGGCCGAACCACCGCCCCAGCTCAGGGTGGCGACCATCTGCCCCTGATAGTCCGTGTGCATCTTCTCCAGGACGACCTCCAAGAGGTGCCGGTCCAGCGGCACCATCTTCCCGACCGGTCGCACATAGGCCTGCCAGCGCGTCGTCATGGCACTGCGCAGCAGGTCCGCGAGCTTCTCGTCGCGCCCCGTCACGGTGATGAAGTCGGGCAGCGACAGTTCGAGGATGTCGGCGAGAGCGGTCGACTGGCGTTCGTTGCCGCGCCACGCGTCGGACTCCTCCATCCGCTGGTACGCGAGGAGTTCCAGACCGGCCGCGCGGGCCACGTCGTCCTGCGCCAGCCCCCGTGCGACCCGGTGCTCGCGCAGGGTGCGCGGCGCCCCGATGAGTTCGCCCGGCGAGCACCACAGCACCCCCGCGAGCGCGGTGAGTTCGGGTGAGCTCGGTGCCGCGATCCCGCGCTCCCAGGCCGTGACCAGGTCCGGAGTGACGTACGGCAGTCCGTACGAGGCCCGCATGCCGTAGGCGACGTGCTCGGGCCCCATGCCGAGCGCAGCCCGCAGTCTGCGGGCTGCGGGAGCATTGAAGGGCGGGGTGGGCTGATGGGCCTGCGGTAGCTGCACGCGCACAAAGTATGGGCGCGGTGCAGCGGTGACTACGGGCTGTTCGGCCACAATCACGGATTGTAGGAACATACGGTTCCGGCCGTCGTCGGGACGGCCGAAGGCCACCCGTGCCGCTGCGGCGGTTCCGTCGTGGCGCGCTCCATACGGTATCGCCAAGTCGCCTGTCCAGCACGGGTGTTGGGTCGGCAGGTGCGGCGTACTGTGATGTCGGGCGAGGTTCGGAGGCGGCACGGGGGACAGCACGATGACCGAGTACGACGGGGACCATCTCGACTTCCGGGGCGGGAATTTCACGGGTCCCTTCACCGCGAAGGCCGAATTCCACGAGCACGGGCCGGCGCCCACCGCGCTGGACGCGCTGCCCATGCGGGTCGGCGGCTTCACCGGCCGGGACAGCGAGCTGCGGGTGCTGCTGGACGTGCTGGCCCCGTCCAAGTCCGGCGGTCCCGCCACGGTCGTCGTCACCGCCGTGTCGGGGCTCGGCGGCATCGGCAAGACGGCGCTCGCGGTGGAAGCGGCGCACCAGGCGTGCGAGCGGGGCTGGTTTCCCGGCGGAGTGCTCTTCGTCGACCTGCACGGATACGACTACAACGAGGAATCCGTCAGCGCCGAACAGGCCCTGGAGGCTCTGCTGCGGGCCCTCGGCACCGCGTCCCAGCACATCCCGAGCAGGGCGGAGGAGCGGGCCGCGCTGTACCGCTCGGCGCTGGCCGAGCGGGCCCGCGAACGGGGACCGATGCTGATCCTGGCCGACAACGTCGGCCTGTCGGAGCAGGTGCGGTTCCTCCTTCCCGGCGGCGGCGTCAACCACCGCCTCCTGGTGACCTCCCGCGAACGTCTGCCCCAGCACGGGGCCAGACTCCTGCCGCTGGACGAGCTGACCCCCCGGGCCGCGTTCGACCTCCTCGACCGGGCCCTGAGGCTGGCGGATCCCCACGACCACCGGATCCGTCACGAGGCCGCGGCCGCCGAGGAGCTCGCCTCGCTCTGCAAGCACCTGCCGCTCGCCCTCCAGATCGCGGCCGCCCGCCTGGCACTGGACCGGTCGAAGCCGGTCGCCGAACTCACGGCCGAACTGACGGAGCTACGGGACCCGCTCGCCCTCGACGACGGCGAGCGCAGCGTCCGCGCCGCCTTCGAACTGTCCTACCGCCGGCTGTCGCCCGAGCAGACCCGCCTCCTCGGACTGCTCGCGCTCGCACCCGGACCCGAAGTCACCACACAGGTCGTCAACGCGCTGATCGGCGCAGAGAGCCCACCGGTGCGGACCCTGGAGGCACTGGCTCGCGCCCATCTCGTCGAACAGGGCACCCGGCGCGGCCGATGGCGGCTGCACGACCTCGTGAAGGCGTTCGGGATCGACATGGTGAAGCGGGACCCGGCGCTCGCACAGGAGGGGGAAGCGGCCCGCTCGCGGGTGCTCGCGTTCTTCTGCCGGTGGACGGGGGACGCGGACGCCCGGCTGCGCTGGCTGGACGGAATGCCGGAGCCCGAGCTGTTCGCCGACCGGGCGGCGGCGCTGGAGTGGCTGGACGAGCAGCGGGCCGGACTGGTGGCGGCCGTGCAGTGGGCGCAGGAGGAGCGGTACGCCGCCGCGGCCGTACGGCTGGCCGAACTGCTCGCCGTCTACCTGGACTGGCGGCGCCACTTCGACGACCTGATCGTGGTGAGCAGCGCCGCCCAGCAGGCCGCGGAACACGCCGGGGAACATCGCAGCGAGGCCGCCGCCTGGAGCAATCTGGGCAACGCCCTCGGCGGCGCGGGCCGGGCGGCGGACGCCATCGAGGCCCTCACCCACGCCCGGCAGCGCTATCAGCTGGCCGGCGACCGGCACGGTGAGGCGATCGCCTTGAGCAGCCTCGGCGCGGCCCTGCGCGACGAGGACCGCCCCGCGGACGCGATCGACGCGCTCAACAGCGCTCTCGCGCTGTACCAGCTCACGGCCGGGGACCGGCACCGTGAGGCCATCGCCTGGACCACCCTCGGTCTCGCGCTGGCGCAGGACGGCCGCGCGGCGGCGGCCATCAACGCCCACACCCGCGGCCAGGGACTGTTCAGGGCGACCGGGGACCGCCACCGCGAGGGCATCGCCTGCAACAACCTCGGCAGCGCGCTGATGCAGGCGGGACGCGTGCGGGAGGCGATCGAGTCGTACCGCAGAGCCGTGGGGATCTACCACGAGTTCGAGGACTGGTACCGGACCGGCCGGGCCCTGGAGAACCTCGCGCGGGCCCACGGAGCGGCCGGCGCCCCGCACCAGGCACGCGACTGCTGGCTCCGGGCCGCCCGGGCCTTCACCGAGGCCGACGCCCCCGACCGGGCCGCGCGGGCTCTCGCCGAGGCCGAGGTGCCGGCGCCCGCACCGGCCGAATCCGGCTGGGGATACCCGCACGGGTCCGGTCCGCCGCTCCCCGGCTTTCCGGGCGTCTCAGCCCTTGACCGCACCCCCCAGTGCGAATCCTCCGCCGAGGCGGCGGGCGACCAGTACGTACAGGAGCAGGACCGGCGTTGAGTAGATGATCGAGAACGCCGCCAGCTGCCCGTACACCACCATGCCGCGGTTGCCGAAGAACTCGTTGATGCTCACGGACGCCGGCATCTGGTCCGGTGTCAGCAGCAGCATGAAGGGGACGAAGAAGTTCCCCCACATCATGACGAAGGAGAAGACCGTCACGACGGCCACGCCCGGCCCCATCAGCGGCAGCACGATGCGCACCAGGGACTGGAGGGAGGACGCCCCGTCCGTCCAGGCCGCCTCCTCCAGCTCCTTCGGCACCCCGTCCATGAAGTTCTTCATCAGCCAGATGGCGAAGGGCAGTTGGGAGGCGGCGAAGAAGTAGATCGTGCCCTGCATGGTGTCGATCAGATTCACCTGCACGAACAGCGCGTACACCGGCACCATGATCGCCGTGATCGGCAGGCTCGTCGCGAAGAGGATCGTCAGGAGGAACGGGCGGTTCAGGCGCGAGCGGAAACGCGACAGCGGATAGGCCGCCAGCGCCGCGCACACCACGGTGAGCAGGGTGCCTCCGCCGCACAGGATCAGACTGTTGAGCAGGGGGGTGAAGGTGATGTCCGGTTTCAGGACGGCGTCGAAGTTGGACAGGGTGAGGCCGTCCGGCGCCTTCACCCGCAGATCGGCGTGCGCGTCCAGCGAGGACAGGACCACCCAGGCCAGCGGCAGCGAGAACGCCGCCGCCACGACGAGGAGCCCGGCGTCCGCGGCCAGCCTCCGGCCCGTCCGGCGCGACTTGAGGGTCACACCCCGCCCGGTGGGACGCGACTTGAGCGTCGTCCCGCGGGTCAGTACGGCCATCTCACACCTCCGTCCGCAGCAGGCGCATGTAGACCAGCGAGAACAGCGAGCCCACCACCAGGAGCAGCAGCGCCACCGCCGTCCCGTACCCGATCATGCTCTTCTGGAAGGCCTGCTCGTACATGAACAGCGGGAGGGTCTGGCTGCGGTTGCCCGGGCCACCGCGCGTCATCACCCAGATCAGCCCGAAGACGGACAGCGTCTGCAGGGTGTTGAGCATCAGGTTCGTGCCGATGGAGCGGCGGATCATCGGCAGGGTGATGTGCCACAGGCGCCGCCAGCCACCGGCTCCGTCGACCTCGGCGGCCTCCGTGATCTCCTTCGGGATCTCGTTCAGGGCAGCCGAGTAGACCAGCATCGAGAAGGCCGTCCCGCGCCACACGTTGGCGAAGGACACCGCGAGGATCGGCAGGGTGAACATCCAGTTCTGGGTGGGGAGATGGAGCCATTCGAGGATGACGTTCAGCGTCCCCTCACGGCGGAAGAAGGCGTACAGCAGGAATCCCGCCACCACCTCCGGCAGCACCCAGGCCGTGACGACGATCCCGCCGACCACGGTGCGGACGGGCTTGGACGCACGCTGCATGAGCGAGGCGAGCGCCAGACCCAGCGTGTTCTGGCCGAGCAGTGACGAGACCACCGTGAACACCAGCGTCAGCCAGACGGCGTTGCGGAACGCGTCGTCCCGGAACGCCGCACGGAAGTTCTCCAGGCCGACGAAGGACGACTGGGCCTGACCGGTGAGCTGGAGGTCGGTGAAGGCGATGTACGCGCAGTAGGCGATCGGGCCGGCGAGGAAGAGCAGCAGCAGGACGACGGCCGGGGCGAGCGGCAGGGCACGGGTCAGGGAGCGCAGGAGACCTCCCCGGCGCACGGGGGCGGACGTCTTGCCCACCGTGCCGACCGGGGACGCCGTGTGCGTACCGACGCTCACTTCTCGATCACTTGGTTGTCGGTGGCCGCCTTCAGTTCCTCGTCGTAGCCGCTCGCCGCCTTGTCGACCGAACTGTCACCCGTGGTGACGCTCTCCATGGCCTCCTGGATGGCGGTCGAGACCTTCGGGTACGCCGGGTACGCGGGCCGGTAGTGCGTGCTCGCGACCAGGTCGGTGAAGAACTTGATGCCGGGCTGCGCCTGCACGTAGGCGGGGTCGGCGGCGACGTCCTTGCGCACCGCGATACCGGAGTTGGCGATGTACCACTTCTGGGCGTTGGCCTTGGTCTGCATCGTCTCGATGAACTTGAAGGCCAGGTCGGGGTTGGCCGCCTTGGCCGGGATCGACCACGTCCAGCCGCCCGACATGCTCACCTTGCCCGGTGCCTGGCCGTGCTGGGTGGGCATGTAGGCGAGGCCGAGCTTCTGGGACCACTCGGGCCATTCGTGCCCGGCCCCCTTCAGCCAGTCCTGCGGGAGCCAGCTGCCGTCGAGGTTGATGCCGAGCTTGCCCTTGGGCAGCAGCTCGCCGCGGATCCGGGTCTGGATGTTGGGGTCCAGGGCGTCGGGGACGTCGAGGCCGAGCTTCTCCTTGTAGACCGTCTCCACGAAGCCGAGGGAGTCCTCGAAGGCCTGGCCGGGGGCGATCCACTTCTTCGAGGCGGAGTCGTACAGGGGGTCGGACCGTCCGTCGCCCGTCCCGTACAGCAGCATCTCGAAGCCCTGCATGGTGGCGGCCTCACCGGCGGGTTTGCCGGTGTAGACGTTCAGGGGCGTGACGCCGGGGACCTTCTTCTTGATGGTGCGCGCGGCGGACAGGACGTCGTCCCACGTCTTCGGCTGCCAGTCCTCGGGCAGGCCCGCCTTCTTGAATATCCCCTTGTCGAACCAGAGGCCGCGGGTGTCCGTGCCGTCCGGGACGCCGTACGTCTTCCCGTCCTGCGCCTTCGCCGCCGCCTTCGCGGTGTCGATGAACTGGCCCCAGTCCGACCACTTGTCGAGATAGGTGTCGAGGGGCTTCAAGTACCCGCTCGTGATGTCGGAGTTGATGAGGAAGGTGTCCTCGTAGACCAGGTCGGGGGCCGTCTTGGGCGACCTGAGCATCTGCTGGAGCTTGGTGTAGTACTCCGAGTCCGGGGCCTTGATCGGGACGAGCTCGACCTTCTTGCCCGGGTTGGCCTTCTCGAACTGCTTCTTCATGTCGGCCAGGTAGGTGTCCATCACCCGGACCGAGTTGTCGGTCGACTGTTTGAAGGAGATCTTCACGGTGTCGGGGTCACTCCCCGACCCGGATCCGCATGCGGTGAGTGTGGTGGCGGCGAGCACTGTCGCGAGCAGAAGTGGGGTGGCGGTGGGGCGCACGGGCACGACCTCCTACTGACCGACATCGTTGTCGGGCGAGCTGAGTTGTCTGCTCGGTGAACTTAGGAGGTGTGCGTATGTCAGGTCAATGACCTTGCGGCGGCTCGGGCTTGGGCGGCTTCGTCGTCGGCGTCGGCCCGGGCGAAGACGTCGGCGGCCTTCTCGAAGTAGGTGCGCTTCGATGCGTCCGGTACAGATCGCGGGCCTTGGTGTGGGCGTCGACCGCGGCCTCGACATCGCCCAGCATGCGCATGGCATAACCGAGGCTGTTCAGATGGCGGCCTCCTCGGCGGGGTCACCGACGAGGCAGGCGGCGTCGCGATCCGGCACCCCCGGCTCGCGGGAGGCGGGAGGCATCGGTGCTCGCCCTCCCACCGACTTCGCCACGAACGGCCCGTGGAACGTGCTGCCCCGGAAATCGAGATGGTCGCCGCCGTACTCGGAACGGGGAAAGGGGCCCTCCTGGGAGCCGGAGTCGTCCGGGGTGCCCGGAGGGGCCGTGCGGTCGCGCAGGGGCCGGTGCTTGCGCAGGATCGCGACCATCGCCGCCGCGGCCTCGTCGGCGGCGCGCGGCTGGGAGCCCGACGCGTCGGCCGCCGCCTTCCCCACGTCTGCGGAGTCGCTGATCCCGCGGATCACGAGCGCGTCCAGCCGATCGCTGAGGTGCGCCGCATGGGCGACTCCCGAGCCCTCCATCTCGATGGCGGCGGCGTCGTTGTAGTGGGTCCTGAGATGCTCGGCGACGTCCGACTTCGCGTCCGCCAGCACGATATCGCCGACGGCGATCGGTTTCAGGTGCACCTTGCCGCGCAGGGCGAACCGGGCGGCCTGTTCCAGGCGGTGGGAGGAACGCCAGGCCTCGGGGCGGACGTGGAAGCCCTTGTCGGTCTGTTTGCCGCCGTGGATGCCGTACACCTTCGTGCCCACCACGACGTCGCCGATCTCGATGTCGTCCTTGAGTCCGCCCGCCACGCCCACGAAGAGCAGCGCCTCGGGGCGCAGCCAGGCCACGATGCGCTCGGTGAGCACGGCCGCGTTCAGGGCGCCCTCGCCCAGTTCCGCCACGGCCACGTACCAAGGGGTGTCGGCGAGCCGGCCCCGTTCCACCCGCGTCCCCGCGGGATGTTCCAGTTCCTCCGCGTCCGAGAGCCGTCGGCGCACGGCCTCGTACTCGGACGGGAGCGCGGTGAGGACCACGACGGTGGGTTCTGACTCCGGCACACTCTTAAGGTACTGCCAAGTCGCCTGCCCAGAGGGCGTGTTGGTGCTCGCAGGAGAAGGGGGAGGCGCACGTGTCGGAGCAGGGCGTCAACGGGGGGCAGTTGCTGCTCGCCGAGTACCAGAGCGTGAAGGACGAGCAGCGGGCGCGGATCGGGTTCCGGGACAATCTGCTGTACGTGACGCTCGCGGTGGTGGCCGCCGTCGTCGCCGCGTCCGCGCAGGCCAGGCAGGCGGCCATGCTGCTGGCGCTGCCGCCCGTCTGTGTCGTCCTCGGGTGGACCTACCTGGTCAACGACGAGAAGATCTCCGCGATCGGGGCGTACGTCAGGGGCGAGTTGGGGCCGCGACTCGCCGAACTCACCGGAGGCGAGGCCGCCTTCAGGTGGGAGACCGCCCATCGCGGCGACGCGCGCAGGGCGTCGCGCAAGGTCATCCAGTGCGGGGTCGATCTGCTCGCGTTCTGTCTCGTGCCGCTCGCGGGGCTGGTCGTGTACTGGGCGAGCGGTCAGGTCTCCGCCGGGCTGGTGGCGCTGTCGGTGGCCGAGGCGCTGGCGGTCGCGGGTCTGGGAGTCCAAGTGGTGCTGTACGCGCAACCTTTCGCCGCGCCGGTGGGTCCACCTTCTGCGGGTTGACGGTCATTGGTCCGTTTCGCGTGTCCGGGGGGAGACGTCATGCCCCGCCGGCGTGTGCCACTCGGGATCTGCGCCAAGTGCGCGGGCAAGATCAACGGCCGGGCGGTCATCCTCCCCAACGGCTGAACCCGCCGCCCGGTCAGCCCTTGACCCAGCGGTACTGCAGCTCCGGCCGCCCCACCTGACCGTACTGCGGAGCACGTGCCGCCCGCCCGGCCTCGACCAGGTGCTCCAGATAGCGCCGGGCCGTGATCCGGGAGATCCCGACGGCCTCGGCGACCCCGGCCGCCGTCAGACCGTCGGCGCAGTCCCGGAGGACGACGGAGACACGTTCCAGGGTCGGGGCACTCAGCCCCTTGGGGAGCGCGGCCGGACCGGGAGCGCGCAGGGTGGCCAGGGCGCGGTCCACCTCGTCCTGGCCGCTCGCCTCACCGGCCGCCGCGTGGAACTCGGCGTAACGGACCAGCCGGTCGCGCAGGGTGGCGAAGGTGAACGGCTTCAGCACGTACTGCACCACCCCGAGCGACACCCCCTCGCGCACCACGGCCAGATCCCTGGCGGACGTCACCGCTATCACGTCCGCGTGGTGACCGGCGGCGCGCAGCGAGCGGGCCAGTTGCAGCCCGTGCACGTCCGGCAGATGCAGATCGAGGAGCAGCAGGTCCACCGGTGTCCGGTCCAGCGCGCGACGGGCCTCCGCGCCCGTGTGGGCCTTGCCGACCGCGGTGAACCCGGGCACCCGCCCGACGTACATGACGTGCGCGTCGGCGGCGACCGGGTCGTCCTCGACGACCAGGACGCGGATCGGGTCGGTCATGCGTCGCCTCCGGGCAGAGCGGGCTGGACGGCCTCGGGCCGCGCGGGCCCGGGCACGGTGGACATCGTGGACCGCTCGGCCGGCGGCACCGCGGGCAACGGCAACCGCACCTCGAACTCCGCCCCGCCCCCGGCCGCCTCGCGCACCGTCAGCCTGCCCGCGTGACGCCCCACGGTCTGCCGCACGAGCGCCAGCCCCAGACCGCGTCCGCCCGGCCCCGCCGGCTTCGTGGTCCAGCCGCGCTGGAAGAGCTGTTCGGTGTGCGCCGGATCCACCCCGGCACCGGTGTCGGCGACCCGCATCACCAGCACGGACTCGTCGGTGTACGCCGTCACCGTGACCCGGGCGCCGGTCGTCCCCTGCGCCGCGTCCACCGCGTTGTCGATCAGATTGCCCAGGACGGTGACCAGGTCCCGGGAGGGCAGGGAATCCGGGAGCAGACCGTCGTCGATGGCGCTGTCGTCGGACACCACCAGCTCCACACCCCGTTCGTTCGCCTGCGCCGCCTTGCCGAGCAGCAGCGCCGCGAGGACCGGCTCACTGACCGCCGCCACCACCTGGTCGGTCAGCGCCTGCGCCAGTTCCAGCTCCGCCGTGGCGAAGTCGACGGCCTCGTCGGCACGGCCCAGCTCGATGAGGGACACCACGGTGTGCAGGCGGTTCGCGGCCTCGTGCGCCTGGGAGCGCAGCGCCTGGGTGAAGCCGCGCTCCGAGTCGAGCTCGCCCGTCAGGGCCTGGAGCTCGGTCACGTCGCGCAGGGTGACCACCGTGCCACGGCGTTCACCACCGGAGACCGGGGACGTGTTGACGACCAGCACACGGGACGCGGTCAGGTGCACCTCGTCGACGCGCGGCTGCGCGGACAGCAGCGCGCCGGTCAGCGGGGCGGGCAGCCCGAGGTCCGCCACCGAACGGCCCACCGCGTCGTCACTCACGCCGAGCAGCTCCCGCCCGCCGTCGTTCATCAGCGCCACCCGGAACTGCCCGTCCAGCATCAGCAGTCCCTCGCGCACGGCGTGCAGCGCCGCCTGGTGGTAGTCGTGCATGCGGCTGAGCTCGGCGGCGTTCATGCCGTGCGTGGAGCGGCGCAGCCGGGCGTTGATGACGTACGTGCCGATGCCGCCGAGGGCCAGGGCACCCGCCGCGACCCCGACGAGGGCGGTGACCTGGTCCTGCACCCGCTTGGTGATCGCCTCGACCTTGATGCCGGCACTGACGAGCCCCACGATGCGGCCGTCGTCCCGGATCGGGGTGACGGCGCGGACGGACGGGCCGAGCGTACCGGTGTAGGTCTCGGTGAAGGACCGGCCCGCCAGTGCGGGACCGGTGTGGCCGAGGAAGTGCTGGCCTATCCGGTTCTCGTCGGGATGGGTCCAGCGGATGCCCCGCGGGTCCATGATCGTCACGAAGTCGACGCCGGTGTGCCGCTGCACCCGCAGCGCGTACGGCTGCAGGTCCTTCGAGGGGTCCTCGGTGCGGATCGCCGCGTGCACCGAGGGCGCGTCCGCGACGGAGCGCGCCACGCCCATGGCCTGCCGGCCCGCCGACTCCTCGGCCTGGCTGCGGTCGCTGACATAGGTGAACAGCGCGTACCCGGCGACGAGCACCGCGATCAGCACGGCCTGCATCGCGAAGAGCTGCCCCGCCAGGCTGCGGGGGCGCGGGGCACGGGGGAAACGCATGCCGTCAGTCTGCCTCGCCTGATAAGCGCGAACTAAATGAACAGAAGGGTGACCGCCCTCACAGCCCGGGAGATAGTCACCGCATCGCCCGGGAGTCCACGCCTCCCGGATTCCCCGGACGTGAGCCGCACGCCGGGTTCCGCCGGACGTGAGCCGCACGCCGGATGATGCCGACGACGTCGTCAAGGAGGGCAGCCGTGGCCAGTACATCCCCAACGGCACCTGACGCGCCCGCTGTGAAGCGGGACCGCACGCACTACCTCTACATCGCCGTGATCGCCGCGGTGGGCCTCGGCATCGCCGTCGGGTTCGCCGCGCCGGACTTCGCCGTGGAGCTGAAGCCGCTCGGTACGGGCTTCGTCAACCTGATCAAGATGATGATCTCGCCGATCATCTTCTGCACGATCGTGCTCGGCGTCGGCTCGGTGCGGAAGGCCGCCAGGGTCGGCAAGGTCGGCGGGCTCGCGCTCGGCTACTTCATCGCCATGTCCTTCGTGGCGCTGGCCATCGGCCTGGTCGTGGGCAACATCGTCCACCCGGGCAGCGGGATGCACCTGACCGAGGCCGTGAAGGGCGTGGGGCACACCCAGGCCGAGGCCGCCGCCGAGGGGCCGGTCGACTTCCTGCTCGGGATCGTTCCGACCACGTTCGTGTCGGCCTTCACCGAGGGCCAGGTGCTCCAGACGCTGCTCGTCGCGCTGCTCGTCGGTTTCGCCCTGCAGGCCATGGGGCGCCAGGGCGAGCCGGTGCTGCGGGGCGTCGAGCACATCCAGAAGCTGGTCTTCCGCGTCCTCGGCATGATCATGTGGGCGGCACCCGTCGGCGCCTTCGGCGCGATGGCCGCGGTCATCGGCGAGACCGGCATGGACGCGCTCAAGGCGCTGGCCACCATCATGTTCGGCTTCTACATCACCTGCTTCCTCTTCGTCGTGATCGTGCTGGGCACGCTGACGAAGCTGGTGGCCAGGGTCAGCCTCTTCCAGCTGCTGAAGTACCTGGGCCGTGAGTTCCTGCTGATCGTGTCCACCTCGTCGTCCGAGTCCGCGCTGCCGCGGCTCATCGCGAAGATGGAGCACCTGGGCGTCAGCCGCCCCGTCGTCGGCATCACCGTGCCGACGGGTTACTCCTTCAACCTCGACGGCACGATGATCTACCTGACGATGGCCTCGCTGTTCATCGCCGACGCGATGGACCAGTCGATGAGCATCGGCCAGCAGATCGGGCTGCTGCTCTTCATGATGGTCGCCTCCAAGGGCGCGGCCGGCGTCTCGGGCTCCGGTATCGCCGTCCTGGCCAGCGGTCTCCAGTCGCACAAGCCCGCCCTGGTGGACGGTGTCGGCCTGATCATCGGCATCGACCGCTTCATGAGCGAGGCGCGTGCCGTCACCAACTTCGCGGGCAACGCGGTGGCGACGCTGCTCATCGGCACCTGGACGGGCGAGGTCGACAAGGACCGCGTCAACCGTGTCCTCGCCGGTGAACTGCCCTTCGACGAGCGGACGTTGCTGGACGACGACAGCGCCGGCCGGAGCGAGCTGCCCGAGCAGGGCGGCGAGAAGGAGCTGGCGAAGGCGTAGGACTTTTGCGAACAGGGCGTGCCTTCCTGAACGGGGCGCGCCCTGCCGACGGGGGTGTCCGCCCGGTCGGGTACGCCCCCCGAGGTCGCCGAGCGGCCGGGTTCTTCCCCCGTGGACCCGGCCGTTCGGTGTGTCAGGCGCTCAGTTCGGCCACCAGCTCGGTGGCGCGCGAGGCGGGCACGCCGGCCGTGGTCAGGATGGTGACCGCGGCGGAGCGGCCCGCCTCCTGCGTGGGCAGCAGTCCGTCGTTCACCGCCTCCATCAGGGCGAACAGTGTCTGTTCGTGGACGTAGGCCAGTGCGTACGGGGGCAGCGGCGACTCGAAGACGCCCTGGTCGAGGCCCCGCTGCAGGATGTCCGCGCAGGATTCGCGGACGGGGGTGAGGCGGTCCCGGATGCCCTGCATGGTGACGCTGCGCTGGGCGAGGGCGACGAGCAGCCGGTAGCGGTCGGCGATCTCCCAGACGGCGAGCGTGGAGCGGACCAGTGACTCGGCCGGGTCGGTGACGCCTTCGCGGCCGGCCGCGTGCGCCGCCGCCACCGAGTCCACCGCCTCGTCGACGAGGTCGCTGATCAGGGCCTCACGGTTCTGGAAGTGCCCGTACACCGTGCGCCGTACGACGCCCGCGGCCCGTGCGATCTGGTCCATGGACGCGTCGGGGTCGCGCAGCAGCTCGGCGAGGGCGACGTCGAGGATGCGGCGGCGGTTCACGTCCGCGCGGCTGAGGTTACCCGTGGTCATGACCCCCATTCTGCCTGTCCTTCGTCGGCCGCCGTCCGTCGTGCGCCGACCTCCCGTCCTCGGGCACAAGGCCTCCACCTCCTCGATTTGCACAGTACTGTGCAGCGACGTACATTGCACATCGTTGTGCAAATGCACAGTGCTGTGCAAGTGGATCTCGCGGTACACGCGTTCGCGCCGGCCGACCGCCGTGCGCGTCGACCGAGGAAAGGGCGACCCGTAGCCATGCGTCTCGTCATGAACGAACCCGTCGAGAGGATGGAGCGTCCCTACGCCCGGCGCTGGTGGGCGCTCCTGGTGCTCTGCCTGAGCCTGCTGATCATCGTGATGGCGAACACCGCCCTCACGGTCGCGGCACCCGACATGACCCAGGACCTGGGCCTGTCCAGTGCCGATCTGCAATGGGTGATCGACGGCTACACCGTCCCGTACGCCGCGCTGATGCTGCTGCTCGGCGCGATCGGCGACAAGTACAGCCGTCGTGGCGCCCTGGTCCTCGGGCTCGTCGTCTTCGGGGGCGGCGCCGTCGCCGGGTCGCTCGTCGACGGCTCCACCGGGGTGATCGCGACCCGCGCCGTGATGGGTGTCGGGGCCGCGCTGATCATGCCGGCGACCCTCTCCCTGCTCGCCGCGACCTTCCCCCGCGCGGAGCGGGCCAAGGCGATCACCCTGTGGACCGCCACCGCCGGACTCGCCATCGCGGCGGGCCCGCTGGTCGCCGGAGCGCTTCTGGAGCACCACGGCTGGTCGTCCACGTTCCTCATCAACGTGCCGATCGCCGCGGTCGCGATCGTCGGCGCCCTCGTCCTCGTACCGCCGTCCAAGGCGGCGCACCGGCACCGCATCGACTACGTGGGCGGCCTGCTGTCGGTGGTCTGGATCGGCTCGCTGGTCTACATGATCATCGAGGGTCCGCACTTCGGCTGGGGCGTCAACGCCGTCACCGCCGCGGTCGTCGCGGGCGTCGGCCTCACGCTGTTCGTAGTGTGGGAACTGCGCCACCCGCGTCCGGTGGTCGACGTACGCCGATTCGCCCATCGCGGCTTCGCGGGCTCGAACCTCGCCGTCGCGCTCTTCTTCCTGGCCGTCTTCGGCGCCTTCTACTACCTCACCCAGCACCTCCAGTTCGTCCTCGGCTACGACGCGCTGGACACCGGGGTGCGCATGCTGCCGCTCGCCGGAGCCGTCTTCGTCGGCTCGGCGCTCACCGGTTACCTCACCCCGCGCGTCGGCATGAAGATCACGGTCACCGCGGGCATGGTCGGCGGCACCGCGGCGCTCGCCCTGCTCACCCGGGTCGACGCGGCATCGTCGTACGGCGATCTCGTCGTGCCCCTCGTGGTCCTGGGACTCGCGATCGGGCTCGCCCTGTCGCCCTGCACGGACGCCATCATGGGCGCGTTCCCCGAGTCCGAGCTGGGCGTCGGCGGCGCGGTCAACGACACCTCGCTGGAACTCGGCGGCTCGCTCGGCATCGCCGTCCTCGGCTCGGTCCTGTCGAGTGCGTACTCCTCGCACCTGTCGGACGCGACGGCGGGCAGCAGGCTCCCGGCGAACGCCCTGTCCACCGCGCAGGATTCGGTCGGCGCCGGATACGCCGTCGCCCAGGGCATCGGGGACAGGGCCCGCCAGGCCGGCGAACAGGCCGCCCACGCGGGCAGTCCCGAGCAGGCCGCGCAGCTGAAGGCCCAGGCCGGCCAACTCGCCGAGGGCGCACGTCGGATGGCGGACGCGGTGGGCTCGTCCTTCTCGGACGCGGTGGCACACACGAGCCTCGTCGGAGCGGTGATCCTGGCTGTGGGCACGGTGCTCGTCGCCTTCCTCCTGCCCCGGAAGGCGCGTACGGGCGCCGAGGGCCTCGAAGCCGAGGCCGGAGCCGGAGCCGGAGTCGGACCCGAGGTCGAGACCGAGGGCGGCGCCGCGCAGGAGGCGCCCGACGGCGCGGTCGAGGAGAAGGACGCGCCCGAGCCCGCGAGCGGAGCCCGTCGCTGACCCTTTCTTGAACATCCGTTCGCAACCGTGACCCTGAGGGCCGCCGTCTCGTAGGACATGCATCACCGTGCCGTGCCGGTCGGACCGGCACGGCACGGCACGTTCGGCAAAGGACACGGAGCATGAAGATCGATTGGGACCGGCGCACCTGCGCCCGGCGCGGTCACGTCACGTACGCGCCCGACGAGCGGGCCCTGCGCGAGCGGCTGCGCGCCGAGACGGGTCTCGGCGAGGCCTGGCGCTGTCTGCGCTGCGGCGACTTCGCGCTCGGCGACCCGCACGGGTCCGGGCCCGCCGACGAGGCCCCGCTCGTACCGCGCGGCAAGGTCCTGCGCGACCTGTTCATCCTGCGCTTCCTCGCCGTCGAGCGGGCCGTGCGCGGGGTGTTCATCGTGCTGGTGGCGGCGGCCGTCTGGAAGTTCAGCAACAGCCAGGACGCGGTGCGCCGGCTCTTCGACGAGTACCTCGACGTCTTCCGCCCGGTCTTCCGGCACTTCCACTACGACCTCGACCACTCACCCGTGGTCGGCACCGTCCAGAAGACCTTCGGCTACCGGCACTCCACCCTGGTGCTGGTGGCCGTGCTGCTCCTGGTGTACGCCGCGATCGAGCTCGTCGAGGCGGTCGGCCTCTGGTACGCCAAGCGCTGGGCGGAATACCTCACGGTCGTCGCCACCGCCGCCTTCCTCCCGCTGGAGATCTACGAACTCACCGAGCACGTCAGCTGGTTGAAGATCACCACACTGGTCCTCAACATCCTCGCGGTGCTCTACATCGCCCTGGCCAAGCGGCTGTTCGGACTGCGCGGCGGCCACCGGGCGTTCGAGGCGGAGCGGCACAGCGCCTCGCTGCTGGAGGTGGAGGAGTCGGCGGGCCTCGAACCCGCCCACGCGTAGCGGCCCCGTCCCGTCGCGGTGCGCCCCGAGCCCCTGCGCGGGCACGGGGCCGTCCGCAGGACTCCGCGTCCGCCGCATGCTTACCTTTTGGTCAGTAGCTGACCGAATAGTCGGTACTTGTGGGAAGTTGTCCACCCGACCAGCATGGCCGGCATGACGAACGACCTGGAGAACACCGCTGTCGCCGTGCTCGGTCTGGTCGCCATGGGACAGGCCCTCGCCGCCGCCTTCCTCCGCGCGGGGCACCGCACCACCGTCTGGAACCGCTCGCCCGGCAAGGGCGACGACCTCGTCGCGCAGGGCGCCCGCCGCGCGGACAGTGCCGAGGAAGCCGTCCGTGCCGCCGAGCTGGTCGTCGTCTGCGTCGTCGATCACGGGGCGGTGCGGGCCGTCCTCGACTCCACCGCGGACGAGCTGCCGGGACGCGTCCTGGTGAACCTGACGTCGCACACCCCGAGCGGGCCCGCGCCGCCGCCGCCTGGGCGGACGAGCGCGGCATCGACCACCTCGACGGCTCGATCATGGTCCCGGTCCCGGTGATCGGCGGGCCCGACGCGCTGGTCTTCTACAGCGGGCCGCGGGCGGCGTACGACAAGCACGAGAGCGCGCTGAGGGCGCTCGGCGGGCGACCCGCGTACCTGGGCGAGGACCCGGGCCTCGCCGCCGTGTACGACCTGGCGCTGCTCGACTTCTTCTACTCCAGCATGGCGGGACTCGTGCACGCCTTCGCGCCGGCCGGGGCGGACGGCGTCCCGGCCGCCTCGCTCGCCCCCTACCTGGACACCATCGCCGCCATCCTGCCGCCCATCGCGGCCGGCACCGCCGAGGACATCGACGCGGGACGCTATCCCGGCGCCGCCGCGAGCCTCGCCATGATGGCCGCGGGAGCGGGCCATGTGCTGGAAGCCGCCGAGCACCGCGGCCTCGACGTGAGCACCCTGCGCTCGGTCAAGGAGATCGCCGACCGTGCCGTCGCCCGCGGTCACGCGGCCGACAGCTGGGCGAGCACCGTCGAGGTCGTCCGGGGGTGACCGGCCGGGCGGCGCGCCCTACCGGCCGGTCGTCGCGTCGAGGCGGTCCAGCTCCTGAGGAGTCAGGACCAGGTCGGCCGCCGCGGCCGAGTCCCGGATGGTCTCGGGTCGGCTCGCGCCCGGGATCGGGATCACGGTCGGCGACTGCGCCAGCAGCCAGGCCAGACAGACCTGCTGGGGGCTGACCCCGCGTTCGCGGGCCACCGCGTGGAAGGCCCCGAAGGGGCCGGACCGCGGCCCGGTCCCCGGTGGGGCGCCCGTCGCGGACCGCGCCGTGGGCGGGCCGTCCAGGGAGCTGCGCGAGATCCCGCCCAGCGGGCTCCAGGGCAGGAAGGCGATGCCCAGCTCGGCGCACAGCCGCAGCGCTTCCTCACTGTCCCGGACCGCGGGCGAGTACTGGTTCTGCACCGAGACCAGCCGGTCGCCGAGGATCGCACGGGCGGCGCGGATCTGCGCGGTGGTGGTGTTGGAGATGCCGGCCAGCCGGACCGTGCCCTCGTCGAGGAGTTCGCGCAGCGCGCCGACGGACTCCTCGAACGGGACGGACGGGTCGGGCTTGTGCAGCTGGTAGAGGCCGATCGCGTCCACCCCGAGGCGCTTGAGCGAGGCCCGCGCGGCCGACTTCAGATGGCGTGGCGAACCCGTCACCGTCCAGCTGCCGTCGGCGGGTCTGCCGCGTCCGCCCTTCGTGGTCACCAGAACGTCGCCCGTGTCTTTGCCGTACGTCGCCAGCGCGCGGGCCACCAACTGCTCGTTGTGGCCGGGTTCGGCGCCCGGCAGGTGGTAGGAGTCGGCCGTGTCGAGCAGGGTCACGCCCGCGTCCAGAGCGGCGTGCACCGTGGCCAGGGCCCGCGCCTCGTCCGGGCGGCCCTCGATGGACAGGGGCATCGCGCCGAGGCCGATCGCGCCGACGTTCACCTCTCCCAGAGTGCGGTGGCGCATGTCAGCCGTTCTCCTTTCCGAGCGTCTCGGCGACCGCGCGCGGCAGCCACTCGTCCGTCCCGCCGAAGGTGAAACCGAGCTTCTTGGCCCGGGAGTTGTCCATGCCGTAGAAGCGGGCGAACGAGAACGGGGAGACCTCCCCGACCTCGACGCTCCGGAAGACGGTCCTGCCCCCGGGGACGTGGACCGCCACCGCCGCGCACAGCTCCTCGGTGGTGAGCACCCCGTGGGAGGCGGCGTTCACCGGGCCGGTGAAGTCCTGGCCCGCCACCCAGACGAGGAAGTCCGCGATCTCCTCGACATGGACGTAGGTCGCCGGGCGGTTCACGGCGGGCACCGCGATCGGATCGCCCGTGCGGATGCGGTCCGCGTAGTGGTCGAGGCGCCCGGTGAAGTCGTCGTCGCCGCCCAGCACATGGGCGACGCGGACGGCCACGTACGGGAAGGCGGGACCGGCCGCGAGGACCGCCTCGGCCTGCCGCTTGCCCTCGCCGTAGTGCGTCTCCAGGAACTCCGGGTCGTCCCAGGGCAGCGTGAGGTCGACGGCGACGGTACGGGGATCCACGGCCTCCTCGCCCACGAGGTCCACCGAGTCCTCGTACTCGTACACCTCCACGGTCGACGTCATCACATAGCGCCGGGTGCGGTCCGCGAAGACGCGCCGCGCGATCCGGGCCTGCCGTGGCGTGTAGCAGACCTGGTCGATCACGACGTCGAACGTCCGCGAACCCAGCGCGTTCTCCAGGGACTTCTCGTCATTGCGGTCCGCGACGAGATGAATTGCCCCCGCGGGCGGTGCCGACGACCCCCGGTTGATCACGGTGACCCGGTCTCCCGCGGCCAGCAGCCTGGCTATCAGACGCTTTCCGAAATACCGGTTTCCGCCGATGACACATATCTCGCGCATGACGAACGCCCCCCATCCGCTTCGCATTCCGTGTGGCCCGGCGTGCTTCGAAGCCTTCGGCGGGCCGGTTCTTGTGGTGATAATTCTCCCGTCGTACGCAGGAGGTCTGAAGGGGGAGACATGGGAGATCCGGCCGCGGCACAGAAGGAACCACGGCATCTGCGCGCAGCCGCCAACGAAACGTCGGTGGCCTTCGACGCGCTCGACCGGCAGATCCTGGAGGAGCTCCAGAGCGACGGCCGGATCAAGCTCAGCGAACTCGGCCGCCGCGTCCGGCTGAGCCCGGCGGCCGTCGCCGAGCGCGTCCGCCGCCTGGAGTCGGCAGGCGCCATCACCGGCTACGGCGCCCATGTCTCGCCGCCTCGCCTCGGCTACGGCATCCAGGCCTTCATCCGGGTCAATCCGCACGGCGGCTACACCCTGAAGCACCCGAGGACGCTGGAGCTGCTGGAGCGACCCGAGGTCGTGGAGGTCCACCACGTCGTCGGCGAGGACTGCTGGATCCTCAAGGTGGCCGTCGAGGACACCATCCACCTGGAGGAGATCCTGGAGCAGACCTCCGCGCTGGGGCGTACGACGACGTCGATCGTGCTGTCCTCCCCGGTGGAGCGGAAGCCGCTGCTGCCGCCGGCCTGAACCCGCGGCGGCCGGGCCGGCACCGGACGGGCCGGTCGGGCGCCCGGAGGGTTTGCCTTGACGTCGGCGTCAAGGACTACCGTCGCAGGCATGCGAATCGGCGAGCTGGCGGCACGCGCCGGGACGACCACCCGGACCCTGCGCTACTACGAGTCGCGGGGGCTGCTGCCCGCGCGGCGCGGCGAGAACGGTTACCGCACCTACGACGAGCACGACCTGCGGCTGCTGCGGCAGATCAGGACACTGCAGGACTTCGGGTTCGACCTGGAGGAGACACGCCCCTTCGTGGAGTGTCTGCGGGCCGGGCACCCCGAGGGCGACTCGTGTCCCGCGTCGCTCGCGGTCTACCGCCGCAAGCTCGGTGAGCTCGACACGCTGATCGAGGAGCTGCGGTCGGTGCGCGCGCAGGTCGCCGGGCAACTGGTGCGGGCGGAGCACGCGCGAGACGAGCTGGCGGCCGAGTCGGGGGTTCCGGGCGGCCCGGAACCGGTATGCGAACTGGGAGGGCAGACGTGGTGATCAAAGCGGCGGGTGTGGCCGAGGTGACGGACGCGGACTTCGAGACGGAGGTGATCGGGGCGGACCTGCCCGTGCTCGTGCAGTTCACGGCCGACTGGTGCGGACCGTGCAGGCAGCTCGCCCCGGTGCTCGGCGACATCGCCTTCGAGGAGGGCGACCGGATCAAGATCGTCCAGCTGGACGTGGACAGGAACCCCGAGACGACCATCGCGTACGGCGTGCTCTCGACGCCCACGCTCATGGTGTTCCGCGGTGGGGAGCCGGTGAGGTCGATGGTGGGCGCCCGGCCCAAGCGACGGCTGCTGGAAGAGCTCGCCGACGTGCTCTGACCGCACCCGGCGAACGAGCCCGCATCCGGGCCGATATACGAGAAATCCCCCTGGCGATTGCGCTCGGGGGATTTCTTTGCGTATATTCGATGGTTCGCGACTTCAAGAGAATTGAGTCGCGAAGAAGTTCACTGGCCACAGTATATCCGGGCGGGAGCGGAATTGTCAAACAGGGGCTCACACACAGAATTTCCCGACGATGAATTGCGGAGAGAGCAGGAATTCATCGACGGGCTGTACGCGCGCGTGGACGCCCTGCGCGGGGTCACCGAGGCGTCCGTCGAGGACGCGCTCGCCCAGGGCAACACGCCCATGCAGGCGCGGCTCGAACGGGACGTGCTGGTCGCCGAGCGCTCCGGCCTGCTCGCCGCGCTGAACGCCGTCGACGGATCGCTCTGCTTCGGCCGCATCGACCTCGCCCCCGACCCCTCCTCGTCCGGGCAGGGGGAGTCCCCGTCAGGGGTCAGCCACCACATCGGCCGCATCGGCATCCGCGCCGACGACACCGAACACACCCCGGTCCTCATCGACTGGCGGGCCCCGGTCGCCCGACCCTTCTACCTGGCCACCGGCCACACCCCCATGGGCCTGCGCCGCCGCCGGCACATCACGACCGAGGGCCGGCGCGTCACCGGTCTGCACGACGAGATCCTCGACCTCGGCGACCGCGAACGCACCGGACACGAGGACCCCACCGGCGACGCCGTACTGCTCGCCGCGCTCAACGCGGCCCGTACCGGCCGTATGAGCGACATCGTGCAGACCATCCAGGCCGAGCAGGACCGGATCATCCGCGCACCGCACCGGGGCGTGCTCGTCGTCGAGGGCGGGCCCGGCACCGGCAAGACCGCCGTGGCTCTGCACCGCGCCGCCTACCTGCTCTACGAGCACCGCGAGCTGCTGGCCAAGCGCGCCGTCCTCATCGTCGGCCCCAACCCGGCCTTCCTCGGCTACATCGGCGAGGTGCTGCCCTCGCTCGGCGAGACGGGCGTCCTGCTCGCGACCGTCGGCGAACTGTTCCCCGGTGTGCACGCCACGGCCGGCGACACCCCCGAGGCCGCCGCGGTGAAGGGCCGCGCCGACATGGCCGACGTCCTCGCCGCGGTCGTCCGCGACCGTCAGGCGCTGCCCGATCCGGTCATCGCGATCGAGCACGACAGGGACGTCCTGATGCTCGACGCCGGCCTCGTGCAGGTCGCCCGCGAACGCACCCGGGAGGCCGGGCTGCCGCACAACGTGGCGCGCGAGCACTTCGAGGGCCACATCCTCAACACCCTCACCGACATGCTCGCCGAACGCATCGGCACGGACCCGTTCGACGGGTCCAACCTCCTCGACCCCAGCGACATCACGCAGATCCGCGACGAGCTGGCCGAGAACCCCGAGGTCTGGTCCGCGGTCGACCAGCTGTGGCCGCGGCTGACACCGCAGCGCGTCGTCGCGGACTTCCTCGCCGCCCCCGAGACCCACCTCGGCGAACAGGACGCCGCCGCCGTGCGCCGCCCCGTCACCCGGGAATGGACCACCGCGGACGTCCCCCTCCTCGACGAGGCCGCCGAACTGCTCGGCGAGGACGACCGCGTCGCCCGCGCCCTCGCCGACCAGGAGCGCCGGACCCAGGTCGCCTACGCGCAGGGCGTGCTCGACGTGTCGTACGCCTCGCGGACGTACGAGTTCGAGGACAAGGACGAGGAGGACTCCGAGATCCTCTCCGCGCACGACATCATCGACGCCGAACGAATGGCGGAACGGCACGAGGAGGACGACCTCCGCAGCGCCGCCGAGCGGGCCGCCGCCGACCGGACCTGGGCCTTCGGCCACATCATCGTCGACGAGGCGCAGGAACTGAGCCCGATGGCCTGGCGGTTGCTGATGCGCCGCAGCCCCACCCGGTCGATGACCCTCGTCGGCGACCCGGCACAGACCGCGGAGTCGGCCGGGGTGGGCTCCTGGGAGGAGATCCTGGCCCCCTACGTCGAGGACCGCTGGGAGCACACGCGGCTCGCCGTCAACTACCGGACCCCGTCGGAGATCATGGACCTCGCCGCGGCCGTGGTCCGGGCCGAGCAGCCCGGCTTCGAGCCGCCGCGGTCCGTGCGGTCGACCGGGGAACGGCCCTGGGTGCGGGACGCCGGCGCCGATCTGCCCGGAGCCGTCGCCAAGGCGGTGGCCGAACTGACCCCGGCCGAGGGGCGGCTCGCGGTGATCGCGCCGCGCCCGTTGCACGGCGCACTGGCCGAGCGGCTGGACGGGGTCACGGCGGGGGCCGAGCCCGACCTGACACAGGACGTGGTGCTGCTCGATCCGCGGCAGGCCAAGGGGCTGGAGTTCGACTCCGTACTCGTGGTCGACCCGGCGTCGTACGGCACGAGCGACCTGTACGTGGCGCTGACCCGCGCCACCCAGTCGCTGGGCGTGCTCCACACCGGGACGCTGCCCCCGGCCCTGAGCGCACCCGAACCGGCCTGAGTGGCGGCGTCGTCGAGCGCCGGACGCCCTGGATCAGGCCGTCCGGCGCTCGATGCGGCTACGCGGGCCGGAGCCAGATCGTGGCGAGCGGGGGCAGGGTCAGCCGGATGCCGGCCGGGCGGCCGTGCGCCGGGTGGGGTTCGGGTTTGACCGGGTCGGGGTTCAGGACGTCGCTGCCGCCGTAGCGGCCGGCGTCGGTGTTGAGGACCTCGTGCCAGGCCGGCACGTCCTCGGGGACGCCGATGCGGTAGCCGTGCCGCACGACGGGGGAGAAGTGCGAGACGGCGAGCAGTGGGGTGCCGTCGGCGTCGTACCGCAGGAAGGCGAGCACATTGTCCTCGGCGGCGTCACCGGCGATCCAGCTGAACCCGGAGGACTCGGTGTCGCGCTGCCACAGCGCGGGCTCGCGGCGATAGACCGCGTTGAGATCGCGCACGAGGTCGCGGACGCCGCGGTGGTCGGGTTCGGCGGGGTAGGCGGGGTCGAGGAGCCACCAGTCGGGGCCGTGCGCCTCGGACCATTCGGCGCCCTGGGCGAACTCCTGCCCCATGAAGAGGAGTTGCTTGCCGGGGTGGGCCCACATGAAGCCGAGGTAGGCGCGCACGGTGGCACGCTGCTGCCACCAGTCTCCGGGCATCTTGGAGACCAGTGAGCCCTTGCCGTGGACGACCTCGTCGTGGGAGATGGGCAGGACGTAGTTCTCGCTGTAGGCGTACACCATCGAGAAGGTCATCTCGTTGTGGTGGTACCTGCGGTGCACCGGATCGTGGGCCACATAGCCCAGCGAGTCGTGCATCCAGCCCATGTTCCACTTCAGCCCGAAGCCCAGTCCGCCGAATCCGCCCGGACCGTTGTGGTGGGTGGCGCGGGTGACGCCGTCCCAGGCCGTGGACTCCTCGGCGATGGTGACGACGCCGGGGTTGCGGCGGTAGACGGTGGCGTTCATCTCCTGGAGGAAGGCGACCGCGTCCAGGTTCTCGCGTCCGCCGTGCTCGTTGGGGACCCACTGTCCGGGTTCGCGCGAGTAGTCGAGGTAGAGCATGGAGGCGACCGCGTCGACGCGCAGGCCGTCGATGTGGAACTCCTCGCACCAGTAGACGGCGTTGGCGACGAGGAAGTTGCGGACCTCGTGCCGTCCGTAGTCGAACTCGAGGGTGCCCCAGTCCGGATGGGCGGCACGCAGCGGGTCGGCGTGCTCGTACAGCGGACGTCCGTCGAATTCGGCGAGGGCCCAGTCGTCGCGGGGGAAGTGCGCGGGCACCCAGTCCATCAGGACGCCGATGCCGGCCCGGTGCAGGGCGTCGACGAGGTACTTGAAGTCGTCGGGGGTGCCCAGTCGTGCGGTGGGGGCGTAGAAACCGGTCACCTGATAGCCCCACGACCCGCCGAAGGGATGCTCCGCCACCGGCATCAGTTCCACATGCGTGAAACCCAGGTCCGACACGTAGGCGGGGAGCTGCTCGGCGAGCTGGCGGTAGGTGAGACCGGGGCGCCAGGACGGCAGGTGCACCTCGTACACGGAGAACGGCGCCTCGTGCGTCGCCCGCAGCCCCCTGCGCGACATCCACTCCGCGTCCCGCCACTCGTGGTGGGAGGCGTGGACGATCGACGAGGTGCGGGGCGGGGTCTCGGTGCGCCGGGCCATCGGGTCCGCGCGCAGCGTGAGCGTCCCGTCCGGGCGGGTGATCTCGAACTTGTAGAGCTCGCCCTCGCCGATCGCGGGCACGAACAGCTCCCACACCCCGGAGGAGCCGAGCGACCGCATCGGATGACCCGTGCCGTCCCAGAAGTTGAAGCCGGCGGCGAGACGCACACCGCGCGCGTTGGGCGCCCACACGGTGAACCGGGTGCCGGTCACGCCCTGGTGGACCATCGGCTGCGCGCCGAGGGCCCGCCACAGTTCCTCGTGCCGGCCCTCGCCGATCAGATGCAGGTCGAGTTCGCCCAGCGCGGGCAGGAAGCGGTACGCGTCCTCGGTCTCCTGGACCGCGTCCTCGTACGCCACGAGCAGCCGGTACGACGCGGGGACGTCACGCAGCGGCAGCAGTCCCGAGAAGAACCCGTCCCCGTCGTCGTGCAGTTCGGCGCGCAGCTGGTCCGTCACGACGGTGACCCCGAGCGCGTACGGGCGGAAGACGCGGAAGGCCACACCGTCCGGCACCGGATGGGCTCCGAGCACGCCGTGCGGATCGTGGTGGGTGCCGGCGAGGAGCCGTTCCCGGTCGCCGGGGCCGACGCCCGGGAAGTAGGGCGCGGGGTCGGCGACGGGTCCCGGCGCCTGCTCCGGGATGCGGGCCTGCTCCGGGACCGGTGCCGGGTCCGCGGTCCCCTCCGGGCAGGGAAGCTGCCTCGGGACCTTCGCTGAACTCGTGGACTTCCGCGTCTTCGCGGCCTTCGGCGCCTTGCTCGCGGCGGACTTCCCGGCCGCCGCCCCGGCCGGGGACTTCCCGGCCGCGGTCTTCCCGTTCGCGTCCTTGGCCGCGGCCGGCTCGGCAGCCCCCGCCGCCCCCTTCGCCGTCCCGGAAGCCTTGGGGGTCTTCCCGGCCGCCGTCGGGCCGGCCGCCGCCTTCTTGGCGGCAGCCGACTTCTTCGCGCCGGACTTCTTCGCGCCGGTCTTCTTCGGACTGTCGTCGGACGGAGGGCGGGGCGTCACGGGCAGGGCCTCCTCGGCAGGATCGGGTGACATCGCGGGACCAGGTGAATCGGAGGGAGCAGGTGAATCGGAGGGACCAGGGGAGAGGGGTTCAGGGCGACGCGGCCAGCCGGCGCACCGCCGTCATCGGCACCGGCAGCCAGTCGGGCCGGTGCCGGGCCTCGTACAGCACTTCGTAGACCGCCTTCTCCGTCTCGTAGGCCCGCAGCAGGACGGGGTCGGTGCGCGGGTCGAGGCCGGCGGCCTCCGCGTAGCCGGTGCAGTACGCGGCGCGGCAGGCGTCGGCCCAGCCGGGTATCAGGGGGGCGGGCGCACCGGCGGCGCCCGGGGCGCCGGGGACCGAGTGGGCGGCGTAGTCGAACGAACGGAGCATGCCCGCGATGTCACGCGCCACGGGCTGCGGCATCCGGCGCTCGGCGAGCGGCTTCGACGGCTCGCCCTCGAAGTCGATGAGCGACCACTGTCCGGTGGGGGAGCGCAGACACTGCCCCAGGTGCAGATCGCCGTGGATGCGCTGCGCGGTCCAGGTGTGTCCCTCGGCGGCCAGATCGGCCAGCGCCTCGAACGCGGTGAGCAGGCCGGGCGCGTAAGGACGCAGGGCGGGCACCGCCTGCGTCGCCGCCGCCAGACGCTCGGTCATGCCGTCGACGAGCAGCTCCATCTGCGCGCGGCCCAGCGTCACCGTGGGCAGCGCACCGGCGAGCGCCGTGTGCACCTCGGCGGTGGCCCGGCCCAGCGCCCGCGCCTCACCGGCGAAGTCCTCGCCCTTGGCCAGTTCGCGCAGCGCCAGCTCCCAACCGTCCGACGCGCCCTGGACGAACGGCTGGAGCACACCGAGGACGGACGTCTGCCCGCCCAGGTCCGCGAGCATCCACGCCGCGGGGGCCGGTACGCGCGCACAGCCCGCCCGGGACAGCGCCAGCGGCAGTTCCAGATCGGGATTGGTGCCCGGCACGATCCGGCGCAACAGCTTGAGAATAAACGTATCTCCGTAGACGATCGACGAGTTGGACTGCTCCGCCGTCATCAGGCGCGGCACCAGGTCCCTGCGGATCTCCTGGCGTGTGTCCCGCTCGAAGCGCAGCTCGCCGACCCGGGCCCGGCTGCGCAGCGCTTCCAGCAGCAGCCCGGCGGGGCGCGGGTCGTACAGCGCCTCGTACACGGTGCGCCCGGCCAGTGGCCCCTCGTCCGGATGCCCGATCAGCGCGGGCGCGAGCCGTGGCGGCAGCGCCTCCCGCACACCGATGAGCAGTTGATAGCAGTCGCCCGGCTGCGGAGCGGCACCCTGCGCCGGAGTGAGTGGCTGATGTGCTCGTAAGAGGAGGTGGAGCAGGCCCGCCTTCGCCCCGGGCGGCAGCAGGTCCACCGCCGAGACCAGCGAGAATCCGGTCACCGGACGCCCCTTGCCCGCGAACCAGCGCTGCCGCGGCAGCCACTCCCGCAGCAGTGGATCGAGGGACGCGAGAAGCTCGGGGCGTGCGACGGGGGCCGTTGCAGAGTGGGTTGCGGCTTCCGACATGGCGTCGCGTCCTTTCCCCGGAGTCGGGGTGTTACTGATGCGTGCCCAGGGCGGGGCGGGGGAAACCGCCCCGCCGCCCGGGTCCTAGAGGGCGTCCTTGCGGAGCCGGAACCAGTAGAAGCCGTGTCCGGCGAGGGTGAGCAAGTAGGGGAGTTCTCCGATGGCCGGGAATCGCACGCCGCCGATGAGTTCGAC
>NZ_JBVHMN010000024.1:0-165477 GCF_055558435.1 Streptomyces sp. NPDC025784
AAACGCCCGGTTACATTCCGAACCCGGAAGCTAAGCCTTACAGCGCCGATGGTACTGCAGGGGGGACCCTGTGGGAGAGTAGGACGCCGCCGAACAATCTTTGGAGGACCTTTGGTCCCAGCGACTCGCTGGGACCAAAGGTCCTTTTTTGTTTTTCCGAAGCGCGCCGGGTACCCGACTGCGCGAGAATGACTTGCGGTACCGAAGACAGGAGTCACCATGTCCCCCAACTCTCCCGACGAGCGTCCGGAGCGCGACCAGCGCCGCCGGGACAGTGGTGACCGCGGCGGCTACCGTGGCGGCCCGCGCCGCGACAGCGACCGTGGCGGCTACGGCCGGCGCGACGACCGACGCGACGACCGCCGAGGCGACGACCGCCGAGGCGACGACCGCGGTGGATCCCGCCGCGACGACAGCCGTGACAGCGGTGGCTTCCGAGCCCGCGACGACCGGCGTGACGACCGTCGCGACGGCGACCGCGGCGGACGACCGCCGTACCGTCGTGACGACCGGTCCAGTGGGCCTCGCCGCGACGACCGGGACCGTGACCGTGGTTTCCGCAGGGACGGGGACCGTCCGGCGTTCCGCCGTGACGACCGTCCCGGTGGCCCGCGCCGCGACGACGACCGCGGTGGCTACGGCCGCCGTGACGACCGTCGTGACAGCGGTGACCGTGGCGACCGCGGTGGTTTCCGTCGTGACGACAGCCGTGGTGGCGACTTCCGTCGCGACGACCGGCGTGACGAGCGCCCCGCCTACCGTCGCGACGACCGCAGGGACGACCGGCGCGACGACCGCCGCGGCGACGACCGCGGTGGCTTCCGTCGCGACGACCGTCGTGACGGCGGTGACCGTGGCGACCGCGGTGGTTTCCGCCGCGACGACCGTGACCGTGGTTTCCGCAGGGACGGGGACCGTCCGGCGTACCGCCGTGACGACCGTCCCGGCGGCCCGCGCCGCGACGACGACCGCGGTGGCTACGGCCGCCGTGACGACCGTCGTGACAGCGGTGACCGTGGCGACCGCGGTGGTTTCCGTCGTGACGACAGCCGTGGTGGCGACTTCCGTCGCGACGACCGGCGCGACGAGCGCCCCGCCTACCGTCGCGACGACCGTCGTGACGGCGGTGACCGTGGCGACCGCGGTGGTTTCCGCCGCGACGACAGCCGAGGTGGCGACTTCCGTCGCGACGACCGGCGCGACGAGCGCCCCGCCTACCGTCGCGACGACCGCAGGGACGACCGGCGCGACGACCGCCGCGGCGACGACCGCGGTGGCTTCCGTCGCGACGACCGCGGTCGTGACGACCGTGGACGCGGTGGTCCGCGCCGTGACGACCGGGGCGGACGCCCCGGCGGCTTCCGCGGTCGCGACGACCGCAGGGGCGGCGACGACCGGCGCGGCGGTGGCGGCCGCTACCGCGAGGAGCGGGACCGCGACCGCGAGCCGATCAAGCGGCTCCCGATCCCTGACGACGTCACGGGCCACGAGATCGACAAGGACGTGCAGCAGGAGCTCCAGAGCCTGCCCAAGGGCCTTGCCGAGGACGTCTCGCGCAACCTGGTGATGGTCGCCCGGCTCATCGACGAGGACCCCGAGGGCGCATACGCGTACTCGAAGATCGCACTGCGGCTGGCCTCGCGCGTCGCCGCCGTGCGTGAGGCGGCCGGCTTCGCCGCGTACGCCAACCAGAAGTTCAGCGAGGCGCTCGCCGAGTTCCGCGCCGCGCGGCGGATGACCGGCAGCGTGGAGCTGTGGCCCGTCATGGCGGACTGCGAGCGCGGCCTCGGACGGCCCGAGAAGGCGCTGGACATGGCCGGTGCCCCCGAGGTGCAGAAGCTGGACAAGGCCGGTCAGGTCGAGATGCGTCTCGTGGCGGCCGGTGCGCGCCGCGACATGGACCAGCTGGACGCCGCCATCGTGACCCTTCAGAGCCCTGAGCTGGCGTCGAACTCCGTGCAGCCGTGGACGGCGCGCCTGCGTTACGCGTACGCCGACGCGCTCCTCGCCGCCGGCCGCGAGGACGAGGCCCGTGAGTGGTTCGCGAAGGCCGTCGAGTCCGACAAGGACGGCAGCACCGACGCCTCCGACCGGCTCGCCGAGCTCGACGGTGTCGAGTTCCTCGACGTCCTCGTCGAGGACGAGGACGGGGCCAAGGCGGTCGCGACGCAGCCGGAGGCCGAGGCCGAGGCCGCGGAGACGTCCGGGACCGCTGCCGAAGCCGACGCCGACTTCGAGGACGAGGACCAGCTCGACGAGGACGAGGACGACGAGGCCCTCGACGAGGCCGAGTCGGCCCCCGACGCGCAGCCGGAGGCCGGCAGCGACGCGGCGGACCGCGACGCTGCGGACTCCGACGGCGGCGAGGCCCCGCGCGACTGACACCCCGCCCAGCCCCGCGACAGCGGGGCGGACGGCGCACGACCTGCACGGGCGGCGGGACTCCGGAAAGGAGTCCCGCCGCCCGTCGGCGTTTCCGCGTGGGTTCAGCGGGCCAGTGCCCGCAGCACCAGCCCCGAGGCCGGCTTCGGCCCGAACGACGTCGATTTGCGGGGCATCTTGACCCCCTGGCGCGCGAGGTCGCGTACGACCTCCTCGCGGACCGGATGCATCAGGACGGCTGTCCCGCCGTCGCGTTCCGCCTTCTCGACCGTGGCGGTCGTGTCGTGGATGTACGCGATGTGCGCGGGCGAGTCCTCCGGGATGGCCCAGATGTGATCGAGGAGCGTGGCGTGCAGGACGGTCGCGTCGAGGGTGCGCCACGCCTCGGGGCGGTCGGCCGGGATCGTCCGGGCGAGGAGGGCCGGGTCCGGGCGGTCGAGCAGGTGGAAGGCGCCGTCGCCCGCCAGGAGGAAGGCGTTCCCGTCGGCGGCGGCCACCGCCAGGGCCTTCAGCGCCTCGGGGAGGGGCGCGTCGAGGCGGCGTACGCGGAAGGAGTCCCCGAGCGCGGCCAGGGCATCGGGCACCGGCAGCTGGTGCAGCAGGCGGTGGATGGCGCGGACGCGCAGCGGATAGCGCGCCGTGTCCACCAGCAGTACGAGGCCGAAGTCCCAGGGGCTGGGCGAGGGGTGCTCGGCGCGCAGCCGCAGGCAGGTGGCCCAGCGGTGGTGGCCGTCGGCGATGAGAGCCTGGTGGTGGCCGAGATCTGTCTGGATCTCGGCCAGTTCGGCCGGGTCGGTGACCGCCCACAGGCGGTGGCCGATGCCGTCCTCGGTGACGGTCGCGAGGAGCGGCGGGAGTTCGGCCGTCCGCTCGATGACCGCGGCCGTGCCCACGCGGGAACCGTTGCCCCGGTAGGTCAGGAGCAGCGGTTCGAGGTTGGCGGAGGTGGCGCGCATCAGGGCCGCGCGGTCCGCGACGACGTGCGGCATGACGTCCTCGTGCGGGAGGACGACCCCCTCCGAGGGCTCGGAGAGGCGCAGGGCGCCGATGACACCGCGTTGCAGATGGTCGCCGTCGCGCTGTTCGTAGACGTACAGGCCCGGCTCGGAGTCGGTCGTCAGTACGCCCTCGGACAGCCAGCGGCTGAGGGTGTCGGCCGCCTGCTGGTTGCGGGCTTCGGGGGTGACGTCCTGGGGGAGGATCAGCCGGACGATGTTGTGGGGGTCGGCGGACTCGAGTTCGATCAGCCCGTCGGGCCGCACGATGACGTCGTACGGCGGGGATGTCACGGCGGCCAGGCTGCCGACCCGGTCGGGGTCGTAGCGCAGGCCCCGGAACGGGGTCAGTTCGAGGCCGCTGCGCGCCGGTGTCTCCTCCGCGGGACCTGCATAGTTCATTGGGGCATCGTAAGTGCGTCGGTGGCATGAGCGATGATCGGGGGAAAGTGGTCGAACGAGGAGCGATACGCAATGAGCCAGACCGTCCGGACCCGGCCCAAGGGCAGTGACCAGGCATTGAGCGAGGCGTACGACACCGCTCTGCTCGATTTGGACGGAGTGGTCTATGCGGGTGGCGGTGCGATCGCGCACGCCGTGGAATCGCTCGGTACGGCCCGCTCCGGAGGCATGCATCTCGCGTACGTCACGAACAACGCGCTCAGGACGCCGGACGCGGTGGCCGCGCATCTGACCGAGCTCGGGACGGAGACCGACGCCGCCGATGTGATCACCTCGGCGCAAGCCGTGGCACGGCTCATCAGCGAGCAGGTGCCCGCCGGTGCGCGCGTGCTGGTCATCGGCGGCGACGGGCTGCGGGTCGCGTTGCGCGAGCGCGGGCTGGAGCCGGTGGAATCCGCCGACGACGACCCGGCGGCGGTCGTCCAGGGCTACGGCGGACCGGACCTGCCCTGGGGTCGCTTCGCGGAGGCGTGCTACGCCGTCGCGCGCGGGGTGCCGTGGTTCGCGTCCAACACCGATCTGACCATCCCGAGCGCACGAGGCATCGCCCCCGGGAACGGCGCGGCGGTCGAGGTGGTCCGTATCGCCACCGGTGCCGAGCCGCAGGTGGCCGGCAAGCCGCTGCCCCCGATGCACCGCGAGACGATCCTGCGGACCGGGGCGAAGCGCCCGCTGGTGGTCGGGGACCGGCTGGACACGGACATCGAGGGCGCGTTCAACGGCGAGGTGGACTCCCTGCTCGTGCTGACCGGCGTGACGGACGGCGCACAGCTCCTCGCGGCGCCGCCGCAGCACCGGCCGACGTACGTGGACGCGGATCTGCGCGGTCTGCTCACCGGCCAGCCCGAGGTCGTCGAGGCGGGCGAGGGCTTCCGCTGCGGCGGCTGGACGGCGACGGCCCGCCGGTCGAGCGGGTCCGCGGGGCCGGACCGGCCGGGCGACGCGGGGAGGCTGGAGCTGGAGGGCGACGGCGAGCCCATCGACGGGCTGCGGGCGCTGTGCGCCGCGGCGTGGACGGCGGCCGGCGAGGGCACCTGCGCACTGGACGGCGGGAAGGCGCTGGCCAGACTGGGGCTCTGAGCAGGCGTTGCCCCGACGGGTGCTGACGGGGGATCGAGACGCGATGCGAGGGTAGGCTAACCTAACCTCGTGTTGGTCGACAGTCCTCCCGAACAGCGCGCGGAGCCCGCCCCCGCGCCCCCAACCCGCCGGACGATACGTGCCTTTGGGCTCCTCGCCTCCGCCGGGATCCTGGTGCTCGTCGCCCTGGCGAGCATCGCGGTCGGTGCGAAGGCGCTGCCGCTGGACCAGGTCTGGCACGGCCTGTTCCACGGCTCGGGGACATACGCCGACGTCGTGGTGCGTGACCGGATGTCCCGTACCGTGCTCGGCCTGCTCGTCGGCGCCGCGCTGGGGCTGTCGGGTGCCGTCCTCCAGGCGCTCACCCGCAATCCCCTGGCGGACCCCGGACTGCTGGGCATCAACGCGGGCGCGTCCGCGGCGGTCGTCACCGCGATCACGTATTTCGGGGTCACGAGTCTGAGCGGCTACGTCTGGTTCGCCTTCTTCGGTGCGGCGGCCGTCGGGGCGCTGGTCTGGTTCCTCGGCGGCAGCCGCGGCGCGACCCCGGTGCGGCTCGCGCTCGCGGGCACGGCCATCAGCGCCGCGCTCTACGGCTATCTCCAGGCCGTGATGATCACGGACGACGCGGCGCTCGGCAAGATGCGCTTCTGGACGGTCGGATCGCTCGCCTCGGCCACCGACTCGACCATCAAGCAGGTGCTGCCGTTCCTGGTGGTCGGCACGGTCGCCGCGCTGGCCCTGGCCCGGCCGCTGAACGCGGTCGCGATGGGGGACGACACGGCCCGCGCGCTCGGTGCCAACCTCAACCGGACCCGCGCCCTGTCCATGGCCGCCGCCACCGTGCTGTGCGGCGCCGCGACCGCCGCCTGCGGGCCGATCGTGTTCGTCGGACTGATGGTCCCGCACGTCGTACGGTCCTTCACCGGCCCCGACCTGCGCTGGATCCTGCCGTACGCCACCGTCCTGTCGCCCGTCCTGCTGCTCGGCGCCGATGTCGTCGGACGGCTGGTGGCCCGGCCGGCGGAGCTCCAGGTCGGCATCGTCACCGCCGTCCTGGGCGGCCCGGTCTTCATCTTTCTCGTACGGCGACGGAGGACGGCACAGCTGTGAGGAACACCGGCAACCCGGCCTCCGTCCGGAACACCGCGCACGACACCGCCACCGCGGCACCCGCGGGCAAGGGCGGCGAGGCGGCCCCGGGCATCCGGGGTGTCCGCGCCGTCCGCGCGCGCGGCGGCCTCTCCGTCCGGTTCGACGTCCGGGCGTTCACCGTCGTCGTCCTGCTGCTGGCGGCCGCACTCGGCGCGAGCGTGGTGCTGATCGGCACCGGCGACTTCCCGATCCCGGCCGCGGACGTGCTCAAGACGCTGTTCGGCGACGGAGACCCCGGCCAGGAGTTCATCGTCAACGACCTGCGCCTGCCGCGCGTCCTCGTCGGCCTCCTCGTCGGGGCCTCCCTCGGCCTCGGCGGAGCGCTCTTCCAGTCCATCTCCCGCAACCCGCTCGGCAGCCCGGACGTGCTCGGCCTCGGCCAGGGCTCGACGGCCGGCGCCCTCATCATGATCGTGCTCTTCTCGGGGAGCGCGGACCAGGTCGCGCTCGGGGCGCTCGTCGGCGGACTCGTCACCGGCCTCGCCATCTACCTGCTCGCCTGGAGACGGGGCGTGCACGGCTACCGGCTGGTCCTGGTCGGTATCGGCGTCTCCGCGATCGTCACCGCCGTCAACGGCTATCTGCTGACCAAGGCGGACATCGTCGACGCGGCCCGCGCCGTCGTCTGGATGACGGGTTCCCTCAACGGCCGTGACTGGGAGCAGGTGTGGCCGCTGCTCGTCCTGTGCGCGGTCCTCGTCCCGCTCGTGCTGGCCAACGCCCGCGGGCTGCGCATGATGGAGATGGGCGACGACGTCTCGAACGCGCTCGGCGTGCGCGTCGAGCGGACACGGCTGCTGCTGATGCTCGCCGCCGTACTGCTCACCGCGGGCGCCACCGCCGCCGCCGGCCCCGTCGGCTTCGTGGCGCTCACCGCGCCGCAGCTCGCCCGGCGGCTGACCCGCTCGCCCGGACCCAACCTGGTGCCGTCCGTGTGCATGGGTGCGACGCTGCTGATCGTCGCGGACTGGGCCTCGCAGCGGGCCTTCGGCGCGGACCAGCTGCCCGTAGGCGTGGTCACCGGTGTACACGGCGGCGTGTACCTGCTGTGGCTCCTGGTCACCGAGCGCAAGGCGGGACGCATATGAGCACCAGCGGACCGGACATGAACAACCAGAGGAGCACTGTGAACCGCCTGTCCGCCGACGACGTCACCCTCGGCTACGACCAGCGCGTCATCGCGGAGAAACTGTCGGTGGAGATCCCCGACAACTCCTTCACCGTCATCGTCGGCCCCAACGCCTGCGGTAAGTCGACGCTCCTGCGCGCCCTGTCGCGGATGCTGAAGCCCACCCGCGGCCGGGTGCTCCTCGACGGCCACGTCATCCAGTCGATGCCCGCCAAGAAGGTGGCCCGCACGCTCGGGCTGCTGCCGCAGTCGTCGATCGCCCCCGACGGGATCACGGTCGGCGACCTGGTCGGCCGGGGCCGCTACCCGCACCAGGGACTGCTGCGGCAGTGGTCGGCGGAGGACGAGCGGGTGGTCCAGGAGTCCATGGCGTCGACCGGTGTCGCCGAACTCGCGGACCGCTACGTCGACGAGCTCTCCGGCGGCCAGCGCCAGCGCGTGTGGATCGCGATGGCGCTCGCCCAGCAGACCCCCCTGCTGCTCCTGGACGAGCCGACGACCTACCTCGACATCCAGCACCAGATCGACGTGCTCGACCTGTGCGCGCAGCTCCACGAGGAGCAGGGCCGCACCCTCGTCGCGGTGCTGCACGACCTCAACCACGCGGCCCGGTACGCCACCCACCTCATCGCCCTGCGCGGCGGCGAGGTCATCGCCGAGGGCGCGCCGAACGACATCGTGACGGCCGAGCTGGTCGAGCAGGTCTTCGGACTGCGCTGCCAGGTCATCGACGACCCGGAGACGGGGACTCCGCTGGTGGTGCCGGCGGCCCGCAGGGCGCGACGGGCGACAGTTGCCGCCGCCGAAGGGGCCTGAGAGAAGGGTTCCGGGCCCGTACGGGCCGCGACGGCCACCGGCCGGGACGGGCCGCGACGGCTACGGGCCCGGACCCGCCGCGGCGGCTAGAGAAGGGACCGGAGCCGGAACAGGTCCCGCAGGCCGGCCTCCAGCCGTACCCGGCCCGAACCCCAGGCCTTCGCGAAGTTCAGCTCGCCGTTCACCATCGACACCAGGTCGTCGCCGCTCATCGTGAGCCGTATCTGGGCTCGCTCGCGCGGTGCGCCGGGCAGCGCGTCGAGGACCTCGATCCGGCCGTCCTTGAGGCGCCCCACGAAGGTGATGTCGAGGTCGGTGATACGGCAGCTGAGCGAGCGGTTCAGGGTCGCCGCGCTGCGTACGTCCCCCTCGGCGCCCGCCAGGTTGTCAGAGAGCTTGTCGAGTGCGGTGCGGCACTCCTCAATCGTCGCCATCGCGATCGACGTTACCGCAGCGCTTCGCGGTAGCGTCGGGGCATGAGCGAGTCAGTTCCCGAGGCCGGGGCCCCGGCGCAGCCGGCGGCCGTGGAGCCCGCGCCGCAGGTGACGGCGTCCGAGAGCGGGCCGTCGGGCGTGCCCTCCCGGACGGCCGGACGCGAGGGCGAGGAGGTGCGGGACACCGTCCCCGATGTCGAACCCGCGTACGATCCCGCCGCGCCGGCCCCGCTGGACGTCCCCCGCACGCCGACCGGCAACGCGGACGTGGACGCCCAGCTGGACCGGCTGACCGACGCCGACCACCTCGCCACGGACGGACACGTCGAGGTGTACGAGGATGTACACCGGGGGCTGCGCGACGCGCTCACCGCGCTCGACGCCCGCCCGGGACCTCCGGCGCCCCCGACGACGTATGGCACTAGGAGCTGAACCGAACGTGGCAGGAGTGGCACGCCGCCGCCTCGACGCCGAGCTGGTCCGCCGGAAGCTCGCACGCTCGCGCGAGCACGCCGGCCAGCTGATCGCCGCGGGAAGGGTCACCGTCGGCAAGACACTCGCGACCAAGCCCGCCACTCAGGTGGAGACCGCGGCCGCGATCGTGGTCACCCAGGACGACAGCGACCCCGACTACGTCTCGCGCGGCGGGCACAAGCTCGCCGGCGCCCTGGAGGCGTTCGTACCCCAAGGGCTGAAGGTCGGGGGACGGCGGGCGCTGGACGCCGGCGCGTCCACCGGGGGCTTCACCGACGTCCTGCTGCGCGCGGGCGCCGCCCATGTCGTCGCCGTCGACGTGGGATACGGACAACTCGCCTGGTCTCTGCAGAGCGATGAACGCGTCACCGTCAAGGACCGTACGAACGTACGCGAGTTGACGTTGGAGGCGATCGATGGGGAGCCCGTGGACCTTGTTGTCGGGGATCTGTCCTTCATCCCGCTCGGACTGGTGCTGCCCGCCCTGGTGCGGTGCGCGGCGCCGGACGCCGACCTGGTGATGATGGTCAAGCCGCAGTTCGAGGTGGGGAAGGAACGGCTGGGGAGCGGCGGTGTCGTGCGCAGTCCCGAACTGCGCGCCGAGGCCGTGCGCGGGGTGGCCGGACGAGCCCGGGAGCTGGGGCTCGGAGTGAAGGGTGTGACCGCCAGCCCACTGCCCGGACCCTCGGGCAATGTCGAGTACTTTCTGTGGCTGCGTGCCGGGGCACCCGAACTCGACCCGGCCGACGTTGACCGTGCAGTGGCGGAGGGGCCGCGTTGACACAGACCCGAGCTCGTACTGTTTTCCTGCTGGCCCACACGGGGCGGCCGGCGGCCATCCGCAGCGCCGAGCTGGTCGTCCAGGGGCTGCTGCGCTCCGGAATCGGCGTACGGGTCCTGGAGGCGGAGGCGGCCGACCTGCCGCTGCCCGGCGAGGTGGAACTGATCGGGGAGGCGACGCCGCAGTGTCTCGACGGCTGCGAGCTGCTCATCGTCCTCGGGGGTGACGGCACCCTGCTGCGCGGCGCGGAGTTCGCCCGCGCCTCCGGAGTGCCCATGCTCGGGGTCAACCTCGGCCGCGTCGGCTTCCTCGCGGAGGCCGAGCGGGACGACCTCGACAAGGTCGTCGACCGTGTCGTCACCAAGGCGTACGAGGTCGAGGAGCGGATGACCGTCGACGTCGTCGTGCACCGCAACGGCGACATCGTGCACACGGACTGGGCGCTCAACGAGGCCGCCGTGCAGAAGGTGTCCGCCGAGAAGCTCCTCGAAGTCGTCCTGGAGATCGACGGGCGGCCCGTGACCGGCTTCGGCTGCGACGGCATCGTCTGCGCGACCCCGACCGGCTCCACGGCCTACGCCTTCTCCGCGGGCGGGCCCGTCGTGTGGCCGGAGGTGGAGGCGCTGCTCATGGTGCCCATCAGCGCGCACGCGCTGTTCGCCAAGCCCCTCGTCACCTCGCCGGACTCCGTGCTGGCCGTGGAGGTGCTGCCGCACGTCCCGCCGGGTGTCCTGTGGTGCGACGGCCGGCGGACCGTGGAGCTGCCGCCCGGGGCCCGTGTGGAGGTGCGGCGGGGCGCCGTGCCGGTACGGCTCGCGCGGCTGCACCACGCGTCCTTCACCGACCGGCTCGTGGCGAAGTTCGCGCTGCCGGTCTCGGGGTGGCGGGGAGCCCCTCACTAGGCGCACGCAAGGGCCTGCCACACGCGTGCGGCAGGCCCTTCGTCCGTGCGACGGACCGTTCGGAAACCCACTCCCGCGGGTGACAAGGGTGTCTTTGCGGTCCCTTGTCACCTGCGTCTTCGCTCCGGCGGGGCGGGGCCCGTCGCACACACGGGCTCCGACCTCGTAAGGTCGTGTCCGTGTTGGAGGAGATGCGGATACGGTCGCTCGGAGTCATCGACGACGCCGTCGTCGAGCTGTCGCCCGGCTTCACCGCCGTGACCGGTGAGACCGGTGCGGGCAAGACGATGGTGGTCACCAGCCTCGGGCTGCTGCTGGGCGGGCGCGCGGACCCGGCCCTCGTACGGATCGGCGCGAAGAACGCGGTCGTGGAGGGGCGGATCGCCGTACCCGCCGGAGGGACCGCCCTCGTACGGGCCGAGGAGGCCGGGGCGGAGCTCGACGACGGAGCCCTGCTCATCAGCCGTACCGTTTCCGCGGAGGGACGTTCACGGGCGCACCTCGGCGGACGCTCGGTGCCGGTGGGTGTCCTCGCGGAGCTCGCCGACGAGCTCGTCGCCGTCCACGGCCAGACCGACCAGCAGGGGCTGCTCAAACTGTCCCGGCAGCGGCAGGCGCTCGACCGGTACGCCGGGGACGCCGTCGCGGTGCCGCTCGCCAAGTACGCGGGCGCCTACCGGCGGCTGCGGGCCGTCTCGGTGGAACTGGAAGAGATCACCACGCGAGCGCGCGAGCGGGCCCAGGAGGCCGACATGCTCCGCTTCGGACTCGACGAGATCGCGGCCGTCGAGCCGCGGGCCGGCGAGGACGTCGAGCTGGCCGCCGAGGCCGAGCGGCTCGGCCACGCGGAGGCGCTGGCCTCGGCCGCCACCGCCGCGCACGCCGCCCTGGCGGGCAATCCCGAGGACCCCGAGGGAATCGACGCCACCACGCTCGTCGCGGGCGCCCACCGGGCGCTGGAGGCCGTGCGGTCCCACGACTCCGCCCTCGCCGCCCTCTCCGGGCGCATCGGCGAGATCGGGATCCTGCTCGGTGATGTCGCGGGCGAGCTGGCCGGATACGCCGACGACCTCGACGCCGACCCGCTGCGGCTCGCCGCGGTCGAGGAGCGCCGCGCCGCGCTCACCCAGCTGACCCGGAAGTACGGCGAGGACATCGCCGCCGTGCTCGCCTGGGCCGAACAGAGCGCCGCGCGACTCACCGAACTCGACGGCGACGACGAGCGGATCGACGAACTGACCGCCGAACGGGACGCGTTGCGCACCGAACTGGGCGGACTCGCGCAGGCCTTGACCGACGCGCGCACGGAGGCGGCCGCACGGTTCGCCGCCGCCGTCACCGCCGAACTGGCCTCGCTCGCCATGCCGCACGCGCGCGTGTCCTTCGACATCCGGCAGACGGACGACCCGGACGGAGTGGAGCTCGGCGGGCGCACCGTCGCGTACGGGCCCGCGGGCGTCGACGAGGTCGAGCTGCTGCTCGCCCCCCACCCGGGTGCGCCCCCGAGGCCCATCGCCAAGGGCGCGTCGGGCGGTGAACTCTCGCGCGTGATGCTCGCTGTCGAGGTGGTCTTCGCGGGCACGGACCCGGTCCCGACCTATCTGTTCGACGAGGTCGACGCCGGTGTCGGCGGCAAGGCCGCCGTGGAGATCGGACGTCGGCTCGCCAAGCTCGCCAGGACCGCCCAGGTCGTGGTCGTGACGCATCTGCCGCAGGTCGCCGCGTTCGCCGACCGGCAGCTGCTCGTCGAGAAGACCAACGACGGGTCGGTCACCCGGTCCGGAGTGAAGGTCCTGGAGGGCGAGGAGCGGATCCGTGAACTGTCCCGGATGCTCGCCGGGCAGGAGGACTCGGAGACGGCGCGGGCCCACGCCGAGGAGCTGCTCGCGACGGCGCGCGCCGACGGCTAGGCGGGAGTCGTCCGGATCGGCCCGCGTCCGCGCCCGTCCGGCACCTCGCCGCGTTGCCCCCGGGCGCGCGCCGTCGGGGCCTTCGGCCGCCGCGGGTCTCCCTTCGGCGGGGCCGCCCGACCTTGCCGCCCTCGGTTCGGTCGGGCCCTGCGCGGGACTTCGGGCGCGTTGGGGGGTGTGGCGGCGTGAACATGTTGTCGCGCGCCTTGCGGAGGGGGCGGCGCGCCCTCGCCAACCCCTTCCACATGCAGGGGACTTCTCACCCGTGTGAGTGATCGGCCTCGGCGAGTCGCCCCGTCCGCCGCGCCCCGCACCGGCGACGGTCCCGGAACACCCGTACGGCCTGGCATCCTTGGCGGAGTACGCGAAGTCCGCGGAGCGCGCTGTGCGTCACACTCCCGCACGAACCTTCTGTACGTTTCTTCGTGACCGTCCGACGCCGAACCAGGAGCCCTGGCCGCGTGACCCACGTGAGCAGCCACCCGCCGCACGGCCAGTCCGCCCTGCGCACCGTGCAGGTGCTCGGTGGCGGGAGCGCGGGCAGCAGCGCGCACGTGCGGTCGCTCGCAGCGGGCCTGGTGGCCCGAGGGGTACGCGTCACGGTGTGCGCTCCCACCGAGGCCGACCGGGCGTACGGCTTCACGCACGCGGGCGCGCAGCACGTGCCCGTGCCGCGCAGCAGCGATCCCGCCTCCGTGGCCGCGCTGCGGGCGGCGTGCGCGGACGCCGACCTGGTCCACGCGCACGGACTGCACGCCGGACTGCGGGCGACGCTGGCCCTCAGCGGACTTCGTGTACCGCTCGTCGTCACCTGGCACACGCGCGCGCACGCCGAGGGCGCCCGGGCCCATCTGCTGCGGCTGCTGGAACGGAGGGTCGCCCGGACCGCCGCCGTGGTGCTGGGCACCTCCTCCGATCTGGTGGACCGGGCGCGCAGGAGGGGCGCCCGCGACGCACGGCTCGCCGCCGTCGCCCTGCCCGCACCCCGCACCCCCGCGGAGCCGCAGGACCCCGATCTCTCGCCGCTCAAGGTGCGGGCCGAACTCGGCGCCACCGAACGCCCGTTGCTCATGGCCGTCGGCTCGCTCGACCGGCACCGCGGCTACGACGTCCTGCTGGACGCGGCACGCTCCTGGCGGCGCCTCGATCCCGTGCCGCTGCTCGTCATCGCGGGGGAGGGACCGCTGCGGGCGGCGCTCCAGCGGCGGATCGAGGACGAAGAGCTGCCCGCCCGCCTGATCGGACGGCGCGGTGACGTCGCGGACCTCCTCTCGGCCGCCGATCTCGCACTGCTGACCAGCAGTTGGGAGTCGCGCTCGGTCCTCGCGCAGGAGGCCCTGCACGCGGGCGTGCCGCTCGTCGCCACCGCGGTCGGCGGCATCCCCGAACTCGTCGGCGACGCCGCCGAACTCGTCCCGTACGGCGACGCGGACGCCCTCGCCGACGCGGTGGTGCGCCTGCTCGGCGACCCCGCACACCGGGAACTCCTGAAGGAGCGGGGCACCCGGCAGGCCGCCGGCTGGCCGACCGAGGACGAGACGGTGGCCCAAGTGCTCAGCGTCTACGACGAGTTGACGCAGGCTCAACCCCTCGCCTGAGCCCCCGGCGCCACGGCCCGGCTACGGGACGTGGCGCCGGGCCCGCAGCGCCAGGCTCAACGCCATGACGGTCTGCGGGTCGTCCAGGTCCGTGCCGAGCAACTCACCGATCCTGGCGAGGCGGTTGTAGAGAGTCTGCCGGTTCAGGTGCAGCTCGCGGGCGGTCTCCGCCTTACGGCCCGCGTGCGCCAAGTAGGTCTCCAAAGTGGGCAGCAGAGGCGGCTTGGAGCGGTTGTCGTGGTCGCGCAGCGGGCCGATCGCACGGTCCACGAAGGCTGCCAGGTCCGGCTGGTCGCGCAGCCGCCACAGCAGCAGGTCGATGTCCAGGCGGCGCGCGTCGTACCAGGGGCGGTCCGACAGGCCCTGCGCCGCCGTCGCCGTCTCCGCGGCGTGCCGCAGACCGGCCGAGGCGGCGGCCCAGCCGCCCGCGACGCCGACGACCACCACCGGCGGCTGCGCGCCGGGCCGTTGCATGCCGGCGCGTTCCACGCCGGCCCGCAGCGCCGCGGCGACCCGATCCGCCACAGTCGGGCGTTCGGACTCCGAGCGCAGGCCCACGAGCAGTGGCACGCGGCCCTCGACGGGGCGCACGCCGAGCAGCAGCGGGACTCCGACCGAGGCCAGCTCCTCGGCGACCGCGCGGGCCAGGACCGCCCAACCGCCGCCGGGGGAGGGGCCGTCGGCGAGACGCATCACGACCGGGAGGAGCGGCCCGGCACCGGGCTTGAAGCCGAGCACCCGGGCCTGCGCGGGCGCGTCCTCGGCCGCGATACGGCCCTCGGCGAGATCGGTGAGGAAGTCGCCGCGCCCGCGCGCCGCGAGCTCCTCCTCCTGGCGGGCCTGCATCAGTACGACGGCCAGGATGCCGGCGGCCCGCTCCGCGGCGATCCGGTGCACCGGGGCGACAGGGTTGCCGACCGGCAGCAGAACGAGACGTGCCCGCACGGAGCCCGAGCCGGGGCCGCCCCCGGGCACGTCCACGAGCGTCGTACCGGCGGGCGGCTCCTGCTTGTGCTGGCCGCGCAGGCCCTCCCACACCTGGAGCGGGTCGGCACCGGCGGACTTCGTCCCGGCGGCGTACAGGAGCTGTCCGTCCGCCGTCTCCAGGAAGACCGGGTCGCCGCTGAAGTCCGCCAGGATGTCCAGGACTTGGGGCACACCGCCGCCGCCGAGGAGTGCCTCCGTGCAGCGCCGGTGCACCTCCTCGGCCTGCTGGAGCAGCGCGTAGTGGCCGTTGACGATCTCGGTGTGCACCTCCTCCGTGACCGTCACGAACGGCACTTCGCGGTGCAGCTGGACCAGCGGGAGACCGGCGGCCCGCGCCGTGTCGACGAGCGCGGAGGGCAGCCGGGTGAAGCGTGGCCCCAGCTCCACGACGAGCGCGGCGATACCCCGCTCGGCGAGCGTGCGGACGAAGGCGCGCTGGTCCGCGGGGCGTGTGCCGAGCCCGTATCCCGTCGTCAGGAGCAGCTCGCCGCCCTTGAGCAGCGAGGCGATGTTCGGGACCTCGCCCGCGTGCACCCAGCGCACGGTGCGCTGCAGGCGGTCGGCTCCGGCGAGGATCTCCGGCAGTCCGCTGCGCAGTCCGGGCAGCTCGAGGGCCCGCTGCACAGTGATTCCGGCGCCCTGGGTGTCGTAACGGCTGTCCATACGGCGGACGCTACCCGTGGATGCGTTCCGGGGGCATCTTCCGGGGCTCCGGGAAGATCCGCGGGACCGGCCTCGGCAGGCGCCGGGGGACCGGTCGGAGGGTGCCGGGCCCGGCACCGGCCGCCGTGCTCACTCCGGCACGGGCCTGATGTTGTGGTTGAAACGGAAGACGTTGTCCGGGTCCCACGAGGCCTTCACCGCGGCCAGACGTCTGAGGTTCTCGGCGCCCAGACCGGCCACGATCCGGTCCGCGCCCTCGTCGCCGATGAAGTTGAGGTAGACGGCGCCGGTGCTCCAGGGCCGTACGCTCTCCCGGACCTCCCTGACCCAGTCGATGCACCTTTCGTCGTCGGCGGGGTCCTCCCAGATGCCGAAGGGATGCACCACCCAGGTCGCGTCCCGGTACGGCACCGGGTAGTCGGTGGGCCCGGTGGCGATCGCGCCGCCCTGCGGGAACAGCACGTGCCGGGTTCCCGTGGGCACGGGCACCCTCTCGCCGAGGGAGTGGAAGACGTCGAGCATGGCGTCGGGGGCCGCCGCCATGTACTCCGCGGACCAGTAGTTGCGCATGTCGGGAGGGTCGTCGAACATCGTCTGGAACTCCGCGTACGACATGGCCGTCACGATCTCCGCCTCGTGCGGCAGCGCCAGCAGCGGCTGGGCGACCTTGCGCAGATCCTCCTCACTGCCCGTGTACGTCACCACGGCGACGAGCAGCCGCGTGCCCACCAGATGGGCGGGGACGAAGTCCTCCGGGGGACCGGTCAGGTAGAGAATGCCGCCGCCCGCCTCCTGCGGGCCGGTCGTGATGATCTCGCGGTAGGTGCGCAGGACGTCGGGCCCGTGCTCGGGGAGGAAGATCACCAGGGCGAAGGAGAACTCGGGCAGCTCGTGCAGGTGCAGGGTGAGCGCGGTGGCGACACCGAAATTCCCGCCGCCGCCGTGCAGCGCCCAGAACAGTTCGGGGTTCTCGTCGTGGCTCGCGCGGACGGCCGTACCGTCCGCGGTGACGAGTTCGACGCCGAGCAGATTGTCGATGGCGAGGCCGAACGCCCGGTCCAGCCAGCCGGTGCCGCCGCCCAGCACGAAGCCGCCGACGCCGGTCGTGGAGGCACGGCCCCCGGTGGTCGCCATGTGGTGGGGCTGGGTGGCGGTGTCCATGTGCCTCATCGTGGCGCCGCCCTGGATGCGTACGCTCGACGACCCGGGGTGCACCGTGACCTCGTGCATCCGCCGCAGGTCGATCACCAGGGCGGCGTCGCCGAGGGCCATGCCCGCCACGCTGTGCCCGCCGCCGCGGACTGCGACCGCCAGGTCCAGGTCCCGTGCGAAGCGGACCGAGCGGATCACGTCGGCCTCGTTCTCGCACTGGGCGATCACGGCGGGCCGCCGGTCGATCATCGCGTTGAAGACGACCCGGGCTTCGTCGTAGCCCAGGTCGTCCGGGGCGAGGACCTCACCGCTCAGATCCGTGCGGAGCGCGTGGAGTGCCGCGCCCGCCTTCGAAAGGGGAGCCATCGCAGCCGCCCCCTTTCCGGCAGGGGACAGGACTGATTCAAGCGTAGGCGGGCACGGCGGATCCCTCCTGTTCGGCGGGGCGCGCCGGGTCAGCCGCCGTACGCTCCCGAGGCCGTCAGACGCAGTGCCGTGTCGATCAGGGGGACGTGGCTGAACGCCTGCGGGAAGTTCCCCACCTGGCGCTGCAGATTCGGGTCCCACTCCTCGGCGAGCAGCCCGAGGTCGTTGCGCAGGGCCAGCAGGCGCTCGAACAGCTTGCGGGCCTCGTCGACCCGGCCGATCATCGCGAGGTCGTCGGCCATCCAGAACGAGCAGGCGAGGAACGCGCCCTCGTCGCCCTCCAGACCGTCCACGCCCGCGTCCTCACCGGCGGTCGGGTAGCGCAGGATGAACCCGTCCGGGGTGGACAGCTCACGCTGGATCGCCTCGATCGTGCCGATCACCCGCTTGTCGTCCGGCGGCAGGAAGCCCATCTGCGGGATCAGCAGCAGCGAGGCGTCCAGCTCCTTGGAGCCGTACGACTGCGTGAACGTGTTGCGTTCCTTGTCGTAGCCCTTCTCGCACACGTCCCGGTGGATGTCGTCGCGCAGTTCGCGCCACTTCTCCAGCGGACCGTCCGCGTCACCGGACTCGATGAGCTTGATGGTGCGGTCGACGGCGACCCAGGCCATCACCTTGGAGTGCACGAAGTGCCGGCGCGGACCCCGCACCTCCCAGATGCCCTCGTCGGGCTGGTCCCAGTGGTCCTCCAGGTAGCGGATCAGCTTCAACTGGAGCAGCGAGGCGTAGTCGTTGCGGGACAGGCCCGTCATGTGGGCCAGGTGCAGGGCCTCGGTGACCTCGCCGTACACGTCGAGCTGGAGCTGGTGCGCGGCGCCGTTGCCCACGCGGACCGGCATCGAGTTCTCGTACCCGGGGAGCCAGTCGAGTTCCGCCTCGCCCAACTCCCGCTCACCCGCGATGCCGTACATGATCTGCAGGTTCTCCGGGTCGCCCGCGACGGCGCGCAGCAGCCATTCGCGCCAGGCGCGCGCCTCCTCGCGGTAGCCGGTGCGCAGCAGCGAGGAGAGGGTGATCGCGGCGTCGCGCAGCCATGTGTACCGGTAGTCCCAGTTGCGTACGCCGCCGATCTCCTCCGGGAGCGAGGTCGTGGGCGCGGCGACGATCCCGCCCGTCGGCGCGTACGTCAGGGCCTTCAGCGTGATCAGCGAGCGGACCACGGCCTCGCGGTAGGGCCCGTGGTACGTGCACTGCTCGACCCAGTCGCGCCAGAACTCCTCGGTGGCCACCAGGGACTGCTCCGGCTCGGGCAGCGCGGGCGGCTCCTTGTGCGAGGGCTCCCACGAGATGGTGAACGCGATCCGGTCGCCCGGCGCCACGGTGAAGTCGGCGTACGTGGTCAGCGCCTTGCCGTAGGTCTCGCAGGCCGTGTCGAACCACACCGAGTCGGGTCCGGCGACGGCGACGGTGCGTCCCTCGTGCTTGTGCACCCAGGGGACCACTCGCCCGTACGAGAAACGCATCCGCAGCGCGGAGCGCATCGGTACCCGGCCGGTGACGCCCTCGACGATCCGGATCAGCTGCGGCGCGCCGTCACGCGGGGGCATGAAATCGGTCACCCGGACCGTGCCCCGCGGGGTGTCCCACTCGGATTCCAGGATCAGCGAGTCGCCGCGGTACCTGCGGCGTGCCGCCGTCGGCGGTTCGGCGTCGGCCGCGTGCGCCGGGCCGAGCCGCCAGAACCCGTGTTCCTCCGTGCCGAGCAGCCCCGCGAAGATGGCATGCGAGTCGAAGCGGGGCAGGCACAGCCAGTCGACTGTGCCGTCCCGGCAGACCAGCGCGGCTGTCTGCATGTCTCCGATGAGTGCGTAGTCCTCGATGCGCCCGGCCACGTGCATCTCCAGTCGAACGGCCACGTCGCCCCCCGTCAGGGGCGGTCGCTCTTGCGGTCAGGGGAACGTATGTAATGCGAAGCGTCTGATGTTGCGGAACGTCGGTGTTGCGCCGCTGCGGAACGTCAATTGTCGGTGCGATTGTCGTTGCGAAACGAACTGACGAGCTCTCTTTGTTCCGGGATACGGGCGGGGATGGTGCCGTGTGCCGGCCGGGCTCGGCAGCGAGTGTCCGAGCAGGATACGACGCACCTGGAAGATCCGCGTGCCGCTCACGGCAACCCGGGTGGGCCGATCGAGTGAGGGCTGTGCGGGCTCTGTGGCCAGGTGTGCGCGGAGCGTGGCCGGAAGCGGTCCTGTTCTGTCGCTGATACCCTGGTAGCCCGTGGACCGGTGGGCAAGAAACCCCCGAACCGCAGCGACGGCACCTCCGGAAATCTCCGGACCCCACGCCGGCACGCACCCCAGACCGCGACCACGGGAGCCCCCCTTTGGCCATGCCGCCCAAATCCACGACGACCAAGCACATCTTCGTCACCGGGGGTGTCGCCTCCTCCCTCGGCAAGGGCCTCACCGCCTCCAGCCTGGGCGCGCTGCTCAAGGCGCGGGGCCTTCGGGTCACGATGCAGAAGCTCGACCCGTACCTGAACGTCGACCCCGGCACCATGAACCCGTTCCAGCACGGCGAGGTGTTCGTCACCAACGACGGCGCCGAGACCGACCTGGACATCGGTCACTACGAGCGCTTCCTCGACGTGGACCTGGACGGCTCGGCCAACGTCACCACCGGTCAGGTGTACTCGACGGTGATCGCCAAGGAGCGGCGCGGCGAGTACCTGGGCGACACCGTGCAGGTCATCCCGCACATCACCAACGAGATCAAGCACCGCATCCGCCGCATGGCCACCGACGACGTCGACGTCGTCATCACCGAGGTCGGCGGCACGGTCGGCGACATCGAGTCCCTGCCGTTCCTGGAGACGGTCCGCCAGGTCCGTCACGAGGTCGGCCGCGACAACGTCTTCGTCGTGCACATCTCGCTCCTTCCCTACATCGGCCCGTCCGGGGAGCTGAAGACGAAGCCGACGCAGCACTCGGTTGCGGCGCTGCGCAACATCGGTATCCAGCCGGACGCGATCGTGCTGCGCGCCGACCGCGAGGTCCCCACCGCGATCAAGCGCAAGATCTCGCTGATGTGCGACGTCGACGAGGCGGCCGTGGTCGCGGCCATCGACGCCAAGTCGATCTACGACATCCCGAAGGTCCTGCACACCGAGGGCCTGGACGCGTACGTCGTGCGCAAGCTGGACCTGCCCTTCCGCGACGTGGACTGGACGACCTGGGACGACCTGCTCGACCGCGTCCACAACCCGCTCCACGAGATCAACCTGGCCCTGGTCGGCAAGTACATCGACCTGCCGGACGCCTACCTCTCGGTCACCGAGGCGCTGCGCGCCGGCGGCTTCGCCAACAAGGCCCGCGTGAAGATCAAGTGGGTCACCTCCGACGACTGCAAGACCCCGGCGGGCGCCGCGAAGCAGCTCGGCGACGTCGACGCGATCTGCATCCCCGGTGGCTTCGGCGACCGCGGCGTCTCCGGCAAGGTGGGCGCCATCCAGTACGCCCGCGAGAACAAGATCCCGCTGCTGGGCCTCTGCCTCGGCCTCCAGTGCATCGTGATCGAGGCCGCGCGCAACCTGGCCGACATCCCGGACGCCAACTCCACCGAGTTCGACTCCGGCACCGCGCACCCGGTCATCTCCACCATGGCCGAGCAGCTCGACATCGTCGCCGGCGAGGGCGACATGGGCGGCACCATGCGCCTGGGCATGTATCCGGCCAAGCTCGCCGAGGGCTCCATCGTGCGCGAGGTGTACGACGGCAAGGAGTACGTCGAGGAGCGCCACCGGCACCGCTACGAGGTGAACAACTCCTACCGCGCCGAGCTGGAGAAGAAGGCCGGTCTGCAGTTCTCCGGCACCTCTCCGGACGGGAAGCTGGTCGAGTACGTCGAGTACCCGCGCGACGTCCACCCGTACCTGGTCGCCACCCAGGCCCACCCCGAGCTGCGCTCCCGCCCGACCCGCCCGCACCCGCTGTTCGCGGGGCTGGTCAAGGCGGCCGTGGCACGCAAGACGGGCAAGTAACGCAAGGGTTGTACGGTGGCCGGGGTGCGCGTCTTGCGAGGTGCGCGCCCCGGTTCCGTCACAGGACCGGATCTTTCGCACGTGTGGGAGGACAGGCCATGACGATCAAGGACACCGCCGAGGAGTGGGAGGTCCGGGCGACCGAGACCCCGTTCAAGGGCAACAAGACCTCGGTGCGCACCGACGACGTGGTCATGCCCGACGGCTCGGTGGTCCGCCGCGACTACCAGGTCCACCCCGGGTCCGTGGCCGTCCTCGCCCTCGACGAGGAGGACCGCGTCCTGGTCATCCGCCAGTACCGCCACCCCGTGCGCCACAAGCTCTGGGAGATCCCCGCGGGCCTGCTCGACATCCCCGGCGAGAACCCGCTGCACGCCGCGCAGCGCGAGCTCTACGAAGAGGCGCACGTCAAGGCGGAGGACTGGCGCGTGCTGACCGACGTCTACACCACTCCCGGCGGCTGCGACGAGGCCGTGCGGATCTTCCTCGCCCGCGACCTCTCCGAGGCGGAGGGCGAGCGTTTCGAGGTCGAGGACGAAGAGGCCGACATGGAGCTGGCCCGGGTGCCCGTCGCGGACCTGGTCCGCGGTGTGCTCGGCGGTGACCTGCACAACAACTGTCTGGTGGTCGGCGTCCTCTCGCTGATCGCCGCACGGCAGGGCGACGGCCTCGACGCGCTGCGCCCGGCCGAGGCGCCCTGGCCCGCGCGCCCCTTCGAGGTCTGACGCCCGCCCACGGTTCCTGCCGCCGCGCACGGCACACCGCCGGTCCTACGATCGCCTGATCCGATCGGGGGACGTGTCCGCCGCGCTCCGCACGGTTCGTCGCAGAGCGTGAACTAGGCTCTGGAAACGCCCGAACCGGAGTCCCGGCGGGCTTGCGCGTGCAGTGGGACGGGAGTGTGGCCCGTGACGGAACCGGCCGTGGAAGACGACGGCACGAACGTGTCGGCGAAAGGGCAGCCGCCGGCTGTCGAGTCAGTTTCCACGCAGGGTCAGTTCCTCGGCCGTACAAGAGAGTTGAAGGAACTCAGGGCCGACATCGAGCGTGCGGGCCTGGACACCCTCTCCGGGCGCAAGGCGCCTCGCGCGCGCGTGCTGCTCATCGCGGGCAAGCCCGGATCCGGCCGTTCCGCGCTCGCCGAGGAGCTCTCCCGGCAGGTTGCCGAGCGTTACCCCGACGGGGTGCTGCGCGCGCGGCTCACCGAACCCGACGGGACCCGGGTGCCCACCGAGCGCACCGCGCGGGAACTGCTCGTCGCCCTGGGCCTCTCGACACCTCCCGGAGCCGATGCCGACGACCTCGGGGAGGCCCTGCGCGAGGCCCTCGCCGTCCGCCGGGTGGTGCTGCTGCTCGACGACGCGGCCGACGCCGAGCAGGTCGACGCCCTGCTCCCGGACGCGCCCGAGTGCCTGGTCGTCGCCGTCTCCGGAGGGCCTCTCACCGGCATCGCGGACGTCCGCCCCTGCACGCTGGGCGGCATGGACACCAAGTCCGCCCTCGAGCTCCTCGGCCGGTACACCGGATCGGTCCGTATCACCGTCGACCCGCTGGCCGCCGAGGGGCTGGTCGAGCTGTGCGCGGGCCAGCCCGCGGCGCTGGCACTGGCCGGCGGCTGGCTCGCCGCCCGGCCCGCGTCGGCCGTCGCCGACCTCACCAAGCACCTGCGCACCGACGGCGAGGAGGGCACGCCCGTCGACCGCGTCTTCCGCCTCTCGTACGGATCGCTCCAGGCCGCCGCGGCGCGGACGCTGCGTCTGCTGTCCCTGGCCCCCGCGGGCCTCGTGGACCCGCACACCGCCTCCGCGCTGGCCGGCTGTTCGGTCGGCGCCGCCCGCTCCGCCCTGGACGAATTCGTCACGCTCGGTCTGCTGCGCTCCGTCGAGTCGCCGCTGTCGCAGTACGAGGTGCCCGGCTGTCTGCTGCCCCTGCTGCGGGCGATGACGGAGATCCACGACCGCCCGTCCGAGCTCCAGCTGGCCCGCGCCCGCATGCTGGAGCGGACCGTGCGGCTGCTGGTGTCCTGCCGCGCCATCACGGAGACCGACAGCTCGCCGGCCCGCGAGAAGCTCGCCGGGATGCCCCGCGCCCTGCGCTTCCCCACTCCCCGGGCCGCGGCCGAGTGGCTGGAGCTCCGGCAGCCCGCGCTGCTGGCCTCGGCCCGGCTCGCGGTCGCCGACGGGGAGCTGGACACGCTGGCCCGCCGCCTCATGGCCGCGCTGGTCAGGGCTCTGGTCGCGCACGTCGGGACGCGGGCCGCCGCCCCCGAGCTGTACGGCATCCACCGGCTCGTCCTGGACGTCGCCGAGCGGCGCAGCCTGCCGCGCGAGAAGGCCGCGGCGCTGCTGAACCTCGCCGACCTGGACGCGCAGACCGGCCGGACGGCCGACGCCCTGGTCCGCTACCGGGCAGCGCTGGACGCCGGACGCGAGGCGAACGACCCGTATGCGACCGGCCGCGCGATGGAATCCGTAGGCGGTGCCCATCAGGAGCTCGGGGACTTCGACCGGGCCGCCGACTGGTACGGCAGGGCGCTCGCCCAGCGCCTGGCCCGTGGGGAGCGCGTGGACGCCGCCCGGCTGTACGGCCGCATCGCCACCGCGCTCACGTACGCGGGCCGCTACGGCGAGGCCCTGCGCAACTGGCGCGCCGCCGTCACCGGACACCGGCGCAACGCCGACGTGGCCGCGCAGGCAAGGGCGTTGAGCGAGATGGCCCGGGTGCAGGAGTACGCGGGACGGCCCGAGGAGTCGCTGCGCACCTGCCAGGAGGCCGTCGAGTGGGCACGGCACGCGGACGACGTACGCCTGCAGGCGGCGCTCCAGCTCAGGCTGGCCGACACGCTGGACCGGCTCGGCGACCCGGCGGCGGCCCGGCTGCACCGCGGCGCGGCGGAGCGCATGCTGGGAGACGAGCTCCCCGAGGGCACATCCAGCCGGGAACACGACGCTAACGCCTACGAAATCCGCAGTACATCCGCTGAAGATTGATGCATTGGAAGGCTAGACAGAGAGAATCCCTTCATTAGACTGGCTCCGCCGCGTTCTTTCGTGGTGTCTCCCGATGTGCTCCGGTGCGTCAGGTATGACATGCATTGCCTGGCTTGCATCGCCTCGGCATGCATAGCCCCAGAACCCTCTGAGCCAAGGACCGTGATCGACGTGAAGGTCGGCATCCCCCGCGAGGTCAAGAACAACGAGTTCCGGGTGGCCATCACCCCGGCCGGCGTGCATGAGCTGGTGCGCCACGGCCATCAGGTCGTCATCGAGCGCGGCGCCGGTGTCGGCTCGTCGATCCCGGACGAGGAGTACACCGCCGCAGGCGCGCAGATCCTGGAGACGGCCGACGAGGTGTGGGCCGCCGCCGACCTGCTGCTCAAGGTCAAGGAGCCGATCGCGGAGGAGTACCACCGCCTCCGCAAGGACCAGACCCTCTTCACCTACCTCCACCTGGCCGCCTCCAAGGAGTGCACGGACGCGCTCCTGGAGTCCGGCACCACGGCGATCGCGTACGAGACGGTCGAGCTCCCCAGCCGCGCGCTGCCGCTGCTGGCCCCCATGTCCGAGGTCGCGGGCCGTCTCGCCCCGCAGGTCGGCGCCTACCACCTGATGCGCGCGGTCGGCGGCCGTGGCGTGCTGCCCGGCGGTGTCCCGGGCGTGCTGCCCGCCAAGGCCGTCGTGATCGGCGGCGGCGTCTCCGGCTGGAACGCCGCGCAGATCGCCATCGGCATGGGCTTCGAGGTGACGCTGCTCGACCGCGACATCAACAAGCTGCGCGAGGCCGACAAGATCTTCGGCACGAAGGTCAAGGCCGTCATGTCCAACTCCTTCGAGCTGGAGAAGGCCTGCCTGGAGGCCGACCTCGTGATCGGCGCCGTGCTCATCCCGGGAGCCAAGGCCCCGAAGCTGGTCACCAACGAGCTGGTGTCCCGGATGAAGCCGGGAAGTGTCCTTGTCGACATCGCGATCGACCAGGGCGGCTGCTTCGAGGACTCGCGTCCCACCACCCACGCCGAGCCGACCTTCCCGGTCCACAACTCGGTCTTCTACTGCGTCGCCAACATGCCCGGCGCGGTGCCCAACACCTCCACGTACGCGCTGACCAATGCCACGCTGCCGTACATCGTCGAGCTTGCGAACCGCGGCTGGGTCGAGGCGCTGCGCCGTGACCCCGCGCTGGCCAAGGGTCTCAACACCCATGACGGCAAGGTCGTTTACCGCGAGGTCGCCGAGGCGCACGGCCTCGAGCACGTCGAGCTGGAGACGCTGCTCGGCTGAGTCATCGACCGGTAAAAAGTCGATACTTCCCGGTCCGCACTTCGCTCGATCAGGGGGAAAACGTCACAGGTCGTCAACACCGCGCACCCGGCCGGACCTTGCCCGACAAGGTCCGGCCGGGTGTGTGTCGGGTCACTTTGCGACACTCGTTCAACTCGCCGCGAACGTAACCCTTCGACCGATTCGCACACCGGTGAAACCTGCCGTGCGACGGCCTTACGCCCTTGACAGAGGGGTGTTCGGTTGCCGACACATCGGGTCGGGTCCGGCGGATTGTGTTGCTGCGGACCGGTGACACGCCATAGAGTCGCCAACCGTCGGCATGGTGCCACGCTGACCTATCTAGAAGTTTCCTGGTCACCAAGGAGGTAAGACGACTTGTGAATGAGTCGACATTTACTCCCGGGGGTGGTCAACCAGGAATGCCGGCGCGGGGCCAGGGCCCCACGGAGCTCAAGGCTGTCGGCTCCGTCGCTGTCCGAACCTTCGCAGCCCACCAGAGTCCCCGGATGACTCAGACAGCACACCAGAGCATGGATGGCCATCACGTGAACGCCATGGCCGGCAACGGAAGTGGCGAGAACCACACCCACTTCGCCGACTACGACGAACTGCCCGAGGGGCACTTCTACGACCCCGACGCCGAGTACGAGCCCGATCCGGAGTACGCGGCCACGCTCGCGCCCGACGCGGCCCGCCAGCGCCGCGAGCGCATCGGCCCGACCGGCCGCCCGCTGCCGTACTTCCCGATCCCGGGCCCGCTGACCGACCACGGCCCCGCGAAGATCATCGCGATGTGCAACCAGAAGGGCGGCGTCGGCAAGACCACGTCGACCATCAACCTGGGCGCCGCGCTCGCGGAGTACGGCCGACGGGTCCTGCTCGTCGACTTCGACCCGCAGGGCGCGCTCTCGGTCGGTCTCGGTGTCAACCCCATGGAGCTCGACCTCACCGTCTACAACCTGCTCATGGAGCGGGGCATGGCGGCCGACGAGGTGCTCCTGAAGACAGCGGTCCCGAACATGGACCTGCTGCCCAGCAACATCGACCTGTCCGCCGCCGAAGTGCAGTTGGTGAGCGAGGTCGCCCGCGAGTCCACGCTGCAGCGCGCCCTGAAGCCGCTGATGGCCGACTACGACTACATCGTGATCGACTGTCAGCCTTCGCTCGGCCTGCTCACCGTCAACGCCCTGACGGCGGCTCACAAGGTGATCGTGCCGCTGGAGTGCGAGTTCTTCGCCCTCCGCGGTGTCGCGCTGCTCACCGAGACCATCGAGAAGGTCCAGGAGCGGCTCAACCCCGAGCTGGAACTCGACGGCATCCTCGCCACGATGTACGACTCCCGCACGGTGCACAGCCGCGAGGTGCTCGCGCGCGTGGTCGAGGCCTTCGACGATCACGTCTACCACACGGTGATCGGCCGCACGGTCCGCTTCCCGGAGACCACGGTCGCCGGTGAACCGATCACCACCTACGCCTCCAACTCCGTCGGTGCCGCCGCCTATCGCCAGCTCGCCAGGGAGGTGCTCGCCCGGTGTCACGCCGAGTGAGTCTGCCGGGGGCCGACGAACTGTTCCGTACCACCGGGGGAATGGCGCTCCAGGCGTCCACGCCCTCACGCCGGACCAATGGCGAGGCGCGGGTTCCGGCGCCCGCGGGTGACAGCGACGCGGCCGCCGCGGGGGAGGACGCGCCTCAGTCGGTGCCCGTCCAGGGCGGCGACGGCGAGGGCGACGAACACGTCGCGGCCGACGCCGAGCCGGCCGACGCGGGCGAGTCCCGCAGCCGGGGTGCCGCCGCGGAGCGCACGGGACGGCGCCAGGCGCCGCAGGAGGGCTCCTCCGCCGCCCAGCCGTCCCGCAAGCGGGGGCGGGCCGCCAACCGCCGGCCCAGCGGCCGGGAGCGGCACGACGAGAAGATCACGGTGTACGTGTCCGCCGAGGAGCTCATGGACCTCGAGCACGCCCGGCTGGTGCTCCGCGGCGAGCACGGTCTCGCCGTCGACCGCGGGCGGATCGTCCGCGAGGCGGTGGCCGTGGTGCTGGCCGACCTGGAGTCCCGGGGGGACGCGAGCATCCTCGTACGACGGCTGCGTGGGCGGTAGCGGTAGCCTGCGACGGCTATGACCTCGAACGACGCCCCCGTCCCCGCCGCCGGCTCCGGCGGGCGTCGGCGTGTCCTGGGGCGGGGCCCCGGGGCGACGCCACCGCCCGAGACGCCGGCCGCGACGTCGCCGCCGCAGCCTCCGGGCGGAGAGCCCGCGCTTCCGGAAGAAGCCGAGGCGGTCGTGTCGCGGCAGGCGGACGAGGCGGCGAGCGAGCCGGTCGCGTCGGCCGAGGCGGTCGGCCCGGCCGCGCGGGTCGGCGCGGGTGAGTCGCCCGCCGGGCGCGAGCAGCCTGCCGCGGTCGTGGAGACCGAGGCGGCTGCGGAATCCGTCGAGGTCGTGCAGTCCGAGACGGCTGTGGAGTCCGAGGCGGTCGCGGAATCCGTCGAGGTCGTGCAGTCCGAGTCGGTGGCGGAATCCGTCGAGGTCGTGGAGCCTTTCGCCGTCGAAGGTCCTGCCGGTGCTGTGCCCGGGGCCGGGGTCGCGACGCAGGGCGCCGGGTACATCGGTGCGGATGCCGTGGCTGCACCCTCCGAAGGCCCCGACGACGCCGCCGACGGGGTCTTCAAGGTGCGGCTCTCGAACTTCGAGGGGCCCTTCGACCTGCTGCTCCAGCTGATCTCGAAGCACAAGCTGGACGTCACGGAAGTGGCGCTGTCCCGCGTGACCGACGAGTTCATGGCGCACATCAGGGCGATGGGACCGGACTGGGACCTCGACCAGACGACCGAGTTCCTGGTCGTCGCGGCGACCCTGCTCGACCTCAAGGCGGCCCGGCTGCTGCCCGCCGCCGAGGTCGAGGACGAGGCCGACCTGGCGCTCCTGGAGGCCCGGGACCTGCTCTTCGCGCGGCTCCTGCAGTACCGCGCGTACAAGCAGATCGCGGACATCTTCAACGCGCGGCTGGAGGAGGAGGCCCGCCGGTACCCCCGTACCGTCGGCCTGGAGGCCCACCACGCGGAACTGCTGCCCGAGGTCGTCATCAGCATCGGCCCGGAGGGCTTCGCGAAGCTCGCGGTCAAGGCGATGCAGCCGAAGCCCAGACCGCAGGTCTACGTCGACCACATCCACGCGCCGCTGGTCAGCGTGCAGGAACAGGCCGGGATCGTGGTGGCGCGGCTGCGCGAACTCGGCGAGGCGAGCTTCCGCGCGCTGGTCGAGGACACCGACGACACCCTCACCGTCGTGGCCCGCTTCCTGGCCCTGCTGGAGCTCTACCGGGAGAAGGCCGTCGCCCTCGACCAGGAGGAGGCCCTCGGGGACCTGCTGGTGCGCTGGACGGGCGGTGAGGGCGACGAGCAGCCCCGGGTCACCGACGAGTTCGACCGGCCCCCCGAGGATCCGACGGGCAAGGACGACGCCAAAGGGACCGGCACGGGCAAGGAGGAGAAGGCGTGAGCGAGGACATCAGCGAGATCCCGGCGGGGCTGCGCACCGTCGCCGACCTCGATCTCAAGCCTGCCCTGGAGGCCGTCCTCATGGTCGTCGACGAGCCGGCCACCGAGGAGCACCTCGCCAAGATCCTGGAGCGGCCGAAACGGCAGATCGCGGACGCGCTGCGGGAGCTGGCCGACGAGTACACGGTTCAGGGCCGGGGCTTCGAGCTGCGGCTCATCGCGGGCGGCTGGCGGTTCTACACCCGGCCCGCGTACGCCACGGCCGTGGAACGCTTCGTCCTGGACGGGCAGCAGGCCCGGCTCACCCAGGCCGCGCTGGAGACGCTGGCGGTCGTCGCGTACCGCCAGCCGGTCAGCCGTTCCCGGGTCTCGGCGGTCCGCGGAGTGAACTGTGACGGTGTGATGCGCACCCTCCTCCAGCGCGGTCTGGTCGAGGAGGCGGGCACGGAACCCGAAACAGGTGCGATCCTGTACACGACGACGAACTACTTCCTGGAGCGAATGGGCCTGCGCGGCCTGGACGAGCTCCCGGAGCTCGCGCCCTTCCTCCCCGAGGCGGACGCGATCGAGGCCGAGACGCAGGAAGGTGTTCCGTCGTTCGACCCGGACGCACCTGACGCTCCGGGGACAGACGACGCAGACGACCAGACGGAATTTTGATGCGAAGCAGCGGCAGCGGCAGCGGCAAGAGCGGCGGGCGCGGTAACTTCCGCGGTGCCGGCAACAACAGGGACCAGAAGCAGGGGCAGGGACGCCCCCGCAAGCCCCGCCCCGAGGAGCGCCGCTACGACGTGGGCCCCGGGGCCTCACCGGACGGCCCGAAGTCCGGACGCGGCAGTGCGGCCCGCGGCGGCGCCAAGGGCGGACCCAAGCAGAGCCAGCAGCGTGGCGGCCGCACCGAGCCCGCGCGCTCCCGCGAGTACGAGACGCGGGCCGAGGAGCGCAACCGGGACCGGTACGCGGGCAAGAAGGACATCAAGCTGCCCAAGACCTTCCCCGGGGCCGAGCAGGAGGGCGAGCGCCTGCAGAAGGTGCTCGCGCGCGCGGGTTACGGCTCCCGGCGGGCCTGCGAGGAACTGGTCGAGCAGGCCCGGGTCGAGGTCAACGGCGAGATCGTCCTGGAGCAGGGCCTGCGCGTCGACCCGGAGAAGGACGAGATCAAGGTCGACGGGCTGACGGTCGCGACGCAGTCGTACCAGTTCTTCTCGCTGAACAAGCCCGCCGGTGTCGTCTCGACCATGGAGGACAACGAGGGCCGTCAGTGCCTCGGCGACTACGTGACGAACCGCGAGACGCGGCTCTTCCACGTCGGCCGGCTCGACACCGAGACCGAGGGCGTCATCCTGCTCACCAACCACGGTGAGCTGGCCCACCGCCTGACCCACCCCAAGTACGGCGTGAAGAAGGTCTACCTCGCGCACATCGTGGGCCCGATCCCGCGCGACCTGGGCAAGCAGCTGAAGGACGGCATCCAGCTGGAGGACGGCTACGCGCGCGCGGACCACTTCCGCGTCGTCGAGCAGACCGGCAAGAACTACCTCGTCGAGGTGACCCTCCACGAGGGCCGCAAGCACATCGTGCGCCGCATGCTCGCCGAGGCCGGGTTCCCCGTCGACAAGCTGGTGCGGGTGGCCTTCGGTCCGATCACCCTGGGCGACCAGAAGTCGGGCTGGCTGCGCCGCCTGTCGAACACCGAGGTCGGCATGCTGATGAACGAGGTCGGCCTCTGAGGGCTCCCGCGACCCACGACGGCCGGTTCCGGAACTTCTCCGGGGCCGGCCGATTCGTTTTCGCCGCCCCGCCGGTCTGTACCGGTGAACGATCCGCCGGTCCGCGCCGGCGGGGGACGCGCCGGTCCGCGCCGTTGTGCCCTCCGCCGGATCCGGTCGGCGCGGGCACCGCCGGTCCGTACCGGCACGGGAGCCGCCGGGCGTGGACCGGCGGGAAGGGAGCGGGCATGGCTGCGACGGCCGACCGCGAGGAGTTCGTACGGCTCACGGATCCGTACCGGCGCGAGCTGCTGGCGCACTGCTACCGCATGCTCGGATCGGTGGACGACGCCGAGGACCTCGTCCAGGAGACCTATCTTCGGGCCTGGCGGGCGTACGGCGGGTTCGAGGGCCGGGCGTCCTTGCGGACCTGGCTGCACCGGATCGCCACGAACACGTGCCTGACGGCCCTGGAGGGCCGTGTGCGCCGTCCGTTGCCCGCCGGCCTCGGCGGGCCCTCGGACGCGCCCGAGGAGCCGCTCAGGGCCCCCGCGACGGACGTCGAGTGGCTTCAGCCGCTGCCCGACGCGCTCGTCGACCCGGCGACCGTGGTGGCGGCCCGGGGGAGCCTGCGGCTCGCGCTCGTCGCCGCGCTCCAGAACCTGCCCGCCCGGCAGCGGGCCGTGCTGATCCTGCGCGACGTGCTGGCCTGGCGCGCGCCGGAGGTCGCCGCGCTGTTCGGGACCTCGACCGCGGCCGTCAAGAGCACCCTCCAGCGCGCGCGTGCCCGGCTCGGCGAGGTGGCGCCCGAGGAGGACCTGGTGACCGAACCCGACGTCGCCCGGGACCGCGAGCTGATCGACCGCTACATGGCGGCCTTCGAGCACGCCGACATGGACGCCCTGCTGGAGCTCCTCCAGGACGGCGTCGAACTGGAGATGCCTCCTCACCTGGACTGGTTCCGCGGCACCAAGGACGTGCTGCGCTTCCTGGGGGTGCGGGTCGGCGAGCCGGGACGGGTCCGGATGCTGCCGACGGGGGCCAACGGACAGCCCGCGGTGGGGTCGTACGAGAGGGGCGCGGACGGCGCGTACCGGGCGCACTCCTTGCAGGTGCTCGATGTGACCGGCGCACGTGTCCCGGATCCGCGCGACGCGCACGCAGTGCCTGCGCTCGGCGTACGCGGAGCGCGCATCGCGCGGATCACCGCCTTCCTCGACCCGGACCTCTTCGCGCGCTTCGGCCTGCCGAAGGTGCTGCCGCAGGTGTTCCGGTGAACTCCGGCGAGCTCCTGGAGCGTGCGCTCGCCTACGCCCTGGGAAGCGTCGCGGTGGTGGCGCCCGGCACGCTGGGACGGGCCACGCCCTGCGCGGGCTGGGACCTGGGGGAGCTGCTGCGGCACCTCGACGACTCGGTGGACGCGCTGTACGAGGGCGTCACCGACGGGCAGGTGGGGCTGTGTCCCACCGTGGGCGTCGCCGATCCGGTGTGCGCCTTCCGGGAACGTGCCTGCGCGCTGCTCGGTGCCTGGGCGGTGGCCTTCGGCGACGTGCCGTACGCGGGCCGCCCGCCCGGCACGGACGGGCCTTCGGCCGGGGGTGCCGCGAGTCGCGGCGGGGCCTTCGCGCGCGGCCTCCCGGGCACGGGCGAGCCCCTCGTGGGCGTGGGCGACCGGTCGCTCGGGCTGGGCGTGCTCGCGGCGGTCGGCGCCGTCGAGATCGCGGTGCACGGCTGGGACGTGGCGCAGGCGTGCGGGACGTTCCGGCCGATCCCGCCGGCGCTCGCCGCCGAACTGCTGCCCGTGGCGCGGTGCGTCGTGGACGACGCCGACCGCGGGGTGCGCTTCGCCGATCCGGTGGGCGCGCCGGCGTCGTGGCCCCGGCCCGAAGACCGTCTGGTGGCCTTCCTCGGGCGGCGCCCCGGCCCGCCGCGATTCCTTTCCGGACGGGGCCCGGTCTGCCTTCCGTGAGTGATCCCTCGACCTCACGGAAGGAACCGACATGGCTGACACCCTGCGCGCCCCGGTCCGCGAACCCGCTTCCGGTGCCGCACCGCCACGACGCGCGTGGACCGTCGTACTGGCCGGACTCGGGGCGCTGCTCTGCTCCCTGGACGTGGTCGTCGTCTCCACCGCGCTGCCCGCTCTGCGGGCGGACTTCGGGGCGAGCCTGTCCGACCTGGAATGGACGATCAACGCCTACAACCTCGTCTTCGCCTGTCTCACCCTGACCGGTGCCGCGCTCGGCGACCGGTTCGGCCGGCGCCGCATGTACGTCGCGGGACTCGCCGTCTTCACCGCGGCCTCGGCCATGGCGGCGCTCGCGGGAAGTCCCGGACAGCTGATCGCCGCGCGCGTGGTCCAGGGCGCCGGCGCCGCCGTCCTGCTGCCGCTCACGCTCACCCTCATCAGCGACGCGTTCCCGGCGGAGAAGCGGGGCGTCGCCATCGGCCTGTGGGGCGGGGTGACCGGGCTCGGCGTGGCGGCCGGACCGGTTCTCGGCGGCGCGGTCACCGAGGGCCTGTCCTGGCAGTGGATCTTCTGGCTGAACGTGCCGACAGGGCTTGCGATGCTGCCGGCGGCCGCCCGCAGGCTGCGGGAGAGCCACGGTCCGCGTCCCCAACTCGACATCGTGGGACTGCTGCTGGCGGCGGTCGGGCTGACCGGACTGGCGTGGGCGCCCGTGCGGGCCCCGGAGGTGGGCTGGGGGAGCGCCGAAGTGCTGGGCGCGCTGGCCCTCGGAGTGGTCTTCGCGGCGGCCTTCCTCGGCTGGGAGCACACACGGGCCCGCTACCCGATGCTGCCGCTCACCCACTTCCGCCGGCGCGGCTTCTCCACCGCCAACGGCGCCGCGTTCCTGACGTTCATGTCCCTGCTCGGCTCCCTCTTCATGATCTCGCAGCTCTTCCAGCTGGGTCTCGGCAACTCCCCGCTGGCGGCAGGCGTCCGCATCCTGGTGTGGACGGGGATGCCGCTGCTCGTCGCGCCGCTCGCGGGCGCGCTCGCCGACCGGTTCGGCAACCGGCCCTTCATGCTCGCGGGACTCGTCCTGCAGGCCGTCGGGATCGGCCTGCTGGCCCGGCAGATCGAGCCGGGCGTCTCCTACGGCAGCCTGGTCCTGCCGCTGGTCGTGGCGGGTGTCGGGATCTCCATGGTCTTCCCCACCGTGGCGAACGCGGTGACGTCGTCGGTGCCGCCCGAGGAGGCGGGCGTCGCGGCCGGGGTCAACAACGCGCTGCGCGAGCTGGGCGGCGTCTTCGGAGTCGCCGTGGCCGCAGCCGTGTTCACGCGGTACGGCGGCTACGGCTCGGCGCGGTCCTTCGTCGACGGCTGCGGACCCGCGCTCTGGGTCTCGGCGGGGGCGGCCGCGGCGGGCGCGGTGGTGGCGGCGTTCGCGCCGTCGCGCGCCGGAGACTGACGCCGGGGCCGGGCGGACGGAGCCGGGGGACCGCGCACCCCGGCTCCGTCCGCCCGGCGTCAAATTCCCGCGCTCAGGGGCTTGTTGGCACCCACCCACCCCTTTATAGTCGTACTGACCATAGTCAGAGTGACCATAAAAGTGACGGTGAGCAGGAGGTGGGGGCGTGCGCGGGAAGGAGAGCCGTGCGCCGGGCGGCACAGCACCGGAGGGCTACGACAAGTACGCGTTCGAACCCTTCGCCGTCACCGTCGACCTGGCCGTCCTGACGGTTCGCGCCGGCGCACTCCAGGTGCTGCTCGTCGAGCGCGGTCAGGAACCCTACGCGGGCCGCTGGGCACTGCCCGGCGGCTTCGTGCTGCCGCACGAGTCGGCGGAGGCGGCGGCCCGCCGTGAACTCGCCGAGGAGACCGGTCTGTCGGACCTCTCCGGACTCCACCTGGAGCAGCTGCGCACCTACAGCGAGCCCGACCGTGACCCCAGGATGCGTGTCGTCTCCGTCGCCTTCGCCGCGCTGCTCCCGGACCCTCCCGAGCCGCGTGGCGGCGGCGACGCCGCACAGGCCCAATGGCTGCGGTTCAACGCGCTGGGCCCGCTCGCCTTCGACCACGACCGGATCCTCGCGGACGCCCACGAACGCGTCGGCGCCAAGCTCGAGTACACCTGTCTCGCGACGTCCTTCTGCCCGCCCCGTTTCACCCTCGGCGAGCTGCAGCAGGTCTACGAGACCGTGTGGGGCACCGCCCTCGACCGGCCCAACTTCCGGCGCAAGGTCCTTGCCACGCCCGGATTCGTCGAGCAGGTCCCCGGCGCCGCGCGCCTCACCGGCGGCCGCGGCAAGCCCGCCGCGCTCTACCGCGCGGGCGGCGCCAAAGCCCTGCACCCGCCCCTGCTGCGTCCCAGTTCGGAAGGACGGCCCTGATGACCGCCACGACTCTCGCCAAGCGCGCCGCCACCGGATCCCTCATCGGCCTCGCCCTCGGCGACGCGCTCGGGTACCCGACCGAGTTCAACTCCGTCCCCGCGATCCTCGACAAGTGTGGTCCCTGGCGGCAGATGGCGCTGCCCACGCCCGCGAAGGTCACCGACGACACCCAGATGACGCTGGCGCTGGCGCGGGGCCTGCGCACGGCCATGGACCGCGGACTGCTCGGCCCGCTGCGGATGGAACGGCCGGTCCGCGAGGAGTTCGTGGACTGGTACCAGTCGCCCGACAACAACCGCGCGCCCGGCCGCACCTGCCTCGTCGCCTGCAACCTCCTCAAGAACGAGAAGCGCCGCTGGCAGGAGGCCAGTCAGATCGGCTCCAAGGGCTGCGGCGCCAACATGCGCGTGGCTCCCGTCGGACTGGTCCGCGGACTCAGCGACGAACAGCGCGCCGGTGCCGCGCAGCTCCAGGCCGCGCTCACCCACGGACACCCCACCGCCCTCGCCGCCGCGGACCTCACCGCGCAGGCGATCTGGCTCCTCACCCAGGGCGTCGAGCCGATGGGCCTCGTCGGCCGGCTGCGGTCGTACGCGTACGAGAACCGCCACCGCTACCACTCCCGCTGGCTCGGCGACCTGTGGACCTACAGCGAGGACCCCACGCCCGAGGCGTTCATCACCCGCGGCTGGGACGAGTGCCTCGCCGCCCTGGACCAGCTGCGGCACGCCGTGCGGACCGTCTCGCCCGAGAGCGACCCCTGCATGGCCACCGGCGGCGGCTGGATCGCCGAGGAGGCCCTCGCCACCGGCCTGCTGTGCTTCCTGCTCTTCGTCGACGAGCCCCTCACGGCGCTGCGCCGGGCCGCCTGCACCTCGGGCGACTCCGACTCCATCGCCTGCCTGACGGGCGCCTTCGCCGGTGCCTACCACGGCTCGGACGCCTGGCCGACGGCCTGGGCCGACCGGATCGAGTACCAGGGCGACCTCATGTCGCTGGGGGCGCTCTGGGACGCTTGACGGATGACGGACGTCCTCGACATCGACCTCAGGGCCGTGGTGGCGCAGCAGCCCGACCCGGTGCTCTTCGCCACGGTCTCCGGAGCCCATCTCTACGGCTTCCCCTCGCGCGACTCCGACGTCGACCTGCGGGGCGTCCATCTGCTGCCCACCGCCGAACTCGTCGGCCTGCGCGAACCGGAGGAGACCCGGTCGCGGATGTGGTTCGAGGACGCTGTCGAGATGGACCTCGTCACCCACGACCTGCGCAAGTTCGTCCGGCTGATGCTGCGGCGCAACGGCTACGTGCTGGAGCAGCTCCTGTCCCCCCTGGTCGTGCACACCACCGAGGCGCACCGCGAGCTGGTCTCGCTCGCCCCCGCCGTGCTCACCCGCCATCACGCCCACCACTACCGGGGCTTCGCCGCGACGCAGTGGCGGCTGTTCGAGCGGACCGGCGAACTCAAACCGCTGCTCTACACCTTCCGTGTGCTGCTCACCGGCGTCCATCTGATGCGCAGCGGTGAGGTGCAGGCCCATCTGCCCACGCTCGTCGGGTGCGTGGCCGAGGCCCCCGCCCGGCTGCCCGACCTGATCGCCGCGAAGGCGGAGCGGGAGCACGGTGCGGCCGACGTCGACCACGCGCGGGTGCGGGACGACGTGGAGCGGCTGCACACCCTGCTGGACGAGGCCCAGGACGCCTCGGCGCTGCCCGAGGCATCAACCGCCCACGACGCCCTGCACGATTTCGTCGTCCGGGTCCGCCTGGAGGGCTGAGGCGCGGCGCACCCGGACCAGGAAGTCCTCCACGCGGGCCCGGTCCGGCTCGTACGGGAGGGGACTTCCCGCGGCCGCCTCGTCCGTCTCCGCCGCCAGCCGGGACATCCAGGCCTCCACCCGCTCCCACGGGACCTCGCCCCGCTTCACCGCGAGGAGCGGCTCACGCTGCTCGCCCACGTCGATCCGGAGCTCGCCGGTGCGCAGGAGATCGCGGCACGTCGTGAGAAGCCGCAGCAGGTGCATGGCGTGCTTCCAGCGCGGGGCGCCGTAGCTGCGGACGTCGGCGTCGAGCTTCTTGCGCTGCCCCATGGCGTAGCGCGCGAACGTCTCGTGCGCCTGACGGGACAGGAAGGCCTCGCGCAGGGAGAGCAGTTCGCGGCCGGTGGCGTCGGCGTACTCGACGAGCGGGGAGTGCAGGCACTCCAGGACGTTCGGGTTGGCGCGCAGCGCCAGGATGCAGAACCGCTCCAGCTCCCAGCTGAACTGTTCCTCGGCCGGGCCCTCCACGTGCGTCGGCGGCTTCTCGAAGCGCCAGAAGAGCGGGGTGGGGACGAGGAACACGCCCCGGCGGTCGGTGTCGCTGGTGTCGGTGGCCAGCCCGAAGGCGCGCGAACCCATCACGCAGGAGTAGATCGTGTGGTCACGCACCAGGGCCGCGGCATCCATTCCTGGAGCGTACGTGCTGCCTCAGGCCAGCCGGATCGAATTTCCGTCGACGGTGATCTTCTTGGCGGGCAGCGGACGCGGAGCCGGGCCGGCCTTCACCGCGCCGTCCACGACGCTGAACTTGCTGCCGTGGCAGGGGCAGTCGATCAGGCCGTCGACCACGCGGTTCACCGTGCAGCCCTGGTGGGTGCAGATCGCCGAGAAGGCCTTGAACTCGTCCTTCTTCGGCTGGGTGACGACCACCTTCTGTTCCTTGAAGATCTTGCCGCCGCCCACCGGGACGGCGGCCTTCGTGGTCAGCTCCTTGCCGCCGGACGCCGCCGCGGACGGAGCGGACGAGGGGGCTTTCGACGTGTCCGCCAACGGGGCCTCGGAGGGAGACGACTCGGACTCGCTGCTGCTGTTGTCGCCGTATTTGCTGCACCCCGCGAGCAGTGCGGCCGTCCCTGTCGCGAGAACCGTGCGCCGCGTCGAGCGGTTGGTCATGTCGTCACTCCGAACGTACGGAAGAACCAGAGGGCAGAGGTCAGCCAGATGGCCGTGAGCACGGCGAAGACGAGGCCGCCGATGATCGGCAGCAGCCAGCCGGGCAGGCGCTCCGAGCGGAGCAGCAGCATCTTGGCACTGAAGGCGCCGAAGAAGAAGCAACCCAGGAGGGAGTGCCACAAGACGCGCGATTCGTACGTCTGATAGCCCAATGCGTACAGACAGTGCACGGCGACCGGGACGGCCACGAGGAAGGCGGCGCGGCCCGACCAGCGGTGCAGCGCCGGCGCCCAACCGGGGCCCGGCAGTCTGCCGTAGACCATGAACGCGGAGACGACCTGGACGAGCGCGAAGAAGAAGGCGGCCGTCGCGAGCCAGGACTTCACGGCGCCCGTGCTGCTGAAGCCGGCGATGTTGAAGGCGGTCCCGGCCGGGTCGTGCACCTTGCCGTAGGCGCCCAGCCCGACGGCGACCGCCGCGGCGACCAGGGCCGGGACGAGGTAGCGGGCCGGGTGCGAGCGGTGGTGGACGGGCCCCGGCGAGGGGAAGCCCTGGGTGGCGGCGTTCGGGTCCACGGTCATATCGGTTCCCTGGTGTCGGTGCCCTGGTCAGGAAGGACGGGGGCCGGCGGGGGACGGGACGGGTGCCGGTGGTGCGGGTGCGGGTGCGGGTGCCTGGCCGCGGGCGTTCGCGGAGCGTGCGGCGGGGGCGGGACGGGGCCACTGCGCGGGCATGGGCACCGCCGTAGGGCGGCGGACCGAGCCCGGTGCGGGTCAGGGAGTGACGGGCTTCGCCGTGATCGTCCGGCCGTCGACCGTCACGGCACCGGTCTCCGGGTCGATCCTGGGCGCCGTGGACGGCCTGCCGTCGCGGTCGAGGACGCCGACCTGCCGACCGCCGGGCAGCACGATCCAGCCGCCGTCGACCTTCGCGCCGCGCACCGTGGCGGTCGCCCGGTACAGGCCGGACGGCTTGACCGCCTTGTCGGCGGTGAATCCGTAGCGGTGCCCGCCCAGATCGACGGTTCCGCGGATCCGCCTGCCGTCCTGGAGGGTGCCGTCGAGCTTCGCGCCGTTCTTCCCGGTGAGCTTCATGGTGCCGTCGTCCTCGACGTCGCCCTTCAGCCAGGACTCCTTGTCCCGTCCGTCGCAGAAGTAGGCGATCGCCCGGCCGTCGCGCAGCGAGACGGCGACCGCCGACGAGTCGTCGTCGGTACGGCCCGCGTAGTCGGCGTCGGCCGCGGCGCTCCGGGACGGGCGCGCGGACGCCGTCGACGGCGCGACCGGTGAAGCGGGCGTGGGTGCGGTCGGGCCGGCCGTCGCGCCGGGCGACACGGCTGTGGCCGGCGGTTCCTCCTGGGCCGAGGACGCGTTCCTCGTCCCCGTCGTCGCGTTGAGCGACAGCAGGAACACCCCGAGCAGCAGTCCCGCCAGCAGGGTGAGAAGGGGTCCTGGACGCTTCATGCGGGTCATACGGGCCTCCCCCGAGGCGAGCCTCCTGCCATGACAGCGGACGCGCGCCTCCGCGTCCAGAGGCGTACAGGGGTGTTCTCACCACAAGTGGCGGAATACAGCGATTCACGTGAGATTGGCAGGGTCTGAGGCCGTGGGGCGACCTGCCCCCGGCCCTCCTCAGGAAAGGCGTGACCATGGCGGGTAACGATCTCGGCGGCCTCCTCGGCGGCTCCGGCCAGAGCGGCGCCGCGGGCGCCTCCGGTGCGGGCAACATCCTCGGCGCCCTGCTCGGAGCCCTGAGCGGCGGCGGCTCGGGTGCCGCGGGCGGTAATCCGCTGGGCGGCCTGCTGGACATGCTCACCAAGGCAGGTCTGGCCGAGCAGAAGGACTCCTGGGTCGGCACCGGAGAGAACCAGTCCGTGACCGGCGCACAGATCCAGCACGCGCTGCCCGACGACACCCTCAAGCAGGTCGCCGACGAGGCCGGGATCACCACCGACCAGGCCGCGACCCAGATCGCCGAGAACCTGCCCCGGGCCGTCGACAGACTGACGCCCGAGGGGCAGATGCCCGCAGGGTCCCTGGAGGACCTCATCCGGGCGCAGAACCTCTGATAATCACCGGTCCGTAGGGGGCGTCCGCTCGTCTCGGCAGGCGGGCGCCCCGCACCCGTGCGTCGCGGGCTGACTACGCTGGTGCGTTCAGACACGTACGTACATCAGCGAGGAGCATCACCGTGGCGGTACGAGCGGTCCGGGGCGCCGTCCAACTGGAACGGGACGAGGCCGGGCACATGGACGAGCAGGTCAGCGAGCTGCTCACCGCCATCCTGGAGCGCAACGCGCTCACCGCGGACGACCTGATCAGCATCTGGTTCACCGCCACGCCCGACCTGCACAGCGACTTCCCGGCCGCCGCGGCCCGGGGACTCGGCATCGTCGACGTCCCGCTGATCTGCGCGCAGGAACTGGACATCGAGGGCGCGATGCCCCGGGTCGTACGGGTCCTCGCGCACATCGAGTCCGACAAGCCGCGCGCCGACGTGGTGCACGTCTACCTCGGCGCAGCCGGCGCACTGCGCAAGGACATCGCCCAGTGAGGACCGCACTCGTCATCGGGACCGGGCTGATCGGCACGTCGGCGGCCCTCGCACTGGTGGCCCGCGGGGTCGTCGTCCACCTCGCCGACCACGACCCGGAGCAGGCCCGGACGGCGGCGGCGCTCGGCGCCGGCACGGACGAGCCGCCGCAGGGGCCCGTCGACCTGGCGATCGTGGCGGCGCCGCCCGCGCACGTGGCGGCCACGCTCGCGGACGCCATGCGCCGCGGGGTCGCGCGCGGCTACCTCGACGTCGCCAGCGTCAAGGGCGGACCACGCCGTGAACTGGAGGCGCTCGGCCTCGACCTGTCCTCGTACATCGGTACGCACCCCATGTCGGGCCGCGAGAAGTCGGGCCCGCTGGCCGCGACGGGAGACCTCTTCGAAGGCCGTCCCTGGGTGCTCACTCCCACCCGCGACACGGACACCGAGGTCCTGAACCTCGCCCTGGAGCTGGTGTCGCACTGCCGTGCCGTGCCGGTCGTCATGGACGCGGACGCCCACGACCGGGCCGTCGCCCTCGTCTCGCACATGCCGCACCTGGTATCCAGCATGGTCGCCGCACGCCTGGAGCACGCGGAGGAGGCGGCGGTGCGGCTCTGCGGGCAGGGCATCCGTGACGTGACCCGTATCGCCGCCTCGGACCCCCGGATGTGGATCGACATCCTCTCCGCGAACCCGGGGCCGGTCGCCGACCTCCTCGCGGACGTCTCCTCCGACCTCGACGAGACCGTCCAGGCGCTGCGCTCCCTCCAGTCCTCCGACGAGGCCAAGCGCCGCGAGGGTGTCGACGGCATCCAGGACATGCTGCGCCGCGGCAACGCGGGCCAGGTCAGGGTCCCCGGCAAGCACGGTTCGGCTCCGCGCGTGTACGAGACCGTGGCCGTCCTCATCGACGACCAGCCCGGTCAGCTGGCCCGCATCTTCGCGGACGCGGGGATGGCCGGGGTCAACATCGAGGACGTGCGCATCGAGCACGCCACCGGCCAGCAGGCCGGACTCGTCCAGCTGATGGTGGAGCCCAAGGCGGTGCCGGTGCTGAGCGCGGCACTGCGCGAGCGGGGCTGGGCGCTGCGGCAGTAGCGGCCACCCGGCCACCGGGCGGGACCGGCCGCCGCCGTGACCCCCGCACCCGCGGCGGTGACGCCGGCGGCCGGGCGCTCCCCGGGGCGCGGTCGGGCGTCCGTGGACGGGCACGGCGGCCGGTCCTGGCGTGGGCCGGTGATCCGGCCGCGGGAAGGGCCAGTGATAAGGGGTCCGCGAAGCCAGTAACCTTGGGCGGGGCGCGATCGTGCCCCCACACCCATCACCCCGTACCAGGAAGGTGTCCGTCACCGTGGAAAAGGCCGCCCGGACCGCTCCGGCTGTGATTGTCGCCATCGACGGCCCCTCCGGCACGGGCAAGTCGAGCACCTCGAAGGCCGTCGCCGCGCAGCTCGGCCTGAGCTACCTGGACACGGGGGCCCAGTACCGGGCGATCACGTGGTGGATGGTGAGCAACGGCATCGACGTCGCCGACCCCTCCGCGATCGCTGCCGCGGCGGAGAAGCCGGAGATCATCTCCGGCACCGACCCCTCCGCGCCGACCATCACGGTCGACGGGACCGACGTCGCCGGCCCGATCCGCACGCAGGAGGTCACCTCCAAGGTCAGCGCGGTCAGCGCGGTGCCCGAGGTGCGCGCCCGCATCACCGAGCTGCAGCGCTCGCTCGCCGCTTCCGCCGCGTACGGGATCGTCGTCGAGGGCCGCGACATCGGCACCACCGTGCTGCCGGACGCCGACCTGAAGATCTTCCTCACCGCCTCCCCGGAGGCCCGTGCCGCCCGCCGCAGCGGTGAGCTGAAGGGCGCGGACGTCAACGCCACGCGCGAGGCGCTCATCAAGCGGGACGCGGCCGACTCCAGCCGCAAGACGTCCCCGCTGGCCAAGGCGGACGACGCGGTCGAGGTGGACACCTCCGACCTCACGCTCCAGCAGGTCATCGAGTGTGTGGTCACCCTCGTCGAGGAGAAGCGGGCCGCGAAGTGACCGCACCCTCCGAGAGGGGCGCCGAGGTCGGGCGCCGCATCGGCGTCGGCCTGATGTACGGGCTGTGGAAGCCGCGCGTCCTGGGCGCCTGGAAGGTGCCCGCGACGGGCCCGGCGATCCTGGCCGTGAACCACTCGCACAACATCGACGGCCCGATGGTCATGGGCGTCGCGCCCCGGCCCACGCACTTCCTGATCAAGAAGGAAGCGTTCATCGGGCCGCTCGATCCCTTCCTGCTGGGCATCGGCCAGCTGAAGGTGGACCGCGAGACCACCGACCGCACGGCCATCACCCAGGCGCTCGGCGTCCTGGAGAACGGCGGCGTGCTCGGGATCTTCCCGGAGGGCACGCGTGGCGAGGGCGACTTCGCCTCGCTGCGGGCCGGCCTCGCGTACTTCGCCGTACGCAGCGGAGCCCCGATCGTGCCGGTGGCGGTGCTGGGAAGTTCCGACAGGCGGGGCCGGTTGATAAAGGGGCTGCCCCCGCTGCGCAGCCGGGTCGACGTCGTCTTCGGCGACCCGTTCGACGCGGGTGACGGCACCGGGCGGCGCACGCGCAAGGCGCTGGACGAGGCCACCACCCGCATCCAGAAGCAGCTGAGCGCCCATCTGGACGAGGCCCGGCGTCTGACCGGACGCCGGGAAAACGCCGGGCGCCCCATCGGGCACTAGGCGACACTTGAGTAGTGGATCTCCCGGAGGCGGGCGGTCCACCGATCACCACGAATGAACGACGAGGTACGGACTTCATGAACGACCACATCCAGCCCGAGGGCTCGGCAGAGCACGACCACGGGGCACTCGGCGACGTCGAGTACGCGGAGTTCATGGAGCTCGCCGCGGAAGAGGGCTTCGACGTCGAGGACGTCGAGGGCGCGATCGAGGAGGCGGGCCACGGCCCGCTGCCCGTCCTCGCCGTCGTCGGCCGTCCCAATGTCGGCAAGTCGACCCTGGTGAACCGGATCATCGGCCGCCGTGAGGCGGTCGTCGAGGACAAGCCGGGCGTCACCCGTGACCGTGTCACCTACGAGGCCGAGTGGGCGGGCCGCCGCTTCAAGGTCGTCGACACCGGCGGCTGGGAGCAGGACGTCCTCGGCATCGACGCGTCGGTGGCCGCGCAGGCCGAGTACGCGATCGAGGCCGCCGACGCGGTCGTCTTCGTCGTCGACGCCAAGGTCGGCGCCACCGACACCGACGAGGCCGTCGTCCGCCTGCTGCGCAAGGCGGGCAAGCCCGTCGTCCTGTGCGCCAACAAGGTGGACGGACCGAGCGGCGAGGCCGACGCCTCGTACCTGTGGTCCCTCGGTCTCGGTGAGCCGCACCCGGTCTCCGCGCTGCACGGTCGCGGCACCGGCGACATGCTCGACGCGGTCCTGGAGGCGCTGCCGGAGGCCCCGGCGCAGACCTTCGGCTCCGCCGTCGGCGGCCCGCGCCGCATCGCCCTCATCGGCCGCCCGAACGTCGGCAAGTCGTCGCTGCTCAACAAGGTGGCGAACGAGGAACGCGTCGTCGTCAACGAACTCGCGGGCACCACCCGCGACCCGGTCGACGAGCTCATCGAACTCGGTGGTGTCACCTGGAAGTTCGTGGACACGGCGGGCATCCGCAAGCGCGTCCACCTCCAGCAGGGCGCCGACTACTACGCCTCGCTGCGCACGGCCGCCGCCGTCGAGAAGGCCGAGCTCGCCGTCATCCTGCTCGACGCGTCCGAGACGATCTCCGTGCAGGACCAGCGCATCGTCACCATGGCGGTCGAGGCGGGCCGGGCGATCGTCCTCGCCTTCAACAAGTGGGACAACCTCGACGAGGAGCGCCGCTACTACCTGGAGCGCGAGATCGAGACCGAGCTCGGCCAGGTGGCGTGGGCGCCGCGCGTCAACGTCTCGGCGCGCACGGGCCGTCACATGGAGAAGCTCGTCCCGGCGATCGAGACGGCCCTGGCCGGCTGGGAGACCCGCGTCCCGACCGGCAGGCTGAACGCCTTCCTCGGTGAGCTGGTCGCCGCCCACCCGCACCCGATCCGGGGCGGCAAGCAGCCCCGCATCCTGTTCGGCACGCAGGCGGGCACCAAGCCCCCGCGGTTCGTGCTCTTCGCCTCCGGCTTCATCGAGCACGGCTACCGTCGCTTCATCGAGCGTCGGCTGCGCGAGGAGTTCGGCTTCGAGGGCACGCCGCTGCACATCTCGGTGCGGGTGCGCGAGAAGCGCGGCGCGAAGAAGAAGTAGCAGGACATGAGGAAGGGCCGGCTCCCCCGGGGGAACCGGCCCTTCCTCATGGGCGGGGTCAGAGACCCCGACGCGGTGCGGGCGGCAGCGCGGCCGGGATGTGGTGCATCCCGGTGCTGTGCTGCCGCCCGCTCGGCTGCCAGATGGCCGTCGCCGTCGTGGTGTGACCCTGCTGCACGGCACTGTGCCGCGCGGAGTGCGCACCGGCGCTGTAGGAGTTGTACGAGCCGGACGCGCCGTACGTGGTCGCACCGCGCGGCATGCTCCCGAAGGCCGTGAAGGCCAGACCCTCCTCGCCGTGCCGGTCGCCGGGCAGGGTCCTGAGCCACTCGGCGTACAGCGCGTCGTAGATCGGCGTGGCCGATGGACCGCCCGAGGTGTCCTGCGCCGATCGCGCGGGCGGGTCCGGCTGGAAGGGCCGGCGGCGGGGGGCTTCGTAGGTGTGCACGTATGTGCCAACGACCCCGCTGCCCAACGGATGCGGCCACCACGTCGCTTTCGCAGGTCAACCGGAGTGTGCCCGGCGCACTTTCGCGCCCGGGCTCCCCGGGGGCCGGCTCAGGTGCCCGCGAGCGGCATGGTGGCGGCGACGAGCTTCCCGTTGGCCGCCGCCTTGTCCAGCGCGTCGCGCAGCAGGTCCTCGCGGGGCTGGCGGCCGATCGAGCCGACCGGCGCCGCGAACAGGAGCACCTGCTGGTGCTTGTTGGCGGCCGACCGCCAGCTCTCGGCGACCTGGAGCGCCTGGTGGGCCTGCCACCACGCGACGGGGGAGCCACCGCCGGTGCCCGGCTGGAGCACGGCGTGCAACTGGCCCATGGCGAGCAGCACGGACCAGCCGTGCAGGACCGGGGGCACCGCGTTCACCGCGGTCACCGGCATGAAGCCCTGCTCGATGAGGAGGGGGAGGAAGTCGTCGCCGATGTCGGTCGAGCCGGGGCGCACGATGGGGCCGGTCGGTTCGACGACGAGCGCCGGGTGCAACTCGCCGTTGATCAGGACGAGTCCGCTGGTGACACCCAGTACGGCCTGCTCGGGAACGAACTCGGTGGGGATGCCGTCGGGGTGGATCGAGCGGACGGCGCCCTGCAGCTGCTCCTCGGTGACCTGCACGACCTGTGAGGGCAGGCAGGTGGCGTGGGCGAAGGCGAGGACGGCTGTCTCGTCGCCGATGAACAGGACGGTGCTGGTCCGCTCCTGTTCCGAGTCGCCCGGGGTGCGGCAGGACGTGCAGTCGTAACTGCCGGGGGCGTTCTCTCCGGCGAGCAGCCGGTCGGCTTCTTCGTCGCCGATCTCGGCGCGTACGTCGTCGCTGACGTCGAGCATGCGCGGCACGGTGGCTCCTCGGGAATGCGGTGCGCGGTGATGCCGGGTGGCTCCCGGCCCATGAACCCGGGGGATCCCGGCTCATGAAGATGACAACGGACGATCTGTGGCCGGAGTCACGCCCGAGCGCGAACGGAATCGAACCATCCGACGCCCAGGGTGAGATCGCCTGCGGAATCGGTCACTCCCAGTCAACTTGTCTGAGCGCCAAGGAAGTTGAGGCGGTGAAGTGGGTCACAGGTCGCGAAGATGACAGGTCGATAAATCCTGAAATCACCCAATGAAATGGGTGGCCGAAAATCGACGATACTCGCGGTAACGGCTAACTGGCCTCGAATGACAAGGAGTTGGTTGATATCGGGGCGGTCGGCTCCCTAGATTCCTCGGCCGTGTGCAACGAGCACCGCTCGGGCAGGTCCGCCGGCCGAACCATCCAGCTCTCAGTACAGCCTCCGGCGGACGGGGCGGAGCGCGCCGACCGCGTCCCATGCGCGGGCCGTCGCGCCCCGCCCTGGGGGACCCCGGGTGTTTCGAGAGGGAATTACATGTCCGAATGTGCCGAGAACACCCATCAGGCTCGTACGGCCGGCAAGGCCCGTACGACGGCGGTCCTCGCCGGGGCGGCGCTCCTCGCCCCGCTCGGACTGCTCGCCGCGAGCGGTGACGCCGCCGCGGCCGACAGTGGAGTGTGGGACCGCATCGCGCAGTGCGAGAGCGGCGGCAACTGGCACATCAACACCGGCAACGGCTACTACGGAGGGCTCCAGTTCTCCGCGGGCACCTGGCGCGCGTACGGCGGCACCGCCTACGCGTCGAGGGCCGACCAGGCCTCCAGGGGCGCGCAGATCGCCGTCGCCACCAAGGTCCAGCGGGCGCAGGGGTGGGGCGCGTGGCCCACCTGTGCGGCGCGCGCCGGAGCCTACGGAAACGCGCCCGCGTCCTCGGGCGCCGGATCGGCCGCGGGGACGGCCGCCACGAAGTCGACACCCGAGTCGGCCCCGTCGAAGCCGAAGCCGTCGAAGACGCCGGCACGCCCGTCGGGCCACACCAACCGTGACGCGTCGCGCGGTGACTACACCGTCCGCAGCGGCGACACGCTGAGCGGTATCGCCGAACGGCACGGCACCACCTGGCGGAAGGTCTACGCCGCCAACAGCACCGTCATCGGCGACGACCCCAACCTGATCGTGCCCGGGCTGCGGCTCGACCTCTGAGTCGCGTTCCCCCTCGCCCCGGGCATGCGGCCCCACCCGGTCCTCCGACCGGGTGGGGCCCCGGACGCACCGGGCGCGGCTCGACCGGCCGGGCGGAGGAGCCGCCTAGCGTGGGCGCGATGTTCCTCATGCCGACCCGGCCGGTCCCGTCGCCCCCGTCGATCAACCGCCTCCGGCAGGCGGCCGAGCACGCCAGACACGCGGCCGGGCGCCTCGGGCACGCGGTCGTGTCCGCCGGCGTCGTGGCGGTCACCGCGCTGGCCGTCCTCGTGCCCTCGGACGCCGTCGCCGCGCCCCCGCCCCCGCTTCCCGGCCCCGACATGACACGGGTGTCGTACGACTGCGCGAAGGACCAGTGGCCCTGGGGCTGCGTCGCCGAGTGCGAGAGCGGTGGCCGCTGGGACGCGAACACGGGGAACGGCTTCTACGGCGGGCTGCAGTTCTGGCAGCCCACCTGGGAGGCGTTCGGTGGACTCAAGTACGCCCGGCGTGCCGACCTCGCCACCCGCGCGGAGCAGATCAAGATCGCCGAGAAGGTGGTGGCCTCCCAGGGCTGGGGGGCCTGGCCGGTCTGCTCCCGGAGATACGCGCTCCAGGGCCGCATGCACGTGGTCAAGCACGGCGAGACGCTCGCGTCGATCGCCCGCAAGTACAAGGTCAAGGGCGGCTGGCAGGCGCTGTACAAGGTCAACAAGCAGATCGTCGGAAAGTCGCCGGACAAGCTGAACGAGGGCACCCTGCTGGTCATCCCGGAGGGTTCGGCCGGCTCCCGCCACCTGGGCCTCGTCCTGTTCGGTCCGCCACTGCGCCCGTCGCTCTTCGCGCAGTCTCCGCCGCCTCTCCGCTGAACACGACCTCGCCCCGGCTCAGTTCGTACACGAACGTCGTCCGATCGGTCCGTCCGCGCAGCCCCGGCGGCAGTCGTTGCTCCGCGACCACCACGCACGCGTCGAGACCGGCCAGCAGGTCGTACGTCCGTGCCGCGACCGCCGGGGACATGCCCTGCGCGGGTTCGTCGACGAGCACCACCCGCGCGCGGGCGAGCAGGGCGCGGGAGACGGCGAGCATCCGCTGCTCACCGCCCGACAGCGTGCCCGCGCGACGGGAGAGCAGGGGCTCCAGCCGCGGGTAGGCGTCGAGGGCGGGGGAGAAGTCGCCCGCGGCGAGCTCCAGGTTCGCGCGCACGGTGAGCGAACCGAAGACGGCCCGGCGCTCGGGGACCAGGCACAGGCCGAGCCGGGCCCGTTCGTGCGCGGTCCTGCGGGTGACGTCGACGCCGTCCCACACGACTGCCCCGCCGGACAGCGGCACGGTTCCGGCCAGCGCGTGCAGCGCCGTCGTACGGCCGGATCCGTTGCGGCCGAGCAGCACGGTGAGACCGGGACCCGGGGCGGCCAGGGTGACGCCGTGCAGGGCCTCCAGCGGGCCGTAGCGCACGCGTGCTCGGCGCAGGGCGATACTCAACCGTCGTACCCCCTCTCCAGTACGCGGTCGGCGGGGCCGGAGGTGACGACCCGTCCCGCCACCATGACGTGGACGGTGTGCGCCAGGTCGGCGACGAGATCGAGGTCGTGCTCGACGACGAGGAGGGCGGTGCCGTCCGCGGCGACCGCCCGCAGCACCCGTGTCAGCGCGGTCACTTCGGGGGCGTCGAGTCCTGCCGCGGGCTCGTCCAGCAGCAGCACCCGGGGACGTCCCGCGAGCGCCCGGGCCAGCTCGACGCGCCGGAGCGTGCCGGTGGGCAGCCCCGCCGCGGGCAGCGCCCGCACCGGCCCGTCGAGGCCGAGGAGCCGCAACGCCCGTTCCGCGGCCTCGGGATCGGCGGTCCGGCCCTGCTCGGCACCGACCCGGACGTTCTCGGCCACGGTCAAGGAGGGGAAGACGGCGAGCTGCTGGAAGGTCCGCGCGATCCCCAGCCGGGTGCGCGCGTGCGCGGGGAGCCGGGTGATGTCCCGCCCGCCGAGCAGCACCCGCCCGCCCGACGGGCGCAGCGTGCCGGCGAGGCAGTGGAAGAGCGTGCTCTTCCCGGCGCCGTTGGGCCCGACGACGGCCGTGACGCGTCCGGGCCGGACGTCCAGGTCGACCCCGTCGAGGGCGGTGAACCCGCCGTACCCGACGCGCAGACCGCGGGCGCGCAGGGACACGGACAGGGGAGCCCGCGGCTCGGCGCCCGCCGGGGGAACGGAGACGGCCCCCGACCCGGTGCGGTACCCCGACGGGGCAGCCGCTCCGGGCACGGAGCCGCGCGGCGCGGGAGCGGTTGCCCCGGGCAGGCCGCGGGGCGGCGAGGGCGCCGCCGCCTCCGGCCGGGTGTGCGGGGGCGGCGGGGGAGTCGGAGTCGGTCCTTGCCCGGTGTGCGGGCCGGCCGGGGTGGAGTCGCTCTGGTTGCTGCCCGGGACGGTGTGGCGCTGCCCGCTGCGGGGTGCGGTTACGGCGGCAGGGCCTCGCGTGCCGGAGTGGGGCGAGGGGCGGGCCGCCGGCCGCGTGCGCGGGGGCGGCGGGGGAGTGGCTCCCTGCCGGGTGTGCGGGCCGGGCGTGCCGGAGTGCGGTGACAGGCGGCCGGCCGGCCGGGGCGCCACGGGCAGCAGTCGCCGGCGCACTCGCGACCCCAGCGGGGTCAAGGACACCTCGCGGCGCAGTCGGAGGCGGGAGGCCGCCGTGCGCAGCGCCTCGTAGGGACCGCCGGGGAAGCGGCCGACGAGGACCGCCAGGACGCCGACCAGGGCCGCCGCGACGCCGCCGCGCGCCCCCGCGTCGAGGCCCACCAGCAGCGCCGCCGCGGCCAGTGCACCGAGGACGCTGTCCGCGCCGAGGACCACGACCGCCGCGAACCACAGCAACCCCCGGACCGGGTCGTAGGCCGCGGCGTCGAAGGCGCGCAGCCCCATGCCGAGCATCCCGCCGCCCAGCGCGGCCAGCGCGGCACCCGCGACGAACGCGGCCAGCTTCAGGGCCGGGACGCGGACACCCGCCGCCGAGGCGCCCGGCTCGTGGTCGCGCAGGGCGGCGAGGGCGCGTCCCGTGCGTCCCCGGCGCAGAGCGTTCGCCGCCAGCAACGCGGCGGTCAGCAGCCCCAGTTCGAGCACGTAGTACGCCCGGTCGCCGCCGAAGCCGGCCGGGCGGCCGAGGGAGAGCCCCGACGTGGCGTACGGCTGGGCGAAGACGAACCTGCTGACCCCCACCCCCACCGCGAACGTCGCCGGCGCGAGCGCCAGGCCGTGTCGCCGGATGGCCGGCCACCCGGTCAGCACACCGAGCGGCGCGACCAGGAGCACGGCCACCGCGAGCGCGGCCAGTTCGGGAAGGCGCGGCAGGCCGGGGAAGCGGCCCGCGGCGAGCAGCGCGGTGAAGAGGGCGCCCAGACCCGCGTACGCGGCCTGCCCCAGCGAGATCTGGCCGCCGCGGCCGGTGACGACGACCAGCGACAGCAGGACCACGCCCAACGCCGGCACCTGGACCGACGCGTGCAGGTCCGAGCCCGCGAACCCGAGGGGCAGCAGGAAGAGGACGACCGCCACGATCCACGCCCCCGGCGGCGTCGCCACGCGGGCCGTCGCGGTGCGCGGCAGCGTGTCACGGGTGCCGATGCCGGGCAGGACGAGCGCCGAGACGAGCAGCGCCACCACGAACAGGTTCGCGCCGACCGCCTGGAGCAGCGGTTCGGCGCGGCCCGCGGGGTGCAGCCGGGTCAACTGGCTCTGCCCGACCGCCACACCGAGGGCCACCACGACGGCGACGGGGAGACTGCGCATCCGCGCGGCCACCGCCACCGCCATCACCTCCATGACCAGCAGCGGCATCCCGTACGGATCCAGGCGCACGTACGGGGCGAGGAGCACGCCGGTCAGACCGGCCGTGAAGGAGCCGAAGGCCCAGCCGGCCGCCGCCACCCGGTCGGCGTCGATGCCGCCGAGCCCGGCGAGCGGGCGGTCGTCGACGACGGCGCGCAGTTCGGTGGCGAAGCGGGTCCGCCGTCGCGAGCGCGGCGGGCGTCCCTTCGGCGGACGCAGTACGGCCCCCACGGCCGCGGCGAGCGCGAGGGCCACCGCCAACTGCCCCCAGGGGTCCGCCGACACCACGGTCGGCGCGTCCGCCCGTGCCCCGGTGCCCCACACCAGTGCCGCCCCGCCGACCAGCAGGACGAAGACGCCGATCGACGCGACCAGCGTCTGCGCCGGGTCGCCGCCGAGCACGGCCAGCGGCCGGAACACGAAGCGCTCCAGTGCCACACCGATGGCCGGGGCCACCACGAGCAGGGTCACGGCGGTGCCGAGCGCGAGCGGCCAGCCCCACTCGACGGTGAACTGGCGCAGCAGGAAGGCGCACACCATGGCGACGGCGCCGTGTGCGAAGTTGAGCACCCCGGTGGCGCGGTGAGTGACGATCAGGCCGATCCCGGTGAGCGCGGCGGCACTTCCCACCGAGAGACCGGCGAGGGTGAGGTCGTACGTCAGCGAGGCCACGGCAGGGCCGTCAGTCTCCCGGACCGGCGGCGGACGGCTCGCAGATCGGGCACGGCCCGAGCTCCCCGCTCGCCAGGACCCGCGAGTCCACCGGCACCGCCTCCGCCTTCCCGGCGACCAGCGGGCAGTCGGCGCGATGCCACAGCGTGCCGCCCGGCACCATCGACAGGTCGCCGCTGGAGGCCAGGGGCGCGCTCACGGCGGGCCCGGACTCCGCCGCCCCGGCGGGCTCGGCCGCCACCAGCAGTCCGTACAACTCCTCGACGCGCGCCGCGGCCAGTGCGTTCCGGCCGTGCGTGAGGAGCACCGCGCCCGCGATGATCAGCGCCGCCCCGGGCACCGTGCACGAGGCGAGGTACGGCAGTTGGCGCTCCGCGTAGCGCTCGCCCGAGATGCCGTACCAGCCGATGACGCACAGCACCGCTCCGGCGGCGAGCGCGGCCCACCCGGCCCACAGGACGGGGTGCACGGTCCGCAGTCGAGATGTCCGCATCCGGGCTCCCACACGTCGTGTGTCTGTCCATGTCGGCCAATGGCTTGCACTATGCCTTCTGGAAGCTGACCCTGAAAGCACCGGGCGCACATGGCCCGGACTACACCCGGTGGTGAGCCAGATGGTTCTCGGGAGCGAACTCAGGCGGCCAAGTGGCCGGGCAGCGGCGGCGGTTCTCGTCCTCGCCGCGGCCCTCACGGCATGCGGCGACGACAGCGGCGGTGGGGGCGGCGCCCCGCCCGCGCCCTCCGTGGAGCGGTCCGCCGAACAGTCGACCGGCGCCACCGCCCCGTCCGACCCGGCGGCGGCCGAGAAGGAGATCGAGCGGAACTGGGAGAAGTTCTTCGATCCCGCCGTCCCCCAGAAGGACAAGCAGAGCGTCCTGGAGAACGGCGACGCCATGACCGAGGTCCTGAAGAGCTTCAACGGCGACAAGCGCGGCCAGGAGGTGCAGGCGCACGTCGAGAAGGTCGAGTTCACGTCACCGCGGGACGCGGACGTCACGTACTCGCTGACCCTGAAGGGCGCGACCGCGCTGCCGGGCGCCTCCGGGACGGCCGTCGAACAGGACGGCACCTGGAAGGTCTCCGTCAAGACCCTGTGCGCGCTGGTCCAGTTGAGCGGCAATGAGTCGCCCGGCCCCGGCTGCTGAGGGGCTCGCCCTCGCGTTGCTCCTCCTGCTGGGCACGGCCTGCGGCAGCCGCCTCCCCGAGAGCGACTTCGAGAACCGGTCCACCCCCACCCGGCAGGGCGGCACCGCCCCGATCCGGGTCGGCATCGTCACCAGTGCCACCAGCCCCGTCGGCGGTTCGGTCTTCACCGGCCCGCGAGACGGGGCGAAGGCCTACTTCGACCGCCTCAACGCGCGCGGCGGCATCGACGGGCGCCGCGTCGAGGTGCGGCTGTGCGACGACGGCGGCAGCGGTGTCGGCAACAACGAGTGCGTGCACCGGCTGATCGACGAGGACAAGGTCGTCGCCCTCGTCGCGACCACGGCCCTCGACTACGCCGGCGCCTCGCGCGTGTCGCACGCGCGCGTGCCCGACATCGGTGGCCAGCCGATCGGGCCGGCGTACGACACCTACCCGCACCTGTACGGGATCTACGGGAGTCCCGCACCCCGGGACGGAACGCCTGGCTGGGGCGGGAAGCTGTACGGGGGCACCGAGGTGTACCGCTACTTCAAGCGCGTGCACGGCGCCCGCACGGCCGCCGTGGTCTCCTACAACCAGTCCGCGTCGGCCGCCTACGCCCGGCTCGTCACCCAGGGCCTGAAGGCCGAGGGCTACCAGGTGGTCACCGAACAGGTCGACTTCGCGCTGCCCAACTTCCGTGCCGCCGCCGCCGATCTGAAGGACCGGGGAGCCGACCTCGTCTTCGACGCCGTGGACACGCACGGCAACGCGCAGCTGTGCAAGGCGATGGACGACGTGGACGCCGAGGTCATCGCCAAGGTCACCAACGTGCAGAACTGGACGTCCACCGTGGCCGAGGACTACAAGGACTCCCCGCGGTGCCGCAACGCTCTGTGGGCCACCGGGTCCAGCCGCGACTACGAGGACACCGCGAACCCCGCCGTACGCGAGTTCCGGGACGCGACCAAGGGATTCGGGTCGCACTCGCAGTGGCAGCTGGAGGGCTGGGCGGCCGCACGGTGGTTCGCCGACGCGGCGAAGTCCTGCACGGGGGCCGGGGTCACCCGCGCGTGCGTCGACGCCTTCATGAACCGCGGCGAGCCCTACACAGCGGGCGGGCTGCTGCTCCCGGTCACGTACGAGCGGCTGGCCGAGCCGCCGACGACACGGCGGGCCTGCCTGTCGGTGGCCCGCTGGAAGGACGGCCGGGGCTGGGTCTCCCAGGGCGACATGAACTCCACCTGCTTCCAGGTCCCGCAACTGTCCTACCGGCCCTGAGCCTTCGGGCCGCGGCAAGGCTCCCCGACGGAGACCGGCAGCCGTGGGGGACCTCGCCGACATGGGCACCGAGTCCTTGCGGACCGTAGATGTCCGCAAGGGCTGACAGACTCGGGTCCATGTTGGACACCTCCGCACGGCTGCTCCGTCTGCTGTCATTGCTCCAGGCCCACCGGGAATGGTCGGGTGCCGATCTCGCGGAGCGTCTCGGCGTCACGCCGAGGACGGTCCGGCGCGATGTGGACCGGCTGCGCGAGCTGGGGTACCCGGTCAACGCCAGCCCCGGCACGGGCGGCGGCTACCAGCTCGGCGCGGGGGCCGAACTCCCGCCGCTGCTGCTGGACGACGACGAGGCGGTGGCCGTCGCGGTCGGCCTGCGCACGGCCGCCGGCCAGGGCATCGAGGGCATCGGCGAGACCTCCGTCCGCGCCCTCGCCAAGCTGGAGCAGGTACTGCCGCACCGGCTGCGCCGCAGGATCGGCGCCCTGAACGCGTTCACCGTGCCGATGCTGCGCGGCCCGCAGCCCTCGGCGGTCGACCCGGCCGTCCTCACCGAACTGGCCAACGCCTGCCGCGACGGCGAGCGGCTCCGCTTCGAGTACCGCGACCACGGCGGCTCCTCGACCCGCCGCACCGTCGAGCCGCACCGCCTGGTGTGCACCGAACGCCGCTGGTACCTGGTCGCCTGGGACGTCGACCGCGACGACTGGCGCACCTTCCGGGTGGACCGTGTCACGCCCAGGCCGCCGCACGGACCGCGCTTCCGGCCCCGCACCCCACCGGCCGAGGACCTCGCCGCGTACGTCTCCAAGGGCGTCTCCACCGGCGCGTACGCCACACACGCCGTCATCCGGCTGCTGGTGCCCCTGGAGGAGGCGGCCGAGCGGATCTCACCGTCCGCCGGAACACTCGAAGCCTCCGGTCCGGACAGCTGTGTCCTGCGGACGGGGGCGGCCAGTCTCGACGTCATGGTCGTGCACGTGACGATGACGGGATTCGAGTTCGAGGTCCTCGAACCCGCCGGGCTCACCGACGCGCTCACCGCGGCCCGGGACCGGCTGTCCCGGGCTCTGGAGCGGAGTTCACCGGCACAGCCGTGATGTGCACGGTGGGTCGTGGGCCGGCCGGCCGCATGTGGGGTTCCTGTGCCGGAACGGGTATTTCCCATGGGGCGTCAGATTCCACGGCGGGCCCGGGAATCGGAATGGAAAGTCCGTGCCGAGACATTGGATCCGCACATTCCATCGAGCCGTTCGGGACGGTGTCACGCCGGTTCCGAATTACGTTCGAAGGAGTGCAGAACGCGTAGGGATCCCCTCGTGCGTGTGACGGAGTTCGGCCGAAACGCGTGTCGTGATCCTGTGACAGAAGTGTGACCGGAGGGGTATGGGTGACGCTGGGTGGCGATCCGGACTTCCCCGGCCGGGGCGACGCCGCCTAACGTGGCCGTCATGGCACCCATTCCCCCTCATTCCGCAGAGCCCCAGGACAGTCCGGAGAGTTACGTAGGACTGGAGGCGAGCAGCGCCGAGCGCCGTGCCCGGGAGCACGGCTGGACCACGGTGCGCTCACTGCCCCCGGGCGCGATCATCACCATGGAGTACCTCGTGGGGCGGCTGAACTTCGAGGTCACGGACGACAGGGTCACGCGCTGCTGGAAGGGCTGACGGCACCACGCCGACGGGACCCGGCGGTCCCGGCAGGAGACCCGGCCGACGCACGAAGGCCCCCGGCTGTCAGGAGCCGGGGGCCTTCGCGGTGCGGGGACAGGTGTGCGTACCGGCCCCGCCGTTCGGTTGTCCTCAGCCGCCCGTCAGGGGGCGGGCCGAGGTGGTGGCCGAGCGTGCCACCCGGTCGGCGTGCGGCGGGCGGCGGCTGCCGACCGGGGTGACCGGGGTGCGCTCCGAGCGGGCCGTGTGCGGGCCGGGAGCCAGGTACACCGGCGCTCGGGGCGCGCGGACGGAGGCGGCCGGCTCCCGCGCGGGGACGTCGCCGTCCGCGGTGGCGGGGTGCGGCACCATGGCGGGGGCGCCGACCGGCGAGGCCGCGGGAGCGGGCACGACACCGCCGCGACGGGCACGCCAGGAGTCGCGCAGCGAGAAGATCCCGGCCTCGGCGCGGGCGATCAGCGGCTCGCACCAGGGCAGCGCCAGCAGGATCAGCAGACCCGCGGCCCAGCCGAGGAGTACGTCGCTCAGCCAGTGCGTGCCGAGGTACACGGTGGTCAGACCGACGCCGAGCGACGTCACCGCGGAAAGCGCGGACAGCCAGCGCCGGGCCCGTGGGGTCGAGGCCAGATAGGCCAGGATGCCCCAGGTCACAACGGCGTTGGCGGTGTGACCCGAAGGAAATATATCGCCGCCCAGGCCCATCTCGTTCGAGCCGATGGTGATGGCGTAGTGGGGGCCGAGGCGCCCCATGCCCAACTTGGCGGCGCCGACCGTGATGTTGAGGAGCAGCAGCGAGGCGCCCAGCGTGAGCAGCGGGCGCAGGGTGTGCTGCCGCCAGGAGCGCCAGCCCAGCCAGGCGGCGACCATCACGGCGGTGGGGCCGCGCTGGCCGAGCACCACGTAGTAGTCCAGGAACGCGTGGATCTCCGGCCATTGCTGGTAGGGCCGGAAGAACATGACCTGCCAGTCGAATCTGACCAGCCATGAAGTGATGGCGACGGCCCACACGATGGCCAGGTAGAAGGCCAGGGTCGCAGCGAACAGCACGACCCTGTGCCGGCTCATCCTCGGCACGTCGATGTGGGCCGGCCGTTCAGGTTCACGGTCGAGCCGGGCGAAGACCCGGTCCAGACGGGTCAGGTTTCGTTCGGTACGCACTCAATCGACGTTACAGCGAGTGAGCTGCGTTCCAGGCCGAATCACTCGCTTTGTGATGACGATGTGATGTGGGATTCCTCTCAGGTCCGTGTTTATTTTCTATGAATGTCTAATCCTCGGAGAGTGGACTTCGTAATTCCATTGATCCGTCCGTGGTTCGGTTTTATGACGCTTATATATTCGTTCACCGAATGCTGGGCTGGAATTGTCCGGCAGCTCACCGGGCGTCCGGGAGTCGATCATGGCGGACCGGAGCCGTTCAGCCAGAAGGCGCCGTAGACCGCGGAAGCCGCCGCCACGCCACCCAGGACCGCCGCCGACCTGGACGTACGCAGCCGGGACAGGGCCAGGGCGAGGGGCAGCAGAAGAGGGAAGGCGGGCAGCAGGAGGCGCGGTTTCGAGCCGAAGTAGCTCGACGCGCACAGGGCGAGCGCGGTGACGACGCCCGAGTACACCAGGAGCGGCAGCGGCTGCCCCTGGCGCACGCACGTCACGTACAGCCAGACGACCAGCGCGACGCCGACGATCAGTCCGACGCCGGCCAGGGCCGACGGGAAGGACGTGAACTTGTCGGCCACGAAGCGCGCGAAGGCGTAGCCGCCGTCGAAGCCGTTGCGCCAGCCCGCCTGCACGTCGAGATAGCCGAGCGGGCCCTTGCCCGTGCGACGGCCGACCCAGAGCACATAGCCGGCGGCGCCGAGCGGCGCGAGAAGCATGCCGAGGGCGCGTCGCCACCGGGGTGCGCCGTCCGGGCCGGGTGCGCTTCGGTCCCGTACGAACGACATGACCGCCGTCACCCAGACGGCCGCGACCACCGCCACCCCCACCGGCCGGGTCAGCCCCGCGAGCGCGGCGAGCAGGCCCGCCGTGACCCAGCGGCCGGTCAGCACCGCGTACAGCGACCAGGCGGCGAGCGCCGTGAACAATGACTCGCTGTACGCCATCGACTGCACGACACCGATCGGCAGCACCGCCCACACCAGCACGGCGCAGACGCCCGCCCGCCGCCCGTACACATGCTCCGCGACGGCGAAGATCCCCCAGGCCGCGGCGAGCGAGGCCACCGTGCTCACCAGCAGACCCGCGTCCGCGGACGACAATGGCGTGAGGGCCGAGCCCAGACGTTCCAGCCAGGGCAGCAGCGGGAAGAAGGCGAGGTTCGAGTGCACGTCGCCGTTCGGAAGCCGCACCTCCCAGCCGTAGCCGAGGTCGGCGACACGGGTGTACCAGAGCGCGTCCCAGCGGGCTGTGAGCAGGATGTGCGCGCTCTTGCCGTTCGCCGCGCTCCACGCGGCGAGGACCACGAGCCCCAGCGCGCGGACGCCCGCGTACCCGAGGAGGGCGGGGGCCGCGCGGCGCAGGGCGCCCGCGCGGGGCGGCGTCGCGACAGGTGTCTCAAGATCGGTCACGGGCTCGATTATCGATGTCGCCCGGAACCGTCGGGCCCGGCGGGGCGTGGTGCTCCGAGGGGAGCGTGGCGCACGCCACACGCAATGCGGGAAGAACGTGAGAGGTCTGCCACGCGTCATCACCGGGAACTCGCGTACTGTGGGCCGCTCACTCGCCTTTGTTGCGTGGGCCGGGACTCCGCTCCCCCAGGCCACAGCCCCAGGGAGTCCCCACCCTGAGGTTTCCGCCGAACGCGAGGGAACATCTGGGAGGTACGTACATGTCCGGGACGACCACGGCCGCTGCGCGATGCCGTCGGGAGACCGGGGCCGGTGCCAACCGCTGGGTCGTGCTCGTCGTCCTGTGCGTCAGTCTGCTGCTGGTGGCGCTCGACGCCACGGTGCTGCACGTCGCGGTGCCCGCCGTCACCGAGGACCTCAGGCCCGGCGCGATAGAGCTGCTCTGGATCGTCGACATCTATCCGCTGGTCTGCGCCTCGCTCCTCATACTGTTCGGCACGCTCGGCGACCGCGTCGGCCGCCGACGCGTCCTCCTGCTCGGCTACGCCCTCTTCGGCGTCGCCTCGGCCGTCGCTGCCTGCGCCGACAGCGCGCAGCTCCTGATCTTCGCGCGGGCCCTGCTCGGCGTCGGCGGCGCGATGATCATGCCCGCCACGCTCTCGATCCTGCGCCAGGTCTTCCCCGACCGGCGGGAGCGGGCCCTGGCGATCGGCATCTGGAGCGCGGTCGCCGCCGTGGGCGCGGCGGTGGGACCGCTGCTCGGCGGCTTCCTCCTCGAACACTTCTGGTGGGGGTCCGTCTTCCTGGTCAACATCCCGTTGATGCTGGTCAGCCTGCCGATCGGACGGATGCTGCTGCCCGAGTCGAAGGGCGACCGCAACGGTCCCTGGGACATCGTCGGAGCCCTGATGGCCGCCGCCGGACTCTTCGGGCTCGTCCTCGGCGTGAAGCGGCTCGGCGGCGGGGAGGCCCCGTTCGGCCCGCTCACGCTGGGCCCCCTGCTCCTGGGCGGGGCGCTGCTGGCCGGCTTCGTCCGGCGCCAGCGGCGGCGTGCGCATCCGCTGGTCGACCTGCGGATGTTCGCGCGGCCCGCGTTCAGCACCTCGGTGGGATGCATCGTCCTCGCCATGCTCGCCCTGGTCGGTCTGGAGCTGATCGCGGCGCAGTACCTCCAGCTCGTGCTCGGCCTCTCGCCGCTGGAGACGGGGCTGCGGCTGCTGCCGCTCACCGTCGCGGCGATGGCCGCCGGGCTCGCCGGGGCGAAGATGCTGCGGCGGTTCGGCCCGCGCACGATGGTCAGCCTCGGCTTCTGCCTGACCGCCGCCGCGGTCGTCACGCTGACCGCGATGGGCGGGAACGACAACACAGGGCTGCTGCTCTTCGGCTTCGTGCTGCTCGGTTTCGGCCTGGAGACCACGCTCTTCGGGGCGTACGAGTCGATGCTGAGCGAGGCGCCGCCCGCGCAGGCCGGTGGGGCCGCCGCCATCGGCGAGACCTCGTACCAGCTGGGTGCGGGCATCGGGATCGCCCTGCTGGGGAGCGTGATGAACGCCGCGTACAAGCCGGGGCTCTCGTCGGTTCCCGGGGTTCCGGCCGCCGACTCGACCGCGGCGGGGCACTCGCTCGGGGAGGCGTACGAGGTCGCCGGGCGGCTCGGCGGGGCGCCCGGCGCGGCCCTTCGGCATGCCGCGCGGGACTCCTTCGTGCACGGACTGCATGTGACCCTGCTGGTCAGCGCGGGCCTGCTGATGCTGGGCGCGGTGATGGCGCTGCGGCTGCCGCGGGTCATGGAGTGCCCGGCTCCGGCGGCGGGTCCGGCGGAGATCCCGGCACCCCGCGAGGTCGCCGAGTCCCGTGTGACCGCGTAGCTCTCCCCGCCCCTGCGCCCACCGGCTCTGCCCGCCGGCCCGTGTGCCCTCCGGCTCCGCCCGCGGGCCCGTGCGGGTCTTCCGGCAGGGCGCGTGCCCGTGCCGCGTGGCCCTGCGTTCGTGACGCGTGGCCGTGCGTTCGTGTTCGTGGTCGTGTGGGGAGGGCCCCTGGACGTGCGGGACACTGCGTCGTAACGTCGGCCGCGACGTCGTAACTAACACTGCTAGTTTTAGCGTGCCGGAGGCTGCCTCATGTCCGCGTCCTCGAAGCTCCCGCCCTTCGACCCCGCCGACCCGCTCGGCATCGACGACCTGCTGGACCCGGAGGACCTCGCCGTCCGCGACACCGTGCGGACCTGGGCGGCCGACCGGGTGCTGCCGCACGTCGCCGAGTGGTACGAGAAGGGCGAGCTGCCCGGAATCCGGGAGCTGGCGCGCGAGCTCGGCGCCATCGGGGCACTCGGCATGTCGCTCCAGGGGTACGGGTGCGCCGGGGCGTCCGCGGTGCAGTACGGTCTCGCCTGCCTGGAACTGGAGGCCGCCGACTCCGGCATCCGTTCCCTCGTCTCCGTGCAGGGCTCCCTCGCCATGTACGCCATCCACCGGTTCGGCAGCGAGGAGCAGAAGCAGAACTGGCTGCCGCGGATGGCCTCCGGAGAGATCATCGGGTGCTTCGGGCTCACCGAGCCCGACCACGGCTCCGACCCCGCCTCCATGCGCACCCACGCCAAGCGTGACGGCGGCGACTGGGTCCTCAACGGCCGGAAGATGTGGATCACCAACGGGTCCGTCGCCGGGGTCGCCGTGGTCTGGGCCCAGACGGACGACGGAATCCGCGGCTTCGTCGTCCCCACCGACGCGCCCGGCTTCTCCGCGCCCGAGATCAAGCACAAGTGGTCGCTGCGGGCGAGCGTCACCAGCGAGCTCGTCCTGGACGACGTACGGCTGCCCGCCGACGCCGTGCTGCCGGACGTCGTCGGGCTGAAGGGACCGCTCAGCTGTCTCTCGCACGCCCGCTACGGGATCGTGTGGGGCGCCATGGGCGCGGCGCGGGCCAGTTTCGAGGCCGCCGTCGAGTACGCGAAGACGCGCGAGCAGTTCGGCCGGCCCATCGGCGGCTTCCAGCTGACCCAGGCGAAGCTCGCCGACATGGCGGTCGAGCTGCACAAGGGAATTCTGCTCGCCCACCACCTCGGGCGGCGCATGGACGCGGGACGGCTCCGTCCCGAACAGGTCAGTTTCGGCAAACTCAACAACGTGCGGGAGGCGATCGAGATCTGCCGCACCGCGCGGACGATCCTCGGCGCCAACGGAATCTCGCTCGAATACCCCGTGATGCGGCACGCCACGAATCTGGAGTCGGTGCTCACCTACGAGGGCACCGTCGAGATGCACCAACTCGTGCTGGGCAAGGCGCTCACCGGACTCGACGCCTTCCGGTAGAGCCCTGGGGACCCCGTGGGGCAGGGCCGGTGAGCGGCCCTGCCTCAGCTCTGGTTGAAGAAACCGTCCGTCTGACGGCCCGCGGCCTCGCCGCTGACGATCTCCGTGTTGGCGGGGGTCAGCAGGAAGACCCGGGTGGCGACCCGCTCGATCGTGCCGCGCAGGCCGAAGGTCAGGCCGGCCGCGAAGTCCACCACGCGCTTGGCGTCGGCGGGCTCCATGGACGTGAGGTTGATGATCACCGGGACGCCGTCCCGGAAGAGCTCGCCGATGCCGCGCGCGTCCCGGAAGCTGTCCGGGGTGACCGTGCCGATCCGGCGGCCCTTCTCCTCCGCCGTCTCGGACGCGACCTTCACCCGCGGGTCGGTGACCCAGGCCTCGCCGGACTCCTGTCCCTCGGCGTAGTCGTCGTCGTAGTAACGCTCGTCATCGTTGTCGTCGACGAGGCCAAGCCAGGCACTCGCCTTGCGCACCGATCCCATGGACGCCTCCTCTCACAGCGGTCTTTCGTGCTTTCCGCATCCCCATGGTCGTCCATGATGCGGATGTCGCGCCAAGTGGATAGACGCCGCGCGGGGGTTTCGTGACGGTACTGGTGCACAGCGAATCCGTCGAGAGCCCCGGTATCCCAAGGGTCTTGCTGTGTACGGCTGCTGACTGAGAGTGAAATATGATTTGCCACGGCGTTCGGGTGACGGTCGGTGCGTACGGGTGAACGGAGTGGTCGTTAGGATGCCGCCGCTCAACGTCGTACGTGTCACGGGGGAGTGTCGTGTTCGGAATCGTGAGGCCCTGTAGCCACCGTCTCGGTGAAGGGCTCAAGACCCAGTGGATGGCCCACCTGTGCGGGCTGTGCCTCGCGCTGCGCGGTGACCACGGGCAGTTCGCGCGGATCGTCACGAACTATGACGGTCTGCTGATATCCGTTCTGACGGAGGCTCAGGCGGAGCGGGCGACGGGATGGCGCCGGACCGCCGGGCCCTGCCCGCTGCGCGGCATGCGCACCGCCTCCGTCGCCCAGGGCGAGGGGGCTCGCCTGGCCGCCGCCGTCTCGCTGGTGCTCGCCTCGGCGAAGGTCCGCGACCACGTGGCCGACGGGGACGGGCTGTTGGCGCGCCGGCCCGTGGCGCTCGCCGCCCGCCGGGTCGCCGCGAGCTGGGGCAGGGCCGGCGCGCGCACCGGTTCCGACGTCGGCTTCGACACCGCCGTGCTCGTCGACGCCGTGGACCGGCAGATCGGCATCGAGGCGCTGGCCGGGCCCGGAACGCCGCTGCTCACCGTCACCGAACCGACCGAGACCGCCACGGCCGCGGCCTTCGCGCACACCGCCGTACTCGCCGGCCGGCCCGGCAACGCGGAGCCGCTCGCCGAGGCGGGACGGCTCTTCGGACGGCTGGCGCATCTGCTGGACGCCGTCGAGGACAGGGAAACTGACGCCGCGTCGGGAGCGTGGAACCCGCTCACGGCCACCGGGACGTCGCTCACCGAGGCGCGGCGGCTCGCCGACGACGCCCTGCGCGGGATCCGGCTCGCGCTGCGCGAGGTCCGGTTCACCGACGGCAAGCTGGCGCATCTGCTGCTGGCGCACGAGCTGGGCCGGTCGGTGGACCGCGCGTTCGGCTCGTCCGCGTGCGGGCACACGGCGGACGGCGCGCACGGGGCGGGTGGCGTCCTGGCGCCGCCGACCGGTCCGGCCGGCGGTGTGCATCCGGCCGAGGGTTCGTTCGGGCCGCCCCAGCACGGCGGCCCCTACGGCCCGCAGAGCCCCCACGCCCCGCACGGTCCCTACGATCCACAGAACCCGTACGCCGGTGGCGGCAACCCCTTCGGCGGCGGACCCTCCTTCCAGCCGCCCGGTCCCGGAAAGCGCGGCTTCTGGGCCGGGTGCGCCGCCGCGATCGGCCTGTGCTGCACCTGCAAGGTCTGCTGCGCCGAGGAGTACGAGGGTCCCTGGTCGCGCAAGAAGCGCGAGGGCTGCCTCAGCGACTGTGACTGCGACTGCAACTGCTGCGAGGCCTGCCAGTGCTGCGAGTGCTGTGAATGCTGCTCGTGCTGCGACTGCGGGCTGTGAGGGCCCGCGGGCGGGAGTGAGCCGCGTGCTCGCCGCGGGTCGGGGGCGTGCCCCGGCCCCTGTCGTCGGGTTGGACATGCACCGGTTCCTGCCGCGGTCGGACACGCCTCTCGCTCTCGCCGCGGGTCGGACACGCCCCCGTCCTTGCCGCGGGACACGCGCCCCGCCCTTGCCGCGGGTCGGGCATGACCTGAGACAGGGGCGGGGGAGGTGTGTCGCGCGGAGCGGCCAAGTGCTCCGCAGCAGCGGTGAGTTGATTCAGTCCTTCAGTTCCGGCGGCGAGATCCGCGACGTCTCGATGGCCGAGCCGGTCGTCCCCCACTTGTCGAGGATCTTCGCGTACGTCCCGTCGGCGATGAGCTTGTTCACCGCGGCCCGGAAGGCGGGCGCCAGTTTCGTGCCCTTCTTGAAGGCGAAGCCGACGTCGAGGCGGTGGAACTCGTTGAGGAACTTCACGCCCTGCTGGTGGGCGACGGCGTAGCGCAGGCCGTTGATGGTGCTCATCACGATGTCGCTGCGGCCCTGTTGCAGTGACGACCAGATGGCGCCCTGCTCGCTGTACGTCTGCACCTTGTACGGCTTCTTGCCGGCCTCGGCGCAGGCCTTCTTGTTCTCCTCCAGCGTCGCCTCGAAGGTCGTCCCCGCGGCGGTCGCGACGTTCAGGCCGCACAGCTGCGTCAGTTCGGTGATCTTCGAGAGCTTGCTGTCGGCGCGGGTGGCGAAGCCCTGGCCGTCGTTGATGTACGTGACGAAGTCGATGGTCCGGCGGCGTTCGTCGGTGACGCCGAAGTTGCTGGCGCCGACGTCGTACTTGCCGCTGCCCAGGGCCGGCAGGATCGCCTCGAAACTCGCGGACTCCTGCTTCAGTTCGATGCCGAGCGTCTTCGCGACCGCGTTCGCGAAGTCGACGTCCTGGCCGGTCAGGGTCTTCCCGTCGGTGAGGTAGGTGGTGCCGGGCGGTGCGCCGGAGATGCTGACCCCGACGGTGAGCGAGGTGGTGCCGGCCGGCAGCAGCCGAGCCGCGGCCTCGTCCTTGCGGACGGCCGAGACGACGTCCGTGGTGGGGATCTTGTCGGCCTCGGCGGCGGCCTGGACGGTGCCCGCCCCGCCGGTGCCGTCCGAGCCGGAGCCGCAGGCGGTGAGCAGCAGTGTCGTGGAGGCGAGAAGAGCAAATGTCGCAAAATACCGATTTCGGGTACGCGTGAACGTACTCATCGTGTGCGGTCTCCTGAAGGCAGGCGGCGAGAAGGCGTGACGCGGTGCGGCGCGACGCCGGGAGGGGAGGGGTACGCGTGTGAAGGCGGGGAAGGCCGGGAGAACGGCGGAAAAGGCGAGACGCGACAACTGCCCGAGGGGGCGTGCGCGCAGGGGGTCAGCTCAACAGGACGAGGACCACACTCGACCGAAGTCGATGTGGGAGCGCGTGACCAGCCACTGCTGCGGATGCATGCGCCAAGTGGAACAGGCATCCGTTTCCTCGTCAACTGGCCTGAGACGTACGGCTCACAGTGTGGACATGCTTGACAGTGAACGGAAACGGCACCGTACTCTCGATCGACGGCCCTGCTGAGGGGCTCGGCCGTCGGCGCCCCGAGGCGCTCCGTGTGAAGGCATCCACCGTGTTCGATCCGACGTATCACGGAGCCTTCGCATGTCCTCCGACACCCTCACCAAGGCCGCCGCGGCCGCACCACAGGAAGCGGCGCCCCTGCGCATCGTCCCGCAACGCCGTCTCGGACTGTGGACCACCGCGGTCGCGGTCCTGGTCCTGCTCGGGCTCGCCCTCAACTCCCTTGCGCACAACGACGCCTTCCAGTGGGACGTCGTCGGCGACTACTTCACCTCGGCCTCCGTACTGCGCGGCCTCTGGCTCACCCTCTGGCTGACCGCGGTCGTCATGGCGCTCGGCTTCGCTCTCGGCACCCTGCTCGCCGCGTTCCGCCTCTCCACCAACCCCGTTCTCCGGGCGGTCAGTTGGGGGTACGTCTGGCTCTTCCGGTCGATGCCGATCCTGGTGCAGCTGCTGTTCTGGTTCAACATCGGGGCGCTGTATCCGCAGATCCTCGGCGTGAAGACGGTGAACCTGCTGGGCCCGGTCACCGTCGCCGTCCTCGGACTGACCCTGCACGAGGCCGCGTACGCCGCCGAAGTGGTGCGCGGCGGCATCCTCTCCGTCGACCGCGGCCAGATCGAGGCGGCACAGGCGCTGGGCCTGAGCCGGTGGCGCCGTTGGCGCAGGATCGTGCTGCCGCAGGCGATGCGCTCCATCGTGCCGCCGGCCGGCAACATGCTGATCGGCACCCTCAAGGGCACGTCCATCGTCAGCGTCATCGCCGTTCAGGACCTGCTCTACTCGGTGCAGCTCGTGTACCACCGCACCTACCAGGTCATGCCGCTGCTCATGGTGGCCACGCTCTGGTACGTCGTCGTCACCTCCGTGCTGAGCGTCGGCCAGTACTACGTCGAGAAGCACTATGCGCGCGGCTCGGAGCGCACGCGATGAGGCCCTCGCTGGTGATCGTCGGAGCCGGTCCGCGGGGGACCGGTCTGCTGGAGCGGATCGCCGCCAACGCCGCGGAGCTGTACGGGGATCAGGACCTGGACATCCATCTCGTCGACCCCTATCCGCCCGGCGCCGGACGCATCTGGCGCGAAGCGCAGTCACCGCTGCTGTGGATGAACTCGCAGGCCCAGGACGTCACGATGTTCACCGACCCGACGGTGGACATGGCGGGCCCGGTCCTCGAAGGCCCCACCCTGCACGAATGGGCGGGCCTGGACGGACGCACCTTCGCGGACCGGCCCCAACAGGGCGCCTACCTGCGCTGGGTGTACGAGCGCGCCGTGGCCGCGCTGCCGCCGGGCGTCCGGGTGCACCACCACGCTCGGCGCGCCCTGCGGGTCGGCGGTCCCGCCGAGGGCCGTCAGCAGGTGTGGCTGGAGGGCCGGCCCCGGCCGCTCCTCGCCGACCTCGTCGTCCTGACCCTCGGCCATCTCGACGCCGAACTCGACGACGAGCAGCGTGCGTTGTCCGACCATGCCCGCGAGCACGGCCTGGTCCATCTGCCACCCGACTTCACCGCCGACAGCGACCTGTCCGTCCTCGCCCCCGGCGAACCCGTCCTCGTGCGCGGCTTCGGACTGGCCTTCGTCGACCTGATGGTGCTCCTCACCGAGGGACGCGGCGGGCGCCACGACGGGGAGACGTACCACCCGTCCGGTCGCGAGCCCATCCTCTACGTCGGGTCCCGGCGAGGCGTCCCCTACCACTCCAAGATCGGCTACGACTGGGAGGGCGAACGGCCCCCGCTGCCCCGCTTCTTCGGGCCGGCCGAGGTCGACGCGCTCCTCGCGCGCCCCGACGGCTTCGACTTCCGCGAGGACGTCTGGCCCCTCATCGAGAAGGAACTGGGCTTCGCCCACTACCACCGGCTGTTCTCCGCGCACCCCGGACGCACCCGCACCGCGTGGACGGACTTCGAGGCGAAGTACGCGGCCGGCGACGCCGCCGGGATCCGGGCCCTGGTGGCCGCCGCGGTGCCCGACCCCGCCGACCGGCTGGACCTGACCGCCCTCGACCATCCGCTGGAGGGAGTGCGGTACGCCTCGCCCGAGGAGCTCCAGCGCGGCCTGCGCAGTTACATCGAGCAGGACCTGAACAGGCGTCACGATCTGACGCACAGCCCGGACTTGGCGGTCTTCCTCGGGCTGCTCTCGGTCTACGGCCAACTGGTCCGGCTCGGCGACATCGGCTCGTGGTGGCACGGCTTCTTCAGCTATCTGGCGTCGGGCCCGCCCGGCCCGCGGCTGCGGCAGATGCTCGCCCTGTCCCGGGCCGGAATCCTCAGATTCGTGGGCGCCGGCATGACCGTCACCGCCGAGCAGGACGTCTTCCGGGCGAGCGGCGCCGGCGTGCCCGGCGCGACCGTCGAGGCCCGCGCACTCGTCGAGGCCCGCCTGCCCCACCCCACCGTCGCAGGCAGCCGGGACCCCCTGCTGCGCGAGCTGCACGCCGACGGAGCCGCCACGACCCCCGAGGGACTGCTCGCCGTCGACCCCGCGGACGGCCGGATCCTGGACGCCTCCGGCACCCCGCACCCCCGGCGCTTCGCGCTCGGTCCGCACACCGACGCCCGGGGTTCCGGCGCCTTCACCCGGCCGCGCACCGGCGGCCCGGCCTTCCGGCAGAACGACGCGACGGCCCGTGCCGCGCTGGACTTCCTGCGCGCACTGCCCCGCCGCGCCGCCGCCTGACGCCGTACCCGTCTCCGTCCTCCGTGAAGGGAACCACCACCGATGAACGCGCCCGACGAGGCCAACGGCGGGACCGCAGTCTCCGCCGCGGCGGCCGGCACGAACCAGGCCGGGACCGCCGCCATGGTCGACATCAAGTCCGTCCGCAAGAGCTTCGGTGCACTGGAGGTGCTCAAGGGCATCGACCTCCAGGTGCGCTCCGGGGAGGTCACCGTCGTCATCGGGCCCTCCGGCTCCGGCAAGTCGACGCTGCTGCGCACCATCAACCATCTGGAGAAGGTCGACCAGGGCCGGATCAGCGTCGACGGCGCGCTCGTCGGCTACCGGCGCTCCGGCGACAAGCTGTACGAGCTGCCCGAACGCGAGATCCTCGGACAGCGCACCCGGATCGGCTTCGTCTTCCAGAACTTCAACCTCTTCCCGCACCTCACGGTGCTGGAGAACATCGTGGAGGCGCCGGTCCACGCCCTGAAGCGGTCCCGTGAGGACGCCCTCGCCGCGGCACGCCGGCTGCTCGACCGGGTCGGGCTCGCCGACAAGGCGGACGCCTATCCGAAGCAGCTCTCGGGCGGCCAGCAGCAGCGCGTCGCCATCGCCCGCGCCCTCGCTCTCGAACCGAAGCTGCTCCTCTTCGACGAGCCGACCTCCGCCCTCGACCCCGAACTGGTCGGCGAAGTCCTCGACGTCATCAAGGACTTGGCCCACCGGGGAACCACGATGATCGTCGTCACGCACGAGATCGGGTTCGCCCGCGAGGTCGCCGACACCGTGGTCTTCATGGACGACGGCCGCATCGTCGAACAGGGCGCTCCCGACGACGTACTGGAGCACCCCGCGCACGAACGCACCCGGGCGTTCCTCGCGAAGGTCCTGTGAACGGGTCCCGCGAGCACGGGCCCCGAGCGGCTTCGGCCCGATGGACCCCACCACCCCCACCGAAAGGTTCCGCGTCATGACCGCACAGCCCGGCCGGGCGCTTCTGCATCTGGCCGCCGCCCTCGACCGGCAGGAGGTTCACGACGCCGCCTCCCTCGGGGAGTCCGTGCGGCTCGCGGAGCTCGGCGCGCTCGACTTCGTCACGCTCGGCGACTCCTTCGTGCGGCCCGGACTCGACGCGCTCGCCGTGCTGGCCCGGCTCGCGCCGGCCACCCGGCGGATCGGTCTGGTGCCGACCGTGGCCACCACCCACACCGAGCCCTTTCACGTCCAGGCCGCCGTCGCGACCCTCGACTGGGTCAGCCGGGGCCGCGCCGGATGGCACATCGACGTGTCGACCACCGAGGGCGAGGCCCGGCTGTTCGGCCGGCGCCACGCCGCCCCCGCCGACGCCCTGTGGCGGGAGGCGGGGGAGGCCGCCGATCTGGCCGCCAGGCTCTGGGACAGCTGGGAGGACGACGCGGTGATCCGCGACGAGGCCACCGGCCGCTTCGTCGACCGGGACAAGCTGCACCACGTCGACTTCGAGGGCAGCGCCTTCGCCGTCAGGGGCCCCTCGACCGTGCCGCGCCCTCCGCAGGGCCACCCCGTGCGGGTGGTCGACGCCACCGAGCGGCACGCCCGGTGGACGGCCACCCGGTACGCGGACGTGGCGCTCGTCCGGGTCGCGGGCCCGGCGCAGGCGCGTGCCGTGCGCGACGAACTGCGGACGGCCGCGGCCGAGTCCGGACGCGACCCCGACGGCCTGCGCGTGCTCGCCGGCCTCTCGGTCGACCTCGGCGACGGCGAGCGCGCCGCCGAGCCGGGCCACGGCGGCGGCGGACCCCGGCAGACCGCGCAGGGCCCGCTGTACCGCGGTGGCCCCGTCGACCTCGCCGAACTGATCGCGGCCTGGCACCGGGCCGACGCCGTCGACGGTTTCCACCTCACGCCCGTCGAGCCGCGCCGTGACCTGGAACGGCTCGTCAACGGAACGGTCCCGCTGCTCCAGCACCGCGGACTGTTCCGCACCTTCTATCCGGGCAGCACGCTCCGGGAGCACCTGGGGCTGGGGCGGCCCGCCAACCAGTACGCCGTGACAGGGGGAGCGTCATGACCGTACGCAAGCAGATCCATCTCGCCGCGCACGTCCCGGGCACCGACGACACCGTCCGTTCCGACCGGCGCTCCGGGTCCCCGGCCGAGTTCGCCTCCTTCGCCCACCTGGCGCGCACCGCCGAACGCGGACTCTTCGACTTCCTCCTCGTCGCGGAGGGACTGCGGCTGCCCGAGCACAAAGGACTCATCCACGATCTCGACGTCGTGGGACGGCCGGAGACCCTGACCGTCCTGAGCGCGCTCGCCGCGACGACCGAGCGGCTCGGGCTGGCCGCAGCGGCCTGCACGGCCTTCCACGAACCGTACGAACTCGCCCGGCGACTCGCCACGCTCGACCACCTCAGCGGGGGCCGGGCGGCCTGGAAGGCGGTGACGTCGCAGGACCCCCGGACGGCCGAGAACTTCCGGCGCCTCGCCCACCCGGACCCGGCAGGCCCTCCCGAAGCTCCCGACTCCGCCGCGACGGTGCTCGGCCCCCTGGCCCGTGCCGCCGAATTCCTGCAGGTCGCACGGGAATTGTGGGACTCCTGGACGCCCGACGGGACGCCCCGCCCGTTCGCATACCAGGGCCGGCATTTCGACATCGCGGGCGAGTTCACCGTGCCGCGCGCGCCGCAGGGGCACCCTGTGGTCATCGGATCCGCGGACTCGCCGCAGGACCGTGAGTTCGCCGCGTCCGTCGCCGACGTCGTGCTCACGCGGCACGGCACCCCGGAGGAGAGCCGCGCGCTCCACGCCGATGTGAAGGGGCGCCTCGCCGCGTACGGCAGGGCGCCTCAGGACCTCAGGATCATGTCCGAGGTCAGCGTCGTCCTCGGTGACACGGCCGCCGAGGCACAGGAACGGGCCGCCACGGTCAGACGAGAGCGGATCTCCCCGCAGAACGCGATCGTCGCCCTGGAACGGATCTGGGGCGTGGACCTCTCCGCCTACGATCCCGACGGCCCCCTCCCCGACAGCGACCCGGACCCCGGATCGACCCTCGTGCGGGGCCGGGCAGAGGCCGCCGAACTCCTCGCGGTCGCCCAGAAGTGGCGGACCCTGTCGCGGGAGAAGGGCCTGTCCATCCGGCAGACCGTCATCGAGGCGTCCGTCCGGCAGTCCTTCGTCGGCACCCCGCAGGCCGTCGCCGACGAACTCGACGAGCTGGTCCGGACGGACGTCGTCGACGGGTTCGTCCTCTTACCGCAGCCGACTCCCGGTGGCCTCGACGAGTTCGTCGACCGGGTGGTGCCGCTGCTCCAGGAGCGCGGCACGTTCCGCACGGAATACACGGGCACCACGTTGCGCTCACACCTCGGGTTGCCGGAGCCCGTATGGAAGGGTTGATCACATGACGACGGACGCATCCGAGGACTGGAAGCAGTGGCACGAGCACCGCACCAGGACGGTGGCCGAACCCTACGGACCGCTCGCCCTCACGGGCACGCACTGGATCGAGGACTATCCGGAGGGTCGACTTCCGGACATCCCCGGGCAATGGACGGCCAAGGACGACGGCGTCGTGCTGGCGGCGGTGGACGAGGACGGACTCACCCTCGACGGACAGCCCTTCACCGGTGAGGTCGTTCTCGACGCCGACTACGGGCCGGCCTCCGGGGCGCGTGTGGGACACGGCGAGCGCCGGTTCGTCGTTCTCGTGCGCGAGGGAGTCTGGGGCGTGCGCGACTACGACCCCGCCGCACCCACGCGCCAGGCATTCGAGGGCATCGAGGCGACCCCTCACGACCCGCGCTGGTCGGTGCCGGGGCACTTCACGCCGTACGGGGAGGACCGCACCGTGCGCGTCGAGAACGCGGACGGCGTCGCGCGCGGCCTCGGGCTCGGCGGCGTCCTCGCCTTCACCCTGGACGACCAGGACCTGACGCTCCAGGTGTCGGTGGAGAGCGACGGCTCGCTGTGGGCCGTCTTCGCCGACACGACCAGCGGGGACAGCAGCTACCGCTTCCGGTTCCTGTGCCCGGCGGCGCCCGACGACGAGGGGCGTACGACGGTGGACTTCAACCGTGCCGTGCTCCCGCCGTGCGCGTTCGCCGACCACTTCATCTGCCCGTTCCCGCCGCCCGGCAACACGCTGGACGCGGCCGTCGAGGCGGGTGAGCGCCGGCTGCGCTGACCGCCACAACTCCGAAGGCGGCCGGGGGCTGCGCCCGTGCCGGGACCGGGAGCCGACGGCAGGGGGACGTACGCAAGTTGAACGCTGCACGGCCGAAAGGTGCCCTTGCGCCGGTCGGCCGTGCGGCCGAATACTCCCCCCAGCGCTTGTCAGGAGCACGGCTTGTCCGGAATCCGGATGAGCGGGCCCCCGGCTGCGCCTCACGGGCCCTCAACCCCACGAGACGAGGACCCCCGACTTCCCTTCGGAGGAACGAAACGTGAGGATCAAGCGCACCACCCCCCGCAGCGGCATAGCGAGACGGACCCGGCTGATCGCCGTGACCACCGGACTCGTGGCCGCGGCCGCGTTCGCGGTCCCCAACGCGAACGCATCCGACGCCCAGACCTTCAGCACCACTCAGCTGAGCAGTGTCAACAAGTCGGTACTCAAGTCCGATGTCGCGGGCACCGCATGGGCGGTCGACGCCAAGACGAACCGGGTGGTCGTCACCGTCGACAGCACGGTCTCGAAGGCCGAGATCGCCAAGATCAAGAAGGATGCGGGCGGCAACGCCGACGCGATCACCATCAAGCACACCCCGGGCAAGTTCAAGAGGCTGATCACCGGCGGCGACGCCATCTACGGCGGCTCCTACCGCTGTTCGCTCGGCTTCAACGTGCACAGCGGGAGCACCTACTACTTCCTGACCGCCGGCCACTGCGGTGAGGTCGCCTCCACCTGGTACTCCAACTCGGGCCACACCACGACGCTGGGCACGAACGTCAGCTACAGCTTCCCGACCAACGACTTCGCGCTGGTCCGCTACACCAACTCCTCGATCGCGCACCCGAGCGCGGTCGGCAGCCAGACCATCACCAGCGCCGCGACGCCCAGCGTCGGCACGACCGTCTACCGCCGTGGCTCGACCACCGGTACGCACAGCGGCCGGGTCACCGCGCTGAACGCCACGGTCAACTACGGTGGCGGCGACGTGGTCTACCAGATGATCCAGACCACCGTCTGCGCCGAGGGCGGCGACAGCGGCGGTCCGCTGTACGGAGGCTCCACGGCCTACGGCCTCACCTCCGGCGGCAGCGGCAACTGCAGCTCCGGCGGCACGACCTTCTTCCAGCCGGTCGTCGAGGCGCTGAACTACTACGGCGTGAGCGTCGGCTGACCGACGGATCACCGACCGACGGATCACCGACCGTCGGACCACCGACCGGACCGGCAACCCCCCACGTCACCACCCGGCCGGACCAGCAGCCGACAGCAGGCGAGCCCCCGCACCCAACCGGTGTGCGGGGGCTCGCTCTTGTTCAGGTGACGGAGTTACCTTCGAAGTACATGCCGTACGCGTTGTACGCGCCTGATGCGCCCACTTCGGACCCTGGGGGGCCGTGATGGTCGAGGAGCTGGTGGCGGCGGGAGTCGCCGTCGCGTCCGCGGGGCTGGTCTATGCGCTGGCCGGTGCCCGAGTGGTCAAACAGTACGAACGGGGCGTGGTGCTGCGGCTCGGCCGCCTGCGCTCGGGCGTACGCGGCCCGGGCTTCACCATGATCGTTCCGGTCGTGGACCGGATCCGCAAGGTCAACATGCAGATCGTGACGATGCCCGTGCCGGCGCAGGAGGGCATCACACGGGACAACGTGACCGTGCGGGTGGACGCGGTCGTCTACTTCAAGGTGGTCGACGCGGCCGACGCGGTCATCCAGGTCGAGGACTACCGGTTCGCGGTCTCGCAGATGGCGCAGACCTCGCTGCGGTCCATCATCGGCAAGAGCGACCTGGACGACCTCCTGTCCAACCGCGAGAAGCTCAACCAGGGCCTGGAGCTGATGATCGACAGCCCGGCCATGGGATGGGGCGTGCAGATCGACCGCGTGGAGATCAAGGACGTGTCGCTGCCGGAGACGATGAAGCGGTCGATGGCCCGGCAGGCCGAGGCCGACCGCGAGCGCCGCGCCCGGGTCATCAACGCGGACGCGGAACTGCAGGCGTCCAGGAAGCTGGCGGAGGCGGCCGGGGTGATGTCCGAGCAGCCCGCGGCGCTCCAGTTGCGGTTGCTGCAGACGGTGGTGGCCGTCGCGGCCGAGAAGAACTCGACGCTCGTGCTCCCGTTCCCGGTGGAGCTCCTCAGGTTCCTGGAGAAGGCGCAGCAGACGGTCGGGGCGCAGCAGCCCGCCGTGACGCAACAGCCGGTCGAGGCACGGCAGTCGGCCGGGCTCCAGGACGCACCGCGGCCGGCCGGAGCGCAGCAGTCCGTCGAGGCGCTGCGCCCCTCGGTCCCGGCCCCGGCACCTTCACCGGCCGAGTTCCAGGAGTCCGGTCCGCCGGTGCGGGAGCAACTTCCGTCCCCGGACGTTCCCTTGAGCGAAGAGCCCGAGGGGTCGAAAACAGGACAGGACTAGTCCTCACCGTCCGCACAACGGTCGCCTGCGCGCAGTGTTTGCACCGGAAACCCACGTGGTACTACCACGCGCAGTCAAGACGCAGGGGGCGTACGCCCGTTGGCGTACGCGCGTCCTGAAGTCGACCTTGTGTGCCCCCTGTGTGCCTGGGAATAGTGGGCTGGGAACAACCGGCACGGACGCGGCTTGACGCGACTTTTTGTCGTGCGCCGGGCCCGTGCGTGTACGCCTTCCGGTCTCGGAGGTCCCCCACGACCTTCGTGACCGACCCCCCACAGGAGGACGTCAGTTGAAGCACCGACGCATACCCAGGCGGCGTGCCGTCATGACGGGTGCGGGCATCGCCGCGCTCGTCGCCGCGGGAGTCACCTTCCAGACTGCGAACGCGAGCGAGACGCCGAGGACCAGCACGCCGCACACCCTCTCGGTCGCGGCGGCCGGAAAGCTCGCCTCGACCCTCGGCAAGGACCTCGGCGCCGACGCGGCGGGAACGTACTACGACGCGAAGTCCCGGCACCTCGTCGTCAACGTGCTCGACGAGACCGCGGCCGAGGCCGTCACGGAGGCCGGCGCCAAGGCCAGAGTCGTCGAGAACTCCCTCGCCGAGTTGAAGAGCGCCCGCGCGACGCTCAGCAGCGACGCGACCATCCCCGGTACGTCGTGGGCGACCGACCCGGAGACCAACAAGGTCGTCGTCACCGCGGACCGCACGGTCTCCGCGGCCGAGTGGACCAAGCTCTCCAAGGTCGTGAAGGGGCTCGGTGCCAAGGCCGAACTCCAGCGCACCAAGGGAGAGTTCAAGCCCTTCATCGCCGGCGGCGACGCCATCACCGGCTCCGGCGGACGCTGCTCGCTCGGCTTCAACGTGGTCAAGGACGGGCAGCCGTACTTCATCACCGCCGGGCACTGCACCGAGGCGATCTCGACCTGGTCGGACTCCAGCGGCACCGAGATCGGCAAGAACGAGCAGTCCAGCTTCCCGGACAATGACTTCGGTCTGGTCAAGTACACCGGGAACGTCGACCACCCGAGCGAGGTCGACCTCTACAACGGCTCCACGCAGGCCATCGCCAAGGCCGGCGACGCCACCGTGGGCATGAAGGTGACCCGCAGCGGCTCCACCACCCAGGTGCACGACGGCACGGTCACCGGCCTGGACGCCACCGTGAACTACGGCAACGGCGACGTCGTCAACGGACTCATCCAGACCGATGTCTGCGCCGAGCCCGGTGACAGCGGCGGCTCGCTCTTCTCCGGCGACACCGCGATCGGCCTCACCTCCGGCGGCAGCGGCGACTGCACCTCGGGTGGCGAGACCTTCTTCCAGCCGGTCACCGAGGCGCTCTCGGCCTTCGGCGCCCAGATCGGCTGACGGCTCACCGTCCCGGCAGAGTCCCGTCCCCGCGCAGGCTGCGGGGGCGGGACTCCGCCGTGTGGACCGGAGAGGCCCCCGCGGCCCGGGCCGGCCGGCGTTTGCGCAGGTGGGAAGGGCTCGGACGGATGTCGCACAGTAGTTCGAAAATTGGTCTATGGTGGGGGTGAGGCAATTGGGAACGAATGTTCGAGAGCTCGTGCGGGCTCACGGGTGCGGGAGGTGCGTGTGCCGGGATTCACGCATCTGCACACCGTGTCCGGGTTCTCCCTGCGGTACGGGGCCTCGCACCCGGAGCGGCTGGCGGAGCGTGCCGCCGAGCGGGGCATGGACGCCCTCGCCCTCACCGACCGGGACACCCTCGCGGGCTCGGTCCGGTTCGCCAAGGCGTGCGCCAGGGCGGGTGTCCGTCCGCTGTTCGGCACCGAGCTCGCGGTGGGGGAGTCCGAGCGCGGCGGGAAGCGGCGCGCCCCGGTCCGCGGCGGCGCCTTCGTCGACGAGTCGGCACCTCGTGCGACCTTCCTCGCCCGGGACGGCGCGGCGGGCTGGGCCGACCTCTGCAGAATCGTTACGGCCGCGCATGCGGGAGACCCGGGCGACCGGCCCCGGCTGTCCTGGCCGGACAACCACGCCGAAGGCCTGACCGTACTCCTCGGCCCCGCCTCCGACGTCGGCCGCGCGCTGGCCGCCGGACGCCCCGACCGGGCCGCGAAGCTGCTCGCGCCCTGGCGGGAGGTCTACGGCGACGCCCTGCGGCTGGAAGCGGTGTGGCACGGCCGCGAGGGGACCGGGCCGGGATCCCTGCGGCTGGCCGCCCGCACGGTCGGGTTCGCCGCCGAACAGCGGGTGCGCCCGGTGCTCAGCAACGCCGTCCGGTACGCCGACCCCGGCATGGGCCCGGTCGCCGACGTCCTGGACGCCGCCCGGCTGCTCGTCCCGGTCGACCCGCGCCGCGGGCTGGACTCGGGCGAGGCCTGGCTCAAGGACGAGGCCGCCATGCTGGGCGCGGCCGAACGGATCGTCGAGGCCGCGGGCTACCGCCGCGACACCGCGCACCACCTGCTCGAACAGACCCGAGCCACCGCCGCCGCCTGTCTCGTCGACCCGGAGGACGACCTGGGCATCGGCACCGTCCACTTCCCCGAAGCGCACCTCGTCGGCGCGGGCCATCGCACCGCCCAGCGGGCCCTGGCCTCCCGCGCGGCGGCGGGCATGGTGCTGCGCGGCTACGACCGTGACCGGGCCTACTGGGAGCGGATGCACCAGGAACTGGACATCATCGCCCACCACGACTTCGCCTCCTACTTCCTGACGGTCGCCCAGGTCGTGGACGACGTACGGGACATGGGCATCAGGGTCGCCGCGCGCGGCTCCGGCGCGGGCTCCCTCGTCAACCACCTCCTCGGCATCGCGCACGCCGACCCCGTCGAGCACGGGCTGCTGATGGAACGCTTCCTGTCCAAGCGGCGCGCGGTGCTGCCCGACATCGACATCGACGTCGAGTCCGCGCGCCGTCTGGAGGTCTACCGCGCGATCATCGCCCGGTTCGGCACCGAGCGGGTCGCCACGGTCTCGATGCCCGAGACCTACCGGGTCCGGCACGCGGTCCGCGACGTGGGCGCCGCCCTCTCTCTCGACCCGGCGGACATCGACCGGATCGCCAAGTCCTTCCCGCACATCCGTGCCCGCGACGCCCGCGCGGCGATGGAGGAACTGCCCGAACTGCGGGAGCTGGCACAGGAGAGCCGGCGGGACGGGGAGAAGTACGGGAGGCTGTGGGAGCTGGTCGAGGCGCTCGACGCCCTCCCGCGCGGCGTCGCCATGCACCCGTGCGGCGTGCTCCTCTCCGACGCCTCCCTGCTCGCCCGTACGCCGGTCGTGCCGACCAGCGGCGAGGGCCTGCCCATGTCGCAGTTCGACAAGGAGGACGTGGAGGACCTCGGGCTGCTCAAGCTCGACGTGCTGGGCGTGCGGATGCAGTCCGCGATGGCGCACGCGGTGGCCGAGGTCGAGCGGGCGACGGGCGACCGGCCGGACCTCGACGCGGTGCCGCCGGGCGACCCGGCGACGTACCGGCTGATCCAGTCGACCGAGACGCTGGGCTGCTTCCAGATCGAGTCCCCGGGCCAGCGCGACCTGGTCGGACGGCTGCAGCCCGCGACCTTCCACGACCTCGTGGTCGACATCTCGCTCTTCCGGCCGGGGCCGGTCGCCGCCGACATGGTGCGGCCGTTCATCGAGGCGCGGCACGGCCGGGCGCCGATCCGCTATCCGCACCCCGACCTGGAGCGGCCGTTGAAGGAGACGTACGGGGTCGTCGTCTTCCACGAGCAGATCATCGACATCGTCGACATCATGACCGGCTGCGGACGCGACGAGGCGGACCGGGTGCGGCGCGGGCTCTCCGACCCCGAGTCGCAGGGGCGGATCCGGTTCTGGTTCGCGCAGCACGCGGCGGCGAAGGGGTACGACGCCGACACCGTCGCGCGCACCTGGGAGATCGTCGAGGCCTTCGGGTCGTACGGTTTCTGCAAGGCGCACGCGGTCGCCTTCGCCGTGCCGACGTACCAGTCGGCCTGGCTGAAGGCCCATCACCCGGCCGCCTTCTACGCGGGGTTGCTCACCCATGACCCCGGGATGTACCCGAAACGGCTGCTGCTGGCGGACGCGCGGCGGCGAGGGGTGCCGATCCTGCCGTTGGACGTGAACCGGTCAGCGGTCGCCCATCGTATCGAACTGGTGTCCGATTCACGGGGGTCGGAGAGCTGGGGCCTCCGGCTGGCGCTCTCCGACGTGCACGGCATCAGCGAGGCCGAGGCCGCGCGGATCGCCGACGGGCAGCCCTACGGCTCGCTGCTCGACTTCTGGGAACGGGCCCGGCCGAGCCGCCCGCTCGCCCAGCGGCTGGCCCAGGTCGGCGCGCTGGACGCCTTCGGCGCCAACCGCCGTGATCTGCAACTGCACCTGACCGAACTGCACCGGGGCGCGCGGGGCGGGCGGGCGGATCAGCTCCCTCCCGCACTCCTCGACATGGGGGAGGCACCCTCGGCCGGAGGGCGGACGACGGCACCGGCCGGGCTGCCCGACCTCTCCTCGGCGGAGCGGCTCAGCGCCGAGCTCGGTGTGCTCTCCATGGACGCCTCCCGCAATCTCATGGACGACCACCGCGGGTTCCTCGAGGAACTGGGCGTGGCCACGGCGCGCCGGCTGCGGGAGGCACGGCACGGTGAGACCGTCCTGGTGGCCGGGTCCAAGGCGGCCACCCAGACCCCGCCGATCCGGTCCGGCAAGCGGGTCATCTTCACCACTCTGGACGACGGCACCGGCCTGGTCGACCTCGCCTTCTTCGACGACTCGCACGACGCCTGCGCCCACACCGTCTTCCACTCCTGGCTGCTGCTGGTGCGCGGAGTGGTGCAGCGCCGAGGCCCGCGCAGCCTCAGCGTGGTGGGCGCGGCGGCCTGGAACCTCGCCGAACTGGTCGAACTGCGCGCCCGGGGCGGCCTCGACGTGGTCGCCGCGCATCTCGCCGAGCCCGCAGCGCGGAAGCCGGAGCCCGGGGAGCGGGAGGAGCCGGCGGGGCCGGGGAAGTCCGGCGACGGTCCGGCGGAGGGTCGCACGATCCGCATGTCCACGGGGTACGAGATGCACCCCTGGGCCGATCTGCGTCCCGCGGGCGAAGGGCCCGCGGGTGGAAAGAAGTTGTGGCACCAGAGTCCGGGGAGTGCGGGATGACCATCCTCTGTGTACGTTTCCAGCTGCCTCCGATGTGCGAGGCGGCCCTGCCTCAACTGCTCGGACTCCTGGAGGACTTCACCCCCGTCGTCGAGGCGCTGCCACCCGACGGGGCGCTGCTGGACCTGCGGGGCGCCGAGCGGTACTTCGGGCGCAGCGCCGTGGAGCTGGCCTCGCTGATCCGGTTGCGGGCGCTCGCCCTGCACGGGATCGACTGCGTGATCGGCGCCGGACCCGGCCCGATGCTCGCGCGGATGGCCCTGCGGGACGCCGCGCCTGGCGTGACCCCCGTGGTGCCCGAGGAGCCGGACGCCGTCGCCGGCTTCCTCGCCGAGCGGCCCGTCGCCGCGCTGCCGGGAGTCGGCGGCGCCACCGCCCGCACCCTGCGCGAGTACGGCCTCGACACCATCGGCGAGGTCGCCGCCGCACCCCTGTCCACACTGCAACGCCTCACCGGCGCCAGGGCCGGCCGCGAACTGCGCGAGAAGGCGTCCGGCATCGACCGCGGCCGGGTCGTGCCGAACGCCACCTCACGCTCCCTCGCCAGCGAACACCCTTTCCGAAGGGACGAGTTGGACCCCTCCTGGCATCGCCGCGCGCTGCTGGGTGCGGCCGAGGACCTGGGTGCCCGGCTGCGCGCCCTGGAGAAGGTCTGCCGCACGCTGACCCTCACCGTCCGGTACGCCGACCGCTCCACGACCACGCGCAGCCGCACCCTGAAGGAGCCGACCGCCCATTCGTCGGCGCTCACCGACACGGCGTACCGCATGTACGAGGCGCTCGGCCTCCAGCGGGCCCGGGTCCGGGGGATCGCCCTGCGCGCCGAGGGGCTCAGCCCCGCCGAACAGGCCTCCTTTCAGCTCACCTTCGACCCGGTGGACGAGAAGGTCCGCCGTATCGAGGAGGTCGCGGACAGGGCGCGGGCGAGGTTCGGGCCGCACGTGATCGGGCCGGGGACGCTGGCCGCGTGACGTCCGGGATCCGGCCGGGGCCGCCAGTGCTGTCACCGCATCGGCCCGCCGGCCCGGGCTGCGGCCCCGCGAGACCGCGGGCCCGGAGCAAGGCTCTCGCGGCACGCACCGGTCAGGCCGCCCGGTCGGCGGCGGCCGGTGCCTGCGCACGCTTGGCCCGCAGCAGCCGTCGGCGCCTGGCGGCACCTCCTGACACGCGGTGCAGGCGGTACGCGCCGGGCCTGTGCGCCGGGTAGGCCAGATGCTTGTGGATGGTCGTGCAGGCGATCTCCTTGAACCTGGCGCCCAGCAGGCCGTCGACGTGGAACTCCACCGCGAGGTCCGACCCCGGTACGCGGGTGATCCTCCGCCTTGCGGTGCACCGCACCGGAGGCCGCGGCCCGATCCGAGCCGATCCGAACGAAATCCCCTAGTTGGCCCACGGAGGCGTGAGGACCGAGCCGTCGGCCAGCTCCGCCCGGAGGCCGATCGACGTGGTGACCCAGGAGACGGCGGTCTCCCGGGTCGGGTTCTCGACGCCGAGGGTGGTCCCCGGATTGATGATCACGGTGTCGCCCGCGGTCACCCGCTCGGTGCGGCCGTCGAGCGTGATCAGCAGTTCGCCGGAGAGGAGATGGAAGATCTCCTCATGGCTGACGGTGTGCTCCGGGGCCTTGAGCCCCGCGGGGATCTCTCCCCGCCAGGCGCACAACTCCTTGCTCCCGCTGCGGGGAGTGGCGTACGAGACGAATCGGGCGCCGTGGATCTCGTGGACGACGGCTTCGGACGAACGGACGACGGGCATGGGCGACTCCTGGATCGCGGGAAGACGGTCAAGCTGCTTGACCATCTCTACGGGCCCTATGGTCAAGCTGCTTGACCAATCCGTCAAGGGTGTTTCAATGCACCCGTGCAGAACTCCGAAGCCATGGCCCTCGCCGTCGCCCTCCTCGCCGCCGCGGGCGAGCTGACGCAGCGCATCAACGACGGAGTCGTGGAGCGCGGGTTCGAGGGGCGGCCCGCCTACGGCTTCGCCTTCGCCCGGCTCTCCGCCGGCGGCGCGACGGTCACCGACCTCGCCGCTCACCTCGGGGTCACCAAGCAGGCCGCCAGTCAGCTGGTCGACGAGCTCGTCCGCAAGGGGTACGTCGAGCGGCACCCGCACCCCGACGACGCGCGCGCCCGCCTGATCGTGCTGACCGAACGGGGCTGGGCCTGTACGCGCGCCGCGGAGGAGGCCGCCGCCGACGTCGTGCGCGCGTGGGGCGACCTGCTGGGCGAGGGTGAAATGCGCGCGTTGCACGACCGTTTGGCGCGCATCGCGCCCTATGGTCCCATCAGGCCTGCCTGGTGACGGTTCATCGGGTGTAGCCGCCACCTTTAATTACCGCTGGAAGTTTTTACTCGCGCGTAACTTCACACCGGAGCTACTCGCCCGTAACTTGACGAGTGAACAGCATCCTCGTGATCCGGATCACAGGGCGTACGCCGTCGCAACTCCCTTGAGCCGCAAGGAGATCACCCGATGCTGCCCTGGAAACGAGTGCTCAGACCCCTCGCCGCGCTGCTGCTGACCGCCGCGGTCGCCGTCGTCCCCGCCGCCACCGCGCAGGCTGAATCCGCCCCCAGCCACGGCTGGAACGACTACTCCTGCAAGCCGTCCGCCGCCCACCCCCGCCCCGTCGTCCTCGTCCACGGAACCTTCGGGAACTCCGTCGACAACTGGCTGGCCCTCGCCCCCTACCTCGAGGTCCGCGGCTACTGCGTCTTCTCCCTCGACTACGGGCAGTTGCCCGGAGTGCCCTTCTTCAACGGCCTCGGCCCCATCGACAAGTCGGCAGGACAGCTCCAGGTCTTCGTCGACAAGGTGCTCGCCGCGACCGGCGCCGCCAAGGCCGACCTCGTCGGCCACTCGCAGGGCGGCATGATGCCCCGCTACTACCTCAAGTTCCTCGGCGGGGCCGCCAAGGTGAACGCCCTCGTCGGCATCGCGCCGGACAACCACGGCACCACCCTCAGCGGCCTCACCAACCTGCTGCCGTACTTCCCGGGCGCCGAGGACCTGCTGAAGGCGACCACTCCCGGACTGGCGGACCAGATCGCCGGCTCCGCCTTCCTGACCAAGCTCAACGCCGGCGGCGACACCGTCGCGGGCGTCCACTACACGGTCATCGCCACCAAGTACGACGAGGTGGCCACGCCGTACCGCTCGCAGTTCCTCAGCGGGCCCGACGTCGACAACGTCCTGCTGCAGGACCTGTGCGGGCTCGACCTCTCCGAGCACGTGGCGATCGGTCTCTTCGACCGCATCGCCTTCCACGAGGTGGCGAACGCCCTCGACCCGGCGCACGCCAAGGCCACCACCTGCGCCTCCGCGTTCAGCTGAGCACGCCGCCGGGGGCTGTCCGGCCTGAGCCGCCGGACAGCCCCCGGATTCCCCGTGCCTAGCGGCCGCGGCGGCCCCCCGTGACCGCGCGGCGCCGGACCGAGGCGAACAGGGCCGCGGCGCCGAGCGCCAGGGCGGCGGCTCCGCCGATCGCGATGTAGGGCGTGCCGGCGTCGCCGCCCGTCTCGGCGAGGTTCCCGGAGGAACCGGCCGCTTCCGGCCGGTTCGAGCCGTCCGTGCCCGCCCCGGCGGGCTGGGCCGAGGCGTCCGCGCCGGCCGCGTCCGTGGCCGCCTTCGGCTCCGCGGACGTACGGGCGTCGTTGTCGCCGTGGCCGTGGTGCTCGACCGTCGACTTGTCGGTGCCGTCCTCGATCTGCTCCTCGGAGGGCGCCGAGGCGGTCGGTGCCGGAGCGGTGCCGCCCGACGAGCCGCTGCTGTCGCCGCTGCCGCTGTCGCCACCGCCGCTCTTGCCGCCGAAGGTGACGTCGGAGCAGGAGTAGAAGGCCTCCGGGCTGTCCGAGCGCTGCCACACCGCGTACAGCAGCTGCTTGCCGGAGCGCGCCGGGAGCGTGCCGGAGAAGGTGTAGAAGCCGCCCGAGGCGACCGGGTCGGTGGCCGTCGCGACCGGGCGCGCCAGATCCAGGTCGTCCCAGGCGAGCGGCTTCGACGGGTCGTAGCCGGCCTTGGTCACGTACACCTTGAACGTGCCCTTGTGCGGCGCGGTGACGCGGTACTTGAAGGTGTACGCGCCGCTGCTCACGGAGGTCGCCGGCCAGTCGGCGCGGGCCAGGTCGAGCCCCTTGAACTCGTCGTTGTTCGCGCTGCACAGCTTGCCGTCGGGTATCAGCTGCTGGTGCCGCCCGTTCGCGTCGCCGATCCGGATCCCGTTCCAGTCGTACAGCGCCTGAGTCCCGCCCGCGGCGACGGCCGCCTTGCAGGCGTCCGACCTCGGGCTCTCGGGTCCCTCCGCGTAGCACTGGGACACCCGGCTGACCGGGTCGCCCATCGAGCCGTGCGCGGACGCGGGGGCGGCGGCCAGTGCCGAGAGCGTGAGCGGGGCGATGCCGACGGTGACGACGGCGACGGCCTTGCGGCGAGCAGACATGAGGGAACTCCTCGGAAACGGTCCTCGGTGTGGGGTGGATCCCGCGGGGGTGATCAGCAAACTAGCCCCAAGAAACCGGAAAATCGCCTGCTGGAGGGGGGTGGGTGAGATCCTTATGGCGCCGTTAAGGCGGGGCTAACGGGGGGCTGAGGAAGGGGGGTGCGGCAGCCCGGCCCACCAGGGCCCGACCCGCTGCACCGTCCGTGGTCCATCCGCTTCCCGAGGGTTGAGATCCGCTGCCGACCTCGCCATGCCCTGCGGCAGATCATCATTGGCGACGGTCTGTACGTCTGCGCCCGCTGTGCTGTCGATCGTCGTCCTCCGGCAGCTCGTCCGCCGGTTGGAGCGCGCCGCTTCGACCGCGTCCGTGGAGGCGGGGGCGACAGGCCGAACATTCCCGGGTGCAACGGCAGCGGGACGGCCTTGAGGGGCGCACGGCGGGCCGCGGAGGACCGGTGGGGCGGCGCTGGAGGTGACGTCGGACACCGCTGGGTAAATTTCAGCCCACCCGCCGGTAGATTCCCGCTATCGAGCGGATAAAGTCCGACCACCTTTTTGAAGAGAGAACATCCGCACACAGCTGCTTCCGGCCGGGGTCGTCCGATCGTGCCGGTCGGCGAGCGCGCGCGAGGATGTTGAGTTGCCTGGAGCCCCCCAAGTGTCAGCATCGCCCCTGCCCGCCCGGTTGCGCACCGCAGCGGCACGTTTCTTCCTGCCCACAGTGCTCGCGGTGTCGTTCGCCGTTCAGGCGGTGGGCGCCTTCCTGCCCTCCGTCCCCCTCCTCGTGGCCTCCGCGGCCGTCGGACTCGCGGCGGACATCGCCCTGCACCGGTGGCAGCGCAGCATGGCCGCCGCCCTCGGCAAGCTGCACGCCACCGTCTTCGTGCGTCAAGTGGTCCGGGACCTCCTGATGGTGGCCGGCCTGATCCGTATCGAGGATCAGGACTACGAGAAGAAGTACCTGGCTCTCGTCTGCGGCCTGCTGCTCTTCTACGCCCTGCACTCCGCCTGCCAGGCGCTCGCGATTCTCGTGCGCCGCACCCGCACCCTGCCCGTGGTGACCCGGAACATCGACGCCTCGGCGCTGCGGCTGAGCGCCGCTCCGCCGGCGCTGCTGATGAGCCGCTCCGGGCAGCGGCTCCTCCTGCTCGGCCTGCCCTCGGCGGCCGGCCTCGTGATCACCGCGGCGGGTGGCTCGGCCCGGTGGGCCGCCGCGGGAATCGGCCTGTCCGTCGCCTGCGCGACGGTGGCCGTCGGCATGCTGGCCGTGCGGCTGAGCCGGGGACGCAGGCCGGTGACGAGCGAGCAGGCGCTGGAGTGGTTCGAGGCGTGGCTCGCCGAGTACCGCCCGACCGTGGGCATGTACTTCTCCGGCGGGACGAGCTCGGCCTACCAGGCGAACATGTGGCTGGAGCCGCTGGCCCGGCTGGAGGGCCGCCCGCTGATCGTGCTGCGTGAGCGCTTCATGGTGAAGCACATCGCGTCCACCGACATCCCGATCGTGTGCCTGCCGAAGGTCGCCGACCTGATGAGGCTGGAGCACTCCTCGCTGAAGACGCTGATCCACCCGTCGAACTCGGGGAAGACCTCGCAGGTGCTGCGGATCCCCACCATCAAGCACGCGTTCGTCAATCACGGCGAGAGCGACAAGCTGTCCAGCTGCAACCCGTACGCGAAGGCCTACGACGAGGTGTGGGTGGCCGGTCCCGCGGCACGCGAACGGTACGCCCTGGCGGACGTGGGCGTCGACGACCGGGACGTCGTGGAGATCGGGCGTCCGCAGTTGGACGCCATCGAGCCGTACTCCGGTGCGCCCGCGGGCCCGTACACCACCGTCCTCTACGCCCCCACGTGGGAGGGCTGGGACGGCAACCCGGGCAACACCTCGGTCGTCGAGGCCGGCGAGAACATCGTCCGCGCCCTCCTCGCCGATCCTCGCGTCCGTCTCCTGTACAAGCCGCACCCGCTGACCGGATCGGTCGATCCCCGGGCGGGAGCCGCGAACACCCGGATCCAGGAGATGATCCGCGCCGCGAACGACATGCGGGCCGCGGAGCACGCCGACGAGCGGCCCGCGCCCTCCGCGGCGGCGGAACTCGCCCGGCGGACCGCCGAACTCGACGCCCTGACCACGTCCTCGTTCCGGGCGAGCGCGGACGACGCGGAACGGATGCTCGTGCAGACGGTGCCCGCACCCGGCCGGGCCGCGGCCGTGGCCGCCGCGACCGCCGCCTGGGAAGCCGCGTACTGGGCCTCGTTCCCGGCGTGGGAGCACCGGATCGTCGTCGGGGCGCGGCCGAACGTCTACGCCTGCTTCAACAGGGCCGACCTGCTGGTCAGCGACGTCTCCAGCGTCATATCCGACTATCTGGCGAGCGAGAAGCCCTACGCCGTCGCCAACACCAGCGGGCTCTCCGAGCAGGACTTCCGCGACACCTTCCCGACGGTCCGGGCCGGGGTCGTCCTCACTCCGGACGCCGCCGGTGTACCGGCTCTGCTGGAGACCGTGCGCGAGCCGCAGAAGGACACCTTCATCGAGGCTCGCAACGAGCTCAAGCAGCACCTGCTGGGCCCCTCCGACCCGCCGTCCGTCGTCCGCTTCGACGAGGCCGCCCGTGCGCTGTGCGCGGCGGCCGACGGACACCGGGCGGGCATGGCGCTGCGCACGCTCCCGGTCATCCCGGCTCAGCGCGAGGCGGCGGCGACGCCGGACGCCGAGCACGCCAGGGGTTGAGCACCGCCCCGCACCGGGGATCCCATGGTCGGCGCCGGAGATCTCGCGGCCGGCGCCGACGGGGGAGCCGGGCGGCGGCGCCGGGGGAGTACTGACGCCGTGATCAAGTAGGTAGCGTTCGCGGCATGACAGAAGAGGAGATCCGGCCGGCCGTCGCCGCCGACGTGCCGGCCGTGAAGGCCGTGATCGACACGGCGTTCCATCCGTACATCGCGCGCATCGGGCTGGTTCCCGCGCCCATGGAGGCGGATCACGCGGCGAACGTGGCCGCGGGCCATGTGTTCGTCACGGGGGAGCCGCTGACGGGGCTCGTCGTGGTCGAGGCGCGCGAGGACCACCTGTACCTCGACATCATCGCCGTCCGCCCCGACGCCCACGGCACGGGCGTGGGGCGCAGGCTCCTGCACTTCGTGGAGGCACACGCGCGTGAGCTCCGGCTCCCCGAGATCCGGCTGCTGACGAACGCGAAGATGTGGGAGAACCGGAAGATCTACCCGAAGTACGGGTACGAGGTCGTGGAGCGCCGCGTGGACGGCCCGTACGACCGGGTCCACTACCGCAAGCGGCTGGACTGAGCGTCCGGGCGGAGGCGGGTCACCGCAGTGCGGACGGACCGACGGCCGGGCGTCGGGCGGGTCACTGCGCGCGCGGACGGACCGCAGTTCCTGTCACCGGGCGGGACGGACCGGCGGCCCGGTGTCCGGCGCGGCGCACGTCCGGAGCGACGGCCCGGCCCGTTGTCACGGTCGGCCGTCACGATCCGGGGGTTGTCGGGCCGCCGGATCAGCCGTCCGGCCACCACGTTCGTGCGATGTCCTTCCGGACTTCGGGGCGCCCGGCGGGGCGCTCGTCGATGTCCTCCCGCACGCGGCGGGAGTCCGACTTCCTCTGGGGCTTCTGCACGGTCACACGGCGCATCGCTGCCTCCTTGTGCCTACCGATTTCCGCGGTCGTACGGAGGTAGACCCTTTCCGGGAGAGTTACTCATCGGCCGGGATCTGTCTGTGGCGCCAGTCACGAATCGACTGTCAGTGGCGGCTGTCACCCTGGGGCCCATGACGCATCACACTGACACGAATCCGGGAGCGGGCGTCGACTGGGACGCGGAGTCCGTCACCTTCGACGAGGAGCCCGACCACGGTCTGCGCGACCCGGTCGTACGCGAGGCGTGGGCGGCCAGGATGGCTGAGTGGCTGCCCCGTCCCGCGTCCGACGTCCTCGACGTCGGCTGCGGCACCGGCAGCCTGTCACTGCTCGCGTCCGAGCGCGGGCACCGGGTCACCGGGGTCGACGCCTCGCCCCGCATGGTCGAGCTCGCCCGCGCCAAACTGGCCGGTCGTGACGCGGTGTTCCTCCTCGGTGACGCGGCCGCACCGCCCGTCGGTGAGGAGCGGTTCGACGTGCTGATCTGCCGCCACGTGCTGTGGGCGCTGCCGGAACCCGGGCGCGTCCTGCGTCACTGGCACGGGCTGCTGCGCCCGGGAGGGCGGCTCGTGCTCGTCGAGGGCCGGTGGGGGCCCCTGAGTCCGGTCGGCCTGCCCGCCGAGCGGCTGGCCACCCTGGTGGAGCCCCTGGTGGCGGGTCTGACCGTGGAGCCGCTGTCGGGCGACGCGCGACTGTGGGGCCGCGAGGTCGACGACGAGCGGTACGCGGTGGTCGCCACCGTATGACCCCGGGGTGAGCCCCGCCCGGCGGGTACCGGGGCCGTCGTCGGAGCCAGGCCGGATCAGGCCGTGGCGCGCGTCGCGGACCCGGGCCGATCCGAACGACCCCCTAGTCCAGCAGGGACTCGAAGTCGCCCTCGCGAGCGAGGCGTTCGAGCTCGTCCAGGGCGTGCTCGGCGGCGGTGGCGGCCTCCGGGTCGGTGGTCGCCAGACCGCCGGCCGCGAACTCGTCCTCGTCCAGGCGCAGTACGGTCCTGCCGTCGGCCGAGCGCCACAGGTCGAGGTCGAGGTCCTCGACGATCAGCTCGTCGCCGGAGACCGTCGCCGGGCGCGTGATGTCGCAGTACCAGCCCTTGAGCACGCCCTCGGCGTCGCGGACCTCCTTCACCGAGTACCAGCGGTCGCGCCAGTAGTGCTCGGTGAAGACGTCGCCCCGCTCGAACCGCACGAAGCCGAAGTCGCGGGCGTCGTCGCCCGCCCACGGGGCACGCACGGTGACCCGGTTGCCGTCGTCCCGCAGCAGCTCGGCCGGGTAACTGATCTTCGTACGCCCGTACTTGACGAGAACGACCCTCAACGAGCGCCGTTCGTCAGACGAGTTCGCGGGCATACGTCACCTCCGTCGCGCAGATCTTGTAGCCCAGCCACCGGTTGATCGCGAGCATCGGGCCGTTCCCCGAGTCGTTGCCCGTGAAGGCCTGTGCGAAGCCGGCGGCGCGGGCGCGGTGCAGGGAGTGGTTCTTGGCGAGCTTGGCCAGGCCGCGGCCACGGAAGGCGCGGGCGGTGCCTGTCATCACCGTGCCGTAGCGCGTGCCGCCGTCGGTGCGGGCCGCACTGAACGCGGCGGGCCGGCCGTCGACCACGGCCACCGACGTCAGCTCATGACTGAGGAGAGGGTGGTGCCAGGTCTCCTTCAGCCATGCGTCATAGTCCGTGAACTCGCGGTCGAGATCGCTCGGTTCGTCCAGCAGCGTCTCCGCGTCCAGTTCGAACAGCGGGCGCGGGTCGTCCGCGAAGTCCGCGGCGGTGCGCAGTTCGACGCCCGCGGGCGTCTCCTGGAGCGGCGGCAGGGGGGTGTTCGCCAGGTCGAAGCGGAGGAAGTGCGCGGAGCGGCCGGCGCGGTAGCCGCGCTTCTCGGCGAAGGCGCGGTCCGCGGGCCTGTCGAGCACCCATGTGTGCAGCTTCTTCGCGCCCAGGGCGCCGAGCCGTTCCTCTGCGGTGCTCACCAGCAGCGCGCCCGCGCCGCGTCCGGTCCGCTCCGGGTGCACATACACGGTGAGGGAGCCCTGACCCGGCTCGGGGCTGTCGTACACCATGCCCACCTGCGCGGTGCCGATCAGTTCGCCGTGCTCCTCGGCCAGCAACAGCCGGTAGTGGGAGTCCGGATGAGCGTGCTCCACGTCATGGGCGACGGACTCGGGCGTGAAGAGCATGAAGGGGAGCGCCAGGTGACGGATGCGGGCGAAACCCTCGGCGTCCGCCGGGTCTCCGAGGCGCAGCTCGCGGACGATCACTGTCATGGAGCCGCACGCTACGCGTGCGTCACGGCGGATGCCTCTCATTTTCGGGCGCGTACGGGACAATCGCTGCGTGACTTTGAAGATCCACATTCATGAGGGGGCCGCTCCTTACGAACAGGTGCGCGCCCAGATCTCCGAGCAGGCCCGTTCCGGTGCGCTGCCGGTCGGCTACAAGCTGCCCACGGTGCGGGGGCTCGCCGAGTCGCTCGGCCTGGCCGCCAACACCGTCGCCAAGGCGTACCGGGCCCTGGAGGCGGACGGGGTGATCGAGACGCGGGGGCGCAACGGCACGTTCGTGGCCGCCGCGGGCGACGCCGCCTCGCGCGAGGCCGCCACCGCGGCCCAGGGCTACGCCGAACGCGTACGCCGTCTCGGGCTCAGCGAGGAGGCGGCCCTCGACACCGCACGGGACGCCCTGCGGGCGGCGTACGGGGCCTAGGCGCTCCGCTGCGCGCTTGGCCGACGTCCGGGTGCGGCGCCGTCGTGGCTGGTCGCGCAGTTCCCCGCGCCGCTGCGGGGCACGGAGTCCGCGGTCGGGTGCGGCTCCCTTGTGGCTGGTCGCGCAGTTCCCCGCGCCGCTGCGGGGCGCGGGTGGACGGCGCCGTGCACGGGGAGCGCTACGGGGTGCGCGTGACGGTCAGTCCTGCCGCGCGTGCGGCGCGGGCGAAGGCGACCGCGTCGTGGACCGCCGCCCCGTTCGGATCGTTGTTGAAGTAGGCGTACACCTCATGGCCCTCGGGCCAGGCGTCCGCGATGCGCCCCGCCCACGACACCAGGGACCGCCGGCCGTAGTGCGGCCACTGCCGGGCGCGTCCCTCGTGGAAGCGGACGTAGCCCCATGCGGCGGTCCGCCACAGCGGGGTCACCGGCCGGGCCAGCACGTCGGCCCAGCACAGCGCCGCGCCCCGTGCCTCCAGCACCTCGCGTACCCGGGGCGTCCACCACGAGTCGTGACGCGGTTCCACGGCGACCCGGGTGCCCGACGGGAAGCGGGCGAGGCAGTCGTCGAGGAGTCCGGGGTCGGCGTGCAGCGTGGGCGGGAGCTGGAGCAGGACCGGTCCGAGACGGTCGCCGAGTCCTGCGGCGTGGTCCATCAGCCGGTGCACCGGCTCCTCCGGGTCGCGCAGCCGCTTGATGTGCGTCAGATAGCGGCTCGCCTTGACGGCCACGACGAAGCCGTCGGGGGTGCGCTCCCGCCAGTTCTCGAAGTTCTCGCGCGACGGCAGCCGGTAGAACGCGTTGTTGATCTCGACCGTCGCGAAGTGTGCCGCGTACTCCTCCAGCCAGAGCCGCAGGGGCAGTCCGTCCGGGTAGAGGACGCCGCGCCAGTCCTTGTACTGCCACCCCGACGTGCCGACGTACAGGGTCATGCCTCCATGAAAACACCGGACCGTCCGCCACACCCGGGCGCGGTGCGCGCCGCACCCGGGGTCGGCCTGCAGGGGTGCATCGCACCCGGGTCTCGGCCTACAGGTACAGCCCCGCGTCCGCGCCGTCGCGCTGGTCCGGCACCGATGTCGGGCTGGTGCCCCGGCGCAGCGCGTACAGCTCCGCGAGGGTCGCGCCGTCGCGCGGGACGCCCTCCTCCGTGCCGAGCCAGCCGACGGCCTCGGAGCGGGTCAGCGGCCCGACCTCGATACGGGCGAGGCAGCGGCCCGGGCGGACCACGGCGGGGTGCAGACGCTCCAGGTCCTCGTTGGTCGTGACGCCCACGAGCACGTTGCGGCCCTGGCCGAGCAGCCCGTCCGTGAGGTTCAGCAGACGGGACAGCGCCTGGCCCGCCGTGTGCTTCGCCTCGCCGCGGATCAGTTCGTCGCAGTCCTCCAGCAGGAGCAGCCGCCAGCGGCCCTTGCCCGTGGCGTCCTCCTCGCCGATCGCGATGTCCATCAGATAGCCGACGTCGGAGAAGAGCCGCTCGGGGTCGAGGACGCAGTCGACCTGGCACCAGTCGCGCCACGAACGGGCCAGTGTGCGCAGCGCCGAGGTCTTGCCGGTGCCGGGCGGGCCGTGCAGGAGCAGTAGCCGGCCTGCGATGTCCTCGGGGGTCGTCTTCATCAGGTGGTCCATCGCGTCGGCCACCGGCTCGGTGTAGTTGGCGCGGACCTCCTCCCACGTACCGGCCGAGATCTGGCGCGTCGTGCGGTACGGGCCGCGGCGCGGCGACACGTACCAGAACCCCATCGTCACGTTCTCCGGCTGCGGCTCGGGTTCGTCCGCGGCGCCGTCCGTCGCCTGGCCGAGCACCTTCTCGGCCAGCTCCGCGCTGGTGGCGGTCACGGTCACGTCGGCGCCGCGGTTCCAGCGGGAGACCAGGAGGGTCCAGCCGTCGCCCTCGGCGAGGGTCGCGCTGCGGTCGTCGTCGCGCGCGGAGCGCAGCACGCGGGCGCCCGGCGGGAGCAGGGTCGCCCCGGACCGTACGCGGTCGATGTTCGCCGCGTGCGAGTGCGGCTGCTCGCCCGTCGCGAAGCGGCCGAGGAACAGCGCGTCGACGACGTCCGACGGCGAGTCGCTGTCGTCGACGTTGAGCCGGATCGGCAGAGCGTCGTGTGGGTTGGCAGACATGCCGCCATGATCCGTCACACGGGCTTCGCATGCACCCGGTTTCCGTAGTGCGCCGCGAGTGTCACCCGAGGTCCGGTGCTTCCGGTGTGTCCCTTCCATCCTGTTACAGGGCTGTGCACTCACGGGATCTGTCCGACGGCCAAGGCCCACGGTTACTGTTGCCCATGATGGGACGTCATGGGTGGAATTCGGGGGCACGGCGGTGGCGGCTCACCGCGCTGCTCGGCGTCGGTGTGGCCGCTCTGGCCCTGGTGGTGACCCTGCTCAACACGCTTCCGGGGGACGGCGGGAGCACGGCCGGCACCACCCGTGACGGGGACAAGGTGCACGGCACGCCCGTCACCCCGCCCGGGTCGCCCCGGCCGGACGTGGGCTGGGGCTTCACGCACACCCAGTTCAGTGCCGACGAGGGCAGCGACGCCGCCGTCGAGCGGGCCGAGGGGCTGCTGGAGAAGCAGTCGGTGCCGCAGAACCAGCACATCATGGGCTGGGGCGCGGACAATCCCGAGCCGTCCGAGGGGCGTTACGACTTCTCCGCGATGGACCGGCGCATCGACTTCGTCCGCAAGACCGGTGGCACCCCGGTCGTCACCCTGTGCTGCGCACCGGACTGGATGAAGGGCGGCAAGGCGGGCGCCGGCAACACCGACTGGAGCCAGTCCTCCCTGGAGACGGCCCCGGAGCGGTCCCACTACAAGGACTTCGCCGCGCTCGCCGCGACCGTCGCCAAGCGCTATCCGGACGTACGCCACTTCATCGTCTGGAACGAGTTCAAGGGTTTCTGGAACAACAGCGAGGGCCGCTGGGACTACGAGGGCTACACCGAGCTCTACAACCTCGTCTACAAGGCGCTGAAGAAGGTCGACAAGGACATCATGGTCGGCGGGCCCTACCTGGTCATGGACAGCCTCGATCCGCGGCAGAAGGAAGGCGCGTCCACGACGGTGAAGGGCACCTGGGGAGCCATGGACCAGCGGGTCCTCGACGCCTTCGACTACTGGAACAAGAACAAGGCCGGAGCGGATTTCGTCGTCGTCGACGGTTCCAGCTACACCAATGACGACGAGATGCTGCCCGACGAGTTCGCGGCCACCGACAAACTCAGCGCGGTCGGGGAGTGGGTGCGGGCGCGCACCCACGACCTGCCGTTGTGGTGGGCCGAGTACTACGTCGAACCCGCCGACGGCAAGGACGAGCGCAACGGCTGGTCCGAGACCCACCGGGTGGCGGTCCAGGCCGCCGGCCTGATCGCGATGGTCAAGGGCGGCGCGTCGTCCGGCTTCTACTGGAATCCGGAGGACGAGAAGGGCACCGACTGCCCCGGCTGCCTGTGGACACCGACGGACACCGCCGGCGGGGGCGGGAAGCTCCCCATGTACGACCTGGTGACCCGCTTCGGCAAGGAGTTCGCACCGGGCACGACGTACAGGTCCGTGTCCGTCGCCGCGGACGACGTGCCCAACGTCCGCGTCCTCGCCACCGACAGGACCGTACTCGTGGTCAACACCCTCGACCGCTCGATCAGCGCGAAGGTCGACGGCAGACGGTTCGAGATGGGCGCGTACGAGGTGAAGTGGCTGACGCGCTGAGCCCCCGGTGCGTGGTGCGGGCGCCGCCGTGCTGAGCCCCCCGGTGCGTGGTGCGGGTGCCGCCGTGCCGAGCCGCACGAGCGAGGGGGCTCGCGCGGAGAACCGCGCGAGCCCCCTCGTCCTCGGCACGGGCGCTACTTCATGGTCAGGAACCGTTGCACCATCGAGGCCAGCAGCACCGCGAGCAGCGGCAGCGAGAACCAGAAGCTGCTCTGCAGCCACCGCAGTTGCCGCACGCTCGGCCGGGCCGCGACACGGACGACCTCCCGGGCGGCCAGCAGCACGATGAGCGCGATCGCCGCCAGGCCGCCCACGACCGACCACGGCGTCCAGGTGACCTGGGGCCCGATCGGTCCGGGCTCGGCCTTCTCGACCTTGCCCGCGGGCCGCTTGCGCAGCTCGTACATGGTGACGTCGTCGTTGGCCAGGACCTTCTTCAGCTCCTGGCGGTCGTCGAGGTTGCTGATCAGCCGCGACTCCCACGTCGCCGAATAGCCCACGTCCAGTTCGAGGTAGACCACCTGACTGCGGTTGATCATCAGGTACGAGTTCGGGCCCGCGTCCTTGAGGGCCTTCACGAGCCCGGAGACCAGCACCGGGTCGGCGGGCGCCGGCGTGGGCACGTACTGAACCTTCTCCATGTCCTTCGCGCCCCACGGCATCGCCGGCGTCACGTTGTCGACCGTGTCGTTGCTCAGCCACAGCAGCCGTACCGTCGGATCGTCGTGCTCGTACACGTAGTTCATGGCCGCGACCTCGCCCGACCTGATCCGCTCGAAGGGCTCGTTGCCCCAACGGGCCACCAGGAAGCCGCCCATGAGCAGCAGTCCGGCCATCAGGGCGGCGACCGGCGCGAGGCTCACCCGGTCCCGCTCGCGCTCCTTCGCGGTGATGCCGGTGCGCGGGAAGAACGCGAGTCCGGCCAGCAGGGCCGCGCCCGGCAGCGCGAACATGAAGACCCGCAGGGCCATCTCGCCGCCGTACGACTGCATGCCGAAGCCGAGGAACGGTACGAAGGTGAGGACGAGCAGGGACCGCTCGCGGTACTTGTGGTCGCGCCGCCGCCACCAGCCCCAGCAGGCGAACGCCATCACGCCGCCCGCGAGCAGGACGCGGGTGTACAGGACGAGCTTGTGCGAGGAACTGCCGCCCTGGATGCGCCCGGAGACCGATGTCGACACATTGCTGCCCACGCCGCCGACGCCGCCGAACAGATCGTCGAAGTGCCCCGACCAGTAGGGCTCGGCCATGAAGCTCAGCCAGACCGCGACCAGCACGGCGAACAGGATGGGCAGGCCGCGCAGTTCGCAGCGGCCGATGAGCACGAGGACCGCGAGGACGCCCAGCATCACGAACGGGGTCAGCTGGTGCGCGGGCACGGTCGCCGCGAACAGCCCCGTCAGGACCATGAGGAGCACGGCCTGCTGGCGGCGGTTCGTCGGCTCGACCTCCGCCTCGCCGGGACGCGCCTTCGTCCACAGCACCCGCGGGGCCCGGAACCACACGAGCAGGATGGCCACGAAGACGAGGTACAGCAGATAGGTGAAGCCCTGCGGTGAGAAGTAGTCCTGGCCGACCCAGCCGCTCAGCGCGAAGATCCAGATGCCGGTCCACTTGGCGCGCCAGCCGGCCCGCAGGGAGCGCACCAGCAGGAACATCGGGGCCAGATACAGCAGTTGGACGGTCAGCGGCCACCAGCGGATGACCTCCGTGAGGTCGCCGACCCCGCACGCCTTCGCGACGAACGCGGCCACCGCGAAGAAGCCCGGCCAGCTCCAGCGGGCGTCCAGGTCGGGCACCGCGGACCCGGTCCGGTCGATGTAGTCGAGGAAGCCGAGGTGCTGCCACGCCGTCGCGAACCGCGGCTCGGTCTCGATCGCCGCGGGCAGCGCGTGCAGCGACACCACGGTGGCGAGCAGCGTGAGGCACAGCAGCCCGCGGTGCTCGCGGGCGGTCCACAGCAGCGACGCGAAGACGACGATCAGCAGGGCGGCCCCGACCAGGGTCGGGAGCGGCAGTACGGAGATGAGGCCCAGGCCGCCCATCTCGTCGAGCGATCGGTCGTCCAGGGCGAGTGCCGGGACCCAGTACAGCAGCAGCGCCGAGATCAGCAGGCAGCCGAGGACCACACCGGGTCTGGTGGGGTGCCGCAGCCGTTCGCGCAGCGACGGCAGGGTGTCGTCCGGCGGCTGCGGCGGGTCCGCGTCCGGCCACGGCGCGGCCGCGGAGACGTTCGGCACCGGCTCGCGTGCCATCGCGGCGACACCGTCCGTGCCGTGCGTCTCGAACGGCGCGTCGACCTCGGGTGCCTCCGCCGGACCCAGCGACGCCTCGGAACCCGGTTCGCGCGCCTCGACGGGCAGCCCGACCGAGGGGCCGGGCTGCGCCCGCAGCGCCCAGGTCGGCCGGTGCTCCGGCCGTGCCCTGGGTGTCCCGGTGGGCGGGGTGCCCGGGCCCGGCCGTACGTCCGGCCTGCGCTCCTGGTGGTCGAAGTCGACGTGGACCCCCAGGGCGAGGGTGTCCGCGTCCAGCGCCCACGCGGGCCCGTGCCGCCCGTCGCGGGGCTTGGCGGGGGGAGCCTCGCGGGCCCCCAGGTCGGCGAGGTCGCCGTCCGGCGCGGCGTCCGCGGGCAGTTCTGCGGGCGGCGCGGTGCGCACGATCCGGTACAGCTTGGGGGCGGCGATCATGACGATCACCGCGAGGCTGGAGATCTCCGCGACGCCGGCGCCGGTCAGGCCCATCCGGGGCAGCAGGAGCACGGTCAGGCCGAGGACCAGGACGCACAGCAGGCCCTGCAACCAGGCCAGTCCGGCGGTCCGGCTCTGCGCGCGCAGGACCGCGAAGTACGTCTCCATCACGACCCGCAGCACCGCGCCGACGGCGAACCAGCGCAGCAGCGGGGTGGCCGCGTGCGCGTACCCGTCGCCGAAGACGTGCAGGATGAACGGGGCGGCGAGGAACAGCAGTCCGCACACCGGCAGCATGATCCGGGCCATGCGCTTGAGGGCGGCCCGGGTGTTGGCGGCCAGCCGCGCCGGGTCGTGCGAGCCCTCGACGGTCAGCGAGGCTCCCATGTTGATCGCCAGCAGGTTGACCGTGCCGCCGATCGTGGTGGTGATGTAGAAGTAGGCGTTGTCGGTGGAGCTGACCTGCGACGCGATGATCACCGGGACGAGGTAGACCACGGCGAGCGAGAAGAGGGAGCCCGTGTAGTCCCCGGCGAGGAAGCGGCCGATCTCCTTGAGGGAGGGCGGTTTCGCGTGGTCCTCGGTGGCCTTCACATGACGGGGCACCAGTCGCCGGAACACCAGCAGGCCGAGCGGCACCACCGACAGGGCGATCGCGGCGACCCAGGAGACGAAGACGCCCGTCGTGGGGATCGCGGCGGCGAGACAGACGAGCAGCAGCAGTTTGGCCGCGGAGAACACGGTGTTGCCCACCGGCACCCACAGGGCGCTGCGCAGCCCGGTCAGCACGCCGTCCTGGAGCGTCAGCAAGGACCACGCGACGACCGCGAGGACGAACCCGAGGCCGTTGAGCGGCCCGTGCAGGAAGCGGTACGACGGGCCCCACAGGTTGAGCGTGAGTAGGAAGACCCCGGCGGCCAGCGCCACGATCACCGAACTTCCCGCGTACGTACGCAGGATCATGCGCCCGGTGCTGCGCCCGGCGATCGGGATGAAGCGGGCCAGCGCGCCCGTCAGCGTGACCGCGGTGAGGCCGGCGAGGAGCTTCATCGCGGCGATGGCGGCGGAGCCCTGGCCGACCGCCGACTCGGAGTAGTAGCGGGCCGCGATCAGCCAGTAGCCGAGCCCGAGCACGGCGGAGATGCCGGTGTTCAGCATCAGTGCGTAGGCGTTGCGGAACAGCTGGTTGCCGCCGCCGGCGCCCTTGCCCTTCCGGCCGGGCAGGCGGAAGCGGCGCGTCGGCGGCTGCTCGGGCGCCTCGGCGGGCGTGGAGGCCTGGGCTGTGGTCGTCGTGTCAGACACGGGAACGGATGGCCTTCCGGCGGACCTGTCGTGCTCTTCGGACCATGGCGTACCCCTTGGTGAGGGCGCGGTCCCGGGCGAAGGTGCGGGTGATGGCACGGCCTTCGACGAGCTGCTCGAACTCCTCGATGCCGGTCGTGCGGCGCACGGTGACGCGTTGCAGGGCGTACGGGCCCTGGCGGCGGCGCGCGAGGGCGTTGCCGACGGCGAGCGACTGGGCGAAACCGGCCTCCCGCACCGTACGGCGCACCCTGCGGCTGGAATATCCGTACGGGTAGGCGAACGAGACCGGGCGCGCGCCCAGTTCGTCGGCGATGATCTCTTTGCAGCGCAGCAGCTCGGACCAGAGCGCCTCGTCGGTGATCTGGTCCAGCTCCGGGTGGGTGTGGCTGTGGCCGCCGATCTCCACCTGTTCCCCGGCGAGTTCGCGCACCTGGTCCCAGTCGAGCATGGCGTCGAGGCCGCCCCCGGTGTCGTACGGGCCCCTGAGCCAGCCGGTGGAGACGAACAGGGTCGAGGCGAAGCCGTGCTTGGCGAGCACGGGCAGCGCGTGCCGGTGCACGCCCTCGTAGCCGTCGTCGAAGGTGATCAGCACGGGACGGACGGGCAGCGTGGCCCCCGACCGCCAGGCGGCGGCCAGCCGCGCCGTGTCGACCGGGGTGAAGCCCCGGTCGCCGAGCAGCGCCATCTGCTCGGTGAACGCCTCGGGCGCGACGGACAGGCCTCGGGTCGCGTCGTTCGGGGAGTGGGCGATCGAGTGGTACATCAGGATCGGGACCGGTTCGTTCACGCCGCCACCCCCTCGCCCTCGCGGCCGTCCTCGATCCTGCCCACCGGGACCACCGAGAACACGGCGCCGCCCTTGCGTGCCCGGACGCTCCCGAGGACGTAACCGCCGGCCGCGGTGAGCACCCCCGCGACGATCGCGCCCGCGCGGCCCGCGCCGCCCGGGCGGGCCAGCGCCGCGTCGCGCAGTCCGCGCAGGACGCCGGCCGGCAGCACCCTGGTCGTGTAGCGGCGCTCCGACTCGAGTCCCTTGTCGGCACCGACACTTCGCGCGACGAGCGCCTTCGACAGGCCCTCGGCGTACGCGCGCGTGCGGAAGTACCGGAAGTGCTCGCGCACCTCGGGCACCCGGTGGTGGATGACCGCCCGGTCGTCGATCATCAGGACCGCGTCGGGCCGGGCGCGGGTGAGCCGGATGCACAGCTCGGTCTCCTCGCAGCCCAGCGGACGCTTGTCGCCGTCCCGGCCGATGCCGGTGGCGAAACCGCCCGCCGCGTCGAACGCCGTTCGACGGAAGGAGGCGTTGCCGCCCAGGACGTTGCGCACACGCACACGGCCCGGCGGCAGCCCCTTGTACGTGCAGCCGACCACCCAGTCGAACTCCTCGGGGAACCAGGCCGGCCGGCGGCCCGACGCCCAGATCGGCATCGTCCGGCCGCCGACGGCCATGACTCGAGGGTCCGCGTACCCCTCGGCGAAGTGCCGCAGCCAGTCCCGCTCGGCCACCGCGTCGTCGTCGAGGAAGGCGATGATCTCGCCGCGCGAGGCGGCGATCCCGGTGTTGCGGCCCGCGGACAGGCCGCGGGGGCCCGCGTTGGCGAGCACCCGCACCGCATCGGTCTCCTTGTACTCCCTGGTCAGCCGCCCCAGGAGCGTGACGTTGTGGTCCACGACGAGGAGCGTCTCCAGGGCGGGCAGCGACTGCGCCCGCACCGAGGAGACCGCCGCGAGGATGTCCTCCCAGCGGTCCTCGGTGTAGACGCAGATCACCACGGAGATGTCCGGCACGCTCAAGACATCTCTCCCTGGCCCGAGTCGAGCTGGGCGGCGTGCGGCCTGCGGCGCAGCGCGCGCCGGTTGGAACGCTCCTTGAGGATCACCTTGAGCACCCGGAACCCGTCCCGCACGGCGCGCAGATTGCTCTTGCCGTGGATGCGGAGGTACTCGTGGCTGGGGATCTCCTGCACCTTGAGACCGGCCTTGACCACCCGGATGTTCATCAGGGTCTCGACCTCGAAGCCGGTGCAGTCCAGCTCGATCTTGTCGAGGCAGTGCCGCCAGAACGCGTTGTAGCCGTAGCAGAGGTCGGTGTAACGGGCGCCGAACTTGGCGTTGACGGTCGCGCACAGGACTCTGTTGCCGAGCTTGCGGATCGGTGTCATGTCGGAGGTGCCGCCGCCGTTGGCGAAGCGCGAGCCCTTGGCGAAGTCGGCTCCGGACACCAGCGCGGACACGTATGACACGATCTCCTGACCGTCCGCCGAGCCGTCCGCGTCGACCATCACGATGATGTCGCCGGTGCACGCCTCGAATCCGGTGATCAGGGCGTCGCCCTTGCCCTTTCCGCGCTGCTCGACGACCTTGACGTCGGGCCACAGGTCACGGGCCACTTCGACGGTGTTGTCGGTGGAATTGCCGTCGACAAGAACGACTTCGTGTATCCAGTCGGGAAGCGTCTTGAAGACGTACGGGAGATTCTCGGCCTCATTCATGGCGGGAATGACGACACTCACCGGAGGCGCAATGGCCAGGTGAGAAGAGATCGGCCGGTACTTGCGTGCCATTGACGGATCTTGGCCCGAAAAGGCGGGCCGCAGGACTGAGCTCATGAGTCTGGTCCCTCTCGTCCGGTGGACCGCCCGCCCCTGGGCGGTCCGGCTCTTTGTCCGGTTCGAAAGGGGGGTTCTCACTTGAGCATGACGAAATGGATCTCCGTGCATGCCGCGTGAGCTTGCAAAGCTGGCCGGTCCCGGAATCGGGAACCGGTCGCGCGGCACGACTCGGCATACGTCTGGCCACCGAGTACGGCACCCCCCAACCGCGCCCCGCGCCGGGAACCATCGCGGTCCTTGAGCCCTCCCCTAGAGCCGCTGATGATGGACCGATGCGGGTGAGATGTACGACGGTATTGACGATTGAGTCTGTATGGCAAGACCTGGAACGAGGCCTCACGTTTTTGTTGGTTTGGCCGTTACCTAACGACTCGAACGGATTTTCCTCATCCGTTTGCGTATTTCGTGATCAATTCAGGTGGCTCCTCCGTTCGCCGTCCGACGGCGCAGTCGGCGCGCGAGGACCAGCAGCAGGATGAGGGAACTGAGCGCGGTCACCACCGCGATTCCGCCGCGGACCGACCAGCGGTGCACGGCCAGCATTCCCTGGGCCACCAGCATGTTGAGGGCAACCGCGCCGGCCAGGGAGGCCACCGCGCGCCCGAACGGTTCCAGTCCGCGCAGCGCGGCCGCGATGGCCGCGGACGGCGCCGCGAGCAGGAAGAACAGCGTGAACGGGCCGCGCAGCGGTGAGTCCACGTCGGCGAGTGCGAGGACCGCGCCGACGCCACCGATCACGGTGGCCGCGCCCGCGACCAACGGCAGCAGGTCCCTCCCCGGATGCTGCCGTGGCCCCTCTGTTTCACCTGATGAAGGTGACTTGATGCGTATGGTCTGCATTGGCGACTTTGCCCCCTGAAGCGCCGGATGCCGGGCTTCAATGTCGCGCAGCGGGCGGGGGGTCGTCAAGATGCGGAAGGCGCCCATGGCGGTTCTTGGGGTCCTTTGCGCATGCGTTGCCCGCGGCGCTGCCCTGCTGTGGGCAACGGCCTTGCTGATCAACGGAGTTGGCAAGCGGCATCGGTCCGCTCCCTCTCGTTCGGGACGATCTCCGGAAGCCCGGTCCGGGGGTCCGGGTCGTTCTCCTGCCGGTGACGGTCCTGCCCGTCCGGACGCGCCGATGTCATCTGACGCAGGGTCATGAACGCGTCGTCGGGGCGACGAACCGGCCGGTGGACAAGTTCGGGCAACAACGGTAAGAGCCGAAAATTCTTGGCATGGACACTTCCAGTCAACACGCGTAGCTGCTACCAAAGTTGTGGCAGAGATCCTGCTAAAGGGAGGTTCCATGAGACGTTCCCGAATTACGGCATACGTGACCTCGCTCCTCCTCGCCGCCGGTTTCGCCCTCACCGGGGCTGCGACGGCGCAGGCCTCCTCGACCGCAGCGGCCACCGGATACGTGGCACTCGGCGACAGCTACTCCTCCGGTGTCGGCGCGGGCAGTTACATCAGCTCCAGCGGCGACTGCAAGCGCAGCACGAAGGCCTACCCCTACCTCTGGGCAGCCGCCCACTCACCCTCGTCGTTCGACTTCACCGCTTGCTCCGGCGCCCGAACGGGTGATGTCACGGCGAACCAGCTGGGCCCGCTCAGCTCCTCCACGGGCCTGGTCACCATCAGCATCGGCGGCAACGACGCAGGCTTCTCCGACGTCATGACGACGTGTGTGCTCCAGTCGGAGAGCTCCTGCCTCTCGCGGATCGCCACCGCCAAGGCGTACGTCGACTCGACGCTCCCCGGCAATCTCGACACCGTCTACTCGGCGATCAGCGCGAAGGCCCCGGCCGCCCACGTGGTCGTCCTGGGCTATCCCCGTTTCTACAAGCTCAACGGCAGCTGCATCACGGGCCTTTCGGAGACCGAACGCGCCGCGATCAACGGCGCGGCCGACTACCTGGACAGCGCGATCGCCAAGCGTGCCGCCGACCACGGCTTCACCTTCGGCGACGTCAGGGGCACCTTCACCGGGCACGAGATCTGCTCCGGCTCCGCCTGGCTGCACAGCCTGAACTGGCTGAACATCGGCGAGTCGTACCACCCGACCGCGTCCGGTCATTCCGGCGGCTACCTGCCGGTCCTCACCTCGACGGCCTGACCCTCAGGGCGACACGGAGGCGGAGGCCCCGTCCGTCGGGGTCTCCGTCGCACAGGTGATGGTGAACGCGACCGAGTTCGACGTCGCCCGGACCGGCGCCCGGACCTCCACCCCGATCTCGTTCCGGATCGTCCCGCTCGTGTCGTACGTCGTCGCGACGACCGTCTTCTGCCGGGTCCTGCCGCCTCCCGCGGGGAACGACAGCGTCTTCCAGCCCGGGTCCGTCACCTCGCCCGACGTCGTCACCCAGCGGTACTCGACGTCCACCGGGACACGTCCCACCGTGAACGTCGCCGTGAACGAGGGCGCCCCGTCCCCGGGGGGCGGGCAGGAGCCCGCATAGTCGGTGTGCCGACCCGTGACCGTCACCTGCACGGACTGCGCGGGGGGAGTGGTCGTCGCGTGGCCGCCGCCGGGAGCGCTCGTCGAGGGACTCGGGCCGGTCGAGGCGGTGCTGTTGCTCTCGCTGTGCGTCGCACCCGTGCCGGAGTTCCCGCCGCCGTTGCCCGGAGCACCGCTGCTGTTGCCGCCACTTCCCTGGTCGCCGTCCCCGCCGCCCCGGTTCAGCAGCGCGTACGTCAGCCCGCCCAGGGCCAGCGCCAGCGCGACCAGGCCCGCGACCAGGACCACGGCCGCGCGGCGGTTGCGGTCCGGTTCGCGCGTCGCGGCGGTCGTGGGCGCGGTGCCCGACAGCGGTCCGCCCGGGCCCCGGGGGCCCGGCGGACCTTGGGGAGCGGGGCCGAACGTACCGAGCGTCGGCGCGTCGGAGCCCGTCGGCCCCGGAGGCGTGACGGGCAGGGTGTTCCGGCGGGTGGTCGGCGCCGCGCCGCCCGCCGCCACGACGCGCAGGTCGTGCTCGGCCTGGTCCGCGTTCATCCGTTCGGCCGGGTCCTTGGCCAGCAGGCCCTCGATGACGGGACCTAGGGAACCCGCCCGCCGCGGCGCCGGCAACGGCTCGTCGACGATCGCCCGCAGTGTGCTCAGCGGAGTGTTCTGCCGGAACGGCGAATTGCCCTCGACCGCCGCGTACAGCAGGACGCCGAGCGACCACAGGTCGGACTCCGGGCCCGGCGTGCGGCCCAGTGCCCGCTCCGGAGCGAGGAATTCGGGGGAGCCGATGACCTCACCGGTCATCGTCAGCGCCGAACTGCCCTCGACCGTCGCGATCCCGAAGTCCGTGAGGACGATCCGCCCGTCGTTCGCCATCAGGACGTTGCCCGGTTTGACGTCGCGGTGCAGGACCCCCGCCTCGTGCGCGGCGCGCAGTGCGGCGAGCACCTCGGCGCCGATGTGCGCGGCGCGTGCCGGGGCCAACGGGCCCTCCGCGTCCAGCAGATCGGAGAGGGCGAGGCCGCGGACCAGCTCCATGACGATCCACGGACGGCCGTCCTCGGTGGCCACGTCGTACACCGTCACCACATTGCGGTGCGAGACGCGTGCGGCGGCCCAGGCCTCCCGCTCCAGCCGGGCGTACATCCGCTCGACCTCGGCGTCCGGAAGCCCGGCCGGGGCGCGGACCTCCTTCACCGCCACCTCGCGCTGCAGCACCTCGTCGCGGGCGCGCCACACCGTGCCCATGCCGCCCTCGCCCAAGGGCGACAGCAGACGGTAGCGGCCCGCGATCACACGTTCACTGCCCGGGTCTTCGGACACGTGCGCCCCCTCTTCGCATCCGCGCGATTTCTCCACAAAAGTAGCTCAGCCGAGTACGGATGCGGCCCCCCTGAACACCAATCCAGCCCCAAGCGCTACGACGACGACCGCCGATCCCAGGGGCGCGGCCCTGCGCACCAGAGCCGCCGTGCGGCCCGCGGCCCAGCGCGGACGCCGGGCGAGGACCCGGCTCATCCCGCCGCCGAGCCTGACGACGGCGAACCCCGCCGCCGTCAGCGTCAGCGCGAGACCGGCGCCGTAGGCGAGGACCAGGAGGAACCCGAACCACGCCTTGCCCAGCGCGGCGGCACCGACCAGCACCACGACCGCGGACGGGCTGGGCACGAGGCCGCCGGCGAAGCCGAGCAGGATCGTGCCGCGCAGGGTCGGCGCGATCTCGTGCGTGTGGGTGAAGCCGCCGTGGGTGTGTTCGAGGGCGCGGGAGCGGGAGGTGCCGGGGGAGTGGGGTTGCCCGTGCACGTGGTCGTGCTTGTGGTCGCGACCGTGCCGGTGGTTGTGGGCGCCGTCGACGGTGTGTTCGCGTGTGTCGGACGCGTCCGAGGTGTCGGCCGTGCTCGGCGCGGTGGCGGTTGCGGTGACCGCGGCGGAGTGCGCGAGGACCAGGGGCCGTTGGCGGTGCCGGGTGCGCTCGGGGGCGCGGGTCCCACCGGCTGCGTGGCTGTGGTCGTGGTCGTGATGGTGGTCGTGATCGTGCCCGTGCGGTCGGTCGCCGTCCAGTCCGTGGTCCGGGGAGAGCTCGTGGTCGTGCCCGTGTTCATGGGGGTGCCCGTGCGCGTCCGCGTGCGTGTGCGTGTGGTCGTGCGTGTGCCCGTCGCGGTGGGCGTGGTCGTGGGGGTGACCATGCCCGTGGTCGTGGGTGGGGCCGTGCGAGCGGTTCCGCCAGGCGCGTCGTACGAGGGTGGCGCCCGCCGCCGTGACCAGGACCCCGCTCGCCACGCCCAGCCACGCGATCACGGTCGGCGCCGCGGCGGAACCGGCCGTGACCAGCAGGCCGAGCGCGACCACGCCCATCGTGTGGGTGACCGTCACCGAGGCGGCGAGCGGCAGGACGTCCTTGAGCCGGGCCCGGCCCCCGCGGGCCGCCGCCGTCGCGGCCATCAGCGTCTTGCCATGACCGGGCGCGAGGGCGTGCATCGCGCCCAGCGCGACGGAGATGACGAGGGCCAGCGCGGCGAAACCGACGGTGAGGTCGTGGCGGGCCACCAGGCCGTCCAGCGCCTCGGTCCACCGGTCGGCGCCGCGCGGCAGGACCGACGCGGCCGGCGCGTTCCGCCGTTCCTCGGTGAGCGCCGGCCCGCCGGGGCGGATCCGCAGGGTGGCGGTGGCGGTGTCCGCGGGCGAGGAGAGCAGCGCCTTCGGGTAGTCCGTCAGCTCCTTGGACACCGACTTGCTCGGCACGTCCGACGCGGCGAGCGTCATCCGGTCGCCGCGCGCGGTGATCTCGCGCCAGCCGGGCCCCCGGTCGCTCCCCGCGCTGCGGAAGCGCAGGGACACGGTGTCCGCCTCGGGCAGTGGCGCCGTCAGCCGGCACTGCACGCGCAGGGTGTCGAGCCCGGCCTGTCCGGGCCGTACCCGCGCGTGGCTCTCGCCGACCGCGAGGGGCACGTCGCGTCCGCCGACCGAGAGTTCGCTGCGGTGCGCGGCCGACGCGCACCGCTCGCGCGCCCAGCCGGTCATCCCCAGCTCGTCGATCCGCGGCCGGGCCTGCGTGGCCGGGATCTCCGCCAGGTCCTCGACGTGGTCGATCCGCAACTGCCCCTGGGCGGCCACGAGTCCGTCGTACCGGTTGACGGTGAAGTTCCCGAGCGGGTGGGCGCTCGCCCGGCCGGCCGGGACGACCGCGAGCGCGCAGGCCGCGGTGAAGGCGGCGGCGCAGGAGGCGAGCAGTCGGCGGGTCCTCACTTCGCGGCCTCCAGTGCCGTACGGGCCGCGCGGGCGCCGAGCGGGGAGAAGCCCGGGTTCAGGTCGAGGGCGGCCTTCAGCGACGCGCGCGCCTCCTTCTCGTGGCCGGTGGCGCGCTCGATCATGCCGCGGTGGTAGAGGAAGGACGCGTTGCGGTAGCCGGTGGCGGTGGCCTTGCGGGCGTAGGGCAGGGCCTGTGCGTCGCGTCCGTTGACGTGCAGCGCCCAGGCCATCGCGTCCGCGGTGTGCACGGTGTGACGGCGGGCCCATTCGGCGCGCGCCGCCTTCAGCGCGGCGGCGTGGTCCCCGTGGTCGGCGGCGGCGAGGGCCGTGTCGAGGTCGGCGTTGACGCCGTTGGCACGGGCCAGCGAGACCCAGGCCTGCACCAGGGTGTACTGGTCGTGGGCCTTCCGGGTGTCCCCCGCAGCGCCCCGAGCCTCGTACAACTCGCCCAGTTCCACAAGGGGTTGGGGGAGAGGGTAGCGCTCGACGACTTGTTCCATGCCGCGGATCGCCGCCGCTTCGTCGCCCTGGGCGGCCTGGGCGCGGGCGCGGCCTTCGAGAGCCGGGAGATAGCTGTCGTCGGCGCTCAGTGCTCGTGCGTAGTAGGTGAGGGCGGTGCCGTAGTCGCCCTGACTCCATGCGAGTTGGCCGAGCGCGGTGGCGACGTAGGAGACGTCGCCGCGGGTGGTCGCCGAGTCGAGCGCCTGGCGCAGGACCCGGCGGGCCGTCCTGATGTCGCCGCGCAGCTCGTGGACGTAGGCGTACCGGGTGAAGACGGGGACGCCCGGTCGCCGCTTGTCGGCCAGGTCGGCGGCCTGCGACGCGTCGTCGTAGCGCCCGAGCTCGACGAGGGCATCGATACGGGAGGAGAGGGCGCGCTCGCTGTAGGGGTTCTGCTTCAGGGCCTTGTCCGCGTACTTCAGGGCGCCGGTGAAGTCGTGCCGTGCCGCGGCGAGGGCCGCGCGGCCGGCGAGCGCGGGGTCGTTGTCGGGGCGCAGCCGCAGGGAACGGTCGAGCGCCTCCTGGGCCTGTGGATAGCGGGAGGGGTCGCCCTTGGTGCGGGCCTGCTCCACGTAGGCGAGCCCGAGCGTCGCCCAGCCGCCGTGGTCCTTCGGCTGAGCCTTGAGGTGGGTCTGGAGGGAGCTGATGCTCGTGTCGAGGTCGCCGCCGGCGAGCAGTTGCGGCGAGACGGCGCCGGGCACGGAGGCGACGGTGCGGGCGCCGCTGTCCCGGGCTGCCCCCAGCACGATCGCTCCCGCCGTCATGGCGACCGCCAACGCACCAGCACAGAAGGCGAGTTGGGCGGCGCGTCGACGTCGTCCGGAGGCGGACAGCCGGCGTACGGCGGCGACGCGCTCGTCGTCGTGCGCGGAGCCCTGCCCGCGCGCGCCGTTCGCGGTGCCCGCGACGGGCGCGCTTCCCGCGACGCCGTCGTCCTCGCCGCCCGCGGGGTTCCCGCCGTGCCCGGCGCCCGCGAGGCCTTCCCTGTCTGCGGCGGCCCGTGCTGACACGGCGTCCGTCTCGGGCACGGCGTCCGCCGCGGGCACGGCGTCCGCCGCGGGCACGGCGACCGACGGCTCGCCGCGTTCGCTCTCCGGCGCGCTCTCGTTCGTACGCGGGGACATGCCCTCTCCTCTGGGTCCGGTGCGAAACACCTGTGCGGGAACGGTCGTTGACGAGCTGATGACGGCGCGGCCCGCGCCGTGGGGGACGGTTGCGTGCGGGCCGCGCCAGTCGGTGGACCGGGTCAGTAGGCCCGGTTGTGCATCCGCCGGCGCCACCACAGGAATCCGGTGGTGATCAGCAGGAACCCGGCGGCGCCGGCTGCGGCGGAGGCCGCGATCAGCGTGGTGTCCGTGCCGCCGCCGGTCGCACCCGCGGGCTTCAGCGCGTCGCCCAGCTGGCTGCGCACGTCGGTCCCGCTGGTCGTGCCCTTGGCGAGCGCGCCGCGCGAGCCCGAGGTCGGCTCGGCCACGTACGGGAAGTACTTCTCGAACTTCTTGTCGTTCTTGTCGACCGCGTCACCCAAGTCGTTCTTGGAGCCCACCAGTTCACCCTCGACGACCTGGAGCGAGGCGTCGATCACGTCGTCGGAGAGCCGGCGGCCGTTCGGGAAGCCCGCGTTGTCGCCGTCGAGCACACCGAGCCGCTTGGGGTGCATGGTCGGCTTGATCGAGGTGTTGAGCCGCAGCTCCTCGGCCGGGCGGACGTTCGGCGGCTGGTTGAGGCCCTTCACGCCCTTCAGGAAGACGTCGACCAGGTCGTTGCGGGGCTCGGCGGGCGCCTTGATCTTGTAGATCGCCTCGATGAGCTTCGGCAGCTCGGGGTTGGTCACGTTCTTCAGGAACTGGCCGTCGTTCCAGGGCGCGGACGCGTTGAACTTGTCCTTGTCCTTCTGCGGGTTGACGACCTCGTTGACCAGAGGCATCCCGAGCCGGGAGACCTGGGTCCAGTCGCCGTGCGCGTCCTTGCGCTGGGTGGTGGACCAGATGCCGACGACCGGCTGGCCCGCCGACTCGCGGATCATGTCGTTCGGCACCTGGAGGGCTATGGAGTTGACGTTGTAGCCCTTCAGCGTGTCCCTGCCGACCTCGCTCAGGTTGCCGCCGTAGAGCAGGTCGAAGACGCGCAGGTCCAGGAAGAAGGGGTCGTCCGCCTGGCCCGCGAAGGTCGTCGAACCGCCCGCGAGCTTGTGCACGGCCTGGCCGCGGAGCTTGCCGTAGTCCGGCATCGAGGCCTTGCCGACGTTCGACGGCGCCACCGGGACGTCGTCGGCCACCTTGGTCCGCGACACCAGCTTCTGGTTGTGCAGCCGCAGCAGGTCGATGTCGTACGTCTGCGTGATGTTCAGGTCGGGGTCGTCGAGGCTGGTGACAGGACCCGTGTTGTAGAGGAAGGTGTTGCCGTTCTTGCGATGCGTCTTGAAGGTGTAGCGGTAGACCAACTCACCCTGCGCGTCACCGTTGTTGTCGATGTGGAGGTCGTACTGGGCGTCGTCGGCGAACGTGTAGAAGTTCGGTCCGCCGGCGGGTTCCTCGAAGGGGATCCAGTTCGCCACGATGGTGGTCGTGTCGGGCTTGTCCGGGCTCACGAACGCGTACACGTCCGTGTTGTCGTACTGGGGCTGCCCCGAGATCAGCGGAGCCTCCCGGTGACTGGAGGCGGATGCCGCCCCCGGTTCCAGCGCGGTCACGCCGGCGGCTGCGAGCCCCCCGGCGGCCAGCGCACCACAGATGAGGGTCGCAAGACTCCTGCGTCCCGCGCCACTCCTGGAGATAGGTGTCATGCCGTCCGTCCTCACGTCCCAATTGCCTGACGCACGCCATTCGGAGCGGTCGCCGGGGTGGATTGGTCGAATCCCAAACGTCTTTACGGCGGCTCGCGCGGCTCGTTTCACCCGGCGCGCGTTTCTTCGGCGCCGGACCCGCGTTTTCGGTCCGCTGATCCGTAACCCATCCAGAGACGCGCTCGCTGCGAACACGTAGGGGAAAGGACGGGCCGTGTGCGGCCGGAGAGGGGGACGGGTGGAGGCGGACGAACTTCTGGTGCTCGTGGCCGGAGGTGACCAGAAGGCATTCGAGGAGCTCTACGGACTGGTGTCCGGTCCGGTGTTCGGACTCGTGCGCCGCGTGGTCCGGGACCCCGCGCAGACGGAGGAGGTGGCTCAGGAGGTGCTGCTCGAACTCTGGCGTTCCGCGGCGCGGTTCGATCCGGGGCGTGGCAGTGCGCTGTCCTGGATCCTCACCCTCGCGCACCGCCGGGCCGTCGACCGGGTGCGCAGCGCCCGCGCGGCCACCGAGCGCGAGCAGCGGGAGGGGCGGCGCGCGCACCACCCGGCCTTCGACCAGGTCGCCGAGGAGGTCGAGGCAGGACTGGAGCGCGAGTGGGTGCGCCGCTGTCTTGACCGTCTGACCTCGCTGCAGCGCCAGTCGGTGACCCTCGCCTACTACGACGGCTACACGTACCGTGAAGTCGCCGAACGGCTCTCGCTGCCGCTGGGCACCGTCAAGACCCGCATGCGGGACGGTCTGGCGCGGCTGCGGGAGTGCCTGGGAGGTGCGGCATGAGCTTCCTCGACCGGCTGATGCGCCGCGATCTGCACTCGCTGGCAGCTCCGTACGCCCTCGACGCCCTCGAACCCGAGGAGCGGCGCCGTTTCGAACGCCACCTGCGGGGCTGCGTGCGCTGCTCCGCCGAGGTGCGCGCGCTGACCGAGGACGCCGTACGGCTGGCGTGGTCGACGGCGGCACCGGCGCCGGCCGCGCTGCGCGAACGGGTGCTGGCCGCGGTGCGCACCACACCCCAGGAACCCGCCTCGCAGCCGTCCCGCGCCCGCCCGGCGCAGCCACCCTCGCGTGCCCGCGACGATCGGCAGCCCGAGCGCGCGCGTGCACCGCGCCTGCGGCCCCTGATGGCGCCGCTGGCTACCGCCACGGCCGCGGCGGCACTCGTCGTCGCCTCCCTCTTCGCCGTGCAGGCCACACAGACCCGGGACGAACTCGACCGGGAACGTGCGCAGGCACGTGAGATCGCCCACGTTCTGGCGGCGCCCGACGCGCGTGCGACCAGTGAACGCGACGCGCGGGGGCGAGGAATCGGAGTGGTCGCCTCCGCGTCCGAGCGGCGCGCCGTCGTGACAGTGAGCGGACTGGGCACTCCCTCGGGAGGGCGCGTGCATCAGCTGTGGCTCATGCGCCCGGGCGAGAATCCGCTTTCCCTCGGCCTCTTCGACGGCGACACGCCCTTGGTCGCCGACGATCTCAGTACCCGCGCGACGTCACTCGCTGTGACGGTCGAGCCTCACGGAGGGTCAGCGCAGCCCACTACGCAGCCGGTTGTCCAACTCGCCCTGGAATCGGTTGGATTCGGAGAGTAATCGTCAACACCCTTACGGGGAAGGTGAATCCTGCGCCCGCGATACACGAGTGCCATGAGGGGGCGATAGGGTTAGCCTGCCCGGGCCGGGTGGACTCGTACGGGTGGGGAGTGACATGGAACAGATAACAGTGCGCAGCAGGGCCCGTGTCCCTGCGATCACCTGCGGGAGCAGCGCGACCAGTTCGCGTCTCGACCGCCATCTCGCGGTGCTGGGCGGTCCTGCCGTCCCGCAGCGTGAGACGGCCGAGGCGACGTCGCTGATGCGTGAGCTCACCGCGCGTGACACCGCGCACGACAGCAACGGCAGGGTCGCGCGTGTGCGGCGGGTCTCGCTCTTCGCACCGCTGAGGCGGCTGCGCCGTTCGCTGTTCGGCGGCCACTGACGGCCGTCGCACCGGCGTTCCCCGACCCGTGCTCCGGCGGCCCCACCGCCCCGGCGCAGTGCTGCCCTTCCACGTCCGTCATCCCCACGGCAGGCAGCCGCGCCCGGTGGGTCACCACACCGGGGCGCGGGTCACCACCCCTGAGCGAGTCACCCGACTCAGCGGGCCACCCCCTCCCGCAGCAGCTCCACGACCTCCGCGTCCGCCATCCCCAGCGCCCGCAGCACCGGCCCGGTGTGCTCGCCGAGCCGGGGTACGGACCCCATCCGCGCCTCCTCCCCACCCGGCAGCGTGATCGGCGGCAGCAGCGCGCGCAACGGCCCCACCGGTGACCCCACTTCGCGCCACCGGTCCCTGGCGGCCAGCTGCGGGTGCTCCGCCACCTCCCGCAGGTCCCTGAGCCGCGCGCACGCGATACCCGCGCTCTCCAGCCGGGCCACCGCCTCGTCCGTGTCCAGCATCCCCAGCGCCTTCGCCACCAGAGCGTCCGTACGCTCCCGGTTGGCGACGCGCGCCGCGTTCGTCGCGTACGCCGGGTCGTCCGCCAGTTCCGGCTGCCCCAGCACATGGTGGGCCAGACGTCGCCACTCCCGGTCGTTCTGCACCGACAGCAGCACCCGTCCGCCGTCCGCCGTCGGATAGGCGTCGTACGGCGCGATGACGGCGTGTGCCAGACCCGTGCGCGCCGGGGGTGTTCCTCCGTGCATCGCGTGATGCAGCGGATGTCCCATCCACTCCGTCAGGGCGTCCAGCATCGACACCTCCACCGGGCCGCCACGACCGGTCGTGCCGCGCCGCACCAGTGCCGCGAGCACCCCCGAGAACGCGTACATGGCCGCCGCGATGTCCGCCGCGGGGATCCCCGCCTTCACCGGCTGCTCGGGCGTGCCCGTCACCGACACGAGCCCCGCCTCGCACTGCACGAGCATGTCGTACGCGCGCTTTCCGGCGTACGGTCCGGACGCCCCGTATCCCGAGATGTCCACGGCGATCAGCCGAGGGTGCCGGGCGCACAGGGTGGCCGCGTCCAGGCCCAGCCGCGCCGCCGCCCCCTGCGCGAGGTTCTGCACGAACACGTCCGCGTCCGCGACGAGCCGGTGCACGACGTCGAGCCCGCGCGGGTCCTTCAGATCGAGGGCGACGGACTCCTTGCCCCGGTTGCACCACACGAAGTGCGAGGCGAGCCCCGCCGCCGCCGTGTCGTAGCCACGGGCGAAGTCCCCGCCGTCGACACGTTCGACCTTGATGACCCGCGCGCCGAGATCGGCCAGCTGACGGGTCGCGAAGGGCGCGGCGACGGCCTGCTCGACGGCGACGACGGTGATGCCCTCCAGGGGCAGCGGCTGGGGCTTCGGGTGTGGCTGCATGCCGTGGATCATGGCCTGCACTTCACGCCTTTGTCATGCATGGATGTTGACGAGGCAACTTTCCGGGGCCCCGGGTGACCGAGGGGCTGCGTGCCTCAGTGGCTGGTTCATCCAAGGGCGGTGCGCTCCCGGACGGCTGCGAACCGCCCGCGCATGAGCATCCGGGGCCCGGCCGGCACTACGCGGCACGGGGACCAGATGCGGGCGTTCGGCGCGCCGGTCACCGTCCGCCCGTCGCGTACCGGCGGACGGCGGCCGGCAGGAACACGGCGACGACGACCGCGCACCAGGCCAGCGAACCGGCGACCGGATGCGTCACCGGCCAGGCGCCGTCGGCCGGGGCCGGGGCATTGCCGAACAGGTCCCGCAGTGCGGTGGTCACCGCGCTGATGGGATTCCACTCGGCGAGCGTGCGCAGCCAGCCGGGCAGGTTGTCCGTGGGGATGTAGGCGTTCGACAGCAGGGGCAGGACGAAGGTGGCCCCGCCCAGCTGGCCCGCCGCCTCCTCGCTCCGCGAGAGGAGGCCCAGCAGGATGCCGATCCATGTGGTCGCGAACCGGAAGAGCAACAACAGCCCGACCGCGCAGGCCGCTTCGAGGGCCGACCCCTCGATCCGCCAGCCCACGGCGAGCCCCACCAGCATCAGCGGAACCGTGCCGGCGGCGGTGACGACCACGTCCGCGGCCGCCTGTCCGAGCGGCACGGCGGCCCGGCTCATCGGCAGGGTGCGGAAGCGGTCCATGACGCCGCGGTGCGAGTCCTGCGCGGCCTGGAACATGCCCGTCATGATCCCGTTGGCCGCGGTCGCCACCATCAGTCCCGGCACCAGGAAGGCGCGGTACTGCTGGCCGGGCGTGGCGAGCGCGCTGCCGAAGACATAGCCGAAGAAGAGCAGCATCGTGATCGGCATGGTCTGGGTGAGGATCAGCAGACCCGGGTTGTGCCGGATGCGCCGCAGCTGCCGGCCGAGCATCGCGCCGCCGTCGTACGCCAAGGTGCTCATGTCGCGGGCTCCTTCACGTGGGCCGGGGTGCCGGTCCGCTCCCCGGTCAGCCGGAGGAAGACGTCGTCGAGGGTCGGTGGGCGCAGGCTCGCGTCGAGCAACGGGACCCCCGCGGCGTCGAGTTCGCGCACCAGGCGCGGCAGGGTCAGCGTCGGGTCGGTGGTGACGGCGCCCACCGAGCCCCGCTCACGGTCGAACGACGGCTCACTGCCGGTGAGCCGGTCCAGCACCCCGGCCGCCCCGGTCAGCGCGTCCCCGTGGGCCACGACCACCTCGGCGTACGAGCCGATCAGCGACTTGAGCCCGGCGGGCGAGCCGGTGTGGGCGACCCGACCCCGGTCGACGAGCGCGATGTCGTCGGCCAGCCGGTCGGCCTCCTCCAGGTACTGCGTGGTCAGCAGCACGGTCGTGCCGTCGTCCTTCAGGGCGCGCACGGCCTCCCAGATCTGGTTCCGGCTCGCGGGGTCGAGCCCGGTGGTGGGCTCGTCCAGGAACAGCACCTCGGGGCGGCGGACCAGGCTCGCGGCCAGGTCGAGCCGGCGCCGCATGCCGCCCGAGTAGGTGGAGGCCGGTCGGTCGGCGGCCTCGGTCAGCCCGAAGCGTGCGAGGAGTTCGGCGGCGCGCGCGCCGGAGTCCCGCATCCGGTGCAGCCGCGCGAACAGCCGCAGGTTCTCCCGTCCGGTCAGGTCGCCGTCGACCGACGCGTACTGCCCGGTGACCCCGATGGCGCGGCGGACGGCGCCGGCCTCCCGCACGAGGTCGTGGCCCGCGACACGCGCGGAACCCGCGTCGGGCCGCAGCAGCGTGGTGAGCACGCGTACGGCCGTGGTCTTGCCCGCGCCGTTCGGCCCGAGCACTCCGCAGACCGTGCCCCGCGCCACGGCCAGGTCCAGCCCCCGCAGCGCCCGAACCTCTCCGAACCGTTTCTCCAGACCCTCACTAAGTACAGCGTACGTAGTAGCCATGAGGGCACCATAGCGCACTACGTACGGTGTACGTAACTAGGATGGTCGCGAGGTGATCGACCAATGGCAGGGCGCAACGCCGTACCCGAAGTGATCTGGGCCCGTCCGGAGCGTGCGGGCCGCGGCCCGCGGCCGGCCCGCAGCCGCGCGGACATCGCGGCGGCGGCCGTGCGGATCGCGGACGCGGAGGGACTCGACGCGGTCTCGATGCGGCACGTGGCGGCCGAACTGGGCTGCGGCACGATGTCGCTCTACAACTATGTGCCGCGCAAGGAGGACCTGTACGAGCTGATGGTCGACGCCATCAGCGGCGAGCACGAGATCCGGGAACCCTCCGGCGACTGGCGCGCCGACATGACGACGGTCGCGCACCAGACCCGCGCCCTCATGCACCGCCATCCCTGGATGCCGCGCCTGATGTCCCCGGTCTACGGCTTCAGCCCCAACGCCCTGCGCTACCTGGAGCACTGTCTGGCCTGCCTCGACCCGCTCGACGTGCCCTACGGCACCAAGATGGAGCTGATCGCGATGCTCAACGGCGTCGTGACGACGTACGTGGGCAACGAACTCGCCACCGCCGAACGCGCCCGCACCCTGCCGTGGTCCGAGGAGCAGGAGAACGCGATGCGGATCTCCTACCTCATCGGGCAGGTGTCGACCGGCGCCTACCCGCGGATGGCCGCGGCCGTCATGCAGGACGCCGGCCCGATCGACCTGGAGGCGGTCTTCGAACGGGCGTTGAGCCGGGTGCTCGACGCCTTCGACCCCGCGCGGGCCGGGTGACCCCCGCGAGGGCCGCGCACCCGGTGCGCCGGCTCAGCACGGCGCCCGAGGAAACCTGGTGCGCTAGATCAGGGCGAACTGGCCTTCCGGGCCCTCTTCGTGGTGGTCGAGGACGGAGGCGGGCCCGCGGGCCGCGTCCGGCACCGGAAGGACGCCCGCCGTGCGCAGCCCGTCCGCGGTGACGGGCGCCCCGACGGTCAGCTCCCGCTGCTGCGGACGGAGTTCGGCCAGGAGGGTGAGCACCGTGACGAGTTCCAGCAGTTCGGACGTCCAGGCCTGCGGCCAGCCGGCGGGCCGCACCGCTTCCAGGGTGCCCGGCTCCGCCACCGCGGTCCTGGCCGCGAACCACTGCTCCAGCACGCGGACTCCTCCCGTCTCGAAGTCCCAGGCCTGCGGGGGCACCGGAGAGATCCGGCCCTCGTCCAGCAGCAGGGCCTCCTCGTCACGGTCGTAACGCAGACCGACGGGGCGGGCGGGCAGCGGGGCGCGCACATAGGGGCGACGGCCGCCGGGAAGCTTGGGGCGCTCCCCGTCGCGGCGCATCAGCCACAGCATCCGGCGGCCCAACTCGACGCCGTACGCCCACTCCTGGGGGTCCGCGGTGAGCGGGACCACCGGCCCGTCCGGACCGGACCGCGCGACGGCCACCGTCCAGGCGAGGAAGTCCAGGGGATCGGGGGAGTGGCCCAGCCGGGTGCCGAGATGGTCCAGCAGACCGGGCGCCAGGTTCGGTTCCAGGCCGCCGGGCCTGCGGTACAGCGGGCGGACGCGACCGGAGCGGGGCGCCGGCGTCCGGCCCGGGACCGCCTTCGCGGGCGGCGCGACGACCGGCGGCACCGACGAGACGAGCAGCACGGGCCCGGACGGCTCGGCCCCGGCCGGCTGCTCGACCGCGAACACCTGCCGTGCGTCGGCCACCCGCCACAACTCGGGCCGGGCGGCGTCGATCAGCCGGTGGTCCGGGATCAGCCACTGCTCGTCGAAGGGGCCGTGCACCACGCGCACCGGTTCCGGGCACGGACCCGACTCGCGGGCCAGCCGGCCCGTCCCGGTCGACTGTCCCGGCAGCTGGCCGACGGCCGACTGCGTCGTGCGCGAGCGCGTCGGCCCGAACAGCGCCTCGCGGTCCGGGCCTTCCGCCTTCAGCAGGGCGTCCCACCGTGCCTTCAGGGACGCCGCGTCGGGGGCCGTCGGCCACCCCCGGCCCAGCCTCGGCGGTGCGACGGACCACGGCATGAGGTCCGCGAGCAGCGGGGCGTCGTCGTGCGTCACGCCCGGCATCGTACGACGCGGCCGCCGGCCACCGCCTTCGTGCGGCATGCGTCAGTGGGCGTCGAGGGTGACGGTGAAGGAGAACCGGTCACCGCGGTAGTGGATGCGGGCCACGTCCAGGGCGCGGCCGTCCTCGCCGTGCACGATGCCCGTGTAGTGCAGGATGGGGCTCAGCAGCGGCACCTGGAGCAGCCGCGCCGTCTCCGGGTCCGCGAGCCGCGCCTCCACCGTGTCGGTGATCCGGCTGATGCGCACCCCCACCACGTCCCGGAGCACCTTGGTCATGGGCCAGCGCACCAGATCCTCCGGGTCGATCAGCGCGGCCAGCTCGGGACGCACGTAGTTGCGCGCGTGGTTCGTCGGCTCGCCCGTCTTCTCGTCGCTGCGCAGCCGGTGGTACGTGCCCACCTCGGCCAGATCGGGGAAGTACTCGGCGAGTTCGGCGGACACCGGCACCGACCCGTGGTCGAGCAGCCGCGTCGTCATCCCCGACTGCTGCGCCACGATCGCGTCCACCGAGCCGAGCAGACGTACGGGTGCGCCCCGCTGAGCGCTCGGCTCGATGAACGTGCCCCGCCGGCGATGGCGGGTGATGAGCCCCTCGTCCTCCAGCTCCTTGAGCGCCTGCCGCATGGTCAGCACGCTCACCCCGTAGTGGCCCGCCAGCTGCTCCTCGGTGGGCAGGCGCAGCGGGTCCTGGGGCGAGCGGCCGAGTATCGACGCGCGCAGGGACTGCGACACCTGATACCAGAGCGGCAGCTTGCGGTTCAGGACGATCGAGTCCGGGGCGAAGGAGGTCACGAGGGTATCCGTACCGGTCGCGGGCGTCGAATGCAACGGGTGGTGAATCTCAGTCCGTCGGACGGAAGTGCCGCTGGAGGCCCTGCCACACGTCGTCGTAGGCCTGTTGCAGGTGCTCCGCCCGCGCCGCCTGCGCCGTCGCGGTGACCGGCCAGCGGGTCTCGAACATGAACGCCAGCCCGTCGTCGATCTTGTGCGGACGCAGCTCCGCGGCGCTCGCCCGGTCGAAGGTCTCCCGGTCGGGACCGTGCGCCGACATCATGTTGTGCAGCGAACCACCACCCGGCACGAAGCCCTCCGCCTTCGCGTCGTACGCGCCCTCGATGAGCCCCATGTACTCGCTCATCACGTTCCGGTGGAAATACGGCGGCCGGAAGGTGTCCTCGCCCACCAGCCAGCGCGGCGCGAAGACGACGAAGTCGACCCCGGCCAGGCCCGGGGTGTCCGAGGGGGAGGTCAGCACGGTGAAGATCGACGGGTCCGGGTGGTCGTAGCTGATGGTGCCGATCACATTGAAACGGCGCAGGTCGTAGACGTACGGCAGATGGTTGCCGTGCCAGGCGACCACGTCCAGCGGCGAGTGGTCGTACGTCGCGGTCCACAGGTTGCCGCAGAACTTGTTCACCACCTCGACCGGGCCCTCGACGTCCTCGTAGGCGGCGACCGGCGCGAAGAAGTCGCGTGCGTTGGCCAGGCCGTTGGCGCCGATGGGGCCCAGGTCGGGCAGCTGGAAAGGAGCCCCGTAGTTCTCGCACACATAGCCGCGGGCCGCCGGGCTCGCCCCGCCGTCGGGCGCGGTGTCCAGCAGTTCCACCCGGAAACGCACGCCGCGGGGGATCAGCGCGACATGGCCCGGCTCCGCGTGCAGCAGCCCGAACTCGGTGTGCAGCAGCAGCCCGCCGCGCTCCGGCACGATCAGCAGCTCGCCGTCGGCGTCGCTGAACACCCGCTCCATCGAGGAGTTGGCGTGGTACAGGTGCACCGCCATGCCGGTGCGCTGTGTCACGTCGCCGTTGCCGCCGAGCGTCCACAGCCCCGCGAGGAAGTCGGTGCCTTCGGCGGGTTCCGGCAGCGGGTTCCAGCGCAGACGGTTCGGGTCGGGCACCGTCTCCGTGAAGGGGGCCGTGCGCAGCGCTCCGTTGTCCGTGCGGGTGAACGCCGGGTGCGCGGCCGACGGCCGGATCCGGTACAGCCAGGAGCGCCGGTTGTGCGCCCTGGGCTCGGTGAACGCCGTACCGCTCAACTGCTCCGCGTACAGCCCGAGCGGCGCCCGCTGCGGCGAGTTGCGGCCGTGCGGCAGGGCTCCGGGCACCGCCTCCGAGCTGTGTTCGTTGCCGAAACCGGAGAGGTAGGTCAGCCCCTCGGCCCTTTTCCTGGCGTCCCCGCTCATGATCGCTCCCTCGTGCCTGATTCCTATGCATCACCGTAGGATTCGTGGATTCCGCGCGCAAGAGGTCCGCTCCGGCCAACCTCCGTCGGCCGGCCCCGGTCCGATCGGCGCGACGACGTAGTCCTCAGGGGTCGCTGTACGGTGCAAGAACCCGACTCCAGGGGGATCCGGCTGTCGGACCGGTGTTCTACGCTCCCAGGCATGTCGAGGACGCGCGGACTGCTTGCCGTGCTCGCGGTCTGCGCCCTGCTGGGCGGGCCGTCGGGCTGCGGCTCCGGCGACGCGCACGAGCGGGAGGACGGACCGTCGGTCTCGCCCGTGGGCAAGGTGCTGGACGAGACGGACGAAGAGGGCCGGAACTACCGCGAGGTGGACAAGGAGGGGGCGCCGTATGTCGCGATCGAGGTCCAGCCGGACTCCGACGACAGCTGGGACGTGACCCTGAAGGTCCGCAACTTCCGCTTCTCGCCCGCCGGTACGCGCCCCGTCCCGGCGGCCGGGCGCGGCATCGCCCACCTCTCTGTCGACGGCAGGACCATCGCCCGGCTCCGCAGCGCCGAGTACCACCTCGCCGGGCGGCTCGTCCCGCGCGGCACCCATCACGTCACCGCGCGCCTGTACGCCGACGACGGCACCGTGTGGGCCGTCCGCGGAAAGCCCGTCGAGAGCACCGCCGACATCACGGCGTCGGAAGCCGGGGCGCCGGGCGCCGAGGGGGCCACGCCGACCGGGGGGTCCACGGGCACGGCCGCCGACGGGTCGCTGTCCGCGCCCGCGTCCGCATCGGCGACCGGATCCACGGCCGTGGCCGGATCCGCACCCGGCGATGTGTCCACGCCCGCTGCCGGGTCCGCACGCGCCGACGGGGCCGTAGTCGCCGACAGGTCCCCGTACGCCTACGGGTCCACCTGGGCAGGCGGGGTCCCGCGCGGCGCACGCCTCACGTCCGCCCCATGGGTCTCGCGCGCCGTCATACCCGGCTCCGCCGAGAAGATGAGTGCCCACCGCATCGAGGGCCGTACTGATACGGGAGGTTCACCGGATCCCGGCGGAAAGGCATCATGAAGCCCGTGCCCCATGCGACCTCGCTGCGCAGAGCGCCCGTACAGCGGCGCAGCGCCGAACGACTGACCAGAATCCTCGACGCCTGCGCCGACCTCCTCGACGAGGTCGGCTACGACGGCCTGAGCACCCGGGCCGTGGCCCAGCGGGCCGGCGTGCCCATCGGCTCCGTCTACCGCTTCTTCGGCAACAAGCGCGCCATGGCCGACGCGCTCGCCCAGCGCAATCTGGAGCGCTACACCGAGCGCGTCACGGCGCGCCTGGCGGCGGCCGAGGGCGACGGCTGGCGCACGGCCATGGACGCCGTGCTCGACGAGTACCTGGCCATGAAGCGCACCGCACCAGGCTTCTCCCTCGTCGACTTCGGCAACCAGATCCCCGTCGGCTCCCGCTACTCCGAGCCCAACACCCGTGTCGCCGACCGCCTCACCGACCTGCTCTCCGGCTACCTCGGACGCACCCCGGACGACGATCTGCGCCGCACCTTCCTGATCGCGGTCGAGACGGCCGACACCCTGGTGCACCTCGCCTTCCGGGTCCTTCCGGACGGGGACGAGCGGATCATCGAGGAGACCCGGGAGCTGCTGCGCGCCTACCTGGCCAGGGTCCTCGACTGAACCGTACGAGCGAGGGCGGGCGCCCGGTCGCGCTCGGGGTGGCGCGCGCGGGCGTCGGCCGTGCGCGGATCCGGCACGGCGCGCGGACGTCGCCCGGGCGGGCATGCGGGGAGCCGGAAGGTGTGCGGGCTGTCCGGCACCTTGGCGCCGGCCCTGCGCCGGGCGGGCATGGGTGTACGTGCGGGGGCGTGCGAGGTGCGTGCCGCCGGCCGCGCGGCCGGTGTCGCGCCCACGGGCGTACGACGTCCACGCGGGGCGGCGTACGACGTCCACGCGGGGCGGCGTACGGCCGGCGTGCGGGGTCCGTGGCCGTGGCGAACGGCCGGCGTGCGGGGTCCGTGGCCGTGGCGAACGGCCGGGGAATTTCCGACCGGGTCCCCGACAGCCCTCCCCTCCATGCATACCGGTCGGTATGCTCAGGCCCCAGTTCGTGTGCCACCGCCGCCACAGCCCTCCGGGAGGACCCGTGTCCCGCACCTCCGGCACCACTTCCGACACCCGCACCGCCCTGCGGATCTGCCCCCTGTGCGAGGCCACCTGCGGGCTGACCCTCACCGTCGAGGGGGGCCGCGTCACCGGTGCCCGCGGTGACCGCGACGACGTGTTCAGCAAGGGGTTCATCTGCCCCAAGGGCGCCTCCTTCGGCGCGGTCGACGGCGACCCGGACCGGCTGCGCACGCCCCTCGTCCGCACGGACGGCGAGCTGCGCGAGGCCACCTGGGAGGAGGCCTTCGACGCCGTGGCCGCGGGACTGCGCCCCGTCGCCGAGCGGTACGGCGCGAACGCGGTCGGCATCGTCCTCGGCAACCCCAACGTGCACACCATGGCCGGCGCCCTCTACCCGCCCGTGCTGCTCGCCGGCCTGCGCACCCGCAGCCTGTTCACCGCCTCCACGGTCGACCAGATGCCCAAGCACGTCTCCAGCGGGCTCCTGTTCGGCGACGCCAACGCGATCCCCGTGCCCGACCTGGACCACACCGATCACCTGCTCCTCATAGGGGCCAACCCGCTCGAATCCAACGGGAGCCTGTGCACCGCCCCCGACTTCCCGGGCAAACTCAAGGCGCTCAAGGCCCGCGGCGGCACGCTCACGGTGATCGACCCGCGCCGCACCCGTACCGCACGGCTCGCCGACCGGCACATCGCGATCCGGCCCGGCACCGACGCGCTGCTGCTCGCGGCGATGGCGCAGGTCCTCTACGAGGAGGACCTCGTCGACCTGGGGGACCTCGCGCCGCACGTCCAGGACGTCGCCGAACTGCGCGCCGAGCTGGCCGGCTTCACCCCTGAGGCGGTCGCCGGCGCCTGCGACGTGGACGCGGACACCATCCGGACCCTGGCCCGCGAACTCGCCGCCGCCCCGACCGCCGCCGTGTACGCGCGCATCGGCAGCTGCACCGTCCCGCACGGCACGCTCGCCAGCTGGCTGGTGGACGTCCTCAACATCCTCACCGGAAACCTCGACCGCCCCGGCGGCGCCCTCTTCCCACAGGCCGCCACCGACAGGTCGCCCCGGCCCGCGGGACCCGGCCACGGGTTCGCGCTCGGCCGCTGGCACTCGCGCGTGCGCCGGCACCCCGAGGCGAAGGGCGAGCTGCCGCTGTCCGCACTCGCCGAGGAGATCGACACCGCCACCGCCGAGGGCGAGCCGGTCCGCGCGCTCGTCGTCGTGGCCGCCAACCCCGTGCTCTCCGCGCCCGACGGCGCGCGGCTCGACAAGGCCCTGGACTCGCTCGACTTCATGGTCAGCGTCGACCCGTATCTGAACGAGACCTCGCGCCACGCCCATGTCGTCCTGCCTCCGCCGCCGCCCTCCCAGAGCCCGCACCACGACTTCGCGTTCAACACCCTCGCCGTACGCAACCAGGTCCGTTACACCCGCCCCGCCGTCCCCCTGGAGCCCGGCCGGATGGCCGAGTCGGAGATCCTGGCCCGGCTGATCCTGGCCGCCACCGGCATGCACGGCGCGGATCCGTCCGCCGTCGACACGATGGTGATCGACCAGACCCTCGGCAAAGCGGTCCGCGAGGAGCACTCGCCCGCGCACGGCCGGGACCCGCGCGAACTCGCCGCACAACTCACCGGGGACACCGGCCCCGAGAGGCGGCTCGACATGATGCTGCGCCTCGGCCCCTACGGCGACGGCTTCGGCGTACGGCCCGACGGGCTGACCCTTCAGAAGCTGCTCGCGCACCCGCACGGCATCGACCTCGGCCCGCTGGCACCGCGCCTGCCGCAGCCGCTGAAGACCAGGAGCGGCAAGGTCGAACTGCTGCCGCAGCCCCTCGCGGACGATCTGCCGCGCCTGCGGGAGGCGCTTGCGCAGCGCCCCGACGGGCTCGTCCTGATCGGCCGCCGCCATCTGCGCTCCAACAACAGCTGGATGCACAACGTGCCGGCCCTGACCGGCGGAACCAACCGCTGCACCCTGCACATCCACCCCGAGGACGCGGAACGCCTCGGCGTGCGCGACGGAGCGGACGTGCGGGTGAAGGGCGCCGGGGGAGAGGTGGTCGCCCCGGCCGAGGTCACCGACGGCGTCCGGCCGGGCGTGGTGAGCCTGCCGCACGGCTGGGGCCACGACCGCCCCGGCACCCGCATGCGCCATGCCTCCGCCGCCCCCGGAGTCAACGTCAACCAGCTCCTCGACGGCAGTCTGCTCGACCCGCTGTCGGGCAACGCGGTCCTCAACGGGGTACCGGTCGAACTCACCGCAACGTTGTGACCTGGAGTTTTGCGCTTATTGCTCGCGTGTCAACGTCTTGTTAACGCCGTTTGACGGGACCTAACGTCGTCGCACCGCCTGCCCGGTGGGATGTTCAAGGGCGAACGTTAGGTATCCACACATGCTGACCATCCTCGGCTTCACCATGATCGCGACCTTCCTGGTCCTGATCATGCTGAAGAAGATGTCGCCGATCGCGGCGCTCGTGCTGATCCCGGCACTCTTCTGTGTCTTCGTCGGCAAGGGCGCCGACCTCGGTGACTACGTCATCGACGGCGTCACCGATCTCGCCCCGACGGCGGCGATGCTGATGTTCGCGATCGTCTACTTCGGTGTGATGATCGACGTCGGCCTCTTCGACCCGATCGTCCGGGGGATCCTCAAGTTCTGCAAGGCCGATCCGCTGCGCATCGTCGTCGGCACCGCGGTCCTCGCCGCGATCGTGTCGCTGGACGGCGACGGCTCGACCACCTTCATGATCACGGTCTCGGCGATGTACCCGCTGTACAAGCGGCTGAAGATGAGTCGCGTCGTGATGACCGGCGTCGCCGCCATGGCCAACGGCGTGATGAACACGCTGCCCTGGGGCGGCCCGACCGCCCGCGCCGCCACCGCGCTCAAGGTCGACGCGTCCGACATCTTCGTGCCGATGATCCCCGCGCTCGCCGTCGGCCTGCTCGGCGTCCTGGCCCTCGCCTACGTCCTCGGCCGCCGCGAGCGCAAGCGGCTCGGCGTACTCACCCTCGACGAGGTGCTGGAGCCGCAGGAGGCCGAGACGGTGCTCGTCGCCGCGGGCGGCGGTGACGCCGGCCGGCCCGCGCGTACCGGTGGGGCCGGTACCGGAACCGACGCGGACGCCGACCCGTCCGGCGAGGACGACGCGTTCAAGGGACTCGACCCCGAACGCGCCACCCTGCGCCCCAGGCTCTACTGGTTCAACGCGCTCCTCACGGTCACCCTGCTCACCGCCATGATCATGGAGTGGCTGCCGATCCCGGTGCTCTTCCTGCTCGGCGCCGCGCTCGCGCTCACCGTCAACTTCCCCCACATGCCCGATCAGAAGGCCCGCCTCGGCGCCCACGCCGAGAACGTCCTCAACGTCTCCGGCATGGTCTTCGCCGCCGCCGTGTTCACCGGCGTCCTCCAGGGCACCGGCATGGTCGACCACATGGCCGGCTGGCTCGTCGACAACATCCCCGACGGCATGGGCCCGCACATGGCCTTCGTCACCGGCGTCCTGAGCATCCCGCTCACGTACTTCATGTCCAACGACGGCTTCTACTTCGGCATCCTCCCGGTCCTCGCCGAGGCCGGCCACGCGCACGGCGTCTCCTCCCTGGAGATCGCCCGCGCCTCGATCGTCGGCCAGCCGCTGCACATGTCGAGCCCGCTGGTGCCCGCCGTGTACGTCCTGGTCGGCATGGCCAAGGTCGAGTTCGGCGACCACACGCGGTTCGTGGTGAAGTGGGCGGCGCTCATCTCGCTGGTGGTGCTCGGCGCCGGAATCCTCTTCGGCATCATCTGATGCCCGACGCCTCACCTCGCGAGCGGCCCGGCAGGGGCTGGCTGCTGCGCCTCGTCATCGCCTTCGGCTTCGCGCAGGGGGCGGTGTCGATGGCCCGGCCCGCCGTCTCCTACCGGGCCCTCGCGCTGGGCGCGGACGAGCGCGCGATCGGCGTGATCGCCGGTGTGTACGCGCTGCTGCCCCTCTTCGCCGCGGTGCCGCTCGGCCGTCGTACGGACCACGGCCGGTGCGCGCCGCTGCTGCCGCTGGGCGTCGCCCTCATATCCGGCGGCTGCGCGCTGAGCGGTGTCGCCGGCACCCTGTGGTCGATGGCGGTCTGGAGCGGGGTGATGGGACTCGGTCACCTCTGCTTCGTGATCGGCGCACAGTCACTCGTCGCCCGCCAGTCCGCCGCGCACGAACAGGACCGCAACTTCGGGCACTTCACCATCGGGGCCTCGCTCGGCCAGCTCGTCGGGCCCGTCGCGGCGGGTGTCCTGATCGGCGGCCCCGACATGGCGGGCACCAGTGCGCTCGCGCTGCTCGTCGCGGGCGCGCTCGCGGCCGTCGCGCTCACCTCGCTGTGGCGCCTCGAGCACCGTACGGCGGTCAAGTCGCCCGGCACGGAGGGCGATCGGGTCCCGGTGGGGCGCATCCTGCGGAGCAGGGGCGTACCCGCGGGCATCTTCGTCAGCCTCGCCGTGCTGTCCGCCACCGACATCCTCACGGCGTATCTCCCCGTGGTCGGCGAGCACCGGGGGATCGCGCCGTCCGTGGTGGGGCTGCTGCTGAGCCTGCGCGCGGCGGCCACCATCGCCTGCCGTTTGGTGCTGACCCCTCTTCTGCGGGTGCTGGGACGCGCGCTGCTCCTCACGGTGACCTGTCTGCTGGCGGCCGTCCTGTGCGCCGGCATCGCGCTGCCGCTGCCGGTGTGGGCGCTGGCCGTGGTGCTCGTCGTCCTGGGCTTCTGTCTGGGGGTCGGTCAGCCGCTGTCCATGACGACGGTGGTGCAGGCCGCCCCCGACGGCGCCCGCTCCACGGCGCTCGCGCTGCGGCTGACGGGCAATCGGCTGGGGCAGGTGGCGGCGCCCGCCGCGGCGGGGCTGGTGGCCGGAGTCGCGGGCGTGGCCGCACCGTTCGTGATGCTCGGCGGGCTGTTGCTGCTGTCCTCGGGGATCGCCCTGCGTTCGCCGGCGAAGCCCGGCCGGGTGCGTGCCGGGGGAGCGCGGACGGGGGTGCCGTTGCGCCGCAAGAGCGATATCTGACGGGGTGCAGGGCGGTGTTGCCGCTCTTCTCCGGACAGATGTGAAAGAGAGTCAGATGAACGCCTGATTTGTATGACAATCATCTGACTTGGAGGATGTGCATGCCCACCTCGCCTCTGTCGTTCCGGCCGGCGCCGTCGCGCACCGCCGCCGCACGCGCGGGCGCCGCCGTCGCCCTGGCGGCCGTCACGGCCGCGGGCGCCGCTGTACTGGGGGCCCCGGCCGCATTCGCCGCCCCCGGCGACAACGGCGACGTCAACGTCCGCAGCACGACCACTTCCGTGGACGACCAGGAGGACGAGCTGAAGGTGTGCCGGTTCTACCTGGACGCCTTCGACTTCGACGCGAATCAGTCCATCAACTGGTCGATCGCGGCCCAGCCCCCCGTGGTCGACGGCTCCGTCCTCACGGGCACGCTCGCCCTCCCCTCGTCAGGCCACGGCCGGACCGCCGACCTGGTGCTGCCCGAGGGGCAGTACAGGCTGACCTGGGAGATCGCGGGCGGCAACGGCGCGGGCAAGCACAAGGTCTTCAAGGTCGACTGCGAGGGTGCCACCCCGAGCCCGACGACGACCGCGCCGGGCGGCGGAAGCGGCGGGCCGGGCGGTGGTCCCGGCGGGTCCGACGGCGGACCCAACGGCGGACCTCCCGCGGGCGGCGGCGGCCTCGCGCGCACCCAGGACTTCTCGCCGGTCGCCGGCGCGGCGGCCACGGGTCTGGTCGTGACCGGGGGAGTCGTGTACCTCAGGCTGCGCCGGCGTACCGATGGTGCGGCGTAGGCGCTCCCGGAGGCCCTGGTACCGGACGCGCGCCTACCGCCTGACACGGACAGCCGTGCTCGCCACCGCACTGGTGGCGGGCGGCGTCCGGTGGGCGGGGAGCGACGAGCCGACGGGGTCCGGGGCGGTGGCCGTGGCCGAGTCCCCCGGCCCGGCCGCCGCCACGGGGCCCGGTAGGGACGCGGGAGGTACGGACCGGACGAACGCGCGGCGGGCCGTCGCCGGGCCGCGCGGCGCAGGGGCCGGCCGGACCGCTCCCGCCCGGCCGGCCCGCCCGCCGAGACCGCTCCCGCGCTCACGTGCGACGGCGATCGACATCCCGTACTTCCGGCTGGCGGCCCCGGTCGTCGCCGTCCGGCTCGATCGCGAGCGGCGCCTGACCGTGCCGCCCGTGGACGACCCGAAGGTGGTCGGCTGGTACGAGGGCGGAGCCACGCCGGGCGAGCGGGGCACGGCCGTCGTCGTCGGGCACCGCGACACCAGGACGGGGCCCGCGGTCTTCGCGGCGCTCGGGCAACTGCCGGTCGGCCGGCTGATCGAGGCCCGGCGCGCCGACGGACGGGTCGCCGTCTACACGGTGGACGCCGTGAAGACGTACGAGAAGGCACGCTTCCCCGACAGGGAGGTGTACGGCGACAGGCAGCGCCCCGAGCTGCGTCTGATCACGTGCGGCGGTGTCTACGACCGCAGGAAGGGCTACGCCGGCAACATCGTCGTCTTCGCCCACCTCACTCAGACACGGGGGCGCGCCCGCACCATGTGAGAGCGCGGGCCGCACCCGGCCGGTCGCGCCGGGCGGGGCACCGCACCGCGGTCCGGTGCCGCCCCGCCCGGACCGGCCCGACGGCCCGGCGCTCGACGGTCGGAAGCCGGACCGCCCGGCGCGGGGTGCCCGACGTACCGGTGTCCGGACCGGGCGGGGCACCTGCGGCCACCGGTACCTGATCGTCCGTTTACGTCCGTGCCGAACCGGATGGTCCGATCCCGCCGGATGTCTTCCCCCGGGCGTGCGCGGTCCGTTAACTTCCGTGACTCATACGTCCCGTACGACCCGCACGGGACGTTCGACAACACGCTCTGGCGTCCAGTGAGCCCCCGGGGGCACCTCTCATGACACGCGCCATCTCCCTGCACAGCGTCAGCAAGTCGTACACACGCGGCGTCCGCGTGGTGGAGCGGTTGTCGCTCGACATCCGGCCGGGCGAGTTCCTGGTCCTGCTGGGGCCCTCCGGCTGCGGCAAGTCGACGGTGCTGAGAATGATCGCCGGACTCGAAGAGGTCACCGAGGGCGAGGTGCGTCTCGACGGCGAGTACGCCAACGACCTCCCCCCGTCCGGGCGCGACATGGCCATGGTCTTCCAGAACTTCGCCCTGTACCCGAGCATGACCAGCCGCGACAACATCGGCTTCCCGCTGCGCATCGAGGCGCCCGGCGACGACCCGCGCCCGCGGGTGGACGCCACCGCCCGGATGCTCGGCATCCAGGACCTCCTCGACCGCTTCCCGAACCAGCTCTCCGGCGGCGAACGTCAGCGCGTCGCCATGGGGCGGGCGATCGCGCGGCATCCGTCCGCCTTCCTGATGGACGAGCCGCTGTCCAACCTGGACGCCAAGCTCCGCAACCACCTGCGGGCCGAGATCGCCCGGCTCACCAGGGATCTGGGCACGACGACGGTCTACGTCACCCACGACCAGGCGGAGGCGATGTCGCTCGGCGACCGGGTGGCCGTGCTGCGCGGCGGGGTCCTGCAACAGCTCGGCACGCCCCGGACCGTCTACTCGCTGCCGGCGAACGTCTTCGTCGCCGCCTTCATCGGCACTCCGCGGATCAACCTGCTGCGCGGCCTGGTCCGGGCGCCGCTCGACGGCGCGATGTCGATCAGTCTGGGCAAGCAGTACCTCCGGCTGCCCGAACCCCTGTCCCTGGACCACCAGTTGCTGCGGGTCCAGCAGGGCCGCGAGGTCATCGTCGGACTGCGCTCCGAGGCCGTACGGCTCGCGAAGCCGTCCGCCGCCCGGCCCGGCGAGGTGGCGATCAGCGGGCTCGTCGAGCACGTGGAGTACCAGGGGCACGAGGTCCTCGTGCACTTCAACACGGGGTCGCGGCCCGCCGTGGTGCCGGAGCTGGAGTCGCCGCGTCCCACCCGCCCGGTCCGGCGACGGCGGCGCGAGGGCACGGTCCTCGACCGGCTGCGGGAGCGCGCCGGGGCCCTGCGGGCCGGCCCGGTGGTGGTCCTGGAGCATCCGGGGGACGCGGAACCCGACGTCCCCGACCTGGCCCCGCCCGAGGGCCGGCTGCCCGGGGACCTCGTCGTGCGCACCACGCCCGACATCGAGCTGCGGCACGGCATGCAGGTCCCCCTCCTCGTCGACCTCGCCCATCTGTTCGTCTTCGACCAGCACGGTGAACGCATCTGTCCGGCTCCGGCGCGGCTGCCGGACCTGGAGGAGTGAGTTCCGCTAGGCAGGGCCGCATGACCCCGTACAGCCTGCGCGCCCGTCCGGTCGCCGCCACCGCCACCGTCCTGCTCCTCGCCGGCGCTCCCGCCGCCCAAGCCGTGTTCGGCGACGAGGAACCGCGGGCTGCGGTGCGCGGGGCCGCGTACGTCGAGACCCGGCTTCTCTTCGGCACGGCGCGGCCCGACGGCGGATCCGCCGTCACCGACCGGCAGTTCATGGACTTCGTCGACCACGAGGTGACGCCGGAGTTCCCCGACGGACTCACCGTGCGGGAGGGGCGCGGCCAGTGGCGGGACGCGCACGGCGTGATCGAGCGGGAGCGGTCGTACGAGCTGGTGCTGCTCTACCCGGTCGCGCGGGCCGCCGCGAGCGACCGGAGGATCGAGGAGATCCGGAGTGCCTACGAGCGGACCTTCGGCCAGGAGTCGGTGGGCCGGGTCGACGACCAGGAGCAGGTCGACTTCTGACGGACGTCCCCCGAGGACGCCCTGGGGCCGACCACCCCTGGCGCCCCAAAACTATCATCGCTAGTTTAGGGTCCGGACGACGCGTCCCCGCCCGGGAGGAACACGATGAAGGCACATGACGGCATGTACATCGACGGCACCTGGCGCCCCGCCGCCGGCCGGGACACGATCGAGGTCGTGAACCCGGTCGACGAGCAGGTGATCGGCCGGGTCCCGGCGGGCACGGCCGAGGACGTCGACGCCGCCGTGCGTGCGGCCCGCGCCGCCTTCCCGGGCTGGGCCGCGACCCCGCCCGCCGAACGGGCCGCGCGGCTCGCCGCGCTCCGCGACGCGCTCGTCGCGCGCAAGGACGAGATCGCCGAGACCGTGACGGCCGAGCTGGGCTCGCCGCTCGCGTTCTCGCAGGCCGTGCACGCGGGCGTGCCGGTCCTGGTCGCCGGCTCCTACGCCGAACTGGCCGCGACGTACGACTTCGAGGAGAAGGTCGGCAACTCGACCGTCTACCAGGAGCCCGTCGGCGTCGTCGGCGCGATCACCCCGTGGAACTACCCGCTGCACCAGATCGTCGCCAAGGTCGCCCCGGCGCTCGCCGCGGGCTGCACCGTCGTCCTGAAACCCGCCGAGGACACCCCGCTCACCGCACAGCTCTTCGCCGAGGCCGTGGCCGACGCGGGCATCCCCGCCGGTGTGTTCAACCTCGTCACCGGCCTCGGCCCGGTCGCGGGCCAGGCCCTCGCCGAGCACCCCGACGTCGACCTGGTCTCCTTCACCGGCTCCACCGCGGTCGGCCGGCGGATCGGCGCCACGGCCGGGGCCGCCGTCAAGCGGGTCGCCCTCGAACTGGGCGGCAAGTCCGCCAACGTCATCCTGCCCAGCGCCGACCTGGCCAAGGCGGTGGCCGTCGGGGTCGCCAACGTGATGTCCAACTCGGGCCAGACGTGCAGCGCCTGGACCCGGATGCTCGTGCACACCGGACAGTACGAGGAGGCGGTCGAACTGGCCGCGGCCGCCGCCGCGAAGTACGGAGACCGCATCGGCCCCGTCGTCAACGCCAAGCAGCGCGACCGCGTCCGCGGCTACATCGACAAGGGCCTCGCCGAGGGCGCGCGGCTCGTCGCGGGAGGCACCGAATCCCCGCACGCACAGGGGTACTTCGTCAGCCCCACCGTCTTCGCCGACGTGACCGAGGAGATGTCGATCGCCCAGGAGGAGATCTTCGGGCCGGTCCTGTCGATCATCCGCTACGAGGACGAGGAGGACGCCCTGCGGATCGCCAACGGCACGGTGTACGGGCTCGCGGGCGCGGTCTGGGCGGGCGAGGAGGCCGAGGCGGTCGCCTTCGCGCGACGGCTCGACACGGGGCAGGTCGACATCAACGGAGGACGCTTCAACCCCCTCGCCCCGTTCGGCGGTTACAAGCAGTCGGGCGTCGGGCGCGAGCTCGGAGCGCACGGTCTGTCCGAGTACCTCCAGACCAAGTCCCTCCAGTTCTAGACCCCAGGAGCACGCACATGGTTCGCGCCGCCGTCCTTCCCTCCGTGGGCGCTCCCCTGGAGATCGCCGAGATCGACCTCCCCGAACCGGGCCCCGGCCGGGTCAGGGTCAGGCTCGCCGCCGCAGGGGTCTGCCACTCCGACCTCTCCCTGTCCGACGGCACCATGCGGGTGCCTGTCCCCGCCGTCCTCGGACACGAGGGCGCCGGCACCGTCGTCTCCGTCGGCGAAGGCGTCACCCACGTCGCGCCCGGCGACGGCGTGGTCCTCAACTGGGCGCCGTCCTGCGGAGCCTGCCACGCCTGTTCGCTCGGCGAGGTGTGGCTGTGCGCCAACGCCCTGACCGGCACGGCGGACGTGTACGCGCGCCGCGCCTCGGACGGCAGCGACCTCCATCCCGGCCTGAACGTGGCCGCGTTCGCCGAGGAGACCGTCGTCGCCGCGAGCTGCGTCCTGCCCGCACCGGACGGAGTCCCCCTGGCCGACGCGGCCCTGCTCGGCTGCGCCGTCCTCACCGGTTACGGTGCCGTCCACCACTCCGCGCAGGTACGCCCCGGCGAGACGGTCGCGGTGTTCGGTGTCGGCGGGGTGGGGCTCGCGGCCCTCCAGGCCGCGCGGATCGCGGGCGCCTCGAAGATCGTCGCCGTCGACGTCTCGCCCGAGAAGGAGTCCCTCGCGCGAGACGCGGGAGCGACCGACTACGTCGTCGCCTCCGACGCCACCGCGCGCGAGATCCGCGGCCTCACCGGCAAGCAGGGCGTCGACGTCGCCGTCGAGTGCGTGGGGCGCGCCGTGAGCATCCGCACCGCCTGGGACTCCACACGGCGCGGCGGTCGCACCACCGTCGTCGGCATCGGCGGCAAGGACCAGCAGGTCACCTTCAACGCGCTGGAGATCTTCCACTGGGGCAGGACCCTCGCGGGCTGCGTCTACGGCAACTGCGACCCGGCGCGGGACCTGCCGGTCCTCGCGGAGCACGTCCGCGCCGGGCGCCTGGACCTCGGGAGCCTGGTCACGGACCGGATCGCCCTCGACGGCATCCCGGCGGCGTTCGACAACATGATCGCGGGCAAGGGAGGCCGGGCCCTGGTCGTGTTCTAGTCGTGCCCGCCCGTTCGCGGGCCGGTGCCGGTCCGGGAACGGGCGGACCGGTGCCGGTCCGGGGTCAGGCCTGTTCCGGCTCGGGGCGGCGCTCCGGGGCGGCCGCCGCCGTCCCGCCGTCCGGGGGCACGAGTTCCGATGCCCCTGCCGTACCGGCACGGGGCCGGGAGCGCGACACCGCGACACCCGCCAGGCACAGTGCCCCGCCCGCCAGGGTGAGCGGTCCCGGCACCTCGCCGAGGAACAGCCAGGACATCAGGACGACCAGGGCGGGCACCGCGTACGTCGTCGCGCCCATACGGCTGGCGGTGGTGCGGGCCAGCGCGTACGCCCAGGTCGTGAAGGCCAGCGCGGTCGGGAAGAGGCCCAGGTAGACCATGTTGAGCGTGGCGGAGGCCGGCGCCTTCGCCGCCTCCGTCACGAGCTGCCCGGCGAAGGGCAGGCAGGCGACGGCGCCGACGAGGCAGCCGAACGTCGTGACCTGGAGCGCGCCGGCCCGGCCGAGCGCCGGCTTCTGCGCCACCACACCGCCCGCGTAGCCCACCGCGGCGAGCAGACACAGGACGACCCCGAGGACCGACGAGCCGCCCTCACCGGACATCGACAGGCCGACGGCGACGGCACCCGCGAACGACACGGCCATGCCCGCCAGCAGACGGGGCGGCATCGGGTCCCCGAGCAGTCGGGAGCCGAGAAGGGCGATGAGGATCGGGCCGATGTTCACGACGAGTGCCGCCGTGCCCGCGTCCAGCTGCTGCTCGCCCCAGTTCAGGACGACCATGTAGAAGCCGAACCACAGCAGCCCGGATATCGCGATCCCGGGCCAGGCCGCCCGGGGCGGCCACCCTTCCCTGCGGATCAGGCAGACGGCCCCGAGGGCGAGGGCCCCGGCGAGCAGCCGCCCCAGTGCCAGCGCGCCCGGCGAGTACGCCTCGCCCGCGCTGCGGATCGACACGAAGGCGGAGGCCCACAGTCCGACGGTGACGGTCGCGGCGCCCGCGGCGAGCAGCCGCGTGCGTCCGGTGGGCGGGGCGGGCCGGGAGGTGTTCATCATGCTCCTGAGGCTAGGCGGGGGGCGGGCGGAGGTCTCGCGGATTTCGGACGCCTGCCTGGGGCGCCGCTTCCGGAGCTGGTGCCGCCCGCCGTGCGCGGGGAAGGGACGGGCAGGGGCAGGTCAGCGCAGCGCGGCCGCCTCGACGCCCAGGAGCTCCGCGAGGGCCCGCTCGCCCTCGGGGGTCACCTTGACGGCCCGCTCCGTGCCGACGCGCACACACCATTTCGCGTCCAGGACGTGCCGGCACAGGGCCGCGCCGGCGCCGCCCGCGAGGTGCGGCCGGCGTTCGGTCCAGTCCAGACAGGCCCGGGTGAGCGGGCGACGGGCCGTGAGGTCGAGGTCGATGCCGGCGGACTCGAACCACCGCAGTCCGGCGTCGGTGAGGGCGAACCCGGTGTCCTGGCGGAGCAGACCGCGGGCGGTGAGGGCATCGGTGAGGGCGATACCGAGGCGCCCGGCGAGATGGTCGTAGCAGGTCCGCCCGCGGGCCATCGCCGACACCGCGCTCGACTCCCGGAGCGTGCGCGGGCGTTCGGCCCCGGCCGGCCCGACGTGCGCGGCGAGATCCTCGACGATCTGCGCGACGCGGGGGTCCGCCAGCCGTACGTAGCGGTGCCTGCCCTGCCGTTCCTCGCTGAGCAGCCCGCCCGTGACGAGCCTGCCGAGGTGCTCGCTGGCCGTGGAGGGGGCGACCTGGGCGTGCCGCGCCAGCTCGCCCGCCGTCCAGGCCCGCCCGTCGAGCAGGGCGAGCAGGAACCCGGCCCGCGTCTCGTCCGCGATCAGCGCCGCGAACCCCGCGAGCCCTGCTGCCCTGCTGTGCGTCGGCCTGGTCATGCCCTCCAGCATGCGCCACGGACGTTACGGCCCCCGCCGAAATGTCCTCGCTGCCGGGCTGCCCGGACCGGTCCGCTCAGCTCCCCACCGTCAGCTGCGCGTACTGGGCCGACAGGCCGTCCAGCAGCGCGGTGAGGCCCGTCTCGAAGGCCCGTTCGTCGATCTTCTCCTGCTGCTCGGCGAGCAGGTGTGCCTGCCCCAGGTGGGGATAGTCCGCGGGGTCGTAGGCGTCCGCGTCGTCGACGAAGCCCCCGGCGAACGAGCCCAGCGCGGAGCCCATGATGAAGTACCGCATCAGCGCCCCGATCGAGGTGGCCTGGGAGGGCGGCCACCCCGCCTGGACCATCGCGCCGAACACCGCGTCCGCGAGCCGCAGGCCCGCGGGCCGCCGCCCGGGACCGCGCGCGAGCACCGGAACGATGTTCGGGTGGTCGCGCAGGGCGGCCCGGTAGGAGACGGCCCAGTCGTGCAGCGCGGTGCGCCACTCGCGGCCGTCCTCGAACATCGTCAGGTCGACCTGCGCGCTGACCGAGTCCGCGACCGCCTCCAGGATCTGGTCCTTGGTGCGGAAGTGGTTGTACAGGGACGGCCCGCTGACGCCGAGTTCGGCGGCGAGCCGGCGCGTCGAGACGGCCGCGAGGCCCTCGGCGTCCACCAGCGCCCGCGCGGCGTCCACGATGCGGTCGGTGCTCAGCAGGGGCTTGCGCGGTCGGGCCATGGCGCACATAGTAGGGCTGCATTCGGAAACTAGCAGTGCTAATTTAAATGTACCGCTTTCAATGTCCGCAATCTGTGGGGTGACTCGGTATGAACCTGGAGCTCAGCGAGGAGCAGTCCGCCGTCCGGCAGCTCGCCAAGGACTTCGTGGACCGCGAGATCGCCCCGCACGTCGTCGAGTGGGATCGCGCCGAGGAGGTCGACCGGTCCATCGTGAAGAAGCTGGCCGAGGTCGGCTTCCTCGGGCTGACCATCGACGAGGAGTACGGCGGCAGCGGCGGCGACCACCTGGCGTACTGCCTGGTCACGGAGGAGCTGGGGCGCGGCGACTCGTCCGTCCGCGGCATCGTCTCCGTCTCGCTGGGCCTCGTCGCCAAGTCGATCGCCCACTGGGGCACCGAGGAGCAGAAGCGGCGTTGGCTGCCGGGGCTCACGGCCGGCGAGTACGTCGGCTGCTTCGGGCTCACCGAGCCCGGTACGGGATCGGACGCGGGCAGTCTGGCGACCCGGGCCGTGCGTGACGGCGACGACTACGTCATCAACGGCACCAAGATGTTCATCACCAACGGCACCTGGGCCGACGTCGTCCTGCTGTTCGCCCGCTCCACCGACGCGCCCGGCCACAAGGGTGTCTCGGCCTTCCTGATACCGACCGACACCCCCGGCCTGACCCGCCGCACCATCCACGGCAAGCTCGGGCTGCGTGGGCAGGCCACCGCGGAACTGGTCCTCGAGGATGTGCGGGTACCGGCGAGCGCGATGATGGCGCCCGAGGGCAAGGGCTTCGCCGTCGCGATGTCCGCGCTCGCCAAGGGCCGGATGTCGGTGGCGGCGGGATGCGTCGGCATCGCCCAGGCCGCGCTGGACGCCGCGGTGCGGTACGCGTCCGAGCGGGAGCAGTTCGGGAAGCCCATCGCCCAGCACCAGCTGGTGCAGGAGCTGATCAGCGACATCGCCGTCGACGTGGACGCCGCACGGCTGCTGACCTGGCGGGTCGCCGATCTCGTCGACCGCGGACTGCCGTTCGCCACCGAGTCGTCGAAGGCCAAGCTGTTCGCCTCCGAGGCCGCCGTGCGCGCCGCGAACAACGCCCTCCAGGTCTTCGGCGGCTACGGCTACATCGACGAGTACCCCGCGGGCAAGCTGCTGCGTGACGCGCGCGTGATGACCCTCTACGAAGGCACCAGCCAGATCCAGAAGCTGGTCATCGGGCGTGCGCTGACCGGGGTTTCGGCCTTCTGAGTACGTCCCGCGCGTTCCTGAGTATCTCGGCGGATGTGACGGCCCGGCCCCGGCGGCGACGCTTTCCCCATGAGTGAGACACCGGTCAAGCAGCAGAACACGGCCGCCTTCTACGGACAGGCCGTCGCCTCCTTCTCGGTCGCCATGGCCGCGACCGCCCTGGGCATCTTCAAGCTCCAGGCCGACGCCTGGGTGCGGGGCTTCCTCGCCATCGCGGTCCTGTACCTGGTGACGTCCGCCTTCACCCTGGCCAAGGTGATCCGTGACCGTCAGGACGGCACACGCGCCGGCGGGCGGGTGTACGACCCCTTCGAGAAGCTCTGATCCACCCCGGGGCGGAGGGTTTCGCCCCGGGTCGGCCTTCCGCGCCGAGCGGGGGATCTAAGCGGGCGCTCAGGTTCGGGGGTATGGTGTTCACCCTGTCGGTGGAGAAGGGGCGAACAGCGATGAGTACGGCGGAGGAGACGGCCGGCGGCGAGATGCAGCCGTGGGCCGAGGTCACCCCGGACGCGGCCCGGCGGCTGCTCGTCGCCGCCGTGGAGGCCTTCGCCGAGCGCGGGTACCACGCGACGACGACCCGGGACATCGCGGGCCGCGCGGGCATGAGCCCGGCCGCCCTGTACATCCACTTCAAGACCAAGGAAGAGCTGCTCCACCGGATCAGCAGGATCGGCCACGCGAAGGCCCTCGACATCCTGCGGACGGCCGCCCGGGGCGAGGGCGACGCGACCGAGCGCCTCGCGAACGCCGTGAGTTCCTTCGTGCGCTGGCACGCCGGAGGGCGCACCACCGCGCGGGTCGTACAGTACGAACTGGACTCGCTCGGACCCGACGCCCGGGCCGAGATCATCGGCCTGCGCCGCCAGGTCGACGCCGAGGTGCGCGGGATCATCCAGGACGGCGTGGCCGCGGGCGACTTCGACGTGCCGGACGTCCCCGGCACCACCCTCGCCGTGCTCTCCCTGTGCATCGACGTGGCCCGCTGGTTCAACGTGGACGGACCCCGGACGCCGGACGAGGTCGGCGCGCTCTACGCCGACCTCGTGCTGCGGATGGTGGGAGCCGGGAAGTAGCCCGGGCGCACCGGGCGGCGGTCAGAAGTAGTAGCGGGACACCGACTCGGCCACGCACACCGGCTTGTCGCCGCCCTCACGCTCGACGGTCACCGCGGCCGTGACCTGCACGCCGCCGCCCGCCTCGGTGACGTCCGTGAGGACCGCGGTGGCGCGCAGCCGGGAGCCCACCGGCACCGGGGCGGGGAAGCGCACCTTGTTGCTTCCGTAGTTGACGCCCATCTTCATGCCCTCGACGCGCATGACCTGCGGCACCAGCGCGGGCAGCAGCGACAGCGTGAGGTAGCCGTGCGCGATGGTCGTGCCGAACGGGCCCGCGGCGGCCTTCTCCGGGTCCACGTGGATCCACTGGTGGTCGCCCGTGGCGTCCGCGAACAGGTCGATCCGCTTCTGGTCGACCTCCAGCCAGTCGCTGTGTCCCAGCTGTTCGCCCACCGCCGCCTTCAGGTCGTCGGCGGACGTGAAGATCCTCGGCTCTGCCATGTCCCTGGCCTCCCGCGTCGCAATGTCTAAGCAACTGCTTAGCATGGTCGGGTGGAGGGCTCCTGTCAACGCACCGCGGTTGCCGGGGTGGGTTAGGTTCGAGGGGTGCCCCAGATTCCAGAGAAGATCCACGAGCTCACGGTCGGCCAGCTGTCGGCCCGCAGCGGCGCGGCCGTCTCCGCCCTGCACTTCTACGAGTCCAAGGGCCTGATCAGCAGCCGTCGCACCAGCGGGAACCAGCGCCGCTACCACCGTGACGCGCTGCGTCGTGTCGCCTTCGTCCGCGCGGCGCAGCGCGTCGGCATCCCGCTCGCCACGATCCGCGAGGCCCTCGCCGAGCTCCCCGAGGAGCGCACCCCGACGCGGGAGGACTGGGCCCGGCTCTCGGAGGCCTGGCGCTCCGAACTCGACGAGCGCATCAAGCAGCTGGGCCGGCTGCGGGACCACCTCACCGACTGCATCGGCTGTGGCTGCCTGTCTCTGGAGAACTGTGTGCTCTCCAACCCGGACGACGTCTTCGGCGAGCGGCAGACCGGCTCCCGACTCATGGTGGAACGCTCGGGCCGCACCGCGCGGCCGGAGCCGGCGAACGACTGCCGCTGAGCCCGGTCACCGGGCTCGCGTGAGCCGGTGCGCGACGGCCGCCGGTCCCGGTCTCCGGTGTGACGGGAGCCGGCGCGCGACAGTCTCCGGGCCCCGTCACCGGGCTGACGGGAGTCGGCGTGCGACGGCCGCCGGGCATCCGTCGCAGGGCCCCGCGTCCGGGCGGGCTCCTGTGGCGCACCTGCGCCACGTCCGGTCCCGGGGCGTCGGCGCCCGGGACCGGAGCGCGCGGTGGGTCACTCGTACTCCGTGCCGCCCTTGCGGGTCAGGTAGGCCGGGCTGACCGCCTTCGCGATGGCCCGGCCGCCCGTCACCGGGCTGTAGCGCTCGGTGGACGTGCGGACGACCACGCCCTCGCGCAGGTGCAGGTCGCGCCCGGACACCGTCTCCCGGCCGGTCGCGGTCTCCAGGACCTTCGCGATGTCGTACGGCCCCTCGTACAGCCTTGGCACCAGCGGCAGTTCGCCCTCCAGCAGAGCCGCAGCGTCCAGCCAGCGGACCTCGCCGTCGATCTCCGCGGACACGTCGAACACGGCGTAGCCGAGGGACTCGCGGCGTCCGTCGGCGCCGTACGACAGGTCCTGCACGCCCGCCCCGTACACCTCGCCGAAGATGCCGACGCGGCGCGCGCCCAGGTGGCCGGCGAGCCGGGCCGCGGCCTCCGCGACCCCGTGCCCGCGCACGGCCCGCCAGTACAGATTGCGCGGGTCCTCCTTCAGGGCGAGGGACTTGGCGCCGAAACCCTTCGAGGAGACGTACACGCGGTCCTCGTCGGCGACGTACGTCAGCAGGCAGGCCGATCCGTGCAGCTTCTCGGTCAGGACGACGGGCTCGCCGGGGGCGAAGATGTCCGGGTAGCGCTGGAGGTTCTCGATGTCGACCCAGGGCAGCAGGTCGGGCGCGGACTCGACGTCACCGTCCATCGTGGGCGGGACGGGCGGCACCCACTTGACGATGCCGAGCACCTCGGCGAAGTCGGTCCCCTCCTCGGCGGCCCGCGCCAGGTCGACGTCCGCCAGTGCCCGCGGGCGGCACACGATGCCCTGCGACAGCTCACCGCGCAGCCGTACCGCCTTGACCCGGTCCGAACCGCTCCCCGCCAGGCGACCGGTCAGACCGAGCTCCTCGATCAGCCCGGCCGGGAGCACGGACTGCTCCGGGATGTAGACGGCACGCTCGCCGGTGCGGTAGGCGCCCTTGGCGACCACGGCCCGGTAGAGGCCGACCTGGGCCAGTTCGAGGGCGTCGGCGTTCGGATGCTCGTGGATGGTCAGCACTTCGGCGGTGACGCGCAGCGTCGACATCGGGACTCCTCGGGTTCCTCAGCTGTGTTTCATCGCCTCCCACTGTCCGGACGGGAAAGTGCTGGATCGAGCGGATTTGCTGCTGCTAGCGTGTGGCGCTCTCGCTGCGCGCCGTGCGGTACTCGGCCAGTGCCCGCGTCACCAACTGGGCGTTGGACGAAGCTCGTTGTCCGTCCGACAGGGCCAGGGTGTCCTCCAGGCCGATACGGGTGGCCAGCCCCTGCCGGCCCGCGAGCCGCAGCACCGGCCAGGTGCCGCCGTCGAGGCCGTGCAGCAGCACGGGCCGGCCGTGGTGCCGCCCCGAGCCGGTGGGGCCACCGGCACGCGAGGGGCCTGTGCCGAGGTCGGCGAGCAGCGTCAGGGCCGACTCCCGCGCCGAGCGCGGCGAGTCGTCCATGACCTCGGCCAGGACGCGCAGGACGTGCGGCCCCAGGGGCGACACGGCGAAGCGCTCCGCGCCGTCCGTGCCCGACCAGATGCCCGCCTCCACGTCGATGCCACGGTCGAGGAGCGCCGCCGCCACGTCCTCGGCGCCCGGCTCGTGCCAGTTGACCGAGGCGTGGTCCGGCAGGACGGTCCAGGACCGGATCCGCTCCACGCGGGCCGCCGGATCGGGCTCGGCCCACGCGCCCGTGGTCACCCCGACCGGGACGTCCACCCGCGCCCGTATCGCCTCCAGAGTGGCCGCCAGGGCCTTCGGCGACAATGTGTCCCGGCCGCAGGGAGACTTGGGATGGACATGGATGTCCGACGCCCCGGCCGCGACCGCCTCGGCCGCGGACCGGGCCATCTCCTGCGGCGACATCGGCACGACGGCACCGTCGGACGATCCGCGCGCTCCGTTCAGACAGACCTGCACCATGCCTCGATGGTGCCACCCACCACCGACAACCGGACCCCGACGGGCGCCCGCCCGGGCGCACCTCGCGGGCGACCGCGGCGCGGTCCAGCCGGGGCGGCGCCGCGGGAACGACGACTCGTGGGCGGCCCCGGGAGCGCCCTGCGCCGAGTTGACCCGAAGAGGCGCGCCGCCCCACCGTTTGGACAGGCCTCAGGGCGGCCCCGCACAACCGCCGATCGGCGGGCGGCGCCCAGGGGATCGGCGAGTCGCGGGCGGCGCCGAGGGGATCGGCGAGCCGCGGCCGGCCCCGGTCGGCGGTCCGGGCCAGGTGGCCCCACGGCGTCGACGGGTTTCAGGGACGGCCCCGGAAGGGCGACGGCCCTCGGCGGCCCAGGGCGACCGGTGGGTCGGCGGGCCAAGCCCGTTCGCGCGGGGGTGCGGCTCCGTCGACGCACCCCCGTCCTGCTCAGGCCGACATCAGCAGCCGTCCACGCCTGGACTCCGCCAGGGCCTCGGGTGTCAGAACGGGCCGCGGCACCACGATTCCGCAGCTCGTGCAGACGGGTCCCGACGACGGCTCGTGGGCCAGGTCGTACCTCCAGGTGAGGCGCTCCCCGGCGCACACCGGGCAGACCGTGCCCGGCTCGCGCTCCAGCGCGGCGATCAGCCTGCGCAGCACCTCGGCCAGTGGTTCACGGGGATGTACGCGGGGGTCGTCGCACCATGCGACGCCGAAGCCGCCCCAGGTCAGCCGGTGCCAGTCGTCGACACTGCCCGGCCTGCGCAGTCCGTCGTGCTTCTCCTTCTTGCGACGCTGCGCGAACTCGACCTCGTAGGCGAGCCAGACGGAGCGGGCCTCCTCCAACTCCTCCAGCGCGGCCACGAGCCGCGCCGGATCGGGGGACCGGTCCTCCGGACCGAACCCGGCCCGGGAGCACAGATGGTCCCAGGTCGCCCGGTGCCCATAAGGGGCGAACCTCTCAAGGCACTTGCGCAGCGAGTAACGCCGCAGTGCCAGATCGCACCTCGGATCCCGCACCTGTCTCGCCAGACTCCGGAAACCCGCCATCGCCCTGCACCTCCGTCACACCTGCACCTGAACTTCGGTCACTTCGGCGTCGTCGTACGGACGTCGCCGAATAGACGTATCGACAAGCGATTCGGCTCCATCCTTTTTCCGATGACCGCCACCAGCCGACCGCCGAGTCCCTCCCGGCCTGCCTCCCACCGCTGTCAGCCGCCTGTCGACGGCCCGGTCCGGGTGCGATGAATCCAAAAAACTGACGCATGTTCATCTTCCAACTCGGGGATACCGGCGGTAACGTCCGGCCCACCCCCGTCGGGAGGAGCTGCCATGCCACGGCGCACCCCACGTACCGTCCTCGACAGACTGAGAACTCCCCGTCGATTCCCCAAGTTCCTCAAGAGCGCATCCGTATGCGTGCTCATTGCCGGTCTTTTGTCACCGCTTTCCCAGGCGGCGGCGACCGCGGCACCCTCGGCCGCCGCCACGAACGACTACTGCGGCGGCCAGTGCTCCGACATCCTCCCGCCCGGTGAGAACGGCAACGCGACCCTCGTCGAGATCCTGCTCAACCAGGCCTTCGGCACCCAGCCGGGCCACGCGGAGGACCAGCTCGCCCCCTACGGCGACCTGGCCAAGGGCTACTCCGGGCTCACCGACGCCAAGATCAACAACTTCTTCAACGACGCGTCCTTCGGCGTCCCTTCGGACCAGGTCGCCTCCACCACCAAGCCGCGCAGCGACGTGACGATCGTGCGGGACAAGAAGACGGGCGTCCCGCACATCACCGGCACCACCCGCTACGGCACCGAGTTCGGCGCGGGGTACGCCGCCGCCCAGGACCGGCTGTGGCTGATGGACGTCTTCCGGCACGTCGGACGCGGCCAGCTGACCTCGTTCGCCGGCGGAGCCCCGTCCAACCAGGGGCTGGAGCAGGAGTTCTGGCGCAACGCCCCCTATACCGAGGCGGACCTCCAGGCCCAGATCGACAACGCCACCGCCCAGGCCGGTGAGCGCGGCAAGCAGGCACTCGCCGACGCCAACGCCTACGTCGCCGGCATCAACGCCTACATCGACGCCTCCGACAGCGGTCGCTACTTCCCCGGCGAGTACGTCCTGACCGGACACAAGGACTCCATCACCAACGCCGGCACCATCGACCACTTCAAGCTCACCGACCTGGTCGCACTCGCCTCCGTCATCGGTGCGCTCTTCGGCTCCGGAGGCGGCGGCGAGGTCAACAACGCCCTCTCGCTGCTCGCCGCCCAGTCCAAGTACGGCGTGGTGGAGGGCACCAAGGTCTGGGAGTCCTTCCGGCAGCGCAACGACCCGGAGGCCGTGCTCACCGTCCACGACGGCCAGAGCTTCCCGTACGCCGTCAAACCGGACGACGCCCAGGGCCAGGCCCTGCCCGACGCCGGTTCGGTGACCCGGGAGCCGCTCGTCTACGACCGCACCGGCAGCGCGGGGACCGCCGCCGCCACCGGCGCCTCCGCGACGGCCGCCAAGACCTCCGTCAGCTCGGCGAAGCGCGGCATGTCCAACGCCCTCGTGGTGAGCGGCAAGCACACGGCGAGCGGCCACCCGATCGCCGTCTTCGGCCCGCAGACCGGCTACTTCGCGCCGCAGCTGCTCATGCTCCAGGAGATCCAGGGGCCGGGCCTGAGCGCCCGCGGCGCCTCCTTCGCAGGCCTGAGCATGTACGTCGAACTCGGCCGCGGCCAGGACTACTCCTGGAGCGCCACGACGTCGGGCCAGGACATCATCGACACCTACGCCGTCGAGCTGTGCCAGGACGACTACCACTACCTGTACCACGGCACCTGCACGGCGATGGACAAGGTCGAGCGGACCAACTCCTGGAAGCCCACCGTCGCCGACGGCACCGCGGCGGGCTCGTACCGGATGCAGGTCTACCGGACCAAGTACGGCCCCGTGGAATACCGCGCGACCGTCGGCGGGAAGAAGGTCGCCTACACCACGCTGCGCTCGTCCTTCATGCACGAGGCCGACTCGATCATCGGCTTCCAGATGCTCAACGACCCCGACTACGTGAAGAGCCCGCAGACCTTCCAGAGCGCGGTGCAGCACATCAACTACACCTTCAACTGGTTCTACGCCGACTCCTCGCACACCGCGTACTACAACAGCGGGGACAACCCGGTGCGCGCCACCGGTGTCGACGCCGACTTCCCGGTGTGGGCGCAGCCCGCGTACGAGTGGCGGAACTGGGACGCCGCGACGAACACCGCCCAGTACACCCCGGCCTCCGCGCACCCCAACTCCGTGGACCAGGACTACTACATCTCCTGGAACAACAAGCAGGCCAAGGACTACGCCGCGGCCCCGTGGGGCGAGGGCTCGGTGCATCGCGGCAACCTCCTGGAGGACCGCGTCAAGAAGCTCGTCTCCGCGGGCGGAGTGACCAGGTCCGCGCTGGTGAAGGCCATGGCCGACGCGGCCCTCGCCGACCTGCGGGCCGAGGACGTGCTGCCGAAGCTGCTGAAGGTGATCAACAGCTCGACGGTCACCGACCCCGCCGCCGCGGCGGCGGTGAGCAAGCTCTCGGCCTGGGTCACGGCCGGCGCGAAGCGCACGGAGACCTCGGCCGGATCCCACACGTACGCCGACGCCGACGCGATCCGCATCCTGGACGCGTGGTGGCCGCTGCTGGTGAAGGCGGAGTTCGAGCCGGTCCTCGGCAGCGACCTGTACGCCGCGTTCACCGGCAGCATCCCCGTCGACGAGGCGCCCTCGGCCGGGCACGGACCGACCGGCTCGCACGCCGGAAGCTCCTTCCAGTACGGCTGGTGGAGCTATGTCGACAAGGACATCCGGGCCGTGCTCGGCGAGTCGGTGCAGGGCGGCCTGACGCAGAAGTACTGCGGTTCCGGCAGCCTCGGTGCCTGCCGTGACGCACTGATCAGCACCCTGAAGGATGCCGCGAGCAGGACCGCCGCCCAGGTCTACCCCGGCGACGACCAGTGCTCGGCGGGCGACCAGTGGTGCGCCGACTCGATCGTCCAGCGCACCCTCGGCGGCATCAAGCACGGCAAGATCAGCTGGCAGAACCGGCCGACCTACCAGCAGGTGGTCGAGTACACCTCGCACCGGTAGCCGGCCGGCACGAGAACGCCGGCGGCCCCAGGGGTCGCCGGCGTCCTCACGGGCGGAGGTGTCCCCGCGGGCGGCGGGTCAGCGGACGCGGCCCGCCGCCAGCACCAGCTGCGCCAGTTCCCGGTGGCAGATGTCGCTGTGGGCCCCGGAGGGCGCACCGCCGCGCCGGACCACGGCCGCCGCGTCCACGTTGACGCAGCCGGCGGCGGGCAGTCGCGTGCGCAGGGCCTCGGCCAGCGCGTACTTCTTCGTCCCGGGCACCGCCTGCACCCCGTCGTGCCCCATCGCACCCCACTTGGCGCCCAGCAGCCGGTCGAGGCCGAACTCCGCCGTGGCCGTCCGGGAGTCGCCGGCCATCCGCGAGGCCAGCGGATAGATCTTCCCGAGCGCCGCGTCGAAGTGGGAGTAGCAGCACACCAGGGGGCCGTCGACGCGGTGGTGCTGGCCGTCGAGCACACCGCTCGCCCGCGGGTCGTGCGGCAGCCGTGCGGCGAACGCGTAGTGCGAGAAGGCCCCTTGGAGCAGGGTCACCGACTTCACGGAACGCACGCCCTGCGGCAGCCCCCGCAGGGCGAAGGAGACCAGCCGCCCGCCGAAGCTGTGCCCGACGAGGTGGACACGCACGTCCGGGGCCCCCTGCGCGAGTTGGCCCACGGCCCGCCCGAGCCCGCGCTCGCCGACCGTCCCCGCGCGCCGCTTCATCGCGTAGTACGTGGCCTGGCGCAGCAGTTCGTGCGCACCGTCCCACAACCGGGGCAGCGCGAAGGCCTCACCGTCCCCGGGCCCGGCGAGCGCCCGCGCGAACTCGTCGCACACCGCCGCCGTGTCCCCGAAGAGCATCAGCGGATCGCCCTCCGGCACACCTTCCGCCAGCGTGTCCGCGGCGAAGGACGTCTGCGGCCCCTGCGGCCGGACCTCGACGAGCAGCCGCACGAGACGGCCGAACTCCTCCAGCGAGGCGCCCTCGTCCGGCTGCTGGTCCAGCAGCCGCGCGATCTGCTCGACCACCGTCGCCCGCCCGGGGAAGACCTCCAGGAGCGCGTGCCGGGTGTTCTTGTCCAGCACCGGCTGCGCGGTCGCCGTGTCCTGCGCGGCCACCGGCCGGGGGAAGTCGGGAATCGGCTCGTCCGAGAACCGCATCGACGGCCACACCACACCCACGTACCCCAGGCGCGCGTTCGGGGCGAGTGCGGGGACGGGTTCGAAGAAGCGGCTGTAGAGACGGGTCGCACCCGAGCGGTCGTTGTTCCAGCCGTGCGCGAAGACGATCAGATCGCGGACCCCTCGCCGGGGCACCTCCGCGAGCAGTCGGTCGAGCTCCCGGCCGTCGGCGTCCCCGTCCGCGTCGAAGGTGAGTTCCCAGTAGGGAGAGACACTCACTTCCGGATCGGCCATGACAGACCCCCTCGTCCCCCGTGGGCGGTGCGATACGGGCGCATCGTCCTACCAGGGCACGAGGTTGGCCATACGTCACGCCTCACTCACCTGTAGACGAGATACTCCTTGCGCATCTGCCGGAAGGCCTTGAGCTCGTCCTGCCAGGCCGCCACGACCTCGTCGGCCGTCGCCCCGGCGTCGATCTTCGTGCGTACCAGGGTCGAGCCCGTGAGCTTGTCGATCCAGTTGTCGGAGCGCCAGGCGAAGCCGCTCCAGACCTGCTTGGCCGTCACGAGCAGCGCGATGCCGGTGCGAACGGGGTCGAAGGCGGCCCGGTCGTGCACATGGATCTGCACGCCCCCGATGGTCTTGCCCTGGAACTTGGAGAACGTGGGGGCGAAGTACGCCTCCCTGAAGTGCACGCCGGGCAGTCCGAGACGTTCCGCCGCCGCGGCCCACCGCCCGTCGACGCCCTCGGCGCCGAGCAGCTCGAACGGGCGGGTGGTGCCCCGGCCCTCCGACAGGTTGGTGCCCTCGAAGAGACAGGATCCCGAGTAGACCAGGGCGGTGTCGGGCGTCGGCATGTTCGGGCTCGGCGGCACCCACGGCAGCCCGGAGGCGTCGTAGAAGTCCGAGCGCTTCCAGTCGGACATCAGGACCGTGTCCAGCTTCACCGGCGTCGTCAGGAACTCCTTGTTGAACAGCCGCGCCAGTTCCGCCACGGTCATCCCGTGCGCCTGGGAGACGGGCTGCCGTCCGACGAAGGTCGCGAACTCCTTGTGCAGGACGGGCCCGAGGGCGTCCCGCCCGGTCACCGGGTTCGGCCGGTCCAGCACCACGAAGCGCTTGCCGGCGAGCTGCGCGGCCTCCATGCAGTCGTACAGCGTCCAGATGTAGGTGTAGAAGCGGGCGCCCACGTCCTGGATGTCGAAGACCACGGTGTCCACACCGGAGGCGGTGAAGACGTCGGCGAGCGGCTGCCCGCTCTTCTGGTACGTGTCGTAGACGGGGAGCCCGGTCGCCGGGTCGTCGTAGCGGCCCTCGGAACCACCGGCCTGCGCGGTGCCGCGGAAGCCGTGCTCGGGACCGAAGACGGCGATCACGTTCACCCGGGCGTCGGCGTGCATGACGTCGACGATGTGCCGGACGTCGCGGGTGACGCCCGTCGGGTTGGTGACCACGCCGACCCGCTCGCCGTCCAGCAGCGCGTAGCCGTCCCCTTCGAGGCGCTCGAAGCCGGTGCGCAGTTTGGCGCGGCCGCCCGGGGCCGCCGCGGCCGGTACCGGAGCCAGGGCCGCCGCGGCGGTGCCGGCGGCGAGGACAGCCCGTCTGGACAGGGGGGTGCCCCCACGTCGTGCGGAGCCGGAAGCGTCGGGGCGCATGGTGTGACCTCCGTGATCGCGGAAGCTGGCATGGGCACGCTACGCGCTCCGCGGGGCGATCCGGAATACCGCGGGCGCGGCCCGGACGCCGCCCGCCGCCCGGCGAGGGTGCCGCCGGGCCGCGGCGGTGTGCCGGGCTCGACTCCCGTCCCGCACCGCGGTGCCGTCCCGGGTGAGGCCGCGCACGTCGCACCCGGATCACTACACACTGCCCGGGATCCGCGGACGACGCCCGTCGTACCGTGTGGGATTCGCCCACCCGGGGTTCCGCGCGCGTCCGGGGGGCCGACGTCGTCGGGATGCGCGGCGGGAGGCACGGTGTCGTCGGGGAGCGGCGGCCGGGAGCGTCGCCTCGCCTCGGGGAGCCGCGCAGATCACACCGCCAGGGCCTCCCGCGACGCCGGACACCTCTTCCCTCGCAACATACCGACTGGTTAGTCTGGCGCTGCAGCAGAGCCGATTCGCGTCGCGTCGAAGGAGACCGATGGTGGAAGCCGTGCAGGATGCCCGAGTGGTCGTCACCGGAGCGGGAGGCGGTATCGGAGCCGCCCTGGCCCGGCGCTTCGCCGCCGAGGGGGCCAGGGTCGTCGTGAACGACCTGGACGCCGCCAAGGCCCGGGCCGTGGCCGACGAGATCGGCGCCGTCGCGGTCCCGGGCGACGCGTCCAGGATCGTCACGGAGGCGCGCGACGCCCTCGGCGGCACGATCGACGTCTACTGCGCCAACGCCGGTCTCGCCTCCGCCGGCACCGAGGCCGCCGGCGAGAAGGTCTGGGAGCTCGCCTGGGACGTCAACGTGATGGCCCACGTACGTGCCGCCCAGGAGCTGCTCCCGGCCTGGCTGGAGCGCGGCAGCGGCCGCTTCGTCTCGACCGTCTCCGCCGCCGGACTGCTCACCATGATCGGCGCCGCACCCTACAGCGTCACCAAGCACGGCGCGTACGCCTTCGCCGAATGGCTCTCCCTGACGTACCGCCACCGCGGCCTCAAGGTCCACGCGATCTGTCCGCAGGGCGTGCGCACCGATATGCTCGACGCCACCGGAAGCGCCGGTGACCTGGTGCTCCAGCCCACCGCCATCGAGCCCGAGGACGTCGCCGACGCGCTCTTCAAGGGCATCGAGGAGGACCGCTTCCTGATCCTGCCGCACCCCGAGGTCGCCGGGTTCTACGCGGCACGGGCCGCGGACCCCGACCGCTGGATGACGAACATGAACCACATCCAGCAGAAGTGGGAGGCGGGCCGGTGACCACTTCCGTCTACGCCGCCCAGCCGTGGCTGGCGCTGCTCGACGAGGCCCAGCGTGCCCCCGTGAGCCCGCCCGACACCCTGGTGCACGCGGTCCGCGCGGCCGTGGCGCACACCCCCGACCGCACCGCGCTCGCCTACTTCGACGGCCGGCTCAGCTACCGCGAGATCGACGTGCTGAGCGACTCCGTCGCCGGGCACCTCGCCGCCGGCGGCCTGGAGCGCGGCGACCGGGTCGCGATCCTGCTCCAGAACTCCCCGCAGTTCGTGGTCGCCCTGCTCGGCGCCTGGAAGGCCGGCGCGACCGTCGTCCCCGTCAACCCGATGTACAAGTCGGCCGAGGTCCGGCATGTGCTCGACGACGCCGCGGTCGTCGCCCTCGTCTGCTCCGACCGGGCCTGGGACGCCTATCTGCGGGAGACGGCCGCCGACTCCTCCGTACGCCTCGTCCTGACGGCGTGCGAGCTGGACCTCCAGACGCGCAACGACACCCGCGTCCTGAACTTCGAGCGGCTGCCCGCCGCCGCGGGCACCGCCGACCTCGTGGACGTCGCCCGGCAGGGCCACCCGGCACCCGGCGGCCGTGACCTCGGACCCGCCGACATCGCCCTGATCAGCTACACCTCCGGCACGAGCGGCACCCCCAAGGGAGCCACCAACACGCACGGCAACATCATGTACAACGCCGAGCGGCAGCGGACCGGCCTCGGCCTGCCCGAGTCGCCCGTGTACTTCGCGATGGCACCGCTGTTCCACATCACCGGCATGGTCTGCCAGCTCGCCGCCTGTCTCAACAGCCGGGGCACGCTCGTCCTCGCCTACCGCTTCGAGCCGGGGGTCGTCCTCGACGCGTTCGCCGAGCACGCGCCCCACTACACCGTCGGCCCGTCGACCGCCTTCATGGCCCTGGCCGCCCACCCGGCGGTCACCCCCGGGCACTTCGCCTCCTTCACGGTCATCTCCTCCGGCGGCGCCCCGCTGCCGCCCGCCCTCGTCGAGAAGTTCCGGGCCGGCTTCGGGCCGTACATCCGCAACGGCTACGGCCTCACCGAGTGCACCGCGCCCTGCGCCTCCGTGCCACCGAGCCGCGAGGCGCCGGTGGACCCGGTCTCGGGGACGCTCGCGGTGGGTGTGCCCGGCCCCGACACCGTCGTCCGCATCGTCGACGACCTCGGGCAGGAAGTGCCCTTCGGAGAGCAGGGCGAGATCGTCGTTCGGGGACCGCAGGTCGTCCCCGGCTACTGGCACCGTCCCGAGGCCACCGCGGAGACCTTCCCTGACGGCGAGCTGCGCACCGGAGACATCGGCTTCATGGACGCCGACGGCTGGCTGTACGTGGTCGACCGCAAGAAGGACATGATCAACGCGTCCGGTTTCAAGGTGTGGCCCCGCGAGGTCGAGGACGTCCTCTACACCCATCCGGCGGTCCGCGAGGCGGCCGTGGTCGGGGTGCCGGACGGCTACCGCGGCGAGACCGTCAAGGCGTACATCAGCCTGCGTCCGGGCGCCGAGGAGGACCCCGACGCGCTCGCCGCGTACTGCAAGGAGAGACTGGCCGCCTACAAATACCCGCGGGAGGTGGAGATCCTCCCCGACCTGCCGAAGACGGCAAGTGGGAAGATCCTCCGTCGGGAACTGCGTTCCCGCTCCCATGAGTCCCAGTAGACGACAACGCGAAGACAACCCTCGGAAGGCAGGTGGCGGCAGTGCCCAGGACGACGGACGGTGACGGCACGCCCGTCCCGCAGCGGCTCTTGGCCGCCGCCACCCGGCTCTTCGCGGAGCAGGGGTACGACCGGACCTCCGTGCAGGAGATCGTGGAGGCGGCCGGCGTCACCAAGGGGGCGCTGTACCACTACTTCGGGTCCAAGGACGACCTCCTGCACGAGGTCTACGCGCGCGTGCTGCGCATCCAGCAGGAGCGGCTGGACGCCTTCGCCGACGCGGACGCGCCCGTCGAGGAGCGGTTGCGCGGGGCCGCGGCCGACGTCGTCGTCACGACGATCGACAACCTCGACGACGCGTCGATCTTCTTCCGCTCCATGCACCACCTCAGCCCCGAGAAGCACAAGCAGGTGCGTGCGGAACGGCGGCGCTACCACGAGCGCTTCCGCGCGCTGATCGAGGAGGGCCAGAAGAAGGGCGTCTTCTCCACGGCCACGCCCGCGGACCTGGTCGTCGACTACCACTTCGGCTCCGTGCACCACCTGTCCACGTGGTACCGCCCCGACGGCCCGCTCACCCCCCAGCAGGTCGCCGACCACCTGGCCGACCTGCTGCTGCGCGCCCTGCGCCCGTAGCCGGGCTCCGTTCCCGGGGGCTCCGACCGGCCAGACCTCCGATCGGCCTGGACGACCTCGTCCTCGATCGCCGGACGAGCCGGGAGCCTCCGGCTCCGGGCGGCGGAAGTTCAGCGCCTCCGGCGCTCGACGAGCAGGGTCCGGGACGGGCAGGGGCGGAGCGGGCGAGGACCCCGTGGGGCCCGCCCCTCCGCCCCCGCGGAGCCCGGTGTCACAGGTACTGCTTGATCTCCCGCCGCGCCAGCGACCGCTGGTGCACCTCGTCCGGGCCGTCGGCCAGCTTCAGCGTGCGCGCGCTCGCCCACAGCTCCGCCAGCGGGAAGTCCTGGCTGACGCCCCCGGCCCCGTGCAACTGCACGGCCTTGTCGAGGATGTCGACCACGGTACGAGGCGTGGCGATCTTGATGGCCTGGATCTCGGTGTGCGCACCCTTGTTGCCGACCGTGTCCATCATCCACGCGGTTTTCAGCACCAGCAGCCGCAGCTGCTCGACGGCGACCCGGGCATCGGCGATCCAGTTCTGCACGACGCCCTGCTGGGCGAGCGGCTTGCCGAACGCCGTACGGGACACGGCCCGCCGGCACATCAGCTCGATCGCCCGCTCGGCCATGCCGATCAGCCGCATGCAGTGGTGGATCCGCCCCGGCCCGAGCCGTGCCTGGGCGATGGCGAAGCCGCCGCCCTCCTCGCCGACCAGGTTGCCGACGGGCACCCGCACCTGGTCGAAGACGACCTCGGCGTGGCCTCCGTGCGAGTGGTCCTCGTAGCCGTACACCTGCATGGCACGCCGGACCTCGACGCCCGGGGTGTCGCGCGGCACCAGCACCATCGACTGCTGACGGCGGATGTCGGACCCCTCGGGGTCCGTCTTGCCCATCACGATGAAGATCCTGCAGTCCGGGTTCATCGCCCCGGAGATGTACCACTTGCGGCCGGTGATGACGTACTCGTCGCCGTCCCGCCGGATGTGCGTGGTGATGTTCGTGGCGTCGGAGGAGGCCACCTCCGGCTCGGTCATCGCGAACGCCGAGCGGATCTCACCGGCGAGCAGCGGCTCCAGCCACTGCTTCTTCTGCTGCTCGTCGCCGAACTGCGCGAGCACCTCCATGTTCCCGGTGTCGGGCGCGGCGCAGTTCAGCGCGGTGGGCGCCAGGTGCGGGCTGCGGCCGGTGATCTCGGCGAGCGGCGCGTACTGGAGGTTGGTCAGCCCGGCGCCGTACTCCGAATCGGGCAGGAAGAGGTTCCACAGGCCCTGCCTGCGAGCCTCGGCCTTCAGCTCCCCGACGACGGCCGGGGTGTCCCAGGGCGACGCCAGCCGGGCGCGCTGCTCCTCGGCGACGGCCTCCGCCGGATAGACGTACTCGTCCATGAAGGCGAGCAGCTTGGCGCGCAGCTCCTCGGTGCGTGCGTCGAATGCGAAGTCCATGGCGGATCAGCCTTCCTGAAGGGTGGTCAGGCCGTGCTCGATGAAGAAGGGCACCAGCTCGCCGATGCGGTCGAAGCCGGCGCCGACCGTCTGGCCGAGCGTGTAGCGGTAGTGGATGCCCTCCAGGATCACGGCGAGCTTGAACCAGGCGAAGGCCGTGTACCAGGAGACGGCGGACACGTCGCGCCCCGAGCGCGCGGCGTACCGCTCGACGAGCTCGGCCGGGTCGGGGTGCCCGGCGGCCGAGGCGGTCGTGCTGATGGGGGAGTTCGGCAGGTCCAGCGGCGCGCTGTACATCACCAGCAGGCCGAGGTCGGTGAGCGGATCGCCGAGCGTGGACATCTCCCAGTCGAGGATGGCCTTGATGCGGTCGTCGGTGCCGATCAGCACGTTGTCGAGCCGGTAGTCGCCGTGCACCACGGCGGGCGCCGGGGAATGCGGCAGCTCGCGTCCCAGGGCGGCGTGCAGCTCGTCGATCCCCGCGAGCTCACGGTTCCTGGACGCGTCCAGCTGCTTGCCCCAGCGGCGCAGTTGCCGGTCGAGGAAGCCCTCCGGGCGGCCGAAGTCGCCGAGGCCCACTTCCTCCGGGTCGACCGCGTGCAGCTCGACCAGCGTGTCCACCAGCCCGAGGACGGCGTCGCGGGTGCGCTGCGCGCCGAGCGGGGCGAGCTGCTGCGCCGTGCGGTAGGGCGTTCCCTCCACGAACTCCATGACGTAGAACGGCGCACCGAGCACCGACTCGTCCTCGCACAGCAGCAGCGGGGCGGGTACCGGCACGGCCGTCGGGTGCAGGGCGCTGATCACCCGGTGCTCGCGCTTCATGTCGTGCGCGGTGGCCAGCACATGGCCCAGCGGAGGCCGTCGGACGACCCACTTCGCGGTGCCGTCGGTGACCGCGTAGGTGAGGTTCGACCGTCCGCCTTCGATCAGCCGGCCGGTCAGGGGGCCGTGCACCAGTCCCGGGCGCTCACGGTCGAGCAGGCCGCGCAGCTGGTCGAGATCGAGACCTGGCGGGTGGTCTGGGCTCATCATTGCTCCTACGCACATGGAAACCGGATGTCGACCATGATGCCGACCGGTCGGTATGTCGTCCAGTGGGTGCGCGAAACGTGATCGGCGTCTCCCCGGGGCCGCGCGGGACGTGCGGGCCGCGCGGCCGAGGGGAGACGCCGTGAGGGGGTGCCGGGTCGGCGCCGGGAGGCGACTGCTCAGTGGTCGTCCCAGTGCCCGTCGTGCCGGGCGTGCCGGTGGCCGTCGTGCAGGTAGTCGAGGTGGTCGCCGTGCGCCACGGCCGTGTGGCCGCAGCCCTCGCCGTGCTGGTGTGCGTGCTCCTCGTGCGCGACGTGGCCGCTCGGCTCGCACTCGTCCCAGTGTCCGGAGTGCTCGCGATGCAGGTGTCCGTCGTGCGCGTAGTCGACGTGGTCCCCGTGCCGCACCTGGGGGTGACCGCAGTCCGGGCCGTGGGTGTGCTCGTGGGTCGGGTGCTCCTGGTGAAGGGTGGTCATGCTGCTCACCTTCGGAAGTGGCGTGGAATGACGACTCAGGCTAGCGCCGCAAAAAGGGGCAATCGTGCGTTTTAGGTCATGCGTGCCGTCCATGTACTCCGGAGGGTCGAGACCGTCGCACGCCCGCGCAGCCGACGCGCCCGACGGGCCGGGCCACCGGACGGGGTGTCCCGCCGGTGACTCGCCCCGTCGTCGTGGGCCGACGAGTGGACCCGTCACAGGGCCTACTGGGGGTTTACCGGGGGGCCGACCGAGGGGCAGACCGGGGGACCGACCGGAGCGGCGGACCCGGGGCACGTGAAGGGAGTGACCCCGGAGCACCGGCGGCACTCTTCCTCAGAACACGAGCGCCAGCGCGCACACGGCCAGCGCCACCGTGCACAGGGCCGCCGCGGTCGCGTGCCGGGGCGCGAGTGCCGCCGGGCCGCTCGGGCCGGCCGTCGACAGGGTCCGGATGCGGTGATGCGCCAGCGTCAGGAAGCCCAGCCACAGCGCGCAGCACAGCGCACAGGCCAGCAGGCCGGCCACCGAGCGGCCACCGTGCAGCGCCGTCTTCATGGCGAGCAGGGCGGCGACCGTGCTCGACAGGGTCGTCCGCCGCCAGGCGAGGCGGGTGCGCTCCGGCTGGAGGCCCGGGTCCCGCTCGTCCTGGGCCTGCGAGGTCACCCCGCCCACCCGGCGAGCACCACGAACACCATCGCGAGCGCGACGACGGCGACGGCGATGCTCAGCAGCGCCGGGAAGCGGGACACCGGCAGGTCGTCGCCGCGGCGCATGGCGCGCTCGCAGCGCACCCAGTGATTGACGGCGCGCAGCGAGCAGAGCACGCCCGCGCCCAGCAGGGCGAGCGCGAGGCCCACGCGCCAGGCCCAGCGCAGGTCCGGCAGGAACTGGTCCACCGCGAAGCCGCCGCCGATCAGCGCGAGCGCCGTGCGCAGCCAGGCGAGGAAGGTCCGCTCGTTCGCCAGCGAGAACCGGTAGTCCGGTGTCCCGCCCTCCTGGCGGATCTCCTGGGGCGCGAACCACAACCGGACATTCCGCACGAGTTCGATCACGCCCAGGACCCTACCGGTCCGGTGCGGGGAGCATCCCGGGCCCTCTGCCCGCTCTGTTCGGCCCCTCCGTCCGAGGCGGTCCGCTGCCCGGCGCTGCGCGAGGCCCGCCCTCGGTCCGCTGCCCGGCTACTCCATCCGAGGCTCGGCCTCGTGGCCCGCTGCCCGGCCCCTTCCGTCCGAGGCGGTATGCGGCACGGCCCGCGGTCCGCCCCGCCCGGTTCCTCAGTCCGCCGCGCGGTGCTCCTTGAGCCGCTCGTAGGCGGCCAGGCCGTCCGGGACCCACGTCCAGTCCGCCAGACGGCTCTCCAGCTCCTCGTCGGAGAGGAAGTCGTGCCAGGCGACCTCCTCCACCTGCGGGTTCACCGGCAGTTCGCAGCGGACCTCGTACACGGCCGACCACCAGCTCTGCCCGGCACCGTCGTCGTAGAGGAACTTGAACAGCGGCACGGGCCGGGGGAGCCCCTGGACGCCGAGCTCCTCCTCCGCCTCACGCAGCGCGGCGCCGTCGTAGGACTCGCCCGCGCCCACGACCCCGCCGACGAACATGTCGTAGAAGGAGGGGAAGACCAGCTTCGTGGACGTGCGGCGATGGACGAAGACACGGCCCTCGGCGTCCCGCGCCAGGACGAAAACGGCCCGGTGGCGCAGCCCGCGCGCGTACGCCTCCCCTCGCCGGGACTGCCCGATGACCTGGTCGTTCTCGTCCACGATGTCGAGGATCTCGTCGGCGGCGCTCATGCCTCCATCCAAGCAGTCCGGGGCGACGCGCGGGCGGTGTGCCCGCCGTCCGGTGCGCAGGTCCCGCATCCCGCGTGGTCCGCGCCGTCCGGACCGGCCCCCGCTCCTGTGCGGTCGGCGTCGTCCGGCGCGTGCTCCTCAACGCGGCTGGAGGTCCCGCGACCGCTCCGTCTCCGAGGTGCCGGCGGGCATCGCCGGGTGCAGTCCCAGCAGCACGATGCCCACCACGACGGCGGCGAGGCCCGCGGCCTCCCAGGCGAGCGCCCCGGCGTCCATGCGCAGCCGGTCCCCGAGGAAGCCCACCCCGCAGACGATGCCGGCGATCGGCTGGGCCGCGGTGAGCGCGGGCAGCGACATCCGCAGCGGCGCGGTCTCGAAGGCGCTCTGGACCAGGATCAGACCGGTCACGCCGAGCACCAGCACCACGTAGGGCTGCCAGCCGGTGAGCAGTTCGCCCCAGCCGCCCTCGCCGAACCGTTGTCCGCTGACCCGGGTCAGCGCGTCCTGGACGCCGTACAGCAGTCCCGCGGCGAGGGCGAGCAGCACCGGAGCCGCGCTCAGCCGGGACCGTTTGGCGTACGTGGTGAGGAGCAGGGCGAGGCCGATCATGATCCCGATGATCAGCCAGTGGCGCAGCGGATCGGTGACGGCGTCGCCGCCTTCCGGCTGTCCGGCCACGATGAACGCGGTGACCCCGCCCGCGAGCAGCGCGAGCCCGGCCCATCCCTGCCGTCCCAGCGGCTGTTTCGTCTGGTGGCGGGAGAGGGCGAGCGCGAAGAGGAGGTTCGTCGCGAGGAGCGGTTCCACGAGCGAGAGCTCGCCCTTGCCCAGGGCGATGGCACCGAGGACCAGGCCGCAGACCATGAGCCCTATGCCGCCGAGCCAGCGCGGGACGCGGATCAGGTCGAGCAGCAGCCGGGGGGAGAGGAAGTCGCTGAGCGGCGCGTGCGAGGCCGCGTTCTGCTGGAGCACGAAGCCGAAGCCGAGACAGCAGGCCGCGCTCACGGCAAGGATCAGAACGAGAACCGACACGCTGAGTACCTCTTGACGTCAGGCGGGCCACGGTTGCGTTCCCGCCGACTGTAGTGCCATGGGCCGGGGCCTGCCCCCGGGAGTACCCGGAATCAGGCAGTTGACTCGGTCACTCTTCTTGCCGAAGGATCTGACCGACCAGTAACAAGCTGTGGTCGACGGCGACGTCAACCTCCACCAATGTCTCATCAACCAGCGACGAAGCCGATCGGTTCGTGACAAACGTCATGAATCCCCCCATGACGACCGATCCGACCAGTCGGAATGCCGAGAGGACGGGCCCATGGCCTACGACGCAGATGTGATCGTGATCGGAGCGGGCCTCGCCGGGCTCGCGGCGACCGCGGAGCTCGTCGACGCGGGCCGCAGGGTGATCCTCCTCGACCAGGAGCCCGAGCAGTCGATCGGCGGGCAGGCGCACTGGTCGTTCGGCGGTCTCTTCTTCGTCGACTCGCCCGAGCAGCGCCGCATGCGGATCAAGGACAGCCACGCGCTCGCCCTCCAGGACTGGATGGGCACGGCCGCCTTCGACCGCCCCGAGGACCACTGGCCCCGGCAGTGGGCGGAGGCCTACGTCGACTTCGCGGCCGGTGAGAAGCGGTCCTGGCTGCACCGGCAGGGCGTGCGGTTCTTCCCCGTGGTGGGCTGGGCCGAGCGCGGCGGCTACGACGCCAACGGGCACGGCAACTCGGTACCCCGCTTCCACATCACCTGGGGCACCGGGCCCGGCCTCGTCGCACCCTTCGAGCGGCGGGTGCGGGCGGGTGCCGCCCGCGGTCTGGTGCAGCTGAAGTTCCGCCACCGTGTCACGGGCCTGTCCCGCAGCGAAGGCTCCGTGGACACCGTCACCGGCGAGATCCTGGAACCGTCCGGCATCGAACGCGGTCAGGCCAGCAGCCGCAAGGTCACCGGTGCCTTCGAGTTCAAGGCCCAGGCGGTGATCGTCACGTCGGGCGGCATCGGCGGCAACCACGACCTCGTCCGGGCCAACTGGCCGGAGCGGCTGGGCAGCCCGCCCGAGCGGATGATCGCCGGCGTGCCCGCGCACGTGGACGGCAGGATGCTGGGGATCGCCGAGGAGGCCGGTGCCCGCCTCATCAACCGCGACCGGATGTGGCACTACACCGAGGGCATCCAGAACTGGAACCCGATCTGGGAGAACCACGGCATCCGTATCCTCCCGGGCCCGTCCTCCCTGTGGCTCGACGCGCGCGGCAACCGCCTGCCGGTGCCGCTCTTCCCCGGCTTCGACACGCTGGGCACGCTCGAACACATCATGCGCACCGGATACGACCACACGTGGTTCGTGCTCGACCAGCGGATCATCGGCAAGGAGTTCGCGCTCTCCGGCTCGGAGCAGAACCCGGACCTGACCGGCAAGTCGGTCAAGGATGTGATCGGCCGGGCGCGCGCCGACGTGCCGGGCCCGGTCAAGGCCTTCATGGACCACGGGGCGGACTTCGTCGTGGAGAAGGACCTCGGGGCGCTGGTGCGCGGGATGAACGCGCTCACGAAGGAACCGCTCATCGACGAGGCCGCGCTGCGCCACGAGATCGTCGCCCGCGACCGCGAGATCGCCAACCCGTTCACCAAGGACCTCCAGGTCACGGCGATCCACGGTGCCCGCAGGTTCCTCGGCGACCGGCTGATCCGCACGGCCGCGCCGCACCGCATCCTCGATCCCAAGGCGGGACCGCTGATCGCCGTCCGGCTCAACATCCTCACCCGCAAGACGCTCGGAGGCCTGGAGACGGACCTCTCCTCGCGTGTGCTCACGGAGGGCGGTGACCCGCTGGAGGGCGTGTACGCCGCCGGTGAGGCCGCCGGGTTCGGCGGCGGCGGGGTTCACGGCTACCGGTCGCTCGAGGGCACCTTCCTCGGCGGCTGCCTGTTCTCCGGGCGTACCGCGGGCCGGGCGGCGGCCAAGGCGGTCGGCTGACCGCGAAGCGGAGCGCCGACAGCGGGCCGCGGGGGCAACCCCGCGGCCCGCACGGGGAGTTGACACGTGTAGCGGACCGGCCGCCCTTGACGTGAAGCCTTGGCTGCCGGTTGGCTGTGCGTGATCGGCTCCCGACGAACCGCGCCTGTGAGGACGACCCGCGGTGTCACCACCCCCGCCTCCCCTCGGCCGCGGTCGCAAGCGCGCGGCCCATGCCTTCGACCCCGCGCTCGACGACGCCGAAGTCGTCACGGCACGTGCCGCGTTGAACCAGGGCCGCTGGACCGCCGTGCGCGCACTGCTGACCGCGACCGGCGACGACTGGGACCGCCGCGGCCACCGCGTCACCGTGCTGGCCCAGGCACCCGCCGCGCTCGCCTGGTTCCGCGACTGGCAGCTCGCGGAACCCGAGTCCGCCGACGCCGCCGTGCTCGTCGGCTGTGCCACCGTCCAGCGCGCGCTGGACGGCAAGGTGCGGCCGGAGCGCGCCCGCGAGGCCTGCCACGCCGCCGCGCAGCTCGCGCCCGCCGACCCCACGCCGTGGCTCGGCCTGCTCGTCCTGGAGCGGACCCTCGGCACCGAGGACGAGGTGGTGCGGCTCTTCGACGAGGTCCGCCACCGCTACCCCGACCACCATCACGCCCACCATCTGATGGTGGCCCGGCTCGCCGAGCGCCGTGCCGCCGCGGGCCAGGACCCACTGCACGAGGTCTACGACTTCGCCAACTGGGCCGCCGAACAGGCCCCCGCCGACTCGCCCCTGGCCGTTCTGCCGGTCGTCGCGCACGCCGAGCGTTACCGCGTGCTCGCGGGCGCCGGCAGCGAACCCGCCGACCCGGTCGCCTCCGGGCACTGGGTCGGACGCCGGGCCCGCCAGGTGATGAAGGCCGCCTTCGACTGGTGGCTGGAGTGGGAGCACGAGGACCACCCGCGCCGCCTGGTCGACCTGAACTTCCTCGCCCACGCCAAGTTCTGCGAGGGGCGCGGCGCCGAGGCCGCCGCCCTGTTCCACCGCATCGGCGAGCACGCCACCGAGGCGCCGTGGTCGTACCCCGACCGCGACCCCCACCGAGCCTTCCGTGCCGCACGCGACAGCGCGCTCGGCACGGTCTGAACAGCACCTCCGCGAGACCCGCGACCCCCGGAAAACCGCACACCCGAAAGGACGACCCGCGATGACGACGGGCAGTTCGAGCACATCGAGTACGTCGAGCACGGGCAGACCGGACGCCGACGGCGCCGGCATCAGCACGTTCAAGGGACAGGACCGCGCGCTGCGCGCCGACCGGCTGGGCACGGGGGGACTGCTGCTGTCCGTCCTCGCCGCCACCGCGCCCCTCATGGTGGTCGCGGGTGTCATGCCCACCACATTCGCGGTGATGGGCATCGTCGGGCAGCCGCTGCTCTTCGTCATCCTCGGCGTGGTCCTCGTGCTCTTCAGCGTCGGATACGCCGAGATGAGCCGGCACGTCCACAACGCGGGCGCCTTCTACGCGTACATCTCGCGCGGCCTCGGCGGCACCGCGGGCGCGGCGGCGGCCCTCGTCGCCCTCGTCGCCTACAACGCCCTCCAGGTCGGCATCTACGGCATCTTCGGCTTCGAGGTCTCCGGACTCTTCTCCACCTACCTCGACCTCGAGATCGCCTGGTGGATCCCCGCGCTGGCGGCCGTCCTGCTCGTCGGCGCGCTCGGCTGGCTGAAGATCGACGTCAACGCGCGCGTGCTGGGTGTCCTGCTCGTCATCGAGGTGGTCCTCGTCGTCATCTTCGACATCGCCGCGGTCGCCGACCCGGCGAAGGAAGGACTGTCGCTGCACGCCTTCAACCCGGACACGCTCACCGGCGCGGGCGTCGGCACCGCGCTGTGCTTCTGCATCGCGGCCTTCCTCGGCTTCGAACAGGCCCCGGTGTACGCGGAGGAGACCAGCCGTCCGCACATCCTGGTGCCGCGCGTGATGTTCCTCGCCGTCGGCGGCGTCGCCGTGTTCTTCGCGCTCAGCTGCTGGGCGCTCACCGTGGCCACCGGCCCCTCGGGCATCGTCGGAGCCTCCCAGAAACAGAGCGCGGGCCTGCTCTTCTTCCTCACCGAGTCACGGCTCGGCGGCACCTTCACCGACGTGCTGCACATCCTGTTCGTGACCGGCATGTTCGCCGCCATGCTCAGCTTCCACAACGTCGTCGCGCGATACGCCTTCGCCATGGGCCGGGAAGGCCTGCTGCCCGCGGCCTTCGGACGCACCACCGGATCGACCGGCGCCCCCGGTTCCGGCTCGCTGCTGCAGACCGCGGTGTCCCTGGTGTTCGTGATCGCCTTCGCGGTCGCCGACGACAAGCCCACCGGTGACCCGACCGCACCCGTGCTGCACCTGTTCACCTGGGGCGGCAACATCGGCGCGCTCGGCGTCATCGTGCTGATGGCGATCGCCTCGCTCTCCGTCATCGTCTTCTTCGCCCGGCGCGGTGCCGCGGGCGCCCAGGCCTGGCGCCTGGTCACCTCGGCGCTCGCGGGCATCGCCCTGCTCGTCATCGCGGTCTACACCGTCAAGGACTTCGACGTCCTCGTCGGCGCGGGCCCGGACTCCTCGCTGAGCTGGCTGCTGCCGTCGATCATCGGGGCCGCCCTGGTGATCGGTATCGTCCAGGGGCTCGTGCTGCGCGCCCGCAAGCCCGAGGCGCACGCCCGCATCGGTCTCGGAAACGAGGCGTTCCAGCTGGACAAGGCGGCCGAATCCGCGTCCTGACACCGCCACGCCGGACCGGGTCCACCGGGACGGCCCGTGGGAAAAGATGACGGAACTCTGACGGGCACCCGCCACCGCTGGCTTTTTGGGGGTCGCGGGTGCTCGAATCAGTGTGTGAAGCCAGAACGACCCGAGGAGCCGGGCCCGGACCGCGAAGCGAGGCCGGTCGACGAACCGGCCGGGGAACCGGACCCCGAACCGCCCGAGGAGCGCGGTGTGCCGATCGGCCGCCGGGTCCTGCTCGGCACGCTCGGACTCGGCGCGCTGGGCGTCCTCGCCGCGTCCCCGCTCCAGCGCGCCCTCGAATCCTTCCTCGCCGGGGCCTCGGAGAAGGACCCCACGGGCCTCACCGGCCTGCTGCCCAACGGCGGCGGCTTCCGCTACTACTCGGTGGCGTCGTCCGTCCCGCACAGGACCGCCGCCGACTACCGCCTCACCGTCGACGGCCTGGTCGACCGCCCGAGGAGCTACACCCTCGCCGACCTGCGTGCCCTGCCGCAGACCCGCCTCGTGCACGACGTCCAGTGCGTCACCGGCTGGCGGGTGCCGGGCACCCCCTTCGAGGGCGTACGCCTGTCCCACCTCCTCGACGCCGCCGGAGTGCGTTCCTCCGCCGGGGCGATCCGCTTCACGTGCTTCGACGGGACGTACACCGAGAGCCTCACGCTGAAGCAGGCCCGCCGCTCCGACGTGCTGGTGGCGCTGCGGATGCAGGACAAGCCCCTCGGCCACGACCACGGCGGCCCGGTCCGGCTCTACGTCGCCCCGATGTATTTCTACAAGTCCGCCAAGTGGCTCTCCGGCATCACCGTCACCGAGGACGTCCGTCCCGGGTACTGGGAGGAACGGGGCTACGACGTCGACGCCTGGGTCGGCCGCTCGAACGGACGCGACGATGAACCCACGAGTTGACGACACCCCCGCCCGGCCGGCGCACGTCGGGTCCTCCGCACGCGTACGGCGCTTCAGCCGTGCGGAGCGCTGGGTGCACCGGACGACGGCCGTGCTCATGGGCACCTGCGTGATCACCGCGGCGTTCCTGTACATCCCCGAGTTCGCCGCGCTCGTCGGGCGCCGCGAGCTGGTGGTGAGGGTCCACGAGTGGGCGGGACTGCTGCTGCCCGTGCCGGTCCTCGCGGGACTCGCCTCCCGCGCCTTCCGCGCCGACCTGGGTTTCCTGAACCGCTTCGGGCCGCACGACCGGGTCTGGCTGCGGGCGGCCCTGCGACGCGACAAACGCCGTCAGTCGCGTCCCGCCGGCAAGTTCAACGCGGGGCAGAAGGTCTACGCCGCCTGGATCGCCGGCGCCACGCTGGTGATGCTGGGCACCGGCCTGCTGATGTGGTTCACCCATCTCACCCCGTTGATCTGGCGGACCTCGGCCACCTTCGTGCACGACTGGCTGGCCCTGACGATCGGCATCGTCCTCGCCGGACACATCGGGATGGCGCTGGGCGACCCGGAGGCCCGCCGCGGACTGCGCACCGGATCGGTGAGCCGCCTGTGGGCGGACCGGGAGCACCCGCTGTGGCGCCCCTGAGCGGCCGGGTCCCGGTGCTCAGGAGGCGAAGTCCAGCAGCACCTTGCAGGACCGGCTCCGGTCGGCGGCGAGGGCGAACGCCGACTCCGCGTCCCGCACCGGCACCACGGCGCTGACCAGTTCGTCGAAGGCGGGCTCCGCCGCGAGCAGGGCCAGTGCGTCGTCGAACTCGGCGCCGAAGCGGAACGCGCCCCGCAGTTCGATCTCCCGGCTCACCAGCAGATTCCCCGCGAACGGGCTCCGGCCGGGCGGCAGCATGCCCAGTTGCACGACGACCGCGCCGCGCCGCACCAGGCGCAGACAGGTGTCCAGGCCCGCGGCGACCCCCGACGCCTCGACGGCGACGTCGACCTCGGCGGGCCACGAGGGGTCGTCGGGATCGTCGGCCCGTACGACCGCGTCGGCTCCGGCCGCGATGGCGTACGACAACGCACGGGGCAGCAGGTCCGTGACGGTGATACGCGCGGCGCCCGCGGCCCGTGCGGCGGCCACCACGAGGCAGCCGATGGGGCCGGCCCCCGTCACCAGCACATGCCGGCCCGTCACGTCCCCGGCCCGCCGCACCGCGTGCAGCGCGACGGAGAGCGGCTCGGCGAGGGCGGCCCGCCGCAGGTCCAGCTCCGCCGGCAGGGCCCGCAGCTGCCCGGCCGGCACCACGAACCGCGCGGCGAATCCGCCCTGGACGTGCGGGGTGCGTGCCGCGCTGCCCAGGTACCGGGTGTCGCGGCACACGTTCGAGCGGCCGTCGAGGCACTCGGGGCAGGCGCCGCAGGGAGTCGCCGGGTGCACCGCGACCGGCGTGCCCGGCGCGGGCCCGCGGGCCCCGGCACCGTACGAGACCACGGTGCCGACCACCTCGTGGCCTAGCACCATCGGCTCCCGGAGCCGGAAGTCCCCGACCCCGCCGTGCCGCCAGTAGTGCAGGTCGGAACCGCACACCCCGCCGTACCGGACGGCGACCAGCGCCAGTCCGGGGCCGGGGGAGGGCACCGGGAGCTCGTCGACCCGCAGGTCGCCCTGTCCGTGGATCACACAGCCGAGCATCGTCACGTCCCTCTCAGAGCACGCTCGTCATACCGCCGTCGACGTACAGCACCTGCCCGCCGACGAAGTCCGCCGCGGGGGAGGCGAGGAAGAGCAGCCCGCCGACCAGGTCGTCGGTACGGCCCCACCGCCCGGCAGGGGTGCGCCGCCGCACCCAGGAACTGAACTCCTCGTCGTCCACGAGCGGCCGGGTGAGCTCGGTCTCGATGTAGCCGGGACCGAGCCCGTTGACCTGCACCCCGTGCGGGCCCCAGTCGGCGCACATGCCCTTGGTGAGCATCTTCAGCGCGCCCTTGGCGGCCGCGTACGGCGCGATGCCCGGGCGGACGACCTCGCTCTGCAGCGAACAGATGTTGATGATCTTTCCGTGGCCGCGCGCGGTCATCCCGCGGGCGGCCTCGCGGCCCACGAGGAACGCACTCGTCAGGTTGGTGTCCAGGACGCGGTGCCAGTCCGCGTCCGTGAACTCCAGGAGCGGGGAGCGCAGTTGCATGCCCGCGTTGTTGACGAGTATGTCCAGCGGGCCCACCCGCTCCTCGACGTCCGCGATGCCCGCGGCCACCGAGGGCCCGTCGGTGACGTCGAACACCGCGGTGCGGACGTCGCCGGGCAGTTCCGCGGCGGCCTCGTCGAGCCGTCGCGCGTCCCGCCCGTTGAGGACCACGGTGCAGCCCGCCTCCAGCAGTCCGCGGGCGAGCGCGAGCCCGATGCCGCGGCTGGAGCCGGTGACCAGCGCCGTGCGGCCGCTGATGTCGAAGAGGGGGTGAGCCATTGCCGTACTCCATGGTTTCCGGCACTCCTGTGGTGCCTACCGGATCACGAGGGACAGGGCTAGATCCAATGCCGTGTAGTTAGGGGCGGGGCTGGTGTGTCAAGCAGTCTGAAGCAGAGATGGAGCTCCTGCTAGAACCGTGTCGACCAAGATCACTGTT
>NZ_JBVHMN010000025.1:0-92875 GCF_055558435.1 Streptomyces sp. NPDC025784
ACCCGCCCCGACCACCCACCGCGGCAATCACACTGGTCCCGCCCACCAAAACAACTAGCAGAGGCCAGAAAACCGCCTAAATCACCGGTATTGGGTCTAGCTGTTGATGTCGACGTCGTCGAAAAGGGTGAGCATCCGGCTGAGCACTCGGACGCAGGTGTCCACGTCGGCGGTGGTGAGATCGTCCGCCGCCTCTCGCAGCAGCGCGTGTTCCCGGGCGACGACGGCCTCGATCGTCGTGCCGCCGCTGTCGGTCAGCCGGATCAGCGAGGACCGCGCATGCGCCGGGTTCGGCACGGCCTCCACCAGACCGCTCGCCGCCGCGTCGTTGACCATCCGCTGGACGAACTGACGGCTGATCGACTGCGCCCGGCCCATTTGGGGAACCGTCATCGGCCCGTGCTCGCGCAGGAGATCGAGCACCGCGCGGACTCCCACCGACAGGTCCTGCCCCGCGGCGTCCTGTTCGATCTTCCGTTGAACACGCCGGTAGAGCGGTCCGATCAGGGCGAAGATCTCCATCAGCCGCGGCCCCGCCTCGTCGGGCGACAGTGGGCGTTCTTCATCACTCACACACCGATGATAAATGACAATCCAGTTGTCATCCAGCGCGGTCTATGACAACTTGGTTGTCATGACTTCAGAGTCCGACCTCCGCTTCTTCGCATCCTCCGACGGCGACCTCGCCTACCGCGACACCGGCGGCACCGGCCTGCCCGTCGTGCTGCTGCACGCCAGTTTCGTCGACCACACCATGTTCGACGAGCAAGTCCCGGCGCTCTCAAGGGAGTTCCGCGTGATCACGCCCGACGCCCGCGGCCACGGACGGTCCGCCAACGCGAGCCGCCCGTTCCGGCAGGCCGACGATCTCGCCGAGCTGCTGCGCCACCTGGACACCGGCCCCGCCGTCCTCGTCGGCGTCTCCATGGGCGCGGTGCTCGCCGTGGCCACCGCGCTGGAACACCCCGAGCTCGTCCGGGCTCTGGTCATCTCCGGCGGCGGCACGAACGAATACGAGTTCACCGAGTCGTGGTCCAGGCAATTCCAGAACGCCCAGTTCAACGCCCTGGCCTCCGGTGACATCGCGGCCTGGCACGACGCGAGCGACGCCTGGGCGCACGGCCCCGAGCGCCCGCGGGACGCGGTCCGGCCCGAGGTCTACACACGCCTGCGCGAGATGCGCCAGCGGACCATCGGCAAGCACACGCTCGACGAACCCGATCACCACGTCCCGGTCAAGGACCTCCGCACCCGGGCCGGCCACATCACCGTCCCCGTACTCGCCCTGAACGGCGCACAAGACGCACCCGAGCTCCGCGCCATGGCCGATTCCATAGCCCTCACGGCACCACGAGGCCGGACGGCCGCGATCGACGACGCCGCCCACTTCCCCAACCTCGACCGGCCCGACGAGTACACCCGGATCGTCACCGACTTCCTCAACGGCCTGGAGCAGGAACTGTCCGCCCGCCCCTGAACGTCAGGGGCCCGACCGGAGTGTCCGCCGGCGTGGAGCCTCGTCATCGGGGACATCCGGGGACGCGAAGTGGAAAGGCACCGCGCAGCACGTTCGCGTCGACCTCCCTGCGGGTGCGTTCCTCCAGCAGGGCCACCAACCACTCACCGCGCCACCCGGGCGGAGTCCGTGAAGTGCGTCATGGGCCGAACGTGCCTCAGCGGCGCGGCCGCCTGCCGGGATCGCCTCCCGCGGACACGAGGTGCGCAGACAGCCCTGCCTGCTGCCGGACAGCGCTAGCGCTGCGGGACGTCCTTGACGAACACGATCCCGTCGTTGCCCGCCAGATGGGCCGGGTCGAGTGGGGCGTAGCCGAAGTAGGGGGAGACGCGAGGGGCGGGTCGCCTGTCGCCGAGGACGGTGGCGAGCCGGGGGGCGTCGACGAGGCGGCGGTCCTCCGGAAGTGCGTACAGGAGACCTTCGACGGTGTCCGGCGGTGGGGTGTCCACTCCCTGGTGCCGGATCGTGCCGAGAGCCATGGCGAGGAAGCCGTACCTCTCGCCCAGGTGGGCGCCGGCGAGCGCGCCGGCGCTCCACCACTGCAGCGGGCGGCCGCTCATCCGCATCGTGCTCTTGTCTCGCTGGAGGTGGCCGTTGTGGGCGTGCACCAGTGCCGGGGCCCGCTGGGCAATGGCGAGGAGGTTGTCGGCCATCATCGCATCGCGCAGACCCACCAGCCGTGTCATGCGGCTCGGTGAGGTGTCGGCCATCCAGTGGTGGTAGCGCAGCAGGCCCACGGCGGTGCGTGCGTAAAGCCGTGCCCGCTCATGGTCCTGCGGCGACGAGACCGCGATCAGGTGCGGGGTGTGCTCATCGAGCAGCGCCACCAAGTCGTCCGCGTACAGCCGCAGTTCCTTGGCCTCGGCCGACTGTCCCACGGACCGGTCCGGTTCCGTCATCGCGGCGGGATCGGTCCACCGGTCGTCGGCGCCGAGGAGGCGGTCGAGCGTGTCCGCGGTGCAGGGGAGCAGGTCCGCGTCCACCCGGGCCGCGAGGTAGTCGTGGAGTGCGGTGAGGGCCTGGCGGGGGCCGGCGGCCTCGGTCATCTCCAGCGGGCCGTCGATACCGGCGAAGTGGACCTGTTCGGATGCGGGCCGGGCGTCGTTGTATGCGCGCATCCAGCGCACCAACTCGCGATTGGGCGCGGAGGTGTTGAACCAGGTGTGGCTGAAGCCGCGCTCCATGACGTCGTCGAGGCTGCCGATTCCCGAGGTGACGTAGTCGTCCACGATCAGGCCCTTGATGCAGTCGCTCTCGATGGCGATCGTCCGATAGCCCTCCTGCTCGACGAGTTGCCGGAACAGTTCGTTGCGCAGTTCGAGGAGTGTGTCCTCGCCATGGGTGGGCTCGCCGAGGGCGAGCAGCCGCGGTCGGGCCGGGAGCAGCTTCATGACGGCGGAGGCCTCGACGGCATGGGCGGTGTCCGTGATGTCGATGTCCATGCCCTCAACGCTATCGTTGAACCCTCGGTTGAAACTTTTCTACGATATCGGCAGGGCGATGGGTCGTAACCCTCAAAACGACAGACACCTCAGGCCGGTCGACCTGGCCCGCGCGCACGGCCTGTCCACGCAGGCCGTCAGGAATTACGAGGTGGCCGGCATCCTTCCGGTCGCCGACCGCACGCCCCACGGCTATCGCACCTACACCTCGCTGCACGCGGGGGCACTGCGCGCGTTCCTCGCCCTGGTACCCGGACACGGACACCGGACGGCGACGGCGATCATGCGGGCGGTGAACGACGGATCGACCGAGGAGGCGTTCCGGCTCATCGACGAGAGCCATGCCCAGCTCCTCGACGACCGCCGAACCCTCCAGGCCGTGGAGAGCGCACTGCGTGGTCTGGCGCCCATCACGGCGTCCGAAGCCGACATGGACTCCGAGCCGGCCGTGATGTCCGGGTCCGGCGGCACGTTCATCGGGCCGCTGGCCGGGAAGCTCGGTGTCCGGCCGGCGACGCTGCGCAAATGGGAGCAGGCAGGACTGGTGAGCCCCCGGCGCGACCCGCAGACCGGGTATCGCGTGTACGACGAGGCGGATGTCAGGGACGCGCGGCTTGCCCACCAACTCCGGCGGGGCGGCTACCTCTTGGAACAGATCGCCCCGCTGATCGCCCAGGTGCGAGCCGCCGGCGGGCTGGAGCCGCTCGAAGCCGCGCTGCGCGACTGGCGTGACCGGCTGTCCGCCCGCGGGCGGGCGATGCTGGCCGGGGCAGGCGAGTTGGAGGCGTACCTGCGCGAGCGACCTGCATGAGGTCTGCGAGTGCCTCGGCCCTGGGCTCATCCGCCCACGGCGGCTCCGGGATGCGGGTGCAGGGGTTCGTGACCGAGTCGTTGGTAGTCTCCGCCTCTACGACGACGGGAGACGGAAGATGGAAGCGGGGCCGTCGAGTCCTCGAGGACCCTGGTCCGCAGGAGTTCTGTTCGGCGTCTTTTTCGCGGGTGTGACCTCGGTGGTCTCCGTCGTCGCCGTCGGGCGGGTGTGGGCTTCGTGCGACGTCGGCGTCAACGCCGGTGCCGACAGCGCGACTTTGCTCTTCCTCGCCCCCCTCATATGGCTCGCGGCAGCCGTTCCGTGGGTCGTGTTGCACGGCACGCTGGGAAGGCGTCACAGGCGTGCGGCACTGGCTGCGGGGATCGTCTTCAGCGTGTGGTTCACATGGTTCCTGGTGACGTGGCTCGGCATGGCGGACTCGTATCCGGACCCGTCGTGCCCGGGGAACGTGCCTTCCTGGTGGCCCAGTTTCATCCCTGCCTGATCGCGCGTCACACGGCGGGATCGGTCTTGTGTCTCCGCCGTGAGCCGACCTGTCCCAGTTTCCGCACACTCCGGCGCTGCCGACCCTCATTCGGGAGTCATGAGGCGCGGCGGTAGACGGCCGCGGGTCCGATGACACGGGCGCCGAACTTGTCGCGGACCCGGTCGATGGCGGTTTCGGCGACCAGGCGGGCCTCTCGCCCGGTGTCGAGACTGATCTGCTCGGCGACCTGGTCGGCGGCGGTCAGATCCTCGGCCTTCAGGGCGAGGCCGGTCAGACGGCCGCGTTGCAGGCCTGCGGCATCCATCAGCTGGTAGGCGAGACGGCGCAGGTCCTCGTCGTGCGCGGACGGCTCGCGCAGACGCCGGGTCTTCTCCCAGGTGCTTCGGCCGGCGAACTTGAGCGTCAGGGTGAGGGCGCGGGCGGCCTGATCGCGACCGCGGAGCCGGGACCCCAGTTGCACCACCAGGTCGAGCAGGGCGGCACGCACCGTGGCGCCGTCCAGGGTGTGCCGGTCGAACGAGCAGCGCACGATGGCCGTCGGGGGCAGCGCGCGCGGGACGACGGCGCGGGGGTCGACGCCACGGGCCCGGTCGGTGGCGAGGCGTCCCGCCTTGCCACCGAGCAGGCGCTGCACGGTGGCCGGCGGGATCGAGGCGAGCAGGCCCACCGAGTGGATGCCGTAGTCGATCAGGACGGCCGCCTGCCGTGGGCCGATGCCGTGCAGGGCTTCGACCGGCAGGCCCGCCAGCCAGCCGGCGGCCTGTTCGGCGTCGACGGCGAGGACGCCGCCGGGGCCCGGCACCTGGGCGGAGGCGGTCGCGGCGACCGTGACGGTGGGACCGATACCGACCCGGACATCGACGCCGAGGCGGGCGATCGCCCTGACGCGGAGCACCTCCGCCAGCCGGCGTGCGGTGGCGCCGTGATAGCGCAGCGCTCCGCGCAGGTCCACCAGGGCCGCGGTGGGCGGCAGCGCCTGCACCACCGGCGACAGCTCCGCCAGCAACTCCAGCACCTGACGGTACGTGTCCTCCGACAGCCGGTCGGGGCAACGCACATGCATCACCACGCCCTGCCGGTCCTCCGTCGACCGCGTCGTCATCTCGCGCTCACCTCCGTCCACACGATATCGAACATAAATTCGAACACGCGAGCGCGAAGGCCGACGATCACGACTGTGACGATGTGTAGTCGCCCGCGGGCGGAGCGCGACAGGTCGCGAGCTCCACGGCCGTTCCGGCCGGTTCACGGAGAACTCGAATGCCTTCCGCACTCCAGCCACGGGCCGTACGCGGTGCGGGTCCGCTGTTCCCCTTCGACCAGGAACCCCTCTGCCGGACTCCGGCGACTTGTCAGGAGACCGACGCCGGGGCTTCCCGCACCGTGACGTTGGCGTGGCTCTCCTGGAAGCTCTGGTCCGAGACGAGGGTCAGCCGGGCCGTGGACTGGAACTCCGGCAGAGTGGTGGAGCCGCAGGAGACCATCGTGGCCTTGAGCTTGGCGATGGTCAGGGCGAGCCCTTCGTTCAGGTCGCCCGCATAGGGGACGTGGCCGTCCACGCCTTCCTCGAAGACCAGCCCCTGGCCTCCCTGTCCGTAGCGCTGCCAGTTGCGGGCCCGGTTCGAGCCCTCGCCCCAGTACTCCTTCACGAAGCCGTCACGCGTGGGCAGCTTCGCGCCGGCCGCCTGGTCGAAGCGGGCGAAGTACCGCCCCATCATGACGAAGTCGGCTCCCATCGCGAGCGCCAGGGAGACGTGGTAGTCGTGCACCAGCCCGCCGTCGGAGCAGATCGGCACGTACTCGCCGGTGCGCTCACGGAAGGCGTCCCGGGCCGCCGCGACGTCCAGCACGGCGCTGGCCTGGCCGCGGCCGATGCCCTTCTGGTCCCGGGTGATGCAGATGGAACCGCCGCCCACGCCGACCTTGACGAAGTCCGCCCCCGCCTCGGCGAGGAAGGTGAAGGCCTCGCCGTCGACCACGTTGCCGCCGCCGACCGGGACCTCCGGGTAGTGCTTCTTCACCCAGGTCAGAGCTTTCGCCTGCCAGTCGCTGTAGCCGTCGGACGAGTCGAAGCACAGCACGTCCACACCTGCCTCCAGCAGGGCGGGGACGCGCTCCTGATAGTCGTGGGTGTTGATACCCGCGCCGACGCGCAGTCGCTTGGCACCGTCCACGACCTGGTTCGGGAAACGCTTGTTGTCCGCGTAGTCGGAACGGAACACCAGATGCTGCAGGTGGCCCTCGGCGTCGAGCACCGGGAGGCAGTCCAGCCGCTCGTCCCACAACCGCGCGTTGGCCTCGGACAACGTGATGTCGGGCCCGGCGGGCGCCAGGTCGGCGACACCCGTCATGCGTCCGCTGACCGGGCCGTCCAGGTCGTGGCGCTGGGGGTGGAAGTCCCGGGAGGTCACCAGGCCGAGCAGCCGGCCGGTGGCGGTCCCGTCGTGGGTGACCGCGGCGGTGCTGTGGCCGGTGCGGCGCATGACGTCGACCAGGACGCTCAGGCTGTCGCCGGGACGGACGTTCGTGTCGCTGGTGACGAATCCGGCCTTGAAGTTCTTCACCTGGCGGACCGCTGCGGCCTGGTCCTGGATCGGCTGATTGTGGTGCAGGAAGCTGAGACCGCCTTTGCGCGCGAGCGCGATCGCCAGCTCTGGTGTGCTGACAGCCTGCATGATCGCGGACGTGAAGGGGGACCGCAGCTCGATCGCCGACGCCTCGCCTGCGATGTGCCGTACCAGGGGCGCGCGCAGCTCGACCGTCGCGACCGAGCAGTCGGTCCGGGTCCGGTTCGGCAGGAGCAGAAACTCGTTGAACGTCCGTGAGACCTCGGCGATGATCTGTGCCACTCGTTCCTCCTGACCCGTCGGCCGGGGCCCGACTGCCCCCGCCGTGAGGATCGCCCCCGTGTCCCAGGGCCCGGGCAGGCAGAGATCGGCACGGCAGCCGTGGAGGTGCCACCGACTGCGGCAGAGCCCTGACCGGCCCGTGGATCGAACGGGGTGCGGTCGTGACACCGCACCCTATCGATCAACGCGGCTGCCGCACGAATCGTGACCCCTCGCCGGTCGCCAACACCCCTCATCGGGTGCATCAGTTCCTCGGCCGGGTCTCCCCGAAGGCTAGGTCGCGCCCAGGTCGGCGTACAGCAGATGGTGGTCCGAGTACGGGCTGGCATGCACTCGGTGGGCGAGCGGGGCGATGCCTCGCAGGAAGACGTAGTCGAACTTGCTGTACCAGTCGGTGGTCGGCTCGCAGGCGTCGGCGGGCGACGGACGGCACTGAGGGTCCGCGTCCGCTGCCAAGGGCCACATCCGGCCGAGTTCGGGGGCGTCCGGCACGGAATTGAAGTCACCGAGAACGATCGCGCGGTCGTGCCGGGCGACTTCCGCGGCGAGTACGCCGATCTGGTCCGCGCGGACTGCTTCTTGACGCCGCTGGGCGAGGTGGGTGTCGAAGACGCGGACGGACCGGCCGCTCACCGTGGTGGTGACCGCCATGTACCCGCGGTCCTCGGATCCGCCGTCGGGGTATTCGACAGTCACGCGGTCCGTCATCGGTGCCGCCGAGAGGATCGCCTGACCGAAGCCCCCCGGGTGCCAGGGCCATCCCCCGCAGCGGCCCCAATTCCGGAGAACCGACCCGTACTCGACGTGGTACACCAGCCCGTAGAAGTTCTCCAGGTACTCCCGGATCTTCTCGACGTCACGCACACAGGCTTCTTGCAGGCCGACGACCTGCGGCGCATACGTGGCGATCTCCATGGCGCGGCCGAGATTCTGCCCGCTCCGATTGCAGGGATTGCAGATGTTCCATGTCATGACCCGGTTCGGTACGACGCCCGTGGCGGCGTCGACCGGAAGCGGCTTGGCGACGGGGGCACCGCCGGGTGCGCTGGGGCCGATGAGCAGCAGACAGAGAGCGGCCATGGCGCCCGCGAGTAACCGCGTGCCCCTTCCGAGCATCATCGCCTCCCCAGAGTTGATGCCCAGGGCATCACATGGCGTCTCCGTCAACGAGGGTATGACACGGGCGGTCGACGGTACGTGCGCTGCCTGTCGCGCACGACCGACGAGTTCCGCCCCGCCAAGTCGTCCGCATGTCGGGAACATCCTCCTTCCGCGCCTGCGGAGGGGGCGGCGGTGGTCAGGTGCGGCTCGGCTCCGGCTCTGCCCTTGAGTCCGGCTCCGAGAGTTGCGCCGACGCGCGCCGCGGGAGCAGCAGCGGGGTCGCCAGCAGGAGCACCCCGGCCAGGCCGATGGCCGTGCGCGGGCCGAGCAGGCCGCCCAGCACGCCCCAGAGGGCCGTCAGGAGCGCGGTCGAGGCTTTGGTCGTCACCGCCCAGGCGGTCAGTGTGCGGGCGACGCGGTCGTTCGCGGTGCGTTCGAGGCGGTAGGTGGTGTAGACGGGGTTGAAGACCCCACAGAAGAAAATGAGCCCGAGTTCGACGCCCATCACCAGGAGCAGCCCTCCGGTGCCCGGCCCCAGGAAGGTCAGGCCGATGGGCCAGATCGCGCGTAGTGCCCCGGCCAGGACCAGGACCTGACTCCGGCCGAAGCGGGTGACGAGCGGCCGGGCCAGCCGCGAACCGAGCAGCCCGCCGATCGCGGGCGCGGCGAAGGCGAGGCCGTACTGCCACGGTGCGAACCCGAGCCGGCCGAGCATCAGGACGGCCAGCAGCGGCTGGGTGGCCATGACCAGGCCGTTGAACAAGGCGGTGTTGAAGAACAGCGGACGCAGTGTCGTGTCGGCGAGGATGTGGCGCCAGCCGTCCAGGAGGTCCCCGGCCCGCATACGCGCGGCCTCCCCGCGCCCGGGCCGGGGCTCGTGCCCGCCCGTCGCGCGGATGCCCAGGGCCGAGAGCAGATAGCTGACCGCGTCGGCCACCACCGTCGCCACCGGCCCGAGGAGCCCGATCGCCGCGCCGCCCAGCGGCGGTCCGATGATCGTGGTCGTCCAGGCCGTCGACTCGAACCGGGCGTTGGCGACGAGCAGGTCCTCGGCCGACAGCAGCGTCTTCAGGTACGCGCCGGAGGCCGCGCGGAAGGCGATGTCGGCCGCGGCGACGACGACCGAGACCAGCAGGAGCTGTAAAAAGGTGAGCACGCCGAGCGCGAACGCGGCGGGGATCGTCAGCAGTGCCGCGCAGCGGACCAGATCCATCGCGATCAGCACCTGCCGCTTGCGGCGGAACTCGACCCACGGGCCGAGCGGCACCGCCACGGCCGCCCCGACCGCCGCTCCCACGGAGGAGAGCGCGGCGACCGCGGCCGGCCCGGAGTGCAGGACCCGGATGGCGATCAGCGGGAACGCGCCGAAGGCCAGCCATGTGCCGAGCGCGCTGGTCCCGTACGCTCCCCAGAGCCACCCGAACGGCCGCCCCAGCCGGTGCCCGCTCCTCATGCCCGACACCCTTCGCCACTCATCCGCACGGCCGATACGCGATCCACACAACCGATCCGCGATCGGAAGCATCAAAGCGAGCCCCGTGACCTGGGGTCAAACAACCACGGAGTCGATCGCCACAACCAATGGTTGTAGCCGTAGGGTGTCGGAATGGACCTCGACACCGTCCGGACCTTCGTCACCGCCGCCGACGCGGGACGGTTCCAGGAGGCCGCCGCCGAGCTGGCGGTCAGCCAGCAGGCCGTCTCCAAGCGCATCGCCGCGCTGGAGCGCAACCTCGGTGTGCGGCTGTTCGCCCGCACACCGCGCGGCGCCGAGCTCACCATCGACGGGCAGGCGTTCCTGCCCCACGCGCGCGAACTGCTGCGCGTCGCCGAGCGCGCCGTCGCGTCCGTGCGTACCGGCCGCCGTCCGCTGCGCGTCGACGTGATCGCCTCGCGCGGTGCGGCGTCGGGCCTGATGCGTGGCTTCCACCGCGCGTACCCCGAGATCGAACTCGACGTGGTGATGCTGCTCGACATCGAGGCGGCCGTCACCGCCATCAGGTCCGGTGCGATCGACGCGTCCTTCCGCGCCGTCGCCGCGCCCGACCGGCCTCTCCCCGAGGACATCGAGTCCGTCCGGGTGCTCGACGAGCCGCTCCAGCTCCTCACCGGTCCCGCCCACGCGCTGGCGTCCGCCCGGTCGGTGCCCCTCGCCCGGCTCTCCGGACACCGGATCTGGATGCCCGGCATCGTCCCCGGCAGCGAGTGGGCCGCCTACTACGACGATCTCGTCGCCGAGTTCGGCCTCACCATCGAGGCGACCGGCCCGAACTTCGGTTCCGACGCGCTCCTCGACACCATCGCCGACACCCCCGCCCTGGCCACCTTCATGGGCGGGCAGACCCGCCTAGTCTGGCCCGCCGGCCACGGCCTGCGCCGCATCCCGGTCACCGACCCGACACCCGTGTACCCGCACTCGCTCGTCTGGCACCGCGACAACCCCCACCCGGCGCTGACCACGCTCCGCGCCCATCTCGCCGCCACCACGGCCGACCACGACGACGCCGGCACCTGGACGCCGAGCTGGGTCGTTCCGCGCTGAGCACCGCCGCCTCGGCTCAGAAGACCCGGGCAACGGCCGCGCCGACGGGTTGCGGAAGCGCCCAAGTGGCTTCTGCGCCCACAGGGTTGGTGAGACGTGGTGCCCCGGACGGCGCCCGATGCCTGAGGACGCCCGAGAAAATGACGTGCCGTGCGACGGCCGTTCGCCGACAATCCACGCGTGGCCACCATGAATGTCGACAGGAGCGAACTCGGCCCGTCGCGCCGTTCCTCTCCGACCGCGCGGGCCGGAAGCTCCTTCGGCACGATCCCGCCGACGGCACTGGTTCTGCTGGGCATCGTCAGTGTTCAGGTGGGCTCGGCCTTGGCCAAGCACCTGTTCACCGAAGTGGGCAGCTTCGGGACGGTCGCGTTGCGGTTGTTCTTCGCGGCGGCGGTCCTGATGCTGTGGTGGCGGCCGTCACCGCGCATGAGCCGTCGCACCTGGACCGTGGTACTCGGCTACGGCGTGACGCTCGGCCTGATGAACCTCTGCTTCTACCTGGCGCTGGCGCGGATCCCGCTGGGGATCGCGGTGACCGTCGAGTTCCTCGGGCCGCTGGCGGTGGCTCTGGCCGGGTCGAGACGATGGCTGGACGCCTTCTGGGCCGTGCTCGCGGCGGGCGGTGTGGTGCTGCTGACGGAAGGAGGCGGCGACCTCGACCTCGCCGGTCTGCTGTTCGCCCTCGCCGCGGGAACCTGCTGGGGTCTGTACATCCTGGTCGGAGCGGCGCTGGGCCGCCGCACCACGGAAGGCAACGGCCTGGCCCTGGGGATGGCCGTGGCGGCGCTGGTGGCTGTGCCGTTCGGGGTGGCCGACAGCGGAACGGCGCTGGCCCAGCCGTGGGTCCTGATCGCGGGGCTCGGCGTGGCGCTGTTGTCGTCGGTGATCCCGTACTCGCTGGACCTGGAAGCACTGCGCAAGATCCCACCGCGTGTGTTCGGCATCCTGATGAGCCTCGAACCGGCGATGGCAGCTCTCATCGGCCTCGTCGTGCTCCAGGAGTCGCTGTACTGGTCGCAGTGGATCGCGGTGCTGTGCGTGGTGGCCGCGTCGGCAGGCGCCGCACGCGGCAGCCGCCCGGATGCCTGACCGCTGCGAACGGACGACTCGGACGTCCGACCGCGGGAACGGAATCTGACCGCCGGGAACGGAAGAGTGTCACGCCCGGGCGGCTCCCCTGCCCAGGCCGCCCACCGCGGGTGTGCGCTGGGACAACTACGACGTCTGCGCCAACTGGGTTACTTGCTCGTTCGAGTTGAACGCCGCGACTGTCAACCGGTCTGACAGTCAGCCGACTTGGCGACCGCAGCGGACGCCCGACGCCATGGTCGACGTCGGCGTCCGACGTCGCGGTGCCGTCACTCGCAGAAGATCCGCACCTTGCCGTCGGGGTCGTCGACGTCGACGGTGAGGTCGTCGATCTGCTCGATGAGTTCCTCGAGGTGCTGCGGCTTGAGTTCGGCCAGGTCGATCGGTACACCCGACTGGTTCAACTGCGCGTTGACTTTGGTGAGTGCCTGCGGAGGGATGAGGCTCGTGAGCCGCACTCCGGCGCGCAGCAGTTGGAGCGGGACCCGGATGTTGACCCGGCTCTGACCGTCGCCGCTCGAGTCGTCCGCCGCGTTCACGACCACGCGCAGATACTTGGGTCGGGCCTTGATACGGGACTCGGTTCCCTGCGGTGCCTCGGGCTGTTGGCGTTCGAGGGCCTCGATCAGCCGCTCGGCCTCGTCCGCGGTGATCTTGCCCTCGGCCAGCATCTGCAGGACCTGACGGCGCTGCTCGTTCATCGTTGGCTCCTTGGTCCTCTGACTCATCTGACGGTTACCAGTACGACCGTGCGGTCCTGTTCGATCTCGAACCGAGTGCCGGGCAGCGCCCACACCAGGTGTCCGGTGGCACGCAGCGCGCCCACCGGGCTCACCCCGGTGACGCGGCAGGCGACCAGTCCGGCCAGGACGGCGAGCAGCACGAGAGGCGAGAGCACCAGCAGGATCGGCAGGACCGGGACGTACAGACGCCGCCTGCGGCCGTCGGGTCGGCGATAGCGGACCGTCACCAACTGCGGGATCACCGGGACCTCTCCAGCTCGGCGAGCGCCTCCTCGGCGGTGATCTCTCCCCGCTGCAGGCGGTCCACGACGTCGGCGCCGGTGGGCGCCGGGTCGGTGTCGACGAAGTCAAGCTGCTCGGCGATCCGCTTCAGCCGGGCCTTGATCGTCGGATAGCTCACCCCGAAAATCCGCTCCATCTCCTTGATCGACCCGTGCGACCGCACGAACGCGGCCACGAACACCTGGTCGTCGACGCCGAGTTGTGCCAGCTGCGGCGGCTCGAACTGTCCCTCGATCGCGACACCACTGCCCGTGAGGCGGACCCGCTCGACCACGAACGGCTGTCCGTGCGTCAGGTCCGTCAGCTCCTGCCAGTCCACCCTCGGCCCCTTACCTTCGGCGACTCTCACCCTTCATTTGTAGCTTGAGTTTTTTAAGGAGGCAACGCATCAAAATTGATTTTTCTAAGTATTGACTTCAGTTCGAGAAAGAACCGGTAGCGACCTGCAAGAATCGCGGACGGCCAGGACCATCGGGCCCGGCATGCGTGCACCCCCGCGCCCGATGCGAGCGAGGAGAGAACCAATGACCGGCGTGCACGCAGAACCGGGCACAGCATCGCGCCCCCTCCCCCTGCCCACGCGCGCGCTCAGCGTGGAGTCCCGGCGGGCCCGGCGGCTCCTCGCCTCGGGCGAGTGGCGCCTCTCCGCGACGGACGCCGAAGCGGTGGCGGCTGTCCTCGCCCGTCTCACCGCCCCGCTCCCCGCCCGGCGAGGCACGGCGGAGCGGACCCGGGCGACGGACCGGGACAGACGGCTTCAACGCATACTCCGGACGACCGTCCATCACCTCGACGCCGGTGCCGTCAGCCCGCCCGCCGCGGCCCTCCTGGCCGCCGTCGCCCGCGCTCTGCTGCCTTGGCACGCCGCCCCGAATCCACCGCTTGCGGCCGCGGCCCCCAGGTACGGACCCGTGCCGGGGACGGCGGAAGGCGCGGCGCCCCCGACGGAGGCAGGCGAAGCCCTGCTTCCCGAGCTGACCTCACTGTTCAGCGCCCTCGTCGCGACGAGGGCGCCTGGCACCGCCCCGCTCACACCACCGGTGGAGCCCTGGAAGGCCCGGCACACGGGGAGGTTCCGTCGCTACACCAGACCCGCGAGCGGGGTCTGGGCAGCCGACACCGTCGTGTGTCCGGAGTGCGGAGGCAAGGACGGTCCGTGGACGGTGACGTGCGACTGGCGTCGGGTCACGCTGGGCTGCCCTTGCGGCACGGTGAACCACCGGCACGGCCTCTCCTTCTCCGAGATGTGGCTCGTGCTGCCGGAGAGCTGACAGACCAAGTACGCCGGTATCGGTCGCGCCCCCGGAAGGACCCCAGCCGTACTGCCGATCAGGTCGGGGCGGGCCGCCGGCCTGGATCTTCACGGGTGGCACCCGAGGAGCGCGGGGTGGAGCGCGTCATCGGGGTCGACGACGTCCGGCAGGAGATCGCCATGCTGCGGACCCCGGACAGCCACGGCCGGATCGAGCTCGCGATGTTCCACACGCCGAAGGCGATCAGCGCCGAGCCGAAGGACGCGCCGGCGAACACGCTGGGCATCCGTCGCGTCATGTTCGCCGTCGACGACATCGATGACGTCATCGCCCGCCTGCGCACGCACGGCGCCGAACTCGTCGGCGAGGTGGCTCAGTTCGAGGACAGCTATCGCCTCTGCCACGTCCGCGGCCCCGAGGGCGTCGTTGTCGGACGGGCCGAACAGCTCAACCGACGGCTACCGACGGACCGTACGGCCGAAGAGGCGACCGGACGTCGGTCCTGAGCGATGTGGGGCCTCCACTCAGAGGCGGCGGCCCGCAAGGACGCAGACCTCGTTCCCCTCCGGGTCGGCGAGCACCACCGGCGCGAACGTTCGGCGCCGTGGCCGCGTCATAGAGGCGGACCACCGCGAAGGAGGACTACATGACCGTCCGCCGTCCCCGACCACGCGCCACGCTTCCCGTCGTCGTACTCACCGGCGCACTGGTGTGGTCGACCTCGGCCTGTGGCAACGACGCCGTCACGGGATCGGCCCGACAGAAGAACACGGTGAACACCTGGAAGGAACCCTCGTCCTACAGCTACACGCTGGAGTCGAGCGAGGGCGAGCGCTCCCTGATCGGAACGTTCCGGATCACGGTGCGAGGCGGAAAGGTGTCCCAGGCCGTGGGCCTCGACGACAGCGGACGACGGGTGGTGAAAGGCATGCCCGACGAGGTGCCGACCATCGGCGCCTTGCTCGAACAGGTGGACCAGGCCCGGCGCGACCACGCCGATACGGCCGAGGTGGCGTACGCGGCGGACGGTCACCCCGAGCGGATCTCACTCGACCCGGACGAGAACGCGATCGACGACGAAGCGCGGTACGTCATCAGCGCGTACCGCGCGGGCTGAGCCGACTCGGGCCCCGGCCGCCACTCGCCGTGGCCCGCGCGGCTGCCGCAGACGCCGATGCCGGGCCCCGCACCCCTGAGACCCGATCCTGCCGGGTGCTCCGTCGGTCGGTCCCAAGGGCGGGGCGTCATCAGATCCGCGGCCTCACGGACAGGGTGTCGTCAGGAGGACTTGGCGGTCGCGCGCCGACGACGTACCGCCAGGACGAGGCCGCCACCGAGGGCGACAGTGGCGGCCGCGGCGGCGGCGATGAGCGGCGTGCCGTCGGAGCCGGTGCTGGCCAGGTTGCCGTCGACGGTACCGGTGGTGGAGCTCCCACCCGTCGAGGTGCCGGTCGAGGTGGAGCCGGTGCTGCCCGTACCGCCGCCTGAACCGCCGGTGGACTGACCCTCGTGGTGGTTGCCGCCGCCCGTGGTGGATCCTCCGTCGGTCGAATCGCCGCCGGTGGAGGAGCCGCCCGTGGTGGGGTCCTCCTCGTTGTCGGTGGGGATGGCGACGCGGATCGTGTCCTTGTCGTTGGCGGGGTTCTTGTCGAAGAACGGGTGGATGTCGTAGGCGGAGGTCGCCTTCACCCAGCCGGTGGTGGTCCGTGCGTCGTCGTCGATGCTCAGCATGAACGTGAACAAGAGCTCCTCGCCGACGTCCATGGTGTAGTCGGCGGGCCAGCAGACGTAGGTGGACTTGCCCGGTGTACCTCCGGGGGCGTTCGGGCCGTCGATCCCGAACGGAGCGCATTCCTTGGGGACTTCAGTGGCGACGGTGTCCTTGGGGATCCGGACCATGAGCGCCGTCTGGTCGTCGCTCTCCTGGTTCTGGATCCAGCCGGGGCCTTCGTTGCGCAGCCTGACGGTGATGGACTGGCTGTTGCCCGCGAGGGCTTCGGTGTCCTCGCCGACGGCGGCGAGGTCGGCCGAGCTGTCGGCGGTCAGGGTCAGCCGTCGGTGACTGTCGCTGAACCCTTCGCCCGGCTCCTCGCCGGTGGCGGAGGTGCCGTACTGGACGGCCTCCATCAACGCGTTGGGCAGCGCCTTGAAGCGGACCGGGGTTTCGACGGAAGCGCCGGGCTCTATGACGGTGTCGAGCTCGCACAGGGCCTGCCTGACCTGGTCCTGGATGGTCGAGTAGGTGCAGCCCTTGACCTCCTCGGGGAAGTCGAGCCCTCGCGTCAGCCGGACCCGGAACGTGACGCCGTCCGCTGCCGCGGTGCCCTTGTTGGTGATGACGACGGACTTGTCGTACACCTCACCGGGCTTGGGCGAGGTACGCGGCAGGCTCGAGATCACCAGTGAGGGCTCGCCCTCCTCGGCATGGGCCGGGGAAGCGACGACCGCGGGAGCGACCGCGGCGATCGCGGCAGCGGCCACGCAGGCCGCCGACACGCGGAGGTGCGAGGTGCGAATGTGCTGGCGCACGGATGGGTCTCCTCGTCGAAACAGGAAGCAAGGCGACCGGACGTTCGCCGTCCGGTCACGTCTTGGACACCTGGAAGGCCTCAAGGGTTGTGCCGCTGTTCGGGGAGAGGGAGAGGTGGGACACCGCCGCAAGGGGAGACCGTGCGGGGCGTGGTGGTGGCGAGTGTGAGCTCCGCACGATCGTGCGCGGCGACAGGCATCGGAGCCCCAGGTCGGCGGCAGTCCAGCCGGTCGGCTGCCGCCGGGCCCTGGGGGTGTCGGGGCTTCCGCCTCTTCCGGCGACGCCTTCAGGCCGCCGGTCGATCCGCCCAGGCCTGCTCCAGCGCCCGGGTGAACCCCTCCGGCGCCTGGACACCGCTCACCCCGTAGCGCCGGTTCAGTACGAAGAAGGGCACTCCGGTGGCGCCGAGTTCGGCCGCCAGTCGCTCGTCGGCCCGGACCTCCGCGGCGAACGCGTCGGGATTCTCGAGTACTTCCCGTGCCTCCGCGGCATCGAGCCCCGCCTCGACGGCCAGAATCTGCTGTGTCTGCCTGTCGTACACCGAACGCTCCTCCGCGAAGTTCGCCCGGAAGGCGACGTCCATCAACTCGGCCTGCCGGCCACGCGTCTTGGCGAAGTGGGCGAGCCGGTGCAGGTCGAAGGTGTTCCCGAACACACGGCCGCCTATGCGGTACCCCAGTCCCACCTCCCGCGCCATGGCGGCGGCCTGCTCCTCCCGGGCCACCTGCTGCTCACGGGTGCGCCCGTACTGCGCGGCGACCGCGTCGATGATCGGCACGTCACCGTCGGAGGCCTCGGGGTTCAGTTCGAAGGAGCGGTGGACGACCTCCACCTGGTCCCGGTGGGCGAACGCCGCGAGCCCTCGATCGAAGCGAGCCCTGCCGACGTAGCACCAGGGGCAGGCGATATCGGTCCATATTTCGACACGCATGTTCAACATCTCCTTGCATGTGCGCGGTAGCGCTCTGCGATCAGGCGCTTTCCCCGCCGGGACGGTCCGGTTGACCGGTTCCAATATAGACGACCGACCATCTATTTCGGCCGACCGTCCATTTCGACTCCCGCGCCGCGGCCACGCCACGACTCCCCCGCGACATACGAGGACGACGGGAATAGCGACTCCCCACCCACTGTTGAGGCAGGCACTAGACAGATCTGTCTAGTGCCTGGGTGAGAGCCCTTGCACCAGTCTCGAAAGTGACCCATGAGTTCTGCATCCACAGCCAAAGCCGATGCCCCCGCGAGCCGCCCGGCCGTGTCCACTCCCGCGCACGCCCGCGCAAGGAAGCCGCTGCTGGGGCCGCTGGCCTCCGTCGGCCTGCTGGCCTCGATCCTCGTGTCACTCCTGGCCGCGTCGAGCGCGCCGACACCGCTCTACGCGATCTACCAGCAGCACTGGGGCTTCTCCCCCATCACCGTGACCGTCGTCTTCGGCGTCTACGCCGTAGCCGTGCTGGCCTCCCTCCTGATCTTCGGCAAGATCTCCGACCACGTGGGCCGACGGCCGGTTCTCGTGGCAGCGCTGTTGGGCCAGGCCCTTGCGATGGTCGTGTTCCTCACCGCCACCGGAGTGGGAGGACTGCTGGCCGCCCGCATCGTCCAAGGCCTGAGCACCGGAGCAGCGGTCGGCGCGATCGGCGCCGGGATGCTCGACATCGACCCACGCCGCGGCGGCTTCCTGAATTCCTTCGCACCGGCGATCGGGACCGCCACTGGCGCCCTGGTGTCCGGTGTGATCGTCCAGTACCTGCCCGCGCCCACCCACCTCGTCTACGTCGTGTTGCTCGCGGTCTTCGTCCTGCAGGCACTGGCCGTACTCGCTCTGCGCGAATCGGTGAGCCGGAAGCCGGGCGCGCTGGCGAGCATGACGCCCGAGATCAAGCTCCCCGCGGCCGCGCGCACCCCCGTGGCCATCGCCGCCCCCGTGCTGTTCGCGGTGTGGGCACTGACCGGCCTGTACGGCGCGCTGGGACCGGCCATCGTCAGGACTCTGGAGCACTCCGACTCCGTGGTGTGGGGCGGGCTGCCGCTGTTCGTGCTCGCCGGCTCCGCGGCGCTGGCCGTGGTGTTCCTGCGCCGTACCGCGACGCAGACGGTCATGCTGATCGGCATCGGCACGCTGGTCGTCGGGGTGACGATCACCTTGGCGTCCATCGCCTCGGGTGCGGGCGGCGCGGTCTCCGTGGCCGGATTCTTCCTGGGCGGCGCGATCTCCGGCTTCGGCTTCGGCAGTGGCTTCCAGGGAGGCATCCGCATGGTGATGCCGCAGGTCGCCCCGCACGAACGGGCCGGCGTGCTGTCCCTGCTGTATGTCGTGTGCTACCTGGGTCTGGGTGTTCCCGCAGTCATCGGCGGCATACTGGTCGTGCACGGCGGCGGGCTCGTGGAGACCGCCCGGGAGTACGGAGCCGCGGTCATCGCGCTGGCCCTCATAGCCCTGACCGGGCTCGTGGTCAGCGGCCGTCGCGCGGAGCGGGTCGCAGTGGTCCGGTCCCACCCGGAGCCCCGCGCAGTCGTGGGCGCCGCGCAGAGCCCGTGCGTGGCGGAAGTCGCCGCACAGGCAGAATGAACCGGGCCGTCCGAAACAGGTGAGACGAGTGGCTACCAAGACCGTGCCGAAGGCGTCCGCGCGACAGCGCCTGCTCGACGCAGCCGACGAGCTCTTCTACAGCGAAGGCATACAGACCGTCGGCATCGACCGTGTCATCGAGCACGCCGGGGTCGCCAAGGCGTCTCTCTACAACACCTTTCGGAGCAAAGAGGGACTGGTCTGCGCCTATCTCGACCTGCGCAGCACGCGCATTCAGGAGCGGATCACTCGGACGCTGGCCCGCTGCCGGACCCCACGCGAGCGGCTGCTGGGCATCTTCGACGCCCAGGGCGAGGCGTTCGCCGAACCCGGCTACCAGGGCTGTGCCTTCATGCGGGCCACCGCCGAGGCCCCGGACGACGGTTCGGTCAGGCAGGTCGCCGAGGGTCACCGGGCGTGGCTGCGCGGCCTGTTCACCGAACTGGCCATCGAGGCCGGCTTTGCCGATCCCGAGGCCCTCGCCCGCCAACTGCACTGTCTCTACGACGGTGCCGCCCACTCCGCGCGCATGGACCGCGATCTCTCGGCAGCCGCCACCGCTCGCGCCGCCGCGGCGGTCCTCCTCGGCGCGGCACCTCGCGCCGTGACCGCCGCGTCCGAAGGACTCCTCACCGGCAGGCCCGCCGAACCAATGGCGTGAGCAGGGCGGCCGAACCAGCGGCGTGGGCAAGGCGGCCGCCTTCGCGCAGGCTGATCGGTGACAGCGCGCGGAAGCAGCGCATCGGCCGGCGGCGGGCGCCCCGCGGCCGATGCCCGCCGGTCGCCGGAGAACACCCGCGTCCGGCGGGCACACCGCCGGCTGCCGTGCGTGCTGCCGCCGCGGCGAACTCAGGGGATGTCCGGTGTGAAACGCACCGGCAGCGCCTTGGGGCCACGGGTGAAGACTCCTTGCTCGACCGGGTCGAAGCCGTCGGCGAGGCGGAGGTCGGGCATGGCGTCCAGCAGCTGGTTCACCCCCACCTCGACCTCCGCCTTGGCCAGCAGCGCACCGACGCAGAAGTGCCGGCCGAGCGCGAAGGCGAGGTGGTCGGCGGCGGCCGAGAACGCCGAGGTCGTGGTGAGGTCGTCGCGACGGATGTCGAAACGGTCCGGATCACGGTAGCGCTGCTCGTCGCGGTTGGCGGCGCCGATGAGACACGTGACCGTTGCGCCGGCCGGCACGGTGCCGCCGGTCACCTGGACCTCGGTCGCCGACTGCCGCATGATCATGTGGACCGGCGGGGTGTAACGCAGGGTCTCCGCGAAGGCGGCCGGGATCAGGCTCCGGTCCTCGCGGACCGCCGCCAGCTGCTCGGGATGAAGCAACAGGTTCGCCATGATGCCGGCGATCGCCTTGTCGGTGGTCTCCCCGCCGGCGGCCAGCAGCAGGCTGCAGAAGGCCTTGATGTCCTCGTCGCTCATACGCACACCGTCCACCTCGGCGGCGCAGAGCGTGGACAGCAGGTCCTCGCCCAGGTTGTCGCGTCGTTCGCGGATGATCGGGATCATGTACTCGGCGAATTCCACCCGGGTGCGCTCGCCCGCGGCGGTCACTTCGGGGTCGCCGGAGAGGTTGCCGAGGAAGGCGATGACCGCCGTGTACCAGCCGTGGAACCGTGCGTGGTCGGCCTTGTCCAGGCCCAGCATGTCCGCGATGACGTTGACGGGCAGACGGGTCGCGTAGTCGCCGACGATGTCGGCGGATCCGGAGCGCCGGAAGGTGTCGATGAGTTCACGCGAGTTGCGCTCGATGACCGGCAGGAACTTCTCCTGCAGGTCGCTGCCGCGGAACGCGGGGGCGACAAGGGCTCGCCGTACAGCGTGTTCGCGCCCGCTGAGCTGCAGGATCGTCTTGCCGTGGACCGGTTCGAGCTGCCAGTTGTAGTTGTCGGTGGTGAACTCGGCCCGCTTGTCCTTGAAGACGCGTTCGACGTCCTCGTAGCGGGAGATGATGTAGCTCTGGGTGGCCTCGTGCCAGATCAGGGGCTCTTTCTCCCGCATCACCGCGTAGGCCGAGTACGGATCGGCGGCGAACTCGGGCGAGAGGATGTCGGGGAGCTGCTGGGCGGACACGGGACTCCTCGGATAGGTGACTGGCCGTCAGGAACCAGGCTAGTGATCTTCGGCGTCGTCAAACAGGGCCGTGTCGGCGGAAGTTGAGCGCCTGGTCGTCGGGAACGGGTGGCGGCCGCCGACCGGCTGCGTCACGGACGGATGGCTGCCTGCCCCTTGGCGTTGTCCCACAGACCCTCCGACGGGACGCCGCGCGGCGCCTCGACCGACAGGGAGGCGCCGACCTCCCGACGCCCTCTTCTCAGGTCTCCCGCACCGGCGCGTACACCTCGGCGTGCAGTCCGAAGGTCCAGGCGACTCCTGCCTTCGCCGTCCGGGTCGACGGCGGTACTCGCAGCCAGTACGTGCGCCGGGTCCCGTCCGGCTCCGGAGTGGAGTTGAGTACCTCGACCATCACGACGGGCTCGTCGTCGACGAGATCGATGCGCCACAGCGTGCCCGTCTCGTCCTGACGCACGGGCCGGGCGCCCGAGTCGGCGAGATAGCGGTCGTAGCCGTAGTACTCCAGCATCACGCGCCGCAGTTCGGCGTTCCCCTCGGAGCGGATCCGCTCCGGTGTGAGCGTGGGCAGTTCGGCGAGGAAGTCCGCCGGTACGAGCATGCCGCGCCAGGCGTGCAGGGCGAAGCCGTCGGGGGGGCGAGCGCCGGACCGTCGCCGTGGTAGAGGCAGAACCCGAACTCGCCGAACGAGCTGCGCTTCTCCGGGCTGGCGGCGGCGGTGGGCTTCGACGCGGCGGCAAGCTGTGGTCAAGGTGCGCCGAGCCGATTGATGTCGCCGCTGCCGAGTACATGCGGCTCGTTGCCCTTCTGCTTGGCGACCGCGATCATCGCCCGCCCCAGGTGTTCAGTGGTGGTCGTGTGCCCCGGCGCGATGCGGTGCAGGACGGGATACAGCCAGGACGTGGCCCGATACAGCGCCCGGTAGCTGCCTGTCTGCGAGACGGCGCCGTGCCGGGGCTGGATGTAGCCGGGGCGGAACATGTACGCGTGGAAGTCCATCGCCAACAGGGTGTTCTCCGTACGGCCCTTGACGCGCGCCCACATCGCGCGGCCCTGCTCCGTACTGTCGGTACCCTCCCCCGACACGTACGTGAAGGTCAGTGCGGGATTGCCGGCGCCGACCACGCGGGCGGCGGCGAGCGTGCAGTCGTACGTGATCCGGGTGTACTCCGCTTCCTTCCGCCCGGCCGCCGAGACGCCCAGGCAGTAGAAGCAGGCGTCCAGGTCCTTCAACTCGTCCTGGATCGCGGAGAAGTCGGCGAAGTCCGCGTGCACGAGCTCGCGCATCTTCGGGTGCGACGTTCCCAGGGGCTTGCGGACGACCAGCAGGACGTCGGTGACGGTGTCGTCCAGGAGGCAGGCGCGCAGGACACCCTGCCCGACCATGCCGGAGGCGCCGAAGATGACCACGCGCATGACTGCTCCAAACACTGAGAGGCGGGGCCGCGCGTCAGGACCGCGCGCGGGCGAGGGTCCCGGCGACGAGGGTCGTCAGGGTTTCCTGCAGGGACGGCGCGAAGTCCATCCGGTACACGGCCAGGGAGGGATCTTCCTCGTAGGCGGCGAGCATGGCGGCTGACGGGCGGGCGTGTGTCCATACCGCCCCGGCGGCCATGATCATCTGTCCGCACAACTGCTCGGCGCGCTCGCCCAGTTCAGGCAGGTGGACGCGGGCCAGGGCGGCGAGGCCGGCGACGCTGGAGAGGGCGGCCTTCTTGTAGCGGGCGGCGACCTCGGGCGAGACGTTGTGCTCCAGTACGCCGGCCTGGGCGCTGAGCAGGTCGCACAGGATCCGCCGGTCCGCGAGGCTGCGGGTGATGACCTCGGCGAACTGCTCGCCGCGTCGGCTCACCGGAGCGTCGGCGTCGACGGCGGCATCAAGCTGCTCGGGCAGATCGGCGTTCCACTGCTTCCACGCCTGATCGAGGAGTTCCAGCAGGACCGCTTCGCGGGACTCGAAGTAGCGCAGCACATTCGACTTGGCGAGACCGACCCGGCGGCTCAGCTCGTTGAGGGCAACCGCACTCACGGGCATCTCGTCGAGCATCGCCGCAGCGGTGTCCAGGATCGCCTGGCGTCGCATCGCGCGCTGCTCCTCGCTGCGCGCGCGCTGGAAGGTCGTCATACACCCACTTTACAGACTCACGGTCTTTTGACATCAGACCGACGGTCCCTTACGTTGGGAGCACGTAATAGACCGGCGGTCTGAAAGGGCTCGTCGGTGTCCCCCGCCCTGCGAGCAGCGCCCGCAGGGCAGAAAGCGAGATGTGCCATGACGTCCTACGACAAGCTCTTCATCGGTGGCCACTGGGTGGCCCCGGCCGGTTCCGAGGTCATCGAGGTCCGCTCCCCGCACGACCAGTCGCTCGTCGGCACGGTTCCGCACGCCACTCCGGCGGACGTGGACGCGGCGGTGGCCGCAGCCCGCGATGCCTTCGACAACGGCCCGTGGCCGCGGCTGACGCCCGAGGAGCGTCAGGAGACGGTCCAGCGTTTCCAGGAGCTGTACGGCAACCGGTCCGCCGAGATGGCCGCACTGATCACCGCGGAGAACGGCTCGCCGATCGCGATCACCACCGGGCTGAACGTGCACGGCCTGCCCGAGCAGACCGCTGCCTACCTGCGCGCCGCCGAGAACCTGCGGTGGGAGGAGCCGCTCGCGTCAGGGGCGCTGCTGCGCCGCGAGGCGGTCGGCGTGGTGGCCGCCGTCATCCCGTGGAACGCTCCGCACCAGTCGGCCCTCGCCAAGATGGTGCCCGCGCTGCTTGCAGGTGCCACCGTCGTCCTGAAGGCGTCGCCGGAGACGGCGGTCGATGCCCTGGCGCTCGCGGAGGTCTTCGCGGAGGCCGGGTTCCCGGAGGGTGTCGTCTCGGTGCTGCCCGCGGGCCGTGAGACGAGCGAGTACCTCGTCGCCCACCCGGACGTCGACAAGATCGCGTTCACCGGGTCGACCGCGGCGGGCCGCAAGATCGCCTCCCTGGCCGGTGAGCAGCTCAAGCGGGTCAGTCTGGAGCTCGGCGGCAAGTCCGCCGTGATCGTCCTGGAGGACGCCGACCTCGCCGCCGTCGCCGAGGGGCTGAGGTTCCACTCGCTGGGCAACAACGCGGAGAACTGCCAGGCCCACACCAGGATCCTGGCCCCGCGCAGCCGCTACGAGGAGGTCGTCGAGGCGGTCAAGGCGATGATGGAGTCGCTGACCGTCGGTGACCCGTCCGACCCGGCCACGTTCATCGGCCCCATGGTCCGTGCCGACCAGCAGGAGCGCGTGCGCTCCTACATCGAACTCGGCATCGCCGAGGGCGCACGCCTGGTGACGGGCGGGCCGCAGGTTCCCGAGGGCCTGGAAGGCGGCTTCTATGTCACCCCGACCCTCTTCGCCGACGTCGACAACTCGATGCGCATAGCCCGCGAGGAGATCTTCGGGCCGGTCCTGGTCGTCATCCCCTTCGACGACGAGGACGACGCGGTCCGGATCGCCAACGACTCCGACTACGGCCTGGGCGGCGGCGTCTGGTCCGCCGACCGCGAGCGCGCGCTGGCGGTCGCCCGCCGGGTGCGCACCGGCCTGATGCTCGTCAACGGCGCCATGCCCGCCTTCGACGGCCCGTTCGGCGGCTTCAAGGCCAGCGGTGTGGGGCGCGAGTTCGGGGCCGTCGGCCTCAATCAGTACATCGAGCACAAGACCATCGCCGTCTGATCCGCGCCGCCCGCAGTCCTCGCTGCTCGACGCCCCGATCCGCTTCCTTCCGACCGAGGGGACAGCATGACCTTGTTCTCCCCCCTCGTCGCCCGTCCTCTCGCCCGAGGCGTCCAGGCTGCTCCGGCCCCCGGGTGCCGGCCGTGGTGACCTTCCCGGAGTTCCCCGGCCGCACCAACACCCTGATGTCTCCGACGGCGTACGGCGACGCCGAGGACACGATCCACCACCCGCCCCAGGACTTGGACGCCATACCGCAGGTGTAGGACACCTTCCACGGCGGCGACTCCGTCGTGGGGCAGCGACCGGCTCGCCTCACCCCTGTACGGCAACAACGCCGACAGCCCGGACGGCGTCGCCCCCGCCCTCGTCATCACCTGCGAACCCGACCTGCTGCGCGGCGAAGGCGCGCGCCACGCCGAAAGGCTGGGCCGCCGACACCCTCCTGGAACACCGCGAGTTCAAGGGCCTCGACCACGCCTTCACCGTCCTCACCGAGGAAACCGGTCGCACCCGCGAGATGTGCGACCTCATCGCCGAGCAGATCGCCAAGATCCCGGCCCACCAGCCCGCCGGGACGGTCGCCGCTCGCAGCGCCCGTCCCGGCGGGACCCCACTCCTCCCCTCCTCCACAGAAATGAGCACCCTCATGTCCAAAGTCTGGTTCGTCACCGGCAGCTCCCGCGGCCTTGGCCGCGCCATCGTCGAAACCGCCCTCAAGGCCGGCGACCAGGTGGTCGCCACCGCCCGCAAGCCCGCCCAACTCGACGGCCAGGTCGCCCAGTACGGCGAGCGGATCCTGGCCCTGGCGCCCTCGATGTCACCGACGACGACCAGGTGCAGCGGGCCGTCCAGGAGGGCGTGAAGACCTTCGGCCGCCTGGACGTCGTGGTCAACAACGCCGGCTACGGCGACATCGCCTCCGTCACAGTCTCCTGGAGCACACCCGGTCAGCCGCTGGCCCGTACCCGGAGGGAGGCCGTGAACAATCTTGCCGTCACCCTCGGTCTTCACCGTCGCGATGGTGGAATCATCGCAGACCAGGCGTGGTCGACGGCCGGCCTGGATCTGCTGCGATCCGGACCGCCGTGGCGAACGATCCGCCGGCACCAGTGACAGAGGCACCACACGACAGGCAGGCCCAGGAAACATGAGTGATCCGGTCGAGCACGACGCCGCCCCGCTCGACGCGTCCGTCGACGCGCTGTCCGACGTACTGGACCTGATCCATCTGCGCGGCGAGGCGCTGACCGTCGTCCGCGCGGTCGGAGGGACCGACATCCGCCATGTGCGAGGAGAGAGGCTGCTGCACATCGTCGAGCAGGGTTCTGTGGAACTCGTCGTCGACGAGGGCGTGCAGCAGCGACTCGGACAGGGAGACATGGCGTTGCCGGCGACCGGCACACCGGTTGAGGTCGGTCGACGGCGCTGCCTGGATGACCGGCCGCTTCCTCGTCGAGGAGAACGCGGCCTCCCCGCTGCTCGCGGCACTGCCACCCGTCATCGTCCTGCGCGGTTCCGACGCCGGGCTGGACTGGTTGCCGCTCAGCGCCGGCCTGCTCGCGGCCGAGATCGCCGACCCGAGCGCCGGGTCGAGGGCCATGGCGTCCCGGCTCCTCGATCTGCTGTTCATCAAGGCACTGAGGGCATGGTCCGCCGCTGATGGAGCGGGCGGCAGCCCAGGGTGGCTGACCGTGGCGCTCGACCGTTCGCTCGGACCTGCTTTGTGGGCCATCCATCGCCGCCCCAAACAGCCCTGGTCCGTGGAGGAACTGGCCGACCTCGCCTCGATGTCCCGGGCTGCGTTCGCTGCGCGCTTCACCCGACTCGTGGGCGATCCACCCGCCCGCTACCTGGCCCGGCTGCGTCTGGCGCGCGCAGCCGACCGGCTCGCGACCACCACCGAAGCAGTCGGCTCGATCGGCAGGACGGTGGGATACGACTCCGAAGCGGCGTTCTCCAGGGCCTTCACCCGCGAGTACGGCGCGGCTCCACGCGTTTGGCGCGTCTCCCGGAAGGGATGGCCGCTGCGCCGCACGAGGGGACCTGTGGTGCCACGGGTCGGCCAGTGCGGCCTGCTGAGCGTTTGGGCACAGAAATGCAGCGAATCGATCACTCCACTTGGTCCGTCGTCTCAATAGCGTTCCTGTCGTCGGCGGAGGGCCGACGAGTTGCGGCGTCCGAGCCCGCAACTGAAGGACGAGCCGGCCGACGGCAGTTCCGGTCGCCGGGCCGGAGAGAATCGGGTGACGTCGATGGAACGGGAAGCAGCCGCAGACACGGTCGTGCTCATTCATGGCCTGTGGATGACGCCGCTGTCGTGGGAGCACTGGGTCACTCGCTACGAGCAGCGCGGCCTGAAGGTCGTCACCCCCGGCCTTGCGAGAAGGCAAATTCTCCTGGCCAGTCCTGGCCACAGCAGCCATTGGCTTCTCACTCGCTGCTGTGACGATCGGCCTCCTCGCGGCGCACTCGGCACGCCGCGCCGCGCCCTCCTGGCGACCCGAAGCAGACTGAGAAAGGCGCGGATCATTTCGAGTGACGTCGCTAATCGGGCCCTGGGACTGGCTTCTCCCTGTACCAGACCGGGATACGGCCGTTCCTGTTCGCGTGCGGCATGGAAACGCTCGTACGCCTCGAAGTCGCCCTTGGCGATCAGCGCGGAGGGTGACGACGACCTCGGCGCCGTTGAGGACCAGTCGATGACGCACGCCGGACAGGGCGACGATACAAGGACCGCATCGGTAGCACGCTCTCGGGCGGCCAGGGCAACCTCGCCGACACCTACACCATCGGCTCCCTGTGCCGCCACGGTCCGTTCCGGCCCGCGGGGCTCCTACGCTTCCGGGCATGGTGGACCCCGAGGTGCTGGAACGGATCGCCGCGCGCCGCGCGGAACTGGACGGGCTGGAAGAACAGCTGATCAACCAGCTGGAGCAGGTGAGGGCCGAGCGGGACGAACTCGCGGTCACCGAGCGGGTCCTGGCGCGGATGAGCGAGCAGATCGCTGGGGAGCGCGCTGCCGTCGCACCGGCGTCGGCGCAGGTCGGCGGGCGTGCGGTGCTGCTGGTCCCGTACCGCGGCGACAGCCCGGATGAGGCCGCACTTCCCGGTGACTACTGCCGGATCCTGGCGATCGTGCGGGCCGCCGGCGGTCCGGTGCAGGTGCGGGCGGTGGGCGAAGAACTGGGCCTTCAGGTGGAGGTGCGCGGGAAGCTGGAGCCGTTGCGGGCGAAGCTGGTCAAGCTCGCGGACCGCGGCTGGCTGCACAAGCGCGCCGACGGGAAGTTCACCGCGCGCCTGTAGCCGTGCTGGCCCGGCATACCGCAGTGGCGTAACTGAAGGGCCCCCGACGGCAGTTGAGTTTGGTGTGAAGAAAAACAACAGCCTCGCCGAGAGCCCCGACGGTCTTGTCTACACCGCCCGCCTGCCGCTGTCGAGCGCCACCTTGAGCTGGCTCGCCGACCTGATACGCGGCCACTGCAAGAAGATCGGATCGCGGTGGCGGGCCCTGTCCGCGGGGAAGATCGCCGGGATCGTGCTCGCCGTGCTGCGCTGTGACCAGCGGCCCGGCGACCTGGCCGACGGAAACGGGGTGCACCGCACCACGGTGTCCCGGTGGGTGCGGGAAGCCGTCGGGCTGATGGCCGCCCGCGCCCCGCGCCTGGACCGTGCGCTGAAGAAGATCGGTCGATCGGGTGGCGGGGTGGTCCTGCTGGACGGCTCCTTGATCCGCACCCGCCGCCGCACCGGGACCGAGAACCGGAAGAACTACTCCGGTAAGCACAAGTGCCACGGCCTGCTCGTGATCGCGCTCACCGACGACAAAGGCCGCCTGGTCTGGGTGAGCGCGATCCGACCCGGACGCACCTCAGAGATCACCGCCTGCCGCCACGACAAACTCACCGCCCATCTGCGCGCGGCCGGCCTCGGCGCAATCGCCGACCTGGGTTCGTCGGCCTCGACGACAGCGGCCCGGGCGCCGACCTGACGGTGATCACCGGCTACAAGGCGGCCCGCAACCGGCCCCTGACCAGGGGCCAGAAGCTGTCCAACAAGGCACTGGCCGCGGTCCGGGCGCCGGTCGAGCACGGCTTCGCCCACCTGAAGAACTGGCGCGTGCTCGGCAAGGTCCGCACCGACCCGAAGTGGGCAACCGCGCTGGTACGAGCCCTGCTGGTCCTGACGAACCGCGAAGTCGCCCGCTGACCGACGATCAACACCGAAGTCATCGGCCCGCAACCAGCGTGAACACCCCGACGCCTACGCACACCAGGCCCGTGACCTGCTATTTCACGATGCACACCGCCCAATGAGCTGTGACTGGCCGCCAGTTGGCACTCGAGCCGTTAATCGACACCATGAGCGCGGTATCTGACAGGTGAACCGGCAGGGGGCGCGGACGGTGGGGGCGAATCGTGGCACTGTGCTTTGAACTGGTGATGGACTTCGGCAGCGACGTCCAGGCGGCCCGGGCGGCGGCGTCCATCGAGCCGTGGCCGTACACGCTCCGCGCGGGCGCCTTCCGGATCCCGCTGCATCGGCCCATGCTGTCGACAGCCGGGACCACTGCGCAGCTCAGCGTCCTGCCGGTGGCTGTCGGCCGTGGCGTTGCAGCCGACGGCAGTCTGCCGCGGTTCGACCTCACCGAGTCCGAGCTGACGGAACTCGGCTGTGGTCTCTACAGGTTGCTCGCGCGTTTCGAGGGCTACGTCGCTGCCATGGTGGGCTGGGATCCGGAGTGTCTTCTCGACATCGACGAACTGGCATCCGAATGGTCGGAGGAACTCGCCGACGGCACCCTGTCCCGCCTCATTCTCGCCGATCACCTCCGTACCCGTCTCACCTTGGGCCCGGATTGGGTTCCCTTCCGACCCGGCTACGTGTGGCTCCCCTATCCGGAGCGGTGATCCCCGGCCGACGGTATCCGTCGGAACTGGGGCGACGCCCTGTGCGAGGTGCGCCAGTTGTGAACCAGATGGTCGAGAACGGCCGGCCGGCGTCGGTGCCGGGCTGTTCCGAGGGTCTGGTCGGCCGTCGCGAACCGGCAGCCTGCGCCGATCCGCTCCGCGGTGCTCTCCCGCCGTCTTCCGGTCGTCACGCCGAGGGCTGCCCCTCCTCGCATGCCGACCCTGGCGTCAGAGCACCGCGGCCGATGCTGCCGCCGGCCTTCCGATGGTCAGTGGCTACGGGCCGTTCCGATCCTCCGCACGGGCCGTTCGGGCTGCTCGGGCGGAATCAGCTGGCGGGATCGCCGAACCAGCGCGAGAGGTGGCCGTCCAGGTCCCGCTGATCGTCGCCGATCCAGGCGACGTGGCCGTCGGGGCGCAGCAGGAGGCACGGAACATCCAGTGCTGCAGTGGGATCCGCGAGGTAGTCGACCCGGTCCGACCAGCCACCTACCGTCAGGCGTTCGGTGCGGTCCAGCAGCAGGCCGCGGCCGCGATGCAGCAGACCGTAGAGGTGGCCCTGTTCCACGTCGATGTCGCGCAGGCGGCGGCCGAGCAGGTCGGGGCCCTCGCCGAAGTCGTAGCGGATGCCGATCGCGGTGATCTTCTCGATGAGATAACGGTTCACCTCGTCGAAGTCCATCAGTTCGGTGAGCAGCCTGCGCACGGCCTGCGGGCCCGGTTCCGTGGAGTGCAGTTCCATCTGGGCACGGGTGTTGTCCAGCACGTCCTCGGCGACCGGACGGCGTTCGGCCTGGTAGGTGTCGAGCAATGTTTCCGGCGCCCAGCCGCGGATCTGTGCGGCCAGTTTCCAGCCGAGGTTGAATGCGTCCTGAACGCCGAGATTGAGGCCCTGTCCGCCGGTGGGTGGATGGATGTGTGCCGCGTCGCCGGCCAGCAGCACCCGCCCCACCCGATAGCGTTCGGCCAGCCGGGTGGCATCCCCGAAGCGGGACAACCAGCGCGGGGAGTGCACGCCGAAATCGGTTCCGGCGATGGCGCGCAGCTGTTGCTCGAAGTCCTCAAGGACGGGCGGCTCTGCGCGATCACTGACTCCCGCGGCAGGGACTACGACGCCATATGTGCCTTTGCCGAAGGGCCTGATACTGAATCGCTTGTCGGTCTGCTGGATTTCGGTCACCTTGGCCGCTATCTCCTCCTGCGGCACACCCACTTCCATCTCACCCATCAGCGTCTCGGTCCGCGAAGGCTCACCGGGGAAGCCGACGCCGAGCAGTTTGCGCACCGTACTGCGCCCGCCGTCACAGCCGACGAGATAGCGCGAACGCAACTGTTCGCCTCGCCGGCCGGCTACGCCCTCACCGGCCAGCTCGACGGTCACGCCCTCGTCGTCCTGCTCGAAATCGACCACCGCGCAACCGCGCCGGACCTGCGCACCCAGTTGCGTCGCATGTTCCTCGAGCAGGCGAACGATGACCGGCTGCGGGATGCCCAGCAGATAGGCGTGCGCGGAATCCAGGTTCCGGGGCGCGGGTTTGTCGATGGCGGCGAAGAATCCGCCGGCCGGACGCTGTCTTCCGTGTGCGCGGATGCGGTCCAGCAGTCCGCGCATCGCCATCAGTTCGAGACTGCGCATGTGCAGACCGACGATGCGGACGAACGACACGGGCTCGGTTTCCTTCTCCAGAACGAGAACCCGCACATCGTGCAGCCGTAGTTCGGCGGCCAGCATCGCACCGGCCGGCCCGCACCCGGCGATGACGACGTCGAACATGAGGGGCGCGCGATCCGCGCCGGAGGCCGACGACGGGGGTCCGGGAACGTCGCTCACGGTGGAGTCGCGCTCCACCGTCCCGCTCGACGACGGCTCGGAGGTGAACTGCGAGGAGTCCATGGGTGTTGCCTTTCGGGAGTGCCTTGTTGTGGAGGCGCTCCCGGCGACACCTACGTCAGTCGCCGGCCGTGACGGGAAGGGGGAGCACCCACGTCGATACTGCGTTCATGGGTCTCACCTCCTCGGGCGAAGTCGCGGTCCACTGCAAGCTACAAGCCCGAGCATCACCCCGTCCAATCGTTTCCCCGGCTCTGGCACCAGCCGGAGAGACGGTCTCATGTGCAGTCGTAGACGGTGACGGCGATGTCGCGGGCGCCCAAGGTCTTCCTGATGATCGGCTCGATGCGTTCCCACTTGCCGCCGGCGAGGCCGCAGCCGATGCGGGGCATGTGAACAGAGGCCTCGTCGGCGAGGGCGTGCTCGGCGACGGCGCGCAGGCAGCTTTCCACGGCGTCGTATCGGATGGGCGGACCGCCGCTCCCCGTCTTCATCCCGCGCTGCGCGACCATGTTCGCGACCCGGATGTCGGATCGGACGCGGACCATCTGTACTGCTCCGAGGGCGAAGTCGTTACCGGCGCGCTCGCGGTGCCAGCGGCGGTACTCGCGCTCCGGTTCGAGCCAGTGACGCGAGACCGCCAGGACGAATCCCTTGCCCCATCCGCCGAGGTCATTGCAGATATGGGCGATGATCTTCGGACCCTTCGCCTGGGGATTGGTCGCGTCGCCTGCGACGATCTTCAACGGTTTCACGGAGTCATGGTCGCCCGGCCCCGGATGCGAGGCCAATGCTTTTCTCCGGACGCTGACCGAACCGCCCCTGACCACGGGTACGCCGCGGGATCGGACCGGACGCCCTTGGCCTTGCAGCCGCCTTCGACGTCGGTGAACACCGCAGTGCGCCGCCCGTGGCGCCATGGCCGTCCTCGCCGTCGAACAGAACCAGTGGCCCTTGTCGGCCGGGCTGGTTGGCGTTACCGGCTGATCAGCGGCAAGGCGGGAAAGGTGTGGCTCTGCCAGATCAGGCGGGAGGCCTCCTGGGGGTAGGCAGTGACAGTCGAGAAGGTGTCGAAGCGCTGGACGAGGCGTTGATCGGAGTTGTACACGGGCCAGCCAGGGTCGCCGTGGGCGGCGAACGAAGCCCATGCGGCGCGCATTCGGGTGGACAGTGCCTCTGCCTCCGGAGAGGGTGGATCGCCGATGAGCGCGGCGGGCTGGCCACGGTCCAGATTGCCGAAGACGAATGGTACGTCGAGGCCGTGACAGGCGCCGAGGGCTCCGCCCATGCCCGGAGCCGACCAGGCCAGCTCGTAGACATGCGCACGGCCGCCGGCAGCCGTCTGGGCCTCGGCGAGGTGGAGCGACGGCATGCGGAACAGCCAGTCGGAGTGGACCAGTTCGTACAGCTCATCCGGGCCTGCCGCGGGGAAGGCGTCGCGATAGCGTTGCGCGCCGTCCGGGCCGGGTGCGAAGACCTGGAGGGCGCTCACCGCCTGCTTCTCGCCGACTTCGCCGAGCAGACCGTCGAGGGCGGTGAACAGCCGGTGCTCGTCGCGGGTGTGGCCGACGAGGAGTTCGACGTCGCGGCCGGCGCCGTCGCGCAGCGCCTGCCACGGTGTGGCGGCCAGGACGTCGCCGTCGACGACGGGCGAGAAGAGGATCGCTCTGTGCGCGGGCCGACCCCAGCGGTCCGCCCACTGGTCCATCGCGGCGCCGACCGTGTCGGCGGCGGCGGAGAGACGGTGTGGCGCAACGCCGGACAGATCGGCCGCCGTTGGCCGCAGCCCGAGTTCGGCGGCGCACGCGCCGGTGATGTCCGCGGCGAGCTCCGGTGAGAAGAACGTGCCTGGCACACTCTGCGCGACGGCCCGGCGAAAGAGTCCGGCCGCGCGGTCCATCGCCAGCAGCGCGGCGATGGATCCGCCACCGGCGGACTGGCCGAACACCGTGACTCGTTCGGGATCGCCGCCGAAGGCCCGGATGTTGTCGCGTACCCACGCGAGAGCGGCGACCTGATCGAGCAGCCCGCGGTTGGCAGGAGCCCCCTCGATCTGCGCGAAGCCTTCCATACCCACGCGGTAGTTGAACGTCACCACGACGACGTCGTTGTCCCGTGCCAGCCGGCCACCGTCGTATTCGGGAAGGCCGGACGTACCGATCACGTAGGCGCCGCCCTGGATCCACACCATCACCGGCAGCCTTGCTCCCGGGTCGAGTTCGGGCGACCAGACGTTGACCGTCAGCCAGTCGTCGCCGGCGTCCTGCGGCAGCTCGTTCATGCCGAAGTGGCCACCCTGTGGGGGTGGGGGGCCGTACGAGACGGCCTCCCGGACCCCGCTCCAGCTCCGTGCCGGTCGCGGCGCGGCGAAGCGCAATACGCCGACCGGGGGCTCGGCGAACGGAATGCCACGGAAAACCGCCACACCCTCCTCCCGGACACCGCGCAGTCTTCCAGCTGCCGCACGGACTTCGGGCCGGGACTCGGACGGCGTGGACTCGGCGGCAGTCATCACGACTTCCTCTCAGGCGGACGAAGGGGTCTCGGGGCGGCCCCGGACCCTGCGGATCATCCACCGCGCGCGGGTGCCGCGCCAGCGAAATAGGGCTGACTCGGACTGCTGGGCCAGAGGTCGGCTGGCTGGTGTCGGTCGGCTCGACCGTCGTCCGTGCCCGCCGGCACGCCACCGGAACCGCACCCGCCCGTGCGCGAAGAGGCGAGCTTCGGCGACCCGGACCGCCCATGTCATGCCGGGCTCACAGACCCTGTTGAGGGCGCCCCGTCGAGGGAGCGCACCCCACTGTCTACCGGGTGCCGTTGTCGGCGAACGTCCACACGGCACGGCTGCCCGGGCCGACGACGAGCGTCGACCGACCGATCCGCTCCACATGCCGGTCCATCAAGGGCCGGTCGAGTGACATGTCGATCTGCCGCAACCCTGCCTGTTCGCGCGGGACGGCGTCGAACCGAATCGTGGTGCCGCCACGCTCAGCCACAACACCCCCATCCGTCACGGTCCGGACGGCGAACCCGCAGGCCCGCAGGAGCGGCACGGTGTCCGCGAGGTCGCCCTCGGTGACCGCGAGGCGGACCGACGTCACGTCACGCATCAGGTGGGTGCGGTAGTCGTCGGACAGGTAACGCTCCCGGCCGACGTCACCGGGAGAACTCGCCGGCTCGGTGTTGCTGCGAGGATCGGCGAAGTACTCCGGTCGGTACTCCATCGCCCAGGCTCCGAAGGCGTCGTACTCGGTGGTGGTGAGGACGGCGTCGAACCACGGCACGGGCACGCCGTCACCGAAGTCCCGGGTCTGGAGGAATTCGACGGGATCGGCGACACCTTCGTCCTTCAACCGCTCGGTGACGGTCGCCAGGTCTTCCGCTCGTTCGGTCGACAGGCCCAGTCCGGCGGAGCCGAGCGTGCCGTCCTGGCCGGCGATGTCGCCGACACCGAACAGTTCCAGGTAGGTCTCTCGGCCCATCAGATAACGACCGGTCCAGGTCTGTCCGCCGGTACCGGTCGTGGTGCGGACCTGGAAGTTGGCGAAGTCCGGAAGGTAGTCGGAGTGCTCGATGGCATCGGCGGTCTCCCGGTCGAGGACTCCGTAGGAGTGGTTGTAGAACAACAGTTGCCGGTCGTAGGAGGTCCGGCTCCCCTCCGCCTGCGCGGTCCCCACGCCACCGCCGATCGCTCCGGCGAGGACCACAGCGAACACGATGATCATCCGTAATGTCCGGCGAATCAGCATGCGGGAGATCGTAGGACGGGGACGATGCGGTTGCTGTTCCTTTTGATCCAGGCCGAAATGCTTGACACTTGGTGATCGGCGAGCCGCTGCTCCCCCACCAGGGACGACCGCTGATACGCCCGCCGCGGACCGGGTCCGAGGCCTGGCCCTTTCACACAGGAGGAATGCTTCATGAATGACTGGCCCTTGACGCTCATGGCGGTACACGCCCACCCCGACGATGAGGCCACGGGAACTGGAGGTGTCCTTGCCCGGTACGCGGCGGAGGGCATTCGCACGGTCCTTGTGACGTGTACCGACGGCGCTTGCGGTGACGGACCGGGTGGTGTCAAGCCGGGCGATCCCGAACACGACCCGGCGGCGGTCGCGTTGATGCGGCGTCAAGAACTCGAAGCCAGCTGCGAAGTCCTGAAGGTCGGTCATCTGGAGATGCTGGACTATGCCGACTCCGGGATGATGGGCTGGCCGGCCAATGACGCCCCCGGATCCTTCTGGCAGACGCCCGTCGAGGAGGCTGCCGCCCGACTTGCGGACCTTGTGCGGCTCTACCAGCCCGATGTGGTCGTCACCTACGACGAGAACGGCTTCTATGGCCACCCGGACCACATCCAGGCCAATCGCATCACGATGGCGGCGCTGGCGATGACCGAGGTGACGCCGAAGGTGTACTGGACGACGGCGCCCCGCTCGATGATGCAGCGGTTCGGCGAGATCATGCGCGAGTTCGGTGCGGACGCGCAGGAGCCGGATCCCGCCGAGGCCGCCGCGATCGCCGAGATCGGACTCCCCGACGAGGAGATCACCACCTGGGTGGACACCACCGCGTTCGGTGGCCAGAAGTTCGACGCGCTGGCGGCGCACGCCAGCCAGGGCGAGAACATCTTCTTCCTCAGGATGGGCCAGGAGAGGTTCACCGAGTTGATGGGCGTCGAGACCTTCGTACGTGTCCAGGACACCACCGGCGCGGCCGTGCCCGAAAGCGACCTCTTCGCCGGACTCCGCTGATCAGCCGGCCCACCGGGACCCGAGAGGACGTCCTCGGGGAGGGAGCGGGTCATGAGGACGGCAAGGGCTGCTCCGTCCAGACGGTCTTGCCGTCGTGGCTGTAGCGGGTGCCCCACCGCTCGGTGAGCTGTGCGACCAGGAAGAGCCCGCGCCCGCCCTCGTCCGTGTTGAGGGCCCTACGGAGGTGCGGGGAAGTGTGGCTGGTGTCGGACACCTCGCAGATCAGGCATTGCGCACGGACGAGGCGCAGGGTGATGGGGCCGGCCGCGTACCGGTAGGCGTTGGTGACGAGCTCGCTGGCGACCAGTTCGGTGGTGAAGGTCAGTTCCGTCAGCCCCCATTCGGTCAGTTGCGCCGTGGCCAGCTCCCTGGCACGGGCAGCGGCGGTCGCCTCCAGGGGGAGCTCCCACGAGGCGACATTCTCCGGCGGCAGCACCCGGGTACGGGCGATGAGCAGCGCGATGTCGTCGCTGGGAAGGTGTCCGACGGGCAGCAGCCCTTCGACCACGGCTTGGCAGGTGCGGTCCAAAGGGTCGGCGGGGCGGGCGAGACCTGCGCTCAGATTCTCCAGCGCGGCGTCGATGTCACCGCTGCGCGCCTCCAGGAGGCCGTTGGTGAACAGCGTGAGCAGGCTGCCCTCGGGGAGGTCGAGGTCGCACGTTTCGAACGGCAGTCCCCCCAGGCCGAGCGGCGGCCCCGCGGGCAGGTCGAGCATGGTCACCTGGCCGTCCGGAGTGGACACCAGCGGTGCCGGGTGGCCGGCGCGTGCCAAGGAGCAGCGCCGGGAGACCGGGTCGTAGACCGCGTAGAGGCAGGTGGCTCCGAGCACCTGCTCCACCGCCGACCGGCTGCCGTCGGCGTTCGCCTCCAGCTCGGCGGCCAGCAGGCCGACCAGATCGTCCAGCCGGGCGACCACCTCGTCCGGTTCCAGATCGAGACTGGCCAGGGTGCGCACGGCGGCGCGCAGGCGGCCCATCGAGGCCGCAGCGTGGATCCCGTGGCCGACCACGTCTCCCACGACGAGGGCGACCCGGGCCCCTGACAACGGGATCACGTCGAACCAGTCACCGCCGATGCCCGGTTCACCGCTCGCCGGCAGGTATCGGCAGGCCACCTCGACGGCCGGCAGGTCGGACGCCGCGCTCGGCAGCAGACTGCGCTGCAGCGTCAGGGCGGCGCTCTGCTGCTGGGTGAAGCGGCGGGCGTTGTCGATGCAGACGGCGGCGCGCGAGGAGAACTCCTGGGCCACCGCGGCGTCGTCATCCTCGAAGGGCTCCGAATGGCGAGCTCGCCACAGGCTCACCACCCCCAGTGCCAGGCCACGCGCCACCAGGGGCACCGCGATCAGCGAATGAACGCCGAGACCCAAGGCGACCTCGACCCGTCGCCGGTCCATTGCGTACCACTCGGGGCGAAGGGACAGCAGTCGTTCGAGAATCGTGCGGCGCTCGGCCAGGCATCGCGCCTGCGGAGACTCCGGAAGGAGCGGGACCACCTCGCCCTCCTGGAACGGGACCCGGTGTTCCGGAGGCGCGAGGGCTACCCGGAACAGGGAACCTCTCAAACCCCGGGGCGGTTCGTCACCGACCGTCACCGGCTCCAGAAGGTCCACCGAGCAGTAGTCGGCCAAGCCCTGAACAGCCACCTCGGCCAGTTCCCGAGCCGTCTTTGTCACGTCCAGCGAGGTTCCGATACGGGCGCTCGCCTCGTTCAACAGCGTGAGTCTGCGTCGGGCCCGGTAGCGCTGAGTGACGTCCTCGATCGTCTCGGCGACACCGAGAACCCGGCCCGAGGAGTCTTCCATCCGGAATCCTGAGACGGACACCATCCGTTCCCGACCCGGATCATGCCGCGTCCGGGCCGACTGCTCCGTGAAGATCCACGGCTGGCCGGTCTCCAGGATCTGTCGCACCCGCTCCTCGGCCGGACCTGCGTCCTCGTCGACCATGAATTCGCGGGGACGGCGGCCCACCGGCGCCTCGGCAGGGACGCCGCTCGCCTTTTCGATCGCGCGGTTGACCCGAATCACTCTCATGTCCGGGCCGTAGGTGACCAGACCGATCGGGGACCGGCGGTACAGGCCGTCCAGCAGCGCACGGTCCCGCTGCCAGGCAATGACCTCCGCGGCAGGAGCACCGACCAGGATCCACTCCTGAGCGTCCCCGTCACGGATGGTCGCACGGGCCCGAAAGCCCATCTCCACACGCTGTCCGTCGCGGTGCCGGATGGGCAGGACTCCGAACCAGCCCCCCGCCCTCATGGCGTCCACGACGACGGACCGCGCGGCGGGCAGGTCACGGGCGTCGACCAGGAGGTCCTGCCATGCCCGTCCGATCACTTCCTTGGCCGTATAGCCCAGCAGTTCCTGCGCACGTGGGCTCCAGCCGACCACTGTGCCGTGATCGTCGAGCACTGCCGAGGCGCCATGCCCCAGGGCGAACGGATCCTCCGGACTCTCGCTGAAAAGCATCGACGGCGTCCCCATAGCCTCCACCTTGCCTCCGTGCCTCCGATATTCCTCTCCCCGGTCCCGGTCCGCGACTCTCGCGTCCTCTCGGCTCGGCGGCTCGGTGGTCCCGTGTTCCGGCGGGGGCGGCAAGGCGACGCTGAGCGCCTGCAAGGAATGGGGCCACTGTCCGGGAGTACACCGTCACGCAGGTCGCCGAGGCGACCGTCTCGGTCGCCGACGAGCGTCGGGCACGACGCCTACCAGTTCGCGCCATCGCCCAGCGGCTGCTCGCAGACGACGCCGAGCTTCCCCGTCCCGAGGAGGTGCGGACGGTCACGCTCGTTCTGCGCGGCCACATGATGGTGGTGATCCCGTACGGGGAACGAGCGACGCCGCAGCGGCCCGAAGTCGACGTCCCGCGTCACTGCGCACTCGCCTGTGTCGGCGAGGCACCACTCAGGCACGGCCGGCCGCGCGAGTGCCCCGCCGATCCGGGCACTCACCTAGGCCGGCTCGGCTACGGCGGCCCGTGCCATGGCGACGAAGCGCGGTATCAGGGGGTGACCGGCGTTTGAGGGATAGACCAGGTTGAGCGGGACAGTCGGTGCGTCCGGGATGGCGAGAAATGACACGAAGGAGTGGACGTGCTGCCGACCGACGAACTCGGGGACGATCCCTACTCCCTTGTTGGCGGCGACAGCTTCGAGCCATTCGTCGAAATTGCTGCACACCACGGAGATGCCGGGCCGATGGTCGGTCGGCCAGTCGGTCAAGTCGGTGGTGCCGCTCACCTCGTTGATGACGAGTTGTTGATCGGCGATCTCCCGCCAGCTGATCTCGTGCCGCTCGGCGAGTTCGGAGCGTGTGGAGACCGCCGCGACTCTCCGTTCGTGCAACAGGGTGACAGCTTCCATGCCCGGGGCCCTCAGCCGCCCTCTCAGGATCGCGATGTCGGCGTCCCCGCGGTCCACTCCTGCGAGCTTCGCGTCATGGCGGTGTGCTTGCACGGAGACACCGGTCTCTTCCTCGAAGTGTGCGATGACTTCTTGCGGCCAGCCGGTGGGGAAGCCCCATGCGAAGCCCACGCGGAAGGTGTCGTCGTCCGGTTCGAGACGCAGTGCCGCCTCCATTTGCGGCAGCAGGACCTGGAGGCGGTCGTAGAGGGTCTCGCCTGCCTGCGTGAGGGTCACTTGCCGGGTGGTCCGTTCCAGAAGTCGTCGTCCGAGCAATGTCTCCAGGCGGCGGATGTTCCGACTGAGTGTCGGCTGGGACACGTTCATGCGCTTCGCGGCACGGGTGAAGTGTTTCTCGTCTGCGAGGGCCAGGAACCCGCGCAGGTGGTGTAACTCGATGCTCATGGAGAGCAGCATATGAAGTGCCCCGAAAGCACCTTTCGCGGTGCCGGATGCGCCTCGATGCCGCGATGACAACGCAGCTGACCCCTGTCCGCAAGATTCTAAGGTATGCCCTGCTCCGACGATCATCACCCCCTGGCCTCAGAGGGTGTGACGGATTCTCAGATGGCGCAGAGTTCATGGGAACTTGACCGTGGGGGCGTACGTCGGTCATGCACGGGTTGCCGGTCCGACGCTGCCCTCTTTTCGCTGAAGCCGTGTCGGACCGGCGTCCGTCATGTGCAGGACGTCAGTCGAGATACTCCTCGTCCGTCATGTGTTCCTGCCATTCGGTCGGTCCGTCCGTGACGGCGATGTGGGTCATGAATGTGCCCGGCGTGGCGCCGTGCCAGTGTTCCTCGCCCGGGTGGCAGATCACCGTGTCTCCGGCCCTGATCTCCTGGCGTTCGCCTCCCCGGGACTGCACGAAGCCGACGCCTTCCGTGACGTGGAGCACCTGGCCCGCCGGATGCCTGTGCCAGGCGCTGCGGGAACCGGGCGTGAAGAGCACGTTGCGCACCTCGGCGTTGGCGGTGGCTCCGATGCGCGGCCACAGCCAGACGTCGCCGGAGAAGCGATCGTCGGGGCCCTTGGTCGCGTCGCCCGGGTGCCGGTTGACGTCCATGTGCGAGCTCCTTCTTGAGTGATCGGTCGTGACGGGTGGTTGATGAGAGGGTCGTAGCGCTCAGCCCCTCGGTGGGCGGCGCGCGCGGGTCGGTTCAGTCCGTGACGGCGGTCCTGGCCGCCCCGGATTTGCCCGCGAACAGGATGAGCACGGAGGCGGTGACCGAGAGTGCTGCCAGAACGGCGTTGGTGGTGTTGAACGCGCCCTGGGGCGTCCCGCGGCTTGCGGCCAGGTCGAGGTACACGGTGCCGAAGACGGCCACTCCCAGGGTTCCGCCGACCTGCAGCGTCGTGTTGAACAGGCCGCTGACGTCGGGGGCGAAGCGGGCTTCGACGGATTCGGTCAGGTGGGTCAGGGTGCCGCTGAAGGCCGCGCCGTAGCCGATGCCGCCGACGGCGAGCAGGGCGGTCAGCCAGGCGGTGCTGTGGGCTCCGGCTGCCATCCCGGCGAAGGCGATCGCCATCAGGAGTCCTCCCGCCGGTGCGGCGAGCTTCCTGACGCGTGCCGGCAGTCGGCCGAGGATCGGTCCGACCAGGGCGAACGTCGCCACCCAGGCGATGGGGATCAGACCGGAGTAGGCGGCACTGCGGCCGAGTCCCTGTTGCAGGTAGAGAGCGAGGACGAACAGGAGCGCGAAGTAGCCGGCGCGGGTGGCGGCCTGGGAGACCAGTGCGAGGGCGACGTGCTTGCGGGCGAGCAGGGCGACGTTCATCAGCGCACTGCCCCCGCGCCGCGCGATGCTCTGCTCGACTCTCGCGAAGAGCACGAGCGCCGGCAGAGAGGCGGCCAGGCACAGCCACGTCCACAGCGGCCAGCCCGCGTCCCGCCCGAGCACGAGAGGGGTCACCAGCAGGAACAGGCCGACTGAGAGCAGGCCGACACCGCGCATGTCGAGCTTCGTGTCCCGTGCGGTCTCGTCGTGGGGCAGGAAGGCGAGCGAGGTGACCAGCAGGACGATGCCGATCGGCACGTTGATCAGGAAGATCGGCCGCCATCCGGTGCCCAGGATGTCCGCCTGGACGAGGATGCCGCCCAGGGCCTGGCCGATGACGGAGCTGGCCCCGAGGACGCCGGTGTACGCGCCGAGGGCCCGCCGTCGGGCGGCTCCGTCGAAGTGCACCTGGATGCTCGTCAGGACCTGGGCGACCATCAGGGCCGCCCCGATGCCCTGCACGAGTCGCATCCCGACCAGTGTGGCGCTGTCGGGCGCGAGTCCGCAGGCGAGCGAGGACAGGGTGAAGACGGCGAGGCCCCACAGATAGGCCCGCCGTCTGCCGCGGATCTCGCCCAGCCGGGCACCGGTGATCAGCAGCATGGCGTAGGCGAGGGTGTACCCCGAGACGATGAGTTCCAGTTGGCCGCCGGAGGCGTGCAGGCGGTCGCGGATGGACGGGATGGCGACGTTGACCACCGCGATGTCCACGTTTCCGAGGAACATCCCGCCCAGGAGCGAGGCCAGCATCAGGCCCTGACGTCTGGCGCGCCGCGTCGACTGCCCCTGACGGGTCCCGGTGCGGGCCGGCTCGTGTGCGACTGACGTGTTCAAGGAATCCACCCCGGGATTGTAACTACTAGTATGTACAGTCGCAATCGATCGACGCTGCGCGCGACTGTCGGACACGGGGGCCAGGGACCGAACAGGCCCCCGGCCTCGTACTTGAGGACGCGTCAGACCGCGTCCCGCTGCACCAGTTGGAACTGGATTCCGTCGGATGTCTCGGGCCGCGTCCACGCGTTGAGGTTCGGGCCGACCGGGACGGGCTCACTCGTGGTGAACCCGACACCGAGGCCCTGGACCGCCTCGATGATCCTGGGCACGTCGTCGACCTCGACACCGATGTGCTCCAGGCGGGCCTGGTTGCCGTCACCGAGCCGTCGCCGGCGCGCCTCCTCGGTGGTGGGCTCGATGAGTTCGATCAGGCCGTCCCCGCACCGGTAGAACGCGATCCTCACACTGCGCTCGGGCACGTCCTGTGCCCGTTCCAGACGCATCCCCAGGCTCTCAAGGAACGCCCTCGCGTCGTCGATGTCGTCGACGACCACACCGATGTGGTCGATGCGCTTGAACATGTACGCCTCCTGATGTCGGGCGGTCGTCTACGGGTGCTCTTCGGAGAAGTTGTTGTGGATCGCCGCCAGTTGAGGCAGGTTCGAAAGGTTGAGCAGCAGCAGATCCTCACTCCCGTCGGGGTTTTCGAAGTGATGCGTCGACCAGGCCGGGATGAGGAGGATGTCGCCCTCGCCGAGCTCGACGGACTCTCCCGTCTCGTCGAAAATCACGGTGCCCGCGCCGGACCGGGCGAAATAGAGGTGCCACCAGGAATGCGAGTGCGCCGTGGTGCGGTCACCGGGGCGCACGGCCTGGAAGGTCATCGACGTACCCGGGACGATCTCGTGGCCGCCCCCGGGCGCGGCCAGGGTGAGCGTGCCGTACTCCGTGTGTTCGGCGGCTTCGAGTTCCTTGGCCAGGCGATCCCAGGGCCACACGATCGGGGACGGATGGTGGCGCACATGGCGTTTGCGGAACTCAGGGTACGGAAACTGACTGCCGTTCTGCACGGGCATGCTGGTCCTCCTGGAGCGGGTCGTCCCGGTGTCGGATGTGGTCGAACATGTCGCGTACGCAGGTGTCGGCGTCGGTGGCGAACTGGGAGGTCAGTCCCTGCCGGGGCAGTGCATGGGTGTAGAACCGCGGTCCCTCGACCGGACAACCGAGCGCCCAGGCAGCGGAAAGTGGTTGGCCGACCGCTGTGACGGGCCGGCCTTGTTCGTCGATGTCGATGCCGCCCGGCTGGTACGTGCCGTTCGTGTAGGGGCGCACGAGGCCTCGATCCAGAAGGTTGCGGATCAGCGGTGACCTGTCGCGCTCCGGGTGGAAGGCGTCGAGACGCGCGATGACCAGCGCGTCGGCATGGCGTACTTCGGTTTCTGCGGTGTACGTGGTCCGGATCGCGAATCGCGCCGCCTCCTGGTCCAGGACCACGGTGCTTCCGGGGCCGCCTGCCAGGTCCACGATCCCGGCCCGCATCAGTGCGAGGAGTTGGTGGTTGCGGTGCCGTGGCGGGCCGAAGGAAACCCGGTTCATGACCGGCACGTAGGTCGAGTTGAACGTCCGGTGCGAGGGCGGGGTGAGCCCCGAGAACTCGACGGCTTCCCGCAGGCTCGCCCTGGTGTCACGGATGACATCGGTGGCGGCCTTGACGGGGCTGCTCCGGTTGCCGCGCTCCGCCTGCGCCAGATCGCTGACGACGTGGTCGACGAAGAAGCGCTCGAACGCGTCGTGGTCCGCGAAGGTGCGCCCGCGCAGCGGGTCGACGATGTCCTCGACGGCGAGCCGGTCGTCCGGGGTGAACTCGTACTCCTCGGGCGGGACATGACGCTGTTCCGCGGCCGCGCGATAGGCGTACCCCATCTCCTTCAGCAGGAGCGGAAGGAGATCCCCCACGAAATCGAGTCGGGGATCGTCACGGCGCTGGATCGCCTGCTCTCGAAGGCGTCGTACCGCTTCCTTGGTGAAGAACCGAGGTTCGTGCTGCCCTGTGAGGCCCTTCTGGTTCACCCCGCGCGCGCTGAACGGCAGGCACTGGCGGGAGAACAGCTGGATCTTGGGCTCACGCCCGCTGGAGCGGTACTCCATGTCCCGCCCCGCGCCGTGGAACAAGCCGCCGCGGCCGACCGTGAGTTCGGAGATGACGTCGTGTGCGGTCAGTCCGAACCCCTGGACCGCGACGGTGGTGCCGGGGGCGATCTCCTGCAGCCGGTCCACCGGATAGGGGGTCGAACGGTAGACCAGCCGGGGGTTGCGCACGGCGCCGCGTCGGGCGAACTCCTCGTACGCCCGGTCCTCTGCGCTGGGGATCCGTTCGCTGTGTCCGGTGGTGAGGAAGACGTAGTCGCTGGGGAGCGTGTAGCCCTTCTCCAGATGAACGGCGAAGCCTGCGCCGCCGCGCGCCTCGATGTCCACCGCGCGGTCACGGTGGTGCACGACACGGATCTGTGACGGCAAGGTGCGCAGCGTCTCGTCGAAGACCCAGCTGAGGTAGCCGCCGAGCATCTGTCGGGGCAGATAGGCGTGTTCGCTCAACGGATCGCCGGCATCGTCGCCCGTCGGGAGGAACACTCCCCCGAAATCCCGGTAACCCGCCGTCGCCGCCCACTCGGTGAACGAGGGGCCGGTGTCGTCGCTGAACATGGTCACCTGGCTGGCGACGGTGTTGGTCAGCAGGTGGGAGGGCTGGCGTGCGGGATGGGAACCCTGGCCGCCGTCGCCCGGGTCGATGAGGTGCACCTCCAGCGTGCGGCCGGCGGGTAACCGGTCCGCGAGCTGCGACATCCGCTGCAGGATGCTCAGGCCGCGTGGGCCGACCCCGACGACCGACACCGTCAGGGCCGTCATCGCGCGGCTCCACCGACCGCCGCGGTGGCGGCGATTCCGTCGAGGACCGGTTCGTGCAGACAGACCCAGTCAGGCGCTCCCGGGAGCTGGGGGAATCGCCGCGCCACTTCGGGGTCGTGTCCGGGAACGATGTGGTCGTCGCCGTCCGCCAGGGCCTCGATCCGGTCGTAGCCCTCCAGCATGGGCGTGAGGTGGTCGAGGATGGGGAAGGGGCTGCGCAGGCGGATGTTGGCCCACAGATGGCTCGCGTCACTCGCCAGCACGACCCAGCCCCGTGCGGTGGGCACGCGCACGACCTGGGTGCCCGGCGTGTGGCCCGGTACCGGATGCACCGTGACGCCGGGAATGATCTCGGCCTCGCCCCGGTGGAGGACGAGCTGGTCCTCGAACAGCCCCTGGACTGCGGCCTGCACGTTGACGGGTTCGAAGGGCTTGCGCACGATGTGGTGGCGCATCGCCGGCCCGGTGCAGAACCGCAGCTCCTCCTCCTGCAGGTGGATGCGTGCGTGCGGGAAGCGGTCCAGGTTCCCGGCATGGTCGTAGTGCATGTGGGTGATCACCACGTCCTCGACGTCGTGCGCCTGCGTGCCGAGGTCGGCCAGCGCCTCGACGGGGTCGCGGAAGAGGGTGCGTTTGCGGCGTCGCGCCATCGGTTCGGGGAATCCGGTGTCCACCAGCAGGAAATGCCGGTCGTTGCGGATGACCCACAGGTAGAAGTCCATCGGCATGTCGCTGCCCGGGGTGAACTGCCCCTCGTCGACCAGGAAGTTGTCCCGTGCGGGCCGATCAGGGTGCGTGCCGAACCGCAGTGCGAGGACTTCGTAGGTGTTCTCCGCCATGCCGATCACGCCCCCACCAGGTCGAGCGGCCGGCCGGCGACGGGGGACTCGGCTGCCGCCGTCTCCTTCTCGAAGAAGAACCTGCTCTCACCGAAGGCGGGAACGAGCTGGTCGAACCAGGTGGCCGCGGGGTCGAACCTGGCGTAGAAGGGTCGGCGGACGATGCCGTCCTGGCGCGCCTGCAGGAACTGCAGGGCGAACACCTTCTCCCCGCGGATCGTGGGGACGCCGTCGATGAGGACCTTTCCCGGGAACGCGCTCATCGACGGTCCCCGAACCGTGCGGGACAGACCGGAGACAGAGCCGTAGGCGGTGCGGAAGATGTCGTACGCCTCGGCCAGCGGCAGCTCGAAGTACGCGCGGGCCCCGGTGTCACGCTCGACGAACATGTAGTACGGGACGGCTCCCAGCTTCACGCCCTGGGTCCACAGCTCTCGCCAGGCGCCCGGGTCGTCGTTGATGTGCCGCAGGACAGGGGACTGCATGCGGACCACGGCACCGCTCGCCGTGATGCGCCGCAGCGCGTTCTGTGCGAGGGCGGGACGCAGTTCGGCCGGGTGGTTGTAGTGGCCCATCAGCGCGAGGTGCTTCCCGGCGGCCACCACGCGTGCGAACAGGCGGAGCAGGTCGTCGGCGTCGGCGTCGCTGACGAAGCGCTGGGGCCAGTAGCCCACGGCCTTCGTGCCGATCCTGATGTTCTGGATGTGGTCCAGCTCGGCCGACAGGAGGGGCTCCAGGTACCGTTCGAGCGTGGCCGTCCGCATGATCATGGGGTCGCCGCCGGTGATGAGCACGTCGGTGACCTCGGGGTGCTGCTTGAGGTAGGCGACCAGTCCGGCAGCGTCCCGGGCGGCGAAGTGCAGGTCGTCCTCTTTGATGAACTGCGGCCATCGGAAGCAGAAGGTGCAGTAGGCGTGGCAGGTCTGGCCGGCGCTCGGGAAGAAGAGGACCGTCTGCGGGTACTTGTGCTGGATGCCGGGGACGACGTCGCCGTCCAGTTCGGGCACGTTGTGCGTCAGTTGGCCGGCGGGATGCGGATTCATGCGCGAGCGGACCACATGGATCTGCTTGGCCAACCGCTGCTTGTCGCCCGACCGGAGCAGGTCGCGCAGGGTGACGTAGTCGTCGGGTTCCAGCATCGACCGATGCGGGAAATTGAGCCGGAATATCGGGTCGTCGGGTATGGAGTCCCAGTCGATGAGTTCATCGAGGACGTACTGGTTGGTCCTGAAGGGCAGGACGTGCGAAACGACGTCGACCGCCTCACGGAGGTCGGGCGGAATCAGCTCCCATTGCGGTGCCCGCTGAATCGAGGAGCGGTTGTAGGGCTTGTACGTGGCAGGGCTGGAGTCACTCATGTGAATTCCCCGTCCGGATGGCGGAAGTTGCCTTCAAGGTCACGGCGAGACGGGGCGAACGGGGAACGACCGGCTGGTCGATGACCACGTGGATGCAAGCTCCCGCGCATGATCTGCTTCTTTGCGTCCACGCACTCGGCCCGGGACCGGTTCGACGATTCCCCTGCTCGCCCCGCCCAGAAAGCTAGTCAGAGATCACGTCCGGCGAGAAATAGACGACTCGACCGACTCATTCAGATGCCGCATGAATACGGTCCATTGACCGAACGCATAAGTCATGTGCGCACTGCATCAATGCACTTCCACGCCTCATAGGATCGGCGTCGACCCAGACAGAGGAAGACGGAATCGGGGGCTCTCGTTGAACGGTCGACTCAGTGTCGCCATCGTGGGGATGGGGCCGCGCGGACTCATCACCCTGGAGCGACTGTGCGCGAACGCGGCGACACGGCCGAACGCCGGACTCGTGACCGTGCATGTCATCGACCCGGCCCCGGCCGGTGCAGGCCGGGTCTGGCGGACGGACCAGTCGCCGCACCTGCTGATGAACACGGTCGCGGCACAGATCACGGTGTTCACCGACGCGAGTGTGTCGTGCGCCGGGCCGGTGCTGCCGGGGCCGAACCTGTACGAGTGGGCGACCCTGCTCACCGCCGCGGGCACGACAGGCGGCCACCCCCACGAACTCCTGCAGCAGGCGCGCACCGTGGGACCCGACTCGTATCCCCCACGCGTGCTGTACGGGCACTATCTGCAGTGGGCCTTCCGTCGCACCGTGGACACCGCACCACCGCAGGTGACCGTGCACATCCATCAGGACACGGCCGTCGAACTCACCGACCACGGCGAGCAGCAGCTCCTTCGGCTCGCCGACGGCGACCGCCTGCTCCTCGACACCGTGATCCTGGCACAGGGACACCTGGCGGCGATGCCCGCCTCCACCACGGATCCGCACAACACCGCCCGTCACATCCCACCCGGCAACCCCGCCGATGTGAACCTCGACGCGATCGCCCCGCGAGAACCGGTCGCCCTGCGCGGACTTGGGCTGACCTTCTTCGACTACCTGACCCTCTTCACCGAGGCACGCGGCGGAAAGTTCGCGGAAATGCCCGACGGACGCCTCGAGTACCGCCCCTCCGGCCGCGAGCCACACCTGTACGCGGGCTCCCGGCGCGGCATCCCCCACCAGGCACGCGGCGACAACCAAAAGGGCATGGGCGAACGCCACCAGCCACTGCTCCTCACGCCCGGCACGATCCGCGCGCTGCGCGCACGCGCCGCCTCACGCCGCGACGTCACCTTCGACAAGGACGTCTGGCCGCTGATCGCCCGCGAGGTCGAGATCGCCTACTACCGGGCACTGCTGCGGCAGTACGGCGCCTCGTCCCAGACGATCGCGACGTTCGTACAGGCCTATCTGCTCTCCCCCGCCGACGGTCCCGGCCAGGAACGGGTCCTGCGACGCCACGGCGTCAGCCGGCAGGACCGCTGGTCGTGGCAGGCCATCGAGACTCCCTACGACGACCACGCGCTCCAGGGGCCGGCGGAGTTCAGACACTGGCTCGTGTCGTACCTGGACCGCGATGCGGAGCTCGCCCGCCACGGGAATGTCGACGGCCCCCTGAAGTCCGCCCTCGACGTGCTGCGCGACCTGCGCAACGAGGTCCGCCAGATCGTGGATCACGCGGGCATCACCGGCCGCTCCTACCGTGACGAACTCAGCGGCTGGTACTCACCGTTCAACGCCGGCGTCTCCATCGGACCTCCCCGACGCCGCATCGCGGAGATGGCCGCGCTCCTGCGCGCCGAAGTCCTGCAACCGGTGGGACCGGGAATGCGTGTGACCCCGCTGAGTGGATCCGGCGGTTTCCACATCACCTCCTCCATGGTGCCCGGCCCCCCGATCACCGTGACCACCCTCATCGAAGCCCGCATCCAGAACCCGGACATCCGCGCGACCGCCGACCCGTTGCTGCGTCGGCTCCTCGAGCAAGGCCAGGCGAGCGCGTACCGCATCCCCGATCCTGACGGCGCTCACCACCACAGCGGAGCGCTCGCCGTGACCACGCACCCGAGCCGCCTGCTGGACGCCCACGGCCGCGCACACCCCAGGCGGTTCGCCCTCGGCATCCCCACCGAAGGCGTCCACTGGGCAACGGCCGCCGGCGTCCGACCCGGCGTCGACTCCGTGACGCTCTCCGACGCCGACGCTGTCGCCCGAGCGGTCCTTGGATGCGGGGCGTCGCCGTCGGTCGACAAGGTGGAGGCACACGTCTCGTGAGCACCCTCGTCCACAACGATCAACGACCAGGTGAAGCCCGCACGGGAGGCAATGCCCCAGCAGGCCTGCCGACCGCGGCGGGCGTCGCGGCCGTCACCGTCCTCACCTCGCTCCCGGTGTTCCTCCCCGGTGCCGCAAACGGCCTGATCTGCACCGAATTCGGGTGGAGTTCCCTACGTATGGGGGCCATCCTGGCGGTGTACTGGCTGGCCTCCCTGGCCGGTGCCTACCTCAGCAAACGGGCCGCGCTCCCCCGCGTCCTGGAACGCACCCTGGCCATGGCACTGACCACCACCTGCGTCGGGCTGCTCACGGCAACAGCGGTACCCGTGGCGGGCCTGTGGCTCAGCTCGGCGCTCGGGGGCGCGGTCTACGGTTACACCCAGCCGCACACCAACGCCCTTCTCATGCGGCGGTGCCCGCCACGGCTGCGCGCATTGGCCTTCGGCCTCAAGCAAGCCGCGGTACCGGCCGCCACTCTGCTGGCCAGTGGGGCGATGCCCCTGTTGGCCGGACCGGCCGGCTGGCGAACGGCGTTCATCGCGGCCGCCGTGCCGTGCGCGGCAGGCGCCATCGTGCTCGCACGCAAGGGCCCTACGGACGCACCTGCGGCTGTCGACCGGGATCGTGCCGCGCCCTTGCGCGCGGACCCCTATCTCTTGACGCTCAGCTGCGCCGGATTCTTCGGCGCCATGGTGGGCAACGGACTCGGCGGATTCCTGGTGCTCGCACTGACGACGAAGGGAGCGTCCCTGTCGGTCGCCAGCGCGGTGGCGACCGCGGGAGCCGCGTTCAACATCGTGGTCCGGCTGGCCGCGGGCTGGCTCACCGACCGGGTGCCCCGTGCCGCATTGGGAGCCCTGACGGGACTGTTCCTGGCCGGTGCGGCGGGCACCACGCTGCTCTCCCGCCCGGGCCTCACCCTGATCACGATCGGTGCCCTGCTCGCCTACGGCGGCGGCTGGGGCTGGGCGGGCCTGTTGCACTACGTCATCGCGCTCCCCTACCCAGGCCGCGAGCAACGGGCCACGGCGTACAGCCAGATGGGGGTCTCGCTGGGAGCCGCAGCCGGGCCGATGCTGTGCGGCCTGCTGTTCACAGCCGTGTGCCCTGCCGCCGCCTGGTGCGCCCTGACCGCGGCCGGGGCAGCTGCGGCCGCCTGCGTCCTCGTCGCGCGAGCACGCATCCCGCCACACCCGCACGGCACATCAGCCGACGTGTCGGGGGCAGCGAACAACACCGTCCGTCAGCCCTGACCCGAGCCGGCCACAAGACTCGCCATGGTCTGCTTCGCACTCTCGACTGCCCGGCGGAACGCCGTGGGTCCAGTTGGGCCGTCACCGCCGCACCACCCGGGCGAGGATCAGAGAAAGAGCACATGGTCGTCGCAACACCGCGGATCAAGATGGGACAGCGAACGCTGTCCGCCGCTTGCCGTCGCGCCGGTGTGCGGCTTTGCGCAGCCGGCTGGGCGGGACGGTGACGCGTTCACGCCGCGACAGATGTGTGAGTCAGGCGTTCCGCCTCGCTCCACAGGCGGGCCGCCGCTGCCATGTCCCGGCCTGGGCGCGGCAGCCGGACGGGCTTCGTGGCGCCGACCACCCCCCAGCGCGGCCCGTAGTAGCCGCCGGAGACGGCATCGGGGCTGGTTGCCGCGTACAGCAAGGGTTCCGTGCCCTGTTCGGGCCCTTGCGAGGGGACGATCTTGTAGAGCAGTGACTCGATCAGGCCAGGCCTGCCGCCGTCGAGGGTGGGACCGGAGGTCATCAGGTCGGTGCGGGTGTAGCCCGGATGGGCGCCTGCCGACAACAGGTGCCAGTCGTTCTGGGCCGCGAGGTCGGCCAGGTGGACCGTCATCAGCATGTCGGCCAGCTTGGACTGGGCGTAGGCCCGGGTGGGGCTGTAGCTGCGTGTGGACTGCAGGTCGTCGAAGTCGATACGCGCCCTGTTGGCGGTGCCACTGCTCATCGTGACCACGCGCGGCGCCGGGGCGGTCAGCAGGAGGGGCAGGAGCTGGGCGGTCAGTGCGAAGGGACCGAGGAAATTGCTGGCGAACTGGAGCTCGAATCCGTCGACGGTCTCCGTGCGCCGGGGCACGTTCATCACGCCGGCGTTGTTCACCAGCAGGTCCAGCGGCCTGCCGTCGTCGATCAGCCCGTCGGCGAACGCGCGGACCGAGGACAGATCCGCCAGGTCGAGGCGGTGGACCTCCACCCGGGCACGGGGGTGTGCGGTGGTGATCTCGGCCTTGGCCTGTTCGCCCTTGGCCGGGGTGCGCACCGCGAGGATGACGTCTGCCCCGGCACCGGCGAGGCGTTTGGCGGCCTCCTTGCCCGTGCCGCTGTTGGCGCCGGTCACTACGGCGAGCTTCCCCTGCTGATCGGGAACCTGATACATGACGGACCTCTTTAAGTACTGCCGGTATCTTGTCTCGCACCACGTTAACGGACCGGCGGTAACTTAGCAAAGTACCGGTGGTCAGTAAGATGGGGACGTGACCTTCCAGCGAGCCCGCACCGACGAACAGCGCGCCCAGAGGCGACGGCAGATCCTGGACGTCGCAGCCGCGATGCTGACCGAGATGCCCGTCTCCCGGCTCAGCCTGAACGAGCTGAGCCGTCGGGTCGGTCTGGCCAAGGCAAACGTCTTGCGCTACTTCGAATCGCGCGAGGCGGTCCTGCTCGACCTGCTGGACGCCGAGGTCGCGGACTGGACGGCCGAACTGGAGCGCGCGTCCCTCCCCGACCAGGGCAACGCGCTGCAGCGCGGAGACCGACTCGCAGATCTTCTGGCGACCTCGATGGCCCAAAGGCCGGTGCTGTGCGACTTGTTCAGCGCGCAGGGCTCGGTTCTGGAACAGAACATCTCCACCGAGGTCGGCATCCGCCACAAGCACGCCGCACGGCAGTCGATGCAAGTCCTCACTGGGCTCGCTGTGCGGCAGCTGCCCGAACTCGGCACCGCAGGTGCCGCCTCCTTGATCGAGACGACTCTGCTGACGGCCATGGCCGCCTGGCCGTGCAGCCGCCCCTCGGAGGCCATGCTCGCCGTATACGCCTCCGATCCGGAACTGGCCGCCATGCACGTCGACTTCACCGACGTGGTGCGCCGTTCCGCGGCTGTGGCCGCTTCCGGTCTACTCGCCCGCCACCCGGCGCCGGCAGAGACTCCGTCGTAACAGCGCCCGTACCGCCCAGTGGCCTGCCGCAGGACGGCGACGTGGCGGGAGACCTCCGGGGCGAGAGATTCCAGGTGTGGGCCCGTTCGGCGGTGGCGTGTGGGGGCCGCGGGCCAGGGTGCGCAGCAGCCGACCTCCTGTTTGTAGGGGGCCAGGATGCGCAACAGCCGCAGCCGGCCTCCTACTTGCAGGGCGTGTTCCGGGAACGCCTGACTGCAACGGTGCAGTGCCCTGATGAGGCTGACGCCGAGGCCAAGGACGACAGCGGCATCGTCGTCACCGGCTGAGGGACAAGGCGTCCCCCATGACGATCACGGGATGCCGAGCGGGTTCGAGGGCTCGCAACAGCGCTCGCATGTCCTTCCTCCGCAGGCTCACACATCCGTGCGTGGGGCCGCCATGGTCGACGTGCAGCCATATGTAGCCCCCCTTCCCCGCGCCTTGCGGGTGAGTTGCGTCGAGGGGTGACGTTCCGGTCCTGCGGTTGTAGTTGATGGCGACGACGTAGTCGAAGGTGCCCGCGAGCGATTCGCCCCGGAACCCCAGACCGCCGGCGGTGAAGGCCGCCGTGTGGTGGTAAGGCAGCCGGGTGCCGGGATCGGCGAGCCGTCCGCCCGCGTCGGTGAGAGAGAACACGCCGATGGGCGAGTGGAGATCATCCACATGATGGTCGTCCGTCCAGCCCCTGAGGGCGTTGTGGGCGGGCCAAGTGGGTCCCGGCTCCCAGCCCGCGCCCCTGCGCTGGTACAACACCGCTTGCGCGGCGGAGGAGTTCTTGGCCTCGCCGGTGACGAGTACGACCTGACGCGTGCGGGCCGGGACCTTCGCCAGCGTGTGCGGGCCAAGGCCTGGCAGCTGTGCGAGGACGGGAGCGGCGGGGGCATCGCCGCCACGGGCCGCACGCGGGGGCAGCGGCTGCCTCTTGCCGGGACCGGCCGGGGCGCCGTGCGCTTCGAGCGCCGCGGGCCGGACCGCATCGGTTGTTCCGGCGCCCGAGCATCCGGCGAGGTTGAACGTCAGCGCCAGGACGGTGCCGGGTATGAGCAGAAGGTGCGGGCGGCGGGCACCACGGCCGGTGGCCGGGCGCTCGTCGAGCGGAGCGAGGAGGGCAGCCTGCAGGGACGATCGGTGCGTGGATGACGTCATGGTCCTCAACCTGGATGACACGTGTGAGTCAGTGGTGTGTCTGCGGACGCACGCGTCCGATCTGGCGTGTTCAGCCGGTGAGTCGCCTGAACGTGTGTCGGCGGCGAGGAGCGGCGCGGCCCGTGGGAGCGGAGCAAGAGCGCCGTCCTCCGGCGGGCCGGGTGCGTGCTCGCGGCGCCGGTCCCCCACAGCGAGGGCGCGCCCTTCTTTCGCTTCAACTGCCGTGCGGAGAAGTCAGGTCGGTGACCTGGCGCGCATCTCTTCTCCGGCGCTTCAGCCTTCCTTGGCGTTCGCCGGTACGGTGATCTGCCGGTCGGCCCACTCCATCTGGGTGGTCGCCTCGTAGTGCACCGTCGCGCCGGACTTCAGCCCCGCGTCCCGTGCGACGGCCGACGGTTCCACCAGGACACTCTGATCGGACAGCAGGGCACCGGTGGCAGGATCCACCACCAGCCGCTGCTCCACGTCCCCCAGTACCGTCGTTGCCCTCATGGGGAGGGTGATGGCCACGCCCGAACGTCCCAGGGGGTCGGTGGCGGGGCCCTCGACGCGGATGTCGGGCAGGTCTGCGAGCACGCGGTAGGCGGCGGCCCGGGTCCCCGGCCTCACCGGCATGGTGATGAGGTTGGCGATCTGGCGCAGCATCCAGGCGGTGCGTCCGTCGGCACCACCGTCCTGCCGGTACAGCCGGACCAGTTCCTGGCGCAACGTGCCGGTGTCCGTGGGAAGTGCGCGCAGGTCGTGGTAGGAGACGTTGTACGGGCCGAGGGCGTAGATCTTGTTGCCCACGTTGGTGTGCATGACCATCGGTCGGCCGGCTCCGACGATGAGGCGCACCTTGAGCCGGCTGTCGGCCTTCACCTGTCCTTCGACCTGATGCGGTGAACCGGCGTCCCGCCACCGTGCCATGTCCGCCGCGGTGCGCGGTGCGGTCCTCGCGTCCAGACCCGAGACCATGAGGCTTTGGGTTCCCGAGCGCACACCCACCGACCACTTCTCGGTGGAGGCGCTGCGCAGGGCGTAGCGCCGTCCCTGCTCACCTACCACGTCCACGTTCTCCGAACGTGTGGTCACCTGCCAGTACGTGCCCTCGGCCGCCGCGGTCTCCGCAGCCTGCGCCACGCCGAGCAGTTCCATACGGTCGTTCAGCGTGGCGGGTGCGCTCGACGGCGGACGCGTCGCCGCTGGAGTGCTCGAAGTGTCGCCCGCGTCCTGCCCGACGAGGACGCTGAGCACGACCGCGGACGCCGCGACGGTCGCGACCGCTCCGAGCGGCACGAGTCGGGGGCGCCACCCGACCGGGAACACCGAAGCCGCGCCGGCAGAGCTCTCCCGCGATTCGGCCGTGATGTGCGCCAGGTCCTCACGCTGCCGGGGCGAGTTGGCCAACAGGCTCGGGTCCAGCTCGGCGGGCCGGGCCGCCGCGAGCGTCTTCATGACGTCCTGTCGACGTGCGGCTCGCCCGCCGGTCTTCCTTGCCTTCACGTGAGTACTCCCTCGGTGTCGGTGTGGCGCACGGATCGGGCGGACGGTGCGGACACGGCCTCCATCGCCCGTTCCAGTCGACGGCGGGCCCGGTGCAGCCGGACGGTGAAGGTCGCGGTGGTGCAGCCCAGGACTCGTGCGGCGTCCTTCGCGGTCAGTCCGTGCCAGGCGATCAAGGTCAGCAGTTCACGGTCGGCGTCGGACAGACTCGCCAGAGCCTGGAGCGCTGCCTCGCGATCGGCCAGGTCCGTGGCCACGTCCGTCGTCTCGTCCCGGCCCGTCGTGGCGATGCGCCGTGCCTCCTGCGAGGCGAGGGCGTACTGATGGCTGTCCCGACGACGCAGCTCGCGCACCAGATTGCGGGCCACGCCCAGCAGCCAGGGCAGCGCGGGGTGCGGGAGTTCCCCCCTTCGTCTCCAGGCCACGGTGAACGTCTCGCTGGTGATGTCCTCACCGACATGACGTCCCACCTGACTCGTGGCGTAGGCGAGGACGCGCGGATAGCACTCCTCGTATACGTCCCGGAAGCGTTGAGCTTGGGTCACGCGCCGTCTCCTCGTGTCGGCTCTTTCACCAGGTAATGCGCGTGACGGCCGGGTTATTACAGGCTGGGTGGACGAATTCGTCCGATGCCCTGCTGCTGCGACAGGTGGGTGTGCTGCGCGCGCTGCGCCCATGACCTCGGCGCCCGCGGCCCCCGGTGGCCGCGGGCGCCGACGACGGTGCGCGTTGCCTCAGCCGAAGTCGGGCGCGCTGCTGCGCGTGCGCTTGATCTCGTAGAAGCTCGGCGTGGACGCGACGGCGAGGACACCGTCCCACAGGCGGGCGGCGTCCTCCCCCTTGGGGGCGGGGTTCACGACGGGGCCGAAGAAGGCGACGGGATCGCCGCCCGCATCCTGACCGGGAACGGCGATGATCGGACTGCCGACGTCCTGACCGACCAAGGTGATGCCCCTGTGATGGGACGCCCGCAACTCCTCGTCGTACTGGTCCGTGTCGCCGGCGTCGGCAAGGTCCACCGGCAGTCCCACCTCCCGCAACGCGGCTTCCAAGGTGGCCCGGTCCTTGGGCTGCTGCTGCAGGTGGTAGCGGGTGCCCAGCGCGGTGTAGAGGGGTTCCAGGACCTCGGGACCGTGCTTGAGAGCCGCGGCGGTCAGGACACGCACCGGTGCCCACGCCTCGCCCATCAGCGCCCGGATGCGTTCGGGCAGCTCGTCCAGGCGGTTCTCGTTCAGGACCGACAGGCTCATGACGTGCCAGGACACCTGAACGGGCCGAGCATGTGCGACCTCCAGCATCCAGCGGGAGGTGAGCCAGGTCCACGGGCACACGGGGTCGAACCAGAAGTCGACAGGTGTAGGGGAATCGGAAGAGACCGATGTAGGCATGGGGGACTCCAATCGCCGCTGTTGAATGTGCCGTTGTGGGCCAAGGCCGACCGTTGGCCGTCAGGCGGCGACCACGTCCGCATCGGCGAGGGCGCGGCCATCAGGTCGCTGCTCGCTGGGTGACGCAGGTCTGGCTCATGTGCTCTCCGGCAGAACGTGCGGTCGCGGCGGGCACGACGCCCGCACAATTAGCCGACCGGTCGTCTAATGTATCAAAGGGGCGACATCCACCGAGGTGCTCCCGGCTGCCGATTCCCGAGCGTGACGTCACGGCGCCCGGCCCGCACGCCGAGCGCCGTGACGGGAAGGAATCGGCCCCTCGCTGTTCCGGCACACCCGGACTAATCGGCAGCGCGCTCCGCTCGCACCCTCGACGCAGCCCCAGGTACGTTCACTTGAGGATCTCCAGCAGCCGGTCCCCCAGGATCGCGGCGGAGTGCGGGTTCTGCCCGGTGACGAGGTTGCGGTCCTCGACCATGTACGGCTCCCAGATCGGACCACGGCTGAAGTCGACGCCCACCTTTTCCTTCAGGTCGGTCTCAAGCAGCCACGTCGACCTGGAGGCGAGTCCGACGGCTTCTTCTTCCTCATTCGTGAAGCAGGTGACCCGGTAGCCCTTGAAGGGCGACTCGCCGTGGATCCGGGTGGCCAGCATCGAGGCGGGCGCGTGACACACGATCGCCAGCGGTCTGCCCGAGGCGAGCTGGGCCGTCAGCAGCCGCCCCACGTCCGCGTCGAACGCCAGGTCGGCCATCGGACCGTGGCCACCGGGCAGGTACACGGCGTCGTAGTCCTCCAGGCGGACATCCGACAGCTTGAGCGGCCGACGCATCACTTCCGCGGAACGGATGATGGCCTCCAGCTCCAAGGCCCCTTCCTCGCCACCCGCCATGGAGGGACGCAGGCTCATCATGTCGACGTTCGGGACCACACCGTTCGGTGTCGCGACCACGACGTCATGTCCGGCGTCCGTGATCCTCTTGTACGGCATCGCGAACTCTTCGGCCCAGTAACCGGTCGCGTACCTGGTGCCGTCCTTGAGCACCCAGTACGTCGCCCCGGTCACGATGAAAAGGACTTTCGCCATCGCACTCCACCTCCTCGCCCCCGCCCTCCCCGCCGCGGGGCCCCACTGACTTCCAGCATGTGACCAGAACCGATGCGGTCGCCCCGACGCAGCCGGGCGACAACTGAACTCCTCCCGTTCCGTCGAGTCCGAACGCCGGCACCTGAAGCGCCGGCTTGTGCACATCCCGCGGCATGCCCCGACTCGGGCCGGGATCCCGAACACGGGCGTGAAAACGGCCCGCGCCAAGCCGTGGGCGACGAGCCGGAAGCCCAGCCAGGGAGGGGTCACCTCCGTCGTGACGCCGAGTGTGGGGGCGTCCAGCGACTCCCCGTCGGTGATGTCGACGCTGCGCCGCTCGAAGGCCGGCACCGGAGGCAACAGACTGTAGGGGTGAGCCGATGGGGCATACCCGTCTGCCCGTGACCGCCGATCGGGGCCGGACGCGGCCCGCCCCCGCATTCACGGATCCACCCGCGACGCGCGAACTCTTCGGCTGTGAAGCGCGAACTCTTCGGCCGGTCAACCGGTCGCACACGTGGTGCCCCATTGCACGCCCTGTACGTCACCTCGGTCACGATGACGGGCACTCCACCATGAGGCATCACCTCCTCATCCCTATTTGACAATTTAGGGATGATTCGAACGGGTACCAGCCTAGGTACGACTCCACCCAGGCGCATGTGGACAAACGCGGCACGACGCCGAAAACGCCTCCACCGAACACCCCCTGCCAACACCCCCGCGGATGACCATGCGGCGCCGCGACACGCCGGCACCTTCCTCGCCGGACATCGGCCGCATCATGCTCGGCGGGGCCGGCTGTCGCCGACGCCCCGTCCGGCGCCGGCGGCGTCACCGCCTTGACCGGTGACTAATCGCCCTGCCATCATGATCTCACCGGTTCAACCGGTGACCCTCGCGCGTGATCGCGCGTGAAACCCCCTGTCCCCCAAAGCGAAGGCGATCATGGATCTGAAGCTCGAGGTTGTGGTGCTGCCCGTCTCCGACGTCGACCGGGCCAAGAACTTCTACGAGAAGGCGGGATTCCGCCTGGATGTGGACTACGTCGCCGACGACACCTATCGCGTCGTGCACCTGACGCCTCCCGGCTCGCAGTGTTCGATCCTCTTCGGCACCGGAGTCACCACGGCCGCACCGGGTTCGGTGCAGGGCCTGCACCTCATCGTCTCCGACATCGAGGCCGCCCGTGCCGAACTCGTCGGCCGCGGCGTCGAGATGGGCGAGATCTTCCACGACGCGGGCGGGGTGTTCCACCGTGGTACGGAAGAGGGGCGAGTCAGCGGACCGCAGCCGGAGCGCGCCAGCTACGGCTCGTTCGCAGCCTTCAACGACCCGGACGGCAACGGGTGGGTGCTGCAGGAGGTCACCACCCGGCTGCCCGGCAGGTGACGGCAGGTCCGTCGCGCGCCCCGGGCGACCCCCTCGGCCTCGGACGCCGTCCACCTCCAACTCCCGTTGCACCACACGCGCGCGGCTGCCCCCGTCCCGCCGCGAGGGGTGGGGCAGCGGGAGCTTGTCGGCGTGAACACGGGCCTGGAGCGGCCTATCGTTCACGCAGCCGGTGCGGGTGCGCGTGATAGACGCCGAGGATGCGCACCTCGGACGAGAAGAAGCGCAACTCCTGCAGGGCGAGGTCGACTCGGGAATCGTCGGGGTGCCCCTCGATCTCGGCATAGAACCGACTGGCGTTGAGCCCGGCGCCCATCTGGTAGCTCTCGATCTTGGTGAGGTTGACGCCGCTGCTGGCGAATCCACCCAGCGCCTTGTACAACGCGCTGGGAATGTTCCGCACGGAGAAGAACAGACTCGTCATCGTCGGCTGATCCGAGACGGGGGCCAGTTCGGCTTCCCGGGAGAGGACGACGAACCGCGTGGTGTTGTCGGGATCGTCCTCGACTCCGGACCGCAGCACGTCGAGGCCGAACAGCCCTGCCGCGGCGGGCGGAGCGAGCGCCGCGTGCCGGTGGTCGCCCAGCTCCGCCACTTCACGTGCCGCCCCCGCAGTGTCGTCGCTGACCTGAGTGCGCCAGCCGCCCTCACGCAGCACCTTTCGGCACTGGCCCAGCGCGTGCACGTGGCTGCGTACACACTCCACCTGATCGAGTGACGCACCGGGGACACCCATCAGGTCGAAGCGGATGGGGAGGAAGTACTCGGCCACGATGAGCAGCCCCGACTCGGGCAGCAGATGATGCACGTCGGCGACGCGTCCCGCCGCGGAGTTGTCGACCGGAATCACCGCGACGTCGGCGGAGCCGAGGGTGACCGCGTCGAGAGCCTGCTCGAAAGCGGTGCAGGGCAGCTCCCCGCCTTCGGGAAACAACGCCCGTGCGGCGGTCGACGAGTTGGAGCCGGGTTCACCCTGATATGCGACGGTGGTCACCGTGTTGAGCCTTCCGTGTGGCGGACGTTGCTGTGGGGCGGCAGGAACTCCACCGCCAACCGCATGCACAGGAGTATCGATGCTGAGTCCTCGACCGGACGCGCCACGGGCATGTCGAGCCGTCCACGGCGACCGGCCGGCTCCCGTCGGTCGCGCCGGACGAGACGACCGTCACGTCGTGCGCGCGCACCGTGTTGACGGCGGCTCCGGCGTCGCTCCCGGCGATCATCGCCGGGTGACGTCGGTCAAGTGCATCAGGCCGTGACCGCCCTCGGCGCTCTGCTGTCCGGCGTGCCCCTCCCATGCCGACTCCTGATGGGCCACGCCCAGCAGCACCTCCTGCGGGACGTGGAATTCAGCCGCCGCGTCAGCGAAGGAGCGCTGCCGCGCGGCGTCGGTCGCGTCGTTGCCACCGGTGGCCTGCGCCACCAGCGGCACGGCGACCCAGCCTGCGACGGTGAGTACTCCTGTCGCGGTGATCAGGGCACGGCGACGCCGTGGCACAGGACGGTGGGCACGTTGGCTTCTTGCCACGGCGACGCCGTGGCACAGGACGGTGGGCACGTTGGCTTCTTGCCCTGGAAGACACCAAATCCACTACGAGAGGCGGCCAGTGATGCTCTCGCTGCCCTCACCGGCGAGACCGGAGCCTCTGCTCGACGCCGAACACACCCCGTGTGGGGCCGGGTTGGTGAGAGCGGACAGCAGCCCCCGGGGTTCCCGGTGCACCGTCGACCACAACCGGTGAGCCGAGCCAGGTCACTTGCCCGTGGTCAGGGCGCCCCGCGGCTCGCGGCGCCGGAGCACCGCACCTACGTTCACCGCGCGGGTCGGCCCGCAGGCGCCGCGCTCCGGGATTCCGTATCGGATTCGAAGGTTCCTCAGCTCATGGAAATCACGCCACGGAGCCGCTCAGGAACAGGTGTCGCCGCCTCCGGAACGCGGCGGGTGGCTCAACCGACCCGTCCCGGATCATTGGGGTGCGCCTGCAGCGGGGTGACCACCGCTGTCATCCAGGGCCACAGCGGCAGGGTGCCGAGCACCCTCTCGCGCAGTTCGGTTTCGTCGTCGGCGCTCCACACCCCGATGCTGCGAAGCTCTCCGACCGGGCGCCACAGCCGGAACAGGTGCCCCTGGGCGGCAAGTTCCTTGGCCCGCACGGCTTCGGCGGCGCGACGCCTGTCGACCTCCGCCGGGTCGGTGCCCTCGGGCACCGTCGTGGTCAGTTCGACCAGGAACTCTTTCATGACATCTTCCTCTCTCGGTCCGACGCGCGAACGAAGTTTGCGCCACCGGCAATCGCCGGAGGCGAGGTGGGGACGCCCGGCGGAGGGGGCACAGTCGAGGCCCCCTCCGCGCGGACGCCGGCCCGTGCCGCCGACGTCAGGCGGCCGCGGCCTTGAGTGCGCCGGCGACCTTGATCACGCGCTCGGCCTGGATACGGGCGGCGGCGCGCGCGACGTCGTCCACCGGGTTGGCGCCCTGGCCGTCGACGTGGGAGGTGCCGTAAGGGTTGCCGTCGACGAACTTCTGCGGGTCGGTGAAACCGGGCGTGACGGTGAGCCCGCCGAAGTGGTGGATCGAGGTGTAGAGGGAGAGCAGGGTCGCCTCCTGACCGGCGTGCGCCGTGGCGCTGGAGACGAAGCCGCTGTAGACCTTGTCGGCCAGCTTGCCCTCGGCCCACAGGCCGCCCAACGTGTCCATGAACTGCTTCAGCTGGGCGGAGACGTTGCCGAAGCGGGTCGGCGTGCCGAACAGCACGGCGTCCGCCCACTCGATGTCCTCGGGGGTGGCCTCGAGTACGTCGGCGGTGGCCGCGTGATGGGCGGCCCAGGCGGGGTTGGAGTCGATGGCCGCCTGAGGCGCCAGCTCGGCGACCTTCAGTAGACGAACCTCGGCGCCGGCCTTGACGCCCGCGTCGTGGAGTTCCTTCGCGATTTCCGTGATCGTGCCGGTGGAGGAGTAGTAGACGATGGCGAGCTTGACGGGAGTGGCCACGAGAGCGCTCCGTTCTGAGAAGGGAAGTGACGGGACGACTGACTAGCCGACCGGTCGCCAAAACTAGACGACCGGTCTAGTACCGTCAAACCCGATTACCTGTGGAGCGCGACACAATCCTCACGACGGGACTTCCCGAAGTCGACCAACCGTCCATGACCTGGAAGAAACGCTACAGCGACCCCCTCACCCCCTCCACTCCCCCGCGTGCCGCCGCGCGCCCCGCGGCCGCTCGTTTGCCGGAGTTGCTACTCTGATTGAGACGACCGGTCATTTAGACACGGCTCGGTCAGCGCCCACGCACCCCGCCGCACGTGAGCCGTCACTCCCGGGACCACCCCTCGCACACGGACAGAGCAACACTCAGGAGCAGGAGCAGTCATGTCCACATACCGCGCCTTCGAGGCCACCGGAGTCCACAATCTGCAGTTGGTCGAGCGCGAACTGACCGCCCCCGCACCGGGGCACGTACGCCTGCGGGTGGAGGCCTGCGGCGTCTGTCACACCGACGTCCTGGCCGTGGAGGGCCTGCGCAGCGACCCCTCGCGCCCCCTCGTTCCGGGACATGAGATCGTCGGTGTCATCGATGCCGTCGGCACCGGCGTCACCGCGTGGCAGCCCGGCGACCGAGTCGGCGTCGGCTTCCTCAACGGGCAGTGCTGGGAGTGCGAGCCGTGCCGCCGCGGTGACTTCGTGAACTGCCTGAACCAGCAGCAGACCGGAACCACGACCGACGGCGGATACGCAGAAGTGGCCTATGCCCGGGCCAGCGGACTGGTGCGCATCCCCGAGGGCATCTCGGCGATCGACGCCGCTCCGCTGCTGTGCGCCGGTCTGACCACCTTCATCGCCCTCCAGCAGGGCCCCACCAGGGCCGGCGCCTTGGTGGCCGTGCAAGGCATCGGCGGGCTGGGACACCTGGCCCTTCAGTACGCGCGCAGCCTCGGCTACCGTGTCGCCGCCGTGGCCCGGGGCGCGGAGAAGGAGCCGTACGCCCGGCAGTTGGGCGCCGATGAGTACATCGACAGCAGCAGCACCGACCCCGGAGCGGCCCTGAGCGCCCTCGGCGGCGCCTCCGTCATCGTCGCCACAGCGTCCAGCGGCGCCTCCATGAACCCGCTGGTCCGCGGCCTCGCGCCGAACGGCAGGCTCGTCGTGGTCGGTGCCGCGCCCGACCCGCTGACCGTGTCCACCCCCGACCTGATCTTCGGGACGCATTCCATCGTCGGCAGCCTGACCGGTTCGTCCATCGAGAACGAGGACAACCTGGCGTTCAGCATCGCCCACGACATCCGTCCCAGCGTCGAGGTCATGCCGTTCGGCCAGGCCCGTGAGGCATACGAGCGCATGCTGTCGGGCCGGGCCCGCTTCCGGGTCGTGCTCGACATGACGGCCTGAGACATCGGCGGTGCGGGGTGGGATCCGTCCCTCCCCGCACCGCCGTGCGTACGCGTCGCCCTCACAGCTGACCGGCGAGCCGCTGCAAAGTCTGTGCGGTGCGTTCCTCTCTCGCCTGGCGGTATCCCGTGCCGGCCCACAGATGGATGAGCCGGGTGTCGCCCGCCGCGGTGGCGGCCTTGCGCAGTGGCGCGGTGAGGTGGTGCACGGCCGGGTAGCCGGCCGGCGCCACGGGGTCGTAGCGGTCCGTGAAGTGGTTGCGCAGGGCACGGGCCGGTCGGCCGGTGAAGGCGCGGGTCACGACGGTGGTGTCGAAGGCGGGGTCCGCCAAGGCCTGCTTGTGGGGAACGGACGCGCCGCTCTCGTCCGTGCGCAGGAGGAGGGTGCCGACCATCGTGGCGTCCGCGCCCGCACGCAGGGCTGCGGTCACGTCCGCGGGGGTGGCGATGCCTCCGGCCGCGAGGAGCGGGAGTTCGGTACTGTTCCGGATGCTCGCGACCAGGTCGGGCAGTGCGACGTCGTCGAGCGGGCGGCCGGGGGTGAGCGTGGCCGAATGCCCGCCGGCCGCGGCGCCCTGCACGATCAGCGCGTCGACTCCCGCCTCCGCCGCCCGACGGGCCTCGTCCGCCGAGGTGACGCTCTGCAGCACGGCGGTGCCGGACCGGCGCACCGCCTTGATGACGTCGGGGTCCGGAATGCCGAAGGTGAAGGAGACCCACGGGACGTCGCTCCCGATGACCAGGTCCACCTTCTCCTCCCAGGCGTCGTCGTCCTCCACGGGAGCGCCGTCGTTCAGGTTCAGCCCGTAGCGGTCGGCTTCCGGCTGCAACGTCTGCGCGTACGTGCGATGGCTCCCGGGCGACACGGGAACCGGACGGGGGGTGAACAGGTTGACCCCGAAGGGGACGCCGTCCGCCCGGACGGCGCGCATCTGGTCGGCGAGTGCCTGTGCCCTCTCGTAGCCGCCGGCCAGGAAACCGAGGCTGCCCGCACGCGCGGCCGCCGTGACCATGTCGGGAGTGCTCGGTCCGCCGGCCATCGGCGCGGCCAGCACCGGCAGCTCGACGCCGATGTCCGAAAGCAATGAGCTCATCGCCGGCTCCTCCTCTGCTCCATCGGGACGGAACGGGCCGTCCCCGGCTCACGTATCGCGTTGGGCGCCACGGCCGTCCGCCACGGCGCCAGGTCGTCCGCGCGGCGCACACATGTGAGGTTAGGCAGCGCGAGAGGCCTTGTGAAATGCCGATTAGGCTGGGTCCATGCGCGACAGGCATCGATCCACCGAGGGGTGACCGACGTCGTGGATGTCGAACTGCGTCACCTACGGGCATTCGCCGCCGTGGCACGCGTCCACTCCTTCTCCGGCGCCGCCCAGGAGTTGTTGATCACGCAGCCGGCCCTCAGCCGCACGATCGCCCAGCTGGAGGGCGCGCTGAGCGTCCGACTGCTCGACCGCACCTCACGGCAGGTCGAACTGACCGACGCCGGGGCCGAGTTCCTCATGCATGTGGAGCGTGTCCTCGCCACCTTCGAGCAGGCCCTGGACGCCGCACGCCGCATGGTCACGCTCCGGCTCGGCTTCAGCTGGTTGCTGCCGGATCCCTGGGCGCAGCACACCGTGGACAGCTTCGAGGCGGCCACCGGCGCGTCCGTCACCCTCACCCGCACCGACGATCCCGTGCAGGCCCTGCGCCAGAGTGCCGTCGATGTCGCGGTGGTCCGTGGTGACATGCCCCTGCCCCGACCCATAAAGGTCGTTCACCTGTACGACGAACCGCGCATCGCCGTGTGTGCCAGGCAGTGCGCGCTCGCCGAACGCGGCCGGCTGGACTGGACGGAGGTCCAGCAGTGGCCTCTGGTCGTCAACACGGTGAGCGGGACGACGGGCCCCGGATCCTGGCCGGCGGAACAGCGCCCGAAGAGGATCGTGAAGACCGCCAATTACGACGAGTGGGTGGAGACGGTGGCCGCCAACCGAGGCATAGGCATCGTTCCCGAGGTGGCGCGACGTCGGACCAGGCACCCTGCTCTTCGTTTCGTGACCCTGACCAATGCGCCTCCGGTGGAGGTCGGCCTCGCCCATCTGTCCAGCGGCCCCCGCGCGCTCATTCGCCGCTTCCTCGAAGCCGGCGTCGCGGCGGCACACACCGGTACGACGGCCACACGCGAGTGACCAGCGCCGATGCACGCACGGCATGGATGCCTCACGGAAGGCATTTCCGCGGCTCCGCGCGGATCATTAGCGTGAACGTGTCCGCAGTGATGGAACGCTCAGCGAGGGTGGCAATGACGAACAGAGAGCTGTCCCGGCAGGACTGCGCCGTCACCGTGCTCGGCGGACCCACTGCCGTGATCGACATGGGCGGCCTGCGCCTCGTCAGCGATCCGACATTCGACGATCCCGGTCCGCACGGGTACCTGACCAAGACAGCAGGACCGGCTGTCGACGAGAAAGCCCTGGGCTCCGTCGACGTGGTGCTGGTCAGCCATGACCAGCACCCGGACAATCTCGACGAGCGCGGGCGGGCGTTCGCCGTAGCGGCCCCTCTCCTCCTTGCGGGCCCGCTCTCCGCCGCGCGGCTCGGCGAACGGGCCGTCGGTCTGGCCCCCTGGACGAGCCACCTCGTCCCGCGCCCGGACGGTCGCGGCGACCTCACCGTCCTCGCGGTCCCGGCGGTGCACGGACCCGAGGACGGAGAGCGCGACGCCGACGGCAACGTCAACTGCGAGGTCACCGGGTTCGTCGTGTCCGGCCAAGGGCTTCCCACGCTCTACATCAGCGGCGACAACGCCTCCATCCGCACGGTGGCGGAGGTCTCCCGCCGCGTCCCGGACATCAGTGCCGCGCTGCTCCACGCCGGAGCGGCCCGTGTGCCGGCGAAGTTCGACGGGCGGCCGCTGTCCATGGACAGCCGTCGTGCCGCCGCGGCAGCAGCCGTGCTGGGTGCGGACGTCGTGGTCCCCGCCCACTACGACGGCTGGACCCACTTCTCCGAAGGGCTCGCCGATCTGGAGCTCGCCTTTCACGAAGCCGGCCTGTCGTCGCTCCTGCGCAGCGCTCCGCACGGTTCCTGGGTGGCCCTGCGGCCCTGACGCGGAACCGAAGAAGACCGCGGGGTGTATTCCGCCGCTCTCCTCATGGACGAGGAAACCAACACAGAATCTACTTGACTCGCCAATTAGTATAATGCCTGTACGGGGATGTCCCGGGAGGGCGACCGCGCCGGCACCCAGTGCTGCCCCTTCCTCCGCCGCGTCGACGCACATCGGCGTGCGCCGGTCGTGCGGCATCCGAAAGCCGGCCCGTCGTGACGCCCGCTCGCGGCATCGGGGCACTCCGACGGGGTGGGGCCGCCGCGGTCTCCGACGGACGGTGACCGCACCGGTCAAGGCCTCGCGCGCCTGATCGTACGCTCCGCGGAGCCGCTCTTCCCGGTCGTGACCATGGTGGTCCACGCACAGACAGCACAGTGACACGTGAGGAATGACAGCGGAACATGGATGCGACAGTCCGGTACTCCATCCTCGGCACCGTGCGCGCGCTTCGCGGTGACACCGAGGTCGACTTCGGCCCTCCGAAGAGGCTCGCCCTGCTCTCCCTGTTGCTGCTGCGCGCACCCGGTCCCGTATCGCCCAGCGACGCCGTGGACGTCCTGTGGGACGGTGAGCCACCCGCCAGCGCCGTCAACGTGGTGCACCGGCACATAGGTGCCCTTCGCCGGATCCTCGAACCAGGTCTGCGCAGCCGGACCGACGCCGAGCACCTGGCCCGGGCCTCCGACGGCTACCGGCTCCAGGTCGACCCCTCGACCTCCGACCTCCTGCGCTTTCGTGACCTCCGCAGCCAGGCACAACTCGCCCTCAAGGACGGCGACCCCGCACGGGCCGCCCAGGTCTTCGTCGAGGCCCTCGGTCTCTGGCGCAGCCCCATGGTCGCCGAAGGCACCTCTGTCGCCCGGCACCCGGCGTTCACCTCCGTCGGGCACGAATACGTGACGACGGTCAAAGAGGCCGCCGACGTGGTACTGACCTCCGCTCCGGCACTGACGGAAGAAGTACTGTCGGCCCTGCGGCGTGCCGTGGAGCGCCACCCGTTCGACGAGGCCCTCCATGCGCGGATCATCTCCGTCCTGGCCACCACCGGTCGACAGGCCGAAGCCCTGGGGCAGTTCGAGGCCGTCCGCCGTACACTGGCCGACGAGCTCGGAGTCGAACCAGGCCCGGGTCTGAGGGCCGCCCGGCAGCACCTCGTACGCGGCACGTCCTCCGGTGACGCGGACAGGCCGACGGGCCCCGCCGACGCGGTCAGGGCACCGGTTCGCCTGCCGCCCGAATCCGTGTATTTCGCCGGCCGCCAGAAGGCGCTGAAGCAGTTCCTGGAGCTTGTGCCGCCGGAGAGCGAGAACGAGTCGGCCGCATCCACCGTCGTCCTGTGCGGCATGGCGGGAGTCGGGAAGACGGCCTTGTCCCTGCGCTGGGCCCATTCCGCCGCCGACCGCTTCCCCGACGGGCAGGTCTACGTCGACCTCCAGGGATACCACTCCTCGCAGCAGCCCTTCGACGCGGCCCGGGCCATGAGGACGGTGCTCGACGCACTGGGCGTCAGCCGGAGCGAGGTTCCCGACGACACGGCACTCCACTCCGTCTACCGACGGGCACTGGCCGGACGACGACTGCTGATCGTCCTGGACGACGCCCGTGACTGCGAGCAGGTCCGCCCGCTGCTGCCCACCGATCCGGGCTGTCTCGCGATCGTCACCAGCCGTCGGCGACTGGAGGGTCTGGCCGTCACCCATGACGCGCACATCCTCACGCTCGACCCGATGACGGTGCCGGAGGGGCTCCAGCTCCTCGAACGGCGCCTGGGTCCGGAGAGGATCAGGGCCGAACGCGGGTCGGCCGAGGAGATCGTCGAACTGTGCGGAGGGCTGCCGCTGGCACTGGCCGTGGCCGGCACACGAGCCTTGTCACGGCCACCGGGGTTCTCTCTCGCCTCGCTCGCGGCCCAACTGCGGGGCGGCCTGGTCGCCTTGTCGAGCCAGGACGCCCCCACCGACGTCCGCAGCGCGTTCCGGCGTTCCTACGAAGGGCTCACGGGCGGTGCGGCAAGGCTTTTGCGTCTGCTCAGTCTTCATCCCGCGCGTGCCATCACACTGAGCGCCGCCGCCAGCCTGGCCGGAACGGACCTGTGCACGACGATGGAAGACATGGCGGAGTTGGCGGATCACCATCTGCTCGTCGAGCCGACCCCGGACCGGTACGCCTGCCACGATCTGCTGCGCGCCTGGGCAGGGGAGCTGAGCGCCACGCTGGACGCGGTCAGCGTGCGGTTCCAGGCGCGTGCGCGGATGTTCGAGCACTACCTGTACAGCGCCGACGCCGCGACCGCCCTGCTCGCGCCGGAACGCCGTACGGTGATCCTGCCGCCGCCGCGGCCAGGAGTCCGACCACAGACGTTCTACGATCGCGCCGACGCCGCCGAGTGGATCACCGCTGAGCGGAAGCTCCTGCCCGCGCTCGTCCAGGACGCCCGCCTTTCACCCCAGCGCGAGACACTCCGGCGCCAGCTCACCCGTACGCTCGACATGCCACCACGCCCGAGGCGCCGTTGAGGCGCGGCACCGTGCGGCGCGGCCGCGGGGCGCCGTGGCCCGTTCCGTGGTCCCGGTGCCCCGAAATCCGTCGCGGGTGACGTCCCGCGGTCGGTTCAGGCGACCACGTCGGCGTGGAGCGCCCTACGGAGCTTGCGCAGGGCGTTGTGCTGACGGGACTTCACGGTTCCCGCAGGTATGCCGAGGATGGCTGCGGTCTCCTTGATGGTGCGGTCGAACAGGTAGAGGTGGACCAGAACCGCCCGGTGTTCGGGGGACAGTCGGCTCAGCGTGGGACGGGCCACCATGGCGTGGTGCACCGCCTCGATGTGATCGGTGCCGGACGAGGGTTCGCTGTACGTGCCTCCCACAACCTCCCTGCGCGCATGTGGTTTTCGCACCCAGTCCACGATCAGGTGACGGGTGACGGTGAACAGCCACCCTTTCACCGAGCCTTCCATACCGAGCAGTCGGTCCATGTTCCGCCATGCCCGGATGATCGTTTCCTGCACGACGTCCTCGGCGAGCCCATGGTCGCCCAGCATCCTCTCCGCATACGCGACAAGCCCGTGCCGGTGCTCTGTCATGATGAGCGCGAGCAGCTCCGAACACGTCGTTTCCGTGGGGGGCGTAGCCATCGTCTTCTGAGCCGTCCTGGTTCTCTGTCACAACGGTCGCAGGCCGGATGCAGCCTCCGCACGCGCACTGTAGGCAGAGGCAGGTGTCCGAAAACTTCCGCTTTTGTGACGGTGACGAGATACCGCACGGTCCCAGGTGTGCCGCCGCATGCAGCCGTGGTCAGGATCAAGACCGGCCGGAGGGAACGGAGCGCACCTTTCGGACAGCCCGGCGGAAAGCCCTTCGCACAGTGGACGACGGATGCCGGACGGAACAGTGAACGTGTGAACCACAGCGGTCGCCGATTCGTGTTTCTTGCGAGGGAAGCTCGGCACCGCGGCGCTCGTGCGCTGGACATGTCCACCGGCGAGGAGCCTTTGGACGCCCTGGTCCCGCCGCCTCCGTGAGCACGGTGCGTGTCTCGCGCGGAGGCGACGGATCTCGGCCGCACCGTGCTCGCATCGCGCACCCTTGGCCCGCCCGAGCGCCGCCACATCATGGGAGTCGGAAGAGAATGCACAAGGTCCTGCGAGGAGAAGACGTCGTGCGCATCGACCGCGACGTGTACCAGGTCTCCGGCAGCAACACGAACTGGGTGATCATCAAGGACGGCGACAGTTGCACGCTGATCGACACCGGTTACCCGGCCGACCACGACACCTTGCTGGCGTCCCTGGACGCCGTCGGGCTGGCTCCGGACGCCGTGACCGCCATCCTGGTCACGCATGCGCACAACGACCACATCGGGTCGGCCGAGCGCCTCCGCCTCACTCACGGCGTGCCTGTCGTCATGCACCACGAGGAGGTCCCGCATGCCCGCCGGGACTATCTCGACCAGGTGTCCGTGGCTCAGGTACTCGCCCAGGCATGGCGACCGGGAGTGGTCCCCTGGGCCGCGCACGCACTGCGCGCCGGAGGCACGGCACACGTCCCCGTCCGCGTCGCACAGACCTTTCCTGACACCGGACCCCTCGACCTGCCCGGGGCACCCGTCCCCATCCACACGCCCGGACACACCAAGGGTCACTGCGCGTACCACCTGCCGGGCAGTGGCATCCTCGTCACGGGCGACGCCCTGGTGACGGCGCACCCCACATCTCGCCTGTCAGGCCCCCAGTTGCTGCCCGACATGTTCCACACCGATCGCACCCGTGCCCTCGGCGCACTCGACTCGCTGGAGGCCGTCGATGCCGACGTCATGGCTCCCGGCCACGGCCCCGTTCACCACGGGTCGCCCAGGGAAGCCGTCGCGTTGGCCCGGTCCCGCGCGGAGAAGTAGCCGCGGGTGCGCCGCGGACCGGCGCACACCCCACAGCATGCCCTCCTTCACCGTGGCCCCGGGCCCTCCTGCCCGGGGGAGAACGGTCGGCACCGAGCTCACCAGGCCGTGACAGAAGCAGGCTCTGCCGACGCTCCCTCGTCCTGAGCGTGGCGAAGCGACGTCACGAGCCGCCGAGCCACCTGCGCCGACGTCGGCATGGCGGCGATCTCGTCGCGGACGCGGGACGCCGCCACGGTGAAGCGTGCGTCCGAGAGCAGTCGGCCGACCGCAGCCGTGATCACCGCGGGGTCCTGTTCCCGTGCCGGCAGCGCGATACCCGCCCCGATGGCCGCGAGGCGCTCCGCCTGTTGCTGTTGCTCGGGCGACTCCGGGACGACGACGGCAGGTATGCCACGCGCCAGCGTGGCGAACGTGATGTCCGGATCTCCGTGATGAACCACCGCGGAAACACCGTCCGGCCGCTCGCCGTCCGGGGAGCCTGGATCCACCGGTGTCCGGACCGGTTCCGGTCCGACAGCGTCGACATCTCCGTTCGGCGCGGTGACCACCAGGTCGACGTCGAGCGTACCCAACGAGTGCAGCACCGTGTCGAGTCCGAGCGACGTCTCCGCTTCCGGGGCGAAGTCGACGAGTACCCGTGGCCTGCGGATGCCGGTCGTCCGGCGCGCCCATGACCAGTTCACCGAACCCCGGCCGGGTTCCGCTCTCAGCCCGATGCTTTCAGGGAACGGAGGCCGTCCCCGGCGCTGCAGGCTGGGCGGGCACAGATCCAACAGCCAGCGACCGGACGGGACATGGGAGGGTGGCCGCAGTCCGCGATCGACATACCGTGGGCGAACCGTCGCCGCCAGGGCGTGCAGCTCCTCGGCTGCCGGCGCAGGACCGGAGGCCACTACGGCGCAGGGCAGTTCGAGCGCGCTCGCGACCAGTGGACCCACGAAGTCGTAGTGCTCGGAGACGATCAGGTCGGGTGCCCAGCGTTCGGTCAGGTCCAGGGCTTCGTCCGCCATGAGGTCGACACGTGTGCCGGCGAAGACTTCCGCCATGAGGCTCGTGGTCGCGCTGAACAGGATGTCGGCTCCGGCACGGCGCGCGACTTCAGCGGACACCTCGTACGGAGTGGGGCCGCAGAGCAGCAGTTCGAAGCCCTCCGGCTCGAGTCGGACGGCTGCCTCCGGAGTGGTGGAGAGCGCGACATCGTGGCCCTGCAGACGGAAGGCCCGAGCCAGCGGCAGCAGCGGAGACAGGCGTTGGGGCAGGGAGTTGCTGAAGAAGAGGATGCGCACGGCGAGAAGCTTCCTGACTCACGTCGCAAGAGGCCGCTCCGGCCGGTACCCGGCCCGCGGTGGAGGCGACAACGTACCGCCGAATCCAGACCGGAGAGGCGGTATGCGTGTGAAGGTACCCAACTATAGTTGCATCGTCAATTACTTCCGTCCCTCATAAGAAACCAAGTCGTTACCGTGCGCGTGACACCTGCTCACGCTCTCCGTACGTGTGAGAAGTGAATGCCTCGACCGCCCGCTGACGCGCCCCACATGGCGCAGTGCTCACCAGCGTCGGCCGGGGCGGAGATCGCCCGGGCTTCTGCGCCGGACGTGCGGCGCGGCGGTACCACCACAGCCGTGGCCGCCGCTCCTCGCCCGCCGGAAAGCCCGACCCCGAGAGGACACATTGTGCGAAGACTGTTTCCCACGTCCGGCGCTGCACGCGTCATGACCGTGGGCACCGTGCTGCTCTCCACAGGAGCAGCACTTGCCACGTCTGTGGCGGCGTCGGCCGACGCCGCCACGGACAGCGGACACAAGGTGGACTACGTCGCCCTCGGTGACTCGTACGCCTCCGCGCCCCTGGTCCCGAACCAGTCCGACGCGACCTGCCTGCGTTCCGACCACAACTACCCCTCCCTGGCCGCCCATTCGGTGGGGGCGACGCTGACGGATGTCAGCTGCGCCGGAGCCACCACTGCCCACATGGCGTCCGCTCAGGGCGCGGTGCCGGCCCAGCTCGATGCCCTCGATCGGGGTACCGACCTGGTCACGGTCACCATCGGCGGCAACGACATCGGCTTCTCGACCGTCCTGGGAACCTGTGCGCAGCTCTCCGCCACCGATCCCGCCGGTGCTCCGTGCCGTACCCACTTCACGGGCACGGGGTCGGACACGATCACGGAGTCCATCGAACAGACCGCCCCGAAGGTCGCTCAGGTGATTCGAGGCATCCGTCACCGCGCCCCGCACGCCCGCGTCGTGGTGGTGGGATATCCCGACCTCTTCCCCGAGAACGGAGTCGGCTGCACCAGTGCGAAGGTGCCTCTGGCGGCCGGGGACTTCTCCTATCTGCGGGACAAGGAGAAGGAGCTCAACGGAATGCTCGCCCGCCAGGCGCGCCGGGGCGGGGCGGAGTACGTCAACACCTACGCGCCCACCGTCGGACACGATCTGTGTCAGCCGACGGGCAACCGGTGGATCGAGACGTTCGCTCCGGAGACTCCGGCTGCGCCCGTACATCCCAACGCCGCGGGCGAGAGCGCGATGGCCGGCGCGGTCGAGCGGGGCCTGTCCCGTCACGCGTCGCATCGGTAGCGGTCCGCCGGGGGCCGGGTGACACCCGCGCACGCGGGCCGACCGCCGGCAGCTCACCGAGGACGTGCCCGTGTTCGGGCAGACCGTGAACATCTTGGCCCTGTCCACTCGTGTTGTCTGTGTCGGGGCTGTTCGGCCGGCGGAGCGGCCGCGGAAGTTCCGTAGCCACTCCGCCGGAAGGACCTTCTCGACGCCACACCATGTGATCGGTGCCCAGGGCTCCCTTGCAGGGCGGGGCAGATCGCCCGCCCTCATGAGGTGCTCTGACTCCGTGCGTGTACATGCACTCAGACAGGAATCGCCCATGTTCGGAAAACTCGGAGCACCCGAGATCATGCTGCTCCTCGTCGCGGTAGTCCTCCTCTTCGGCGCCAAACGACTTCCCGGCATCGCCCGTTCCCTCGGACAGTCGATGCGGATCATCAAGAGTGAGACCTCGGCCTTGCGCGAGACAGGACCGGCCGACACGACGAGCTCCGCGCAGACCGCTCACGGCCTTCGGCTCGTACCCGACGACGCACGGGCCGGCGCCGACACGGGCGACCGCTGACCGACACATGTGCGGGCGGAGGACGATGGGGGTGTCGCCCTGATGTGCCCGGTCGGCCGGTGCGGTGTGCGAGTGGAGCGATGTGACCGCCCAAGTGCACAACGTATGAGCGGACAGCCTCCACCGATGGGACGACCGCGGACCGCGTCGTCGGAACACTCGTAGAACCCACACGACTTCAGCACGATGTTTGCACAGTCAAGTTTATTATGATCTACTTCAGTGGCCAGAGTGAAGCACGGGGACGTCACACGGACCCGAGGTCACGGCTGCCGACACCGGTCCGATGGACCTGCGCAGCCGGACCCGGTCGACGCGCCCCTTCACCACCTCCCAGTCATCCGGCCTGCATCGCATGACGGGGTGCAAGCGTGAACCGGTAGCTCCAGTCGATCCTGTGAGATCCGGTCATGCCGGCATCCGGCAACGGCCGCGGGAGGGCCCACGCGTCTCTTCCGCCATCGCCACGAGCCAGAACGGCCGGTCGGGACAACGGGCGAGGACGGAAACCCTGTGGGCGGGTCGACCACCTCGCGGAACCTTTCTCTCCACACAAGGCGCCTCTTCCGCGCCAGTGCGTTGCCGAACCACACCCTTGAGGCCTCGACGGCCTCGGCGATGTGCGTTCGTGCGCCTCAACCACCGAGTTAGGACGAACCATCACATGACAGGCACGACCAGGCGGTCCCTTTTGGGCATGGCAGGCTTCACCACAGCCGCCGTCGCCGTGGCCGGTACCGGAATCCTCAAGGGGAACGGAGCCGAGGACGACAAGGTGCTCACCGCCGGCGTCATCGACGGCGTGAGCAAGCCGGCGTTCTCGACGCTGACTCCCTTCAAGGATCCGCTGCGCATACCTCCGACCCTGCGCCCTGCGGGCAAGGGCGTCACCGAGATCGATCTCGTCGAGGCAACGCTGCGCCTGCACTCCCAGATGCCCACCACCCGGCTGTGGACCTACGAGGGCCACTTCCCCGGTCCGACCATCGAGGCACGCCGGGGACACAAGTTCCGAGTCGCGTGGAGCAACAAGCTGACGGGCACCACCCCCGTCAAGGCGGTCTGGGTCCACCCCGAAGGCCCTGGACCAGGCCTGCTGCCCTACAACCGCCCGGGATCCGAGGGCTCGTTCCCGCGAGCGGAGGTCGACAAGCTCACCGCCTGGACGACGGTGCACCTGCACGGCGGACACCAGAACGCCCTCAACGACGGTGCGGCCGAGTTCGGAGTCGGGCCGGGCAGCGCGCAGTTGGCGGAGTACGCGAACGACCAGGCGGCCGCGCACCTCTTCTACCACGACCACGCCATGGCGGTCACCGCACTCAACGTGTCGGCCGGCCTGATAGGCAACTACCTCGTCCGCGACAAGGAGGAGTCCCGCCTCGACCTGCCGCACGGCGACTTCGAGATTCCCCTGACCATCCAGGACGCGAACTTCGACACCGATTCCCAGGGTCGCCTGAACGGGCAGATCCTCTGCAAGAGGATCATCGGCGGACACGACGTTCCCGAGCCTGGCACTCTGCCGCCGGCGCTCGCCACCCTCAACCCGTTCACCATGGTCAACGGTGTGGTCTGGCCGTACCTCGACGTGGAGGCGCGGGCTTACCGCTTCCGTGCGGTGAACGTCTCGGACGCCCGCGTCTACCGACTTGTCGTGATCGACGAGGAGACCGGCAAGGCCGTGCCCGGCGCGATGAAGCTGATCGGCACGGACCTGGGCCTGCTGGGGAAGCCGCACACCGTCGAGGAGGCTGTGACGCTCTCCCCCGCGGAGCGCGCCGACATCGTGATCGACTTCGCCGCATTCCCCGGGAAGCGGCTGAAGCTCGTCAACTCCATCCCGGGCCAGCAGCCCGGAGCTGCTCTTCCCGACTTCATCATGCCCTTCCCCGAAGTCATGCAGTTCCGTGTCGGCAAGAAGCGGTACCCTCACCACCCTGTTCCGACAACGTTGTCAAGCTCCTTCCGCAACCTCAAGGCCGAGGACGTCCCCTCGGACGCCACCGAGCGCTTCGTCGTGCTGACCTTCGACAAGACCGGCGCGATGCCTCAACTCTGGGAGATGCAGGAGGTGTCGGGGGACACGAAGCCCGAGGACGGCATCGTGCAGATCGAGATGTCGGGCAAGACCCGAACCCTGCGGCGTACCGGTGCCACGTTCGAGGACACGACCACCTTCTTCGCCGCGTCCGGCACGTGGGAGAAGTGGCACTTCATCAGCGTCGGACCCCCGGAGGTGCCGATCTACCATCCGATGCACATCCACCTGATGAACTTCCAGGTGATCGACCGCCGTTCCGTGGACGGGTCGGGGATGGACCCCGCCGCGGGACGGACGACGAAGCCGATCACCCTCGGAGGGACGGTGCCCGTCGCTCCCGAGGAGTCCGGTTGGAAGGACACCATCACCGTGAACGCCAACACCATCGTGACGGTGGCCGGTCGTCTGGCGAAGCAGACCGGCAAGGTGATGTACCACTGCCACATCCTGTCCCACGAGGACGAGGGGATGATGCGCCCCTTCGTGATCATGCCCGCCGCCGTCCACGAGATCCACGCCATGTCGATGGACATGAACGGATCCACGGGCATGAAGCACATGAAGGGCAGTCACTCCGGCATGAAGATGTGACGCCGATCCGGCGCTGCCGCGTATGCGGCGTGCATCGCGGCTGAGCCCCCGCCCGCGGCAACCGTCGCGGGCGGGGGGCCGGCGGGTTCGTCCCCGCACTCGTCTCCGGACCGGTGCGGGGCCGGGCCGGCACCGCCGGTTCCCTGCATGCCGGGCGCCGCGGCTTCCCAGCACACGCCGACACGGTCGTCCCGATTCCCGCTCGGCAGAACGCCGAAGAGACCTGCGCTCAGCGCCCCTCCAGGCCCCGTCTCGGCCGTCCGTGGCACCCGAACGCCGCGGACCCTTTCGTTCACCAGCACAGGCGCCACCGCACGGTGCAAGGAGATGCCCACGCATGTCGGACTCGCACCCGCACGACATCGAAACCGGACGTGAGATCCCCGCCGGTCGCCGTCCGACCCGGGCCGAAGTACGGCGCCACAGACGGGTCAAGAGGCGACGCGTGACAGTCGCGGTGGCCACCGGTGCCGTCCTGGCAGGCGCTGCCGCATCGTGCACGGCACGCTGGCTGAACCCCTCGGACGCCGGCACACCGGCGGCCCCCACCGGACCGGCGACCGCGTCCGCTCCCACCCCGCCCGGCACTGTGGACCTCAAGTCGGCGCTGGCTCCTGTCACGTCCCTTCTCGGGACCGGCAAGATGTCGGTCGCGCTCCTGGACCCGCGGAGCAACAGATGGGCCGACTACGGCAGGGGCATCTTCGACACGGCCAGCATCGTCAAGGTGGACATACTCTCCACACTTCTGCTCCAAGCCCAGGACGCGGGGCGGGAGTTGACCGCCCGGGAGCGCGGCCTCGCGACCGCCATGATCGAGAACAGTGACAACGACGCGACCAGCGCGCTCTGGTCGGCCATCGGCAGGGCATCGGCGCTCGACAAGGCCAACGCGCGTCTCGGGCTACGGGAGACCACGGGGGGCGACGGCACCGTCTGGGGCCTCACCCAGACCACCGCACTCGATCAGGTCCGCTTGCTGGCCGCCGTGTTCGGTGACAGGTCGCCGCTCCATTCCGCGGCACGGGCCTACATCCAGCATCTGATGTACCACATCGCGCCGGACCAGGACTGGGGCGTCTCCGTGGCAGCGGATCCGGGACGGCCCACCGCCCTCAAGAACGGCTGGTTGCAGAGGAGTCAGAGCAACAAGTGGGACGTCAACAGCATCGGCCGGATAGAGAAGGACGGCCGGGTCTTCTACCTGGCCGTCCTGCTGAACGGCAGCAGCACCCAGGAGATCGGCATCGACCTCGTGGAGCAGGCGGCGCGCTCCGCGGCCGAGGCTCTCGCCAGGGCATCGACCGGGAGGGTCACCTCTTGAGCGGCGCTCGGGCCCGAGGCGATCGACAGTCTCCGTCCCAGCGGCGCGGGCCGACGACTCGTGGAAGCCATCAGTGGTTTCCGTCAGCCGATGACCTTCGGGGCGTCGGCAAGACGGTTGAGCAGTTCCAGAAGGAGCAGCCGCTCCCCCGGGCTGAGGGGCAGATCCCCCGCTTCGGCCAGAACCGCGCGCAGCCCCATGGCTGCGGTGGCCGGACCCGCGTCCTTCGCAGGGGACGGCGCATCTGCCACGGGGGGCGCGGCGATGGCGTCGAAGACGACGTCGCGCGTCACGACGGCCGTGTCCAGGTCGCGAGCCTCGGGGGGTGTGCTGTTCAGCGTGGAGACCACGCCCACGCCCGCGGCGTGCATGACGGCCGTGGCCCGTTCCACACTCATGCGCAGCCGACCGGCCGCGGCGACGCGGGTCATCATGCGCTGCAGTTCCGCGACGGCCTTGCGGCCGGCGCGCGACAGGTGACCGGAGCGTGCCTGCCCGAAGACCAGGACGTAGTAGGCCGGTTGCATCAGCCCGAACTCGATGTGCAGGTCCCAGGCGAGGCGGAGGTCCGCGACCGGGTCGTCGCTGTACGGAATGCGGCTCTTGGCCTGGAGATACGTTTCGAAGCCGTGCTCGGCCACCGCCTCCAGCAGGCCGTCCTTGTCCCCGAAGAGCCGGAAGATCGTCGGCGGGAAGACACCGGCACGCGTCGCCACGGCGCGCGTGGACATGGCGTCCAGCCCTCCCTTCTCCAGCACATCGGCAGCGGCAAGAACGATCTTGCGATGAAGCGTCTCGGCCGTCTGGCCGTCCACCACGTCAGCGGTCATGAATCAACGCTATCAAATCTATCGAATCAGTGATTCGAACCGGTGTTACGCTCGAAAGGCTTCCACCGATTCAGGCAAGGATGGAATCGTCATGTCATCACCGACTGTGTACGACTACATACTCGTAGGCGCTGGGACGGCAGGGTGTGTGCTCGCGGCCCGGCTGACGCAGGACGAGAACGTCCGCGTGCTCCTCCTGGAAGCCGGTTCGTCCACGCTCCCCGACGCTGTCGCCCAGCCGCCGGCGTGGCCCTCGCTGGCCGCCTCGGAGGCCGGCTGGGGTGACCTGACCGTGCCACAGCGCGCCTCCGGCGCCCCGGTGGCTCTTCCGCGTGGCAAAGGCCTGGGCGGCTCCACCGCGATCAACGCCATGGTGTTCGCACGCGGACACCACACCGGCTACGACGCCTGGAGCGAGCACGGAGCCAAGGACTGGACGTACGACGACCTGCTGCCCTACTTCCAGCGCAGCGAGACCGCCGTCTGCGGCGCGGTCGGCCGCGGAACGAACGGACCGCTGTTCGTCGGCCCGGCCGCCGAGCCGAACGAGGTCCTGCTCGCGTGCCTCGACGCGGCGGTCGAATCCGGGCACCGCCGGGCCTTCGACATCAGCGGCGGCCTCGAAGAGGGCTTCGCCCCGGTGGACCTCAACATCGTCGCCGGACGGCGCCAGAGTGCCGCCGACGCCTATCTCACCCCGGTACGCAACCGCCCCAACCTGGACGTCGTCACCGACGCGGTCGCGCACCGTCTGCTCTTCGACGGCACTCGCTGCACCGGCGTGGAGTACGGCACGCGGGGCCGCGTCCGCACCGCGACGACGGCCGGTGAAGTGGTGCTCACCGCCGGGACGATCGGATCGGCGCAGTTGCTGCTGCGCTCCGGCATCGGCCCCGAGAAGGACCTCCGGCAGGCGCAGGTCGACGTCCTCCACATACTTCCCGGGGTCGGGCAGAACCTGCACGACCACCCGCGGGCCAACCTCGTCTTCCGCGCACAACGCCCGGTGCCCATGGCGCGCAACAACCACGGCGAGATCCTGGGTCTGCTGCGCAGCACACCGGAGGCGGACGGACCGGACCTGCAGATCATCTTCATCGACATACCGGTTCCCAACCCCGTAGCCCCCGTGTCGAACGGCTTCACCATCGGTGTGTCCCCCATGCGCCCGGCCAGCCGCGGCACACTACGCATCACCTCGGCCGACCCCTACGCAGCACCCGTGATCGACCCCAACTACTTCTCCGCGGAGCAGGACGTCCGGACAGTGCTGTCCGGCATCACGACGGCGCGCAGGATCGCCTGGTCCTCCTCCCTCGCCGAATGGGGAATCGAGGAGGTCAGCCCGGGACTCGACGCCGTGGACGCGGAGTCGATCAGCAACTACGCCCGCAAACACTTCGGGTCGTACTGCCACCCGGTGGGCACCTGCATGATGGGAGAGGACGAGATGTCCGTCGTCGACTCGGCGCTGCGCGTCCGCGGTCTCGACGGCCTGCGTGTCGCCGACGCCTCCGTCATCCCCTCGATCCCGTCCAACAACACGAACGCCACCGTGTACGCGATCGCCGAGCGAGCGGCCGATCTCCTGCGCAATGCCTGACACCGCGCCCCGGAGCGGGGCTGTCGGTGGCCCGTCTGCCCGATCCACGCTTTCACAGCTGGACGGGCAGGTGGCGGGGCCCGCGCAGCATGGCGTTCTGGCGGTAGGGCGGCGGATCCTGGACCAGGCCGGCGGTGCCGAGGTGAGGGAGCAGTGCGCCGAGCGCCGCCTGCGCTTCGAGACGGGCCAAGGGCGCTCCGTAACAGAAGTGGATGCCGCTGCTGAAGCCGAGGTGCTGGTTGTCGGGGCGGGTGGGGTCGAACCTGTCGGGCTCGTGGAACCGTTTGGGGTCGCGACTGCCGGAGGCAAGGACCAGGATGACGGAGGTTCCTCGGGGGACGACGGTGCCGGCCACCTCGATGTCGGCGATCGGGATGCGTTCGCGCATGTGGACCGGTGGTTCATAACGCAGCAGTTCCTCGACCGCTCGCGGCAGCAGATCGGGTTCGCGCCGCAGGCGATCCAGCTCCTCGGGCCGGCGCAGCAGAGTGAGCACCCCGTTGGTGATCAGGTTGACGGTGGTCTCGTGTCCGGCGATGAGGAGCAGTACGGCGGTTATGGCGAGCTCCTCCTGGGTGAGCCGGAGGGCCGGGTCGGGCTCGTTGACGAAGGCGGACAGCAGGTCGTCGCTCGGGTGGCCACGACGCTGCTCGGCCAGATTCAGCAGGTACCCGCCCATCTCCATGCGTGCCTGCTCACCGGCCTTGTCGGTCTCGTCGGATTCCTGGTCCGGTCGCACGTCGGCGGATGCCACCAGGGCGTCGGACCAGGCCCGGAAGAGCGGCTCGTCCTCGTGCGGCACGCCGAGCAGACGGCAGATCACGGTGACGGGCAGCGGGTAGGCGAAGTCGTCGACGATGTCGATCTGTCGGCCCGGCTCGAAGGATGCCATCAGCTCCTTGGTGATGGCGTCTATCTCCCCGCGCATGCCCTCGATACGGCGGGGGCTGTGCGGGGGGCCGAAGGGCCGCATGGCAAGGGTGCGCAGTCGGTGGTGCTCGGGGTCGTCCACCCGTAGGAACGGCTGTCGAGGCGCCTCACCATGGGCGTGCGGGGCGGCGCTCATCCGCGGGTCGTGGAGCAGCGCGGCGATCTGATGGTAGGTGCCGATCACGCAATTGCCGCCCGTCTGCCACACGACGGGACCGGCTTGGCGGAGTTCCTCGTAGAGCGGGTAGGGGTTGGGGCGGCTGGCGTAGTCGGTGATCCGTGCCAGCAACGTCTCGGAGTCCATGACGGCTCCTCGGGGTGGGCAGAACGCGGGCCGGTCGGTGGTTCACACCACCGCCAGCCGGCGGTCGGGGAGATGGCCGGTGAGTGCGACGGTCGGGCCGTGCGACAGGACGGAAGGGTCCGGAACCTCGGAGGGGATCGTGATGTCGGCCGCGATGGCCCGGTCCTGCGCGCCGGGCGGCGGCGGGAACGGAGCAGCGGTCTCGATCAAGTGCCGGTAGTAGTCCAGGGCCTTGGCCATGTCGACGGTGACCGCGGCCGTGACCCGGCCCTGGTAGCCGTAGACCATCGCCAGACGGCGGGCCTCGAGCGACCCCTGGGCGATGACGACGTGGTCGGAGTAGGTGGGAACGCCCACCGACTTGATGTTGAGTCCGAACTGGGTCGACCAGAAGGTCGGGATGGACAGGTGCGGGCGCTGCAGCGGCCCCGGGTTGACCATGTTGTGGGCCGCCACCTCTGCCTGTTCCACGGCGTTCCCCCAGTGCTCCAGCGAAAGCATCTGGTAGCCGAACAGCGGGTGGGGGAAGCGGGAGACGTCGCCGGCCACGAAGACGTCGTCGGTGACGATCCCGTACATGTTGAAGGCGCGGCAACCGGCGTCGCAGGCGACCCCGCGCGGGCCCGCCGCCAGTCCGGAGTCGGCCAGCCATTCGACGTTGCGGACGGCTCCCAACGCCACGACGCACACGTCCGCGTCGACGCGGTTGCCGTCGGACAGCTCCGCTCCGGTGAAGCTGCCGTTGCCGTGCAGAGCGGTGACCGTCACCCCGGTGCGCAGATCCACACCGTGATTGCGCTGCATGACGGCAGCGAGCTTCGACAGGGTGCCGCCCAGGGCACCCACCAGAGGTGCGGGGCCGCGTTCGGCGACCGTGACCTCCACTCCGAGTTCCCGGCAGGCGGATGCGATCTCCGAACCGGTGAAACCGGCGCCGATCACCAGCACCCGCTCCGGCTCCGCGGCCAGCCGCTCCGCCAGCCCGGCGCCGTCCTCTCGCGTCCGCAGGGTGAACACACCCTCCAGGGCGGCCTCGTCCGGGTCGGGCCAGGGCCGTGCCCGGGTCCCGGTGGTGATCAGCAGCCGGTCGTACGGCAGTGACTCCCCGTCCTCCAGAAGCACCTGTTTCGCCAGTAGGTCCACACCGGTGGCACGTACGCCCAGCCGCCACTCGGCGTCCGGATTCATGCGCATCGGCAGGTCGGTGGTGTCCGCTGTGGCCTGCCCGAGCAGCACCTGCTTCGACAGCGGCGGCCGGTCGTAGGGCGCGTAGGGTTCATCCCCCACGACGGTCAGTGAGCCGGTGAAGCCTTCCTCGCGCAGTGCCTCCGCGGCTCTGAGCCCGGCAAGCGACGCGCCGACGATGACGATACGGCCGTCCTTCAGGTCACCGGGCACCGCTGCTCACCGCTTCTCCGAGGAGGATCGCCTGCACCGGGCACGCCGCCGCGGCCTGGCGCACGCGCTCGATCTGGTCGTCGGGCACGGCCGTGGCGTACAGCAGCCCCTCCTCGCCGTGCAGCTCGAACACGTCGGGGGCGTGGAACACGCACTGCGCGTAGCCCTGGCAGCGTGTGAGATCGACAACGGTCCGCATCTCCACCACTTCCTCCGTTGTCTCACCCCCCTCGTTTCCAGCATGAGCCGGGAGCCGACGGCTCGCACGGCGACTGCTCGACGCGGGACGCAGGTCGGCTCCGCCGAGTGCTGCGTGGAGGAGAGCCTGGTCCGTTCGTCACTCTCCGCCGCCCTGGGGAGAATGGGATTCCCCACCCGAGCGAGGTGGTGACGATGCCCGTATGGCATCTGCGCGACTATCACGACGACGACCTCGACCAGGCCATCCAGATCTGGGACCAGAGCCGCCGGGCAGACGAACACAGGGTGTTTCCGGTCTCCGAGGTCATGGCGGCGGCCAAGGCGGGTCAGACAGCGGTGGTCGCGGTGGTCGGCGACGAACTGGTGGGCATGGCCGTTGCGCAGGCCTACGGCAAACGTGGATGGATCCTCCTGGTGGCGCTGGCCTCGCGCTGGCGCGAACGCGGCATCGGCAGTGCCCTGCTCGCCGAGGTGGAACGACGTCTGCGGGCGATGGGTGTGCGCCACATCAGCGCGCTGCTGCCCGCTCACGCCGCTGGGACAAGGGCGTTGGAGAACTGCGGATACCAGTCCCGTGACGGCCTCACCTACTACGAGAAGCTCGAACCTCCCGGCACCGTCAATGCCGGTGTCCTCGATGCGCTGGGCGGCCGCATGCTGCCCGACGGACTCTGGAACACCATGGCCGGCATGGAGCGGGAGAAGCAGGTCGTCGAACGACGTGTGGTGCTCCCGCTGACCGAACCGGCACTTGCGGACCGTTACGGTGTCGTCCCGCCCAAGGCGATCATCCTGTTCGGACCACCCGGCACCGGAAAGACCAGCTTCGCCAAGGCAGTTGCTTCACGACTGAGCTGGCCGTTCGTGGAACTGTTCCCCTCCCGTCTGGCGGCCGACACCGACGAGGGACTCGCCGCGGCACTGCGCGAGGCCTTCGCCGACCTGGCGGAACTGGACTCGGTGGTGCTCTTCATCGACGAGGTGGAAGAGATCGCCGGCGTGCGGTCGGGCAAGGCGGTGGACCCCGGTCACGGCGTCACCAATGAACTGCTCAAACTCATCCCCGTCTTCCGCGAGCAGGACGCGCGACTGCTGGCCTGTGCCACCAACTCCGTACGCTCCCTGGACGCGGCGTTCCTGCGTCCGGGCCGGTTCGACTACGTCATCCCGATCGGCCCGCCGGACCGAGCCGCGCGTGAGGCGATCTGGGGCCGCTACCTCATGGCCGCGTCCGACGAGGTCGACGTCGGCCAACTGGTCGAGGCCAGCGAGATGTTCACGCCGGCCGACATCGAGTTCGCTTCCCGCAAGGGGGCTCAAGCGGCGTTCGAGCGCGAGGTCACACATCGTCAGGGCCGGCCGGCCACCACGGAGGACTACATGAACGCCATCGCCGACACACGGCCGACACTCACGGCACAGGCGATCCAGGAGTTCACCGAAGACATAGAGAAGTACAGCCGGTTGTGAGCGCCAGGAGACTCCCGCAGACCACCCCGGCCTCCCGTCCGGCCAGCCCGTCGGGATGGCGCGAGTCGCGGGTGCATGGCGGCGAAGGGGATCCGGAGCCGCGCGGAGAGGGCTCGCCGCGGGAGTCCGCACCGGTCGGGCACAGCACGATCTGCTCAGGTGTGCGCGACGATTGCTACTTCGTCACACCCCACAGCTGGCTGTCGGGCACGTGGGACGGGTTGCCCGCCAGTCTGGCGACCCGGATCTGCGAGGGCACCGCGCTCCGGTGATCGCCGTCCCCGCAGCCGTCGTGGTCGGGAGAGTCGTGCGTGAACGTCATCGAGTAGGGGTGGGCGAAGTTCGTGTTCGAGCCGTTCACCAGCGGGAAGTGCCCCTGCGACACGGTCGAGGGTGAATCCGTGGTGTCGATGATCCAGACGGTCCTGGCGGAGACGCTGCACTTCTGCAGGGTCAAGCCCTCGTTCTGGTGGGCGGTGTGAGCCAGGCCCGCGCACAGACCGGTGCGGATGCCGTGCGGCGCGTACTCGACCTCCACCGCGCGCAGGTTGCCGTAGTGCTCGTTCACCTCGGCGGACACGAGGCCGACCTTGTAGAAATCGGACACCGGGCCCGCACGGTGACCGGCGATGTCGCCGGCCGGGTCCGTCTTGCTGACGGGGTGCATCACGGTGGGCCGGCCCGCCCTCGCCTCCCCTCGATACACGGTCTCAACCAGATTGGGCTGTGCGGACGTGCCGAACTTCGCGCTGTAGATCTGGATACAGCTGTCCCCGCACCCCTGGGTGGCCGCGTTCGCGGGGACCGTTCCCGCCGCACCCAGGCCGCCGACGACGATCACCGCCGCCGCAGCGGCGAGCACCTTGTTCTTGATGGACATGAGGGGGTTCCTTCGCTTGGACCACAGCACACCGAATGCACTGGTGGGACGGACAGAGGCAGGAGCTCCCCGCCCGGGACGGGACCGGACGGTACGAGCACATGCTCGTATTTATCGTGCGGCAAGACCGGGTTCCCCCCATGCCTTCCTGCGCGGCGCGATCAGCCCGGCACCCCTCGGTGCCTGGCCGTGTGCTCCGAGCCGAGCGATTCCGCGCCGTCCGACCAACCGCCGGGTGGGAAGCACCGGCACAAACCGTGGCGGTACTGAGTCCGGTGTGCGCAGAGTGTGCGCCCCGTCTCAGTGCGGGGGCGAGGGGTGCACGTGGTCGTGGCCCGCCGGACGTCGCGCCAGGGCCTGGGCGCGCGCGGCGACCTCGTCCGCGGTCACGGCGCGCAGTCCGACCAGTACGTCCTCGAGGGCGGCCAGCCAGAGCCGGTAGTAGCAGTAGGGCTCCTCCGATGCCGCCGCAGCCTCCCAGGCCGCGATCCGGGCGATCAAAGCGCCTTGGAAGTCCGGCCAGGTGAAGGCGCCCGCCTCGTACAGGCTGACGGCCATGCCGAAGGCGCGACCCTCCCAGGGTTCGGCGAAGACCAGCTCTCCGTTGGACCTCGGAGGTGCGGTGGGCCCGTCGATGTCCAATGGCGCGCTCATGGTGCCGCCACCTTGGCCACGCCGACCATGCTGTCCCGTGTCACCAGCGGCACGAGTTCTTCCTCGGACAGGTTCTCGGTGCCGGCCGGGCGCTCGGGCAGTACGAGCCAGCGCACCTCACTGGTGGAGTCGTGCACGGTGATCCGCACGTCGTGGTCGAGTTCGAGCCCCATCTCGGACAGCACCGCACGGGGCTCCTTGACCACCCGCGACCGGTAAGCGGGGTCTTTGTACCAGCTCGGCGGCAGGCCGAGCACCGGCCACGGATAGCACGAGCACAGCGTGCACACCACGACGTGGTGTGTCGTCGCCGTGTTCTCCACCACGACGATGTGCTCGCCCTGCGCCCCCGAGAACCCCAGCTCCTTGATGGCCGCGGTGCCGTCCTCCAGAAGCCGCCGCCGGTACTCCGGGTCGGTCCAGGCCTTGGCGACGACCTTGGCGCCGTTGAGCGGGCCCACGTTGGTCTCGTACGTGGTGATGATCCCGTCCATCGCCTCGGGGTCGATCAGGCCCCGTTCGGTGAGCAGTTGCTCAAGCGCCTCGGCGCGCAGGGACGGGGGCAGGCGGTCGCCCGCTCCGCTGGTGTTCATGAGGCTGTCTCCAGGTAGCTCTCGTACATCTCCACTGTGACTGTGGAGGGCGCCGCGTCGGCTCCCCACAGCTCCGCCGAGTCGAACCGCACCGAGTAGACATGCTCCGGATTCTCGCCCAGGAAGTGCGCGTTGGTGTCCGGCAGCACGGAAGCCGGCAGGATGCGCTCGACGACACCGACGTGTCCCCGCACATACTTCGGCAGCCGGGTGTGCCCGGGCACCGACCTGGCCCTGGCCCGCACACGCTCGCCGGGAACGAAGACCGGCGCGGTGTCCACGGAGCGCAGCGAGCCCGCGCCGACCGGCACGGCGGTCGGGGCGTAGTCGGGACGAGGGGCGGGTGGCGGCGGCTCCTGAAGATGTTCACCACGCAGGTTGCGGGCGCGGGCGTCGATCGCACCCACCGCGAGGGTGGCGCTTTCGGTGAGCATCAGCTCCGCGGCGTTGAGCCAGCGCCCGAAGTAGCCGTCATCCAGATAGGCGGCAGGGTCCAGGCGTTCCAGCGCGTGCCGGAAGGCATCAGGGTTGTAGCCGCCGCACGCGATACGGCTGGACAGAAGTGTCAGAGCGAAGGCCCGACCCTGCCAGGGTGCCTCGAAGACCGGTTCATCCGGCCTCGGCGGCGGCACGGCGCCCCATCCCGGGGCTCCCCCCATATCGGCAATACCGTCCATGACGTTACCTCTCGCGTATCCGCACAGCAGATATCCTCAACCAGCGACCGGATCGTTCATGCAATCGGGATCACGGGTCGGACCGCGTTCGAATGCACCCGTGGCAGTGCCGCGCCACCGCACAATGTGCGCCGACTCGTCGCCCGAGTGTGGGATTTCGGCACTGGAAGCCATGGCTCGCTATTCAAGAACATACGAGCGTGTACGCGGGACGGCAATGGCGACGCGTGTCACGAGTGCGGCGAGCCGCCCGCCGACGGAGGGAACCGCCACCGTGCAGCACTGGAGCATCGAGTCGTCCGTGCCCGTACCGGCCTGGACCGGCATGAGCGACAGCCGCGAGCCGGTCGTGCACACAGCGTCCCATGAATACCTGTGGAGCGCCCGGCGAACGACCTCGCCTCCTGTTGGCGCCGTGTTGCACAGCGTGAATTCATAAGGAGCCTGGACATCACGGCAATTCGGACCGGATATCAGTGACGGCGACCGTGGTCCGAGTGTTCTGAAGGTATCGAGGCTAGAATGCGGAAGTCGGCTAGGCTTCCTTGCCCAGAAAGGCCGGTTGTCATGAACTGCTTCGACTGTATGGTCGAAACGCCCCGGGCTTCGACCACCGTCCCGAGCCCGGCCAGCGCTGTCGGCGTCTGCTCGAGGTGCGGGGCCGGAATCTGCGGCACGCATCTGCATGTCACCAGCGAATCGCTTTCCAGCGCGCCCGGCACCTCCACGGCAAGGCCCGCGGCCAGGCGCCTGACCTGCAGTGTTTGTTACGAAGCCGAGCAGGCAGCCGATCAGGCCTGAGTGATATTCCGCCGTAGTCACCACATGCTGCGGCGCCTCGTCCCCACCCTTCTCACGACGCTCAGCCGGCGACCGCCGTGGACTCGGCGTGGGAGGCCTCGACCCGGGAGAAGTGCAGTTCCGGGTCGACGACGCTGTCGGCGCGGAGCAGCTTGACGTCCGAGTGGTAGTCCATCGAGGTCAGCCACGGCAACCGGTCGCCCTGCCGGGGCAGTTGGTCGACCGCGCGCTGGATGTAGCCGGCGGCGAAGTCGAGGAACGGCCGGGTCTCCATCCCCGGATCGGCCACTTCGGGGCGGCAGATGTCGTGGCCGGCCGTGTCCATGTGGGCCAGCAGTCGGCAGAAGTGCTCACACAGCAGACCGACCTTCAGCGTCCAGGAACTGTTCGTGTAGCCGATCGAGAAGGCCAGGTTGGGAATCCCGGAGAGCATCATGCCCTTGTAGGCGACGGTGTCGGACAGGCGGATCTCCTCGCCGTCGACGGTGACCGTGATGCCGCCGAAAGCCTGCACGTTCAGCCCGGTCGCGGTGACGACGACATCGGCCTCCAGTTCCCGGCCGGATTCAAGCCGCACTCCGTCCTCGGTGAACGTGGTGATCCGGTCGGTGACGACGGAGGCCTTTCCGGCGGCGATGGCCTTGAACAGATCCCCGTCGGGGACGGCACACAGGCGCTGGTCCCAGGGGTCGTACGGCGGGTTGAAGTGTTCGTCGAGCGGATAACCATCGGGCAGCTGCTTCGCGTTGGCCCACCGGATGAGCCTGCGTGCGGTCCTCGGGTATCGCTTGCAGAAGGACCAGACGAAGCGCTGCTGGGCGATGTTCTTGCGCCGGGTCAACGCGTAGCCCCGTTCGGGCCCGAGGTACTTCTTCAAGGCGTTGGCGATCACGTCCTTCTTCGGCACCGGCAGGATGTACGACGGGGTCCGCTGCAGCATCGTCACGTGCGCGGCGGTGTCGGCCATCGCGGGCAGCAGTGTGACCGCGGTGGCGCCGCTGCCGATCACCACGACCCGCTTGCCTGCGTAGTCCAGGTCCTCGGGCCACTGCTGCGGATGCACGATCGTGCCGCCGAAGCGCTCCCGGCCCTCGAAGTGCGGGATGAAACCCTCGTCGTAGCGGTAGTACCCGCCGGCGCAGAACAGCCAGGCGCACGTCAGTGCGGTGCGCTCGCCCGTGTCGGCGCGCTCGATGCGCACCGTCCACCGCGCCTGGTCGGTCGACCAGGACGCGGAAACCACCTTGTGGTGGTAACGGATGTGGCTGTCCAGGCCGTTCTCGGTGGCGGTCTCGCGCAGGTACGACAGAATCCGTGGCGCGGAGGCGATGGACTCCTCGTCCCGCCAGGGTTTGAACTCGTAGCCGAAGGTGTGCAGATCCGAGTCGGACCGGATGCCCGGATAGCGGAACAGGTCCCAGGTCCCGCCGGAGGCGGCCCGCGCCTCCAGGATCGCGAACGTCTTCGACGGCAGTTCGGTCTTCAGATAGCGACCGGCCCCGATGCCGGATATCCCGGCGCCGACGATCAGGACGTCGACATGCTCGACGGCGGACGGGGCTGAGGCAGCAGACATGGGCGACGACTCCAGACGACGAGGTGCGGCTCGACCATGGTGAGGCCCGGGTGACCGAGCGGCCAGTCGCGATCTGCACCGTATCGACCCTCGTGCGGTGCACAGTGCACCACTAGTGTCGTCGCATGCCGCCGTGGAATCCGCCGTCGCCCCGCGTACGGGAACTGATGCGCCGGGGCGCCGAGATCGCGCTGCGTCCCAGGCCGGAGTGGCTCGCCGAACTCGACGCGGCCACACTGTCCGGCCAGGCACAGCAGGTCGCCGCCGACCCGGTCCTCGCCGCCGGGACACGGCGGACCAACCGGTCCAACCTGCTGTTCTGGGCAGCCTGCAACGTCCGTGCCCCCGGCGAACCGGTGCCCGCGAACGACGGCGAAGCCCCCTTGGCCATCGCCCGCGACCTCGTGCGGCGGGGCCTCGACGAATCCGCGCTCGACTCCTACCGGGTGGGTCAAAGTGTCGCCGTGCGGGTGTGGACACAGATCGCCTGCTCGCTCACCACCGATACCGAGGAACTGCGCGAGCTGCTCGACGTGTCACTGCGCTCCATCGCCGCCTTCGTGGACGACACCGTCGCCGCCATCGCCGCACGCATGCACGTCGAGCGCGGCGAGCTCACCCGGGGCACCCACGCCGAGCGCCGCGAGATCGTGGCCCTGCTGCTGGACGGCGCGCCGATCACCCAGCAGCGCGCCCAGGCACGACTGGGCTACGCCCTGGAGCCGACGCACACCGCAGCCGTCGTCTGGGCCGACGATCCCGGGGCCGACCTCCATCAACTCGACCGCGCCGCGGACGCCCTGGCCGCCGCGGCCGGCCAGGTACCGCCGTTGAGCGTCCTCGCCAGTGCCGCGACCCGCTGGGTGTGGGTCCACGGCCGGTCCCGACGCGGACCATGTCCAGGACGCCCTGGATGGATTCCCCGCCGTACGCATCGCGCTCGGCTCGCCCGCCCCCGGCGTCGACGGCTTCCGCCGCAGTCATCTCGACGCACTCACCACACAGCAGATGCTGGCCCGCCTGTCGTCCGTCCAACGCCTGGCCTCGTACGACGAGGTCGAACTCGTCGCGCTCCTCACCCAGGACCCCGAACACGCCGACCGCTTCGTCAGTCGCGTCCTGGGCGACCTGGCAACGGCACCGGCCGACATCACCGACGCGGTACGCGTCTTCATCGCCGAACAGTGCAACGCCTCCCGGGCCGCCACCCGCCTCTTCACCCATCGCAACACCCTGCTCCGGCGGCTCGCCCGCGCCGACCACTTGCTGCCGCGCCCGCTGGCCGGGCACACCCTCGAAGTGGCGGCCGCTCTCGAAGTCCTCCAGTGGCGCGGACGCGAAGCGCGCCACCAGTCATGAGCGTCGGGCTGAGCCGCTGTTCCTCGGAGTCCCGCCCGTAGACACGCTCTCGGTGGCAGTGCCCAGGGGGTGATTCGAGCCGCCTGCCTCGGCGCCTGTTTCACCGCTCAGCACGTGTGTCGGCTCGATGCCCCTGCGTAGCTTCGTGCTGCCCCTGGAACCGCGGCGCGGCCTGCAGTACACTTAGGAGCATATACTCCTATATGACCATCGACACAGGGCTCGCCTCTTGCCCGCGTCGGCGACCAGGAGCTCGATCCTTATCTCGTCACCTGTTTGACAGGTGACGAATTGATATGAAACTGTCCCACCATCTACCCGAACAAGGGCTGTATCGCGAGGCGATCCAAGCCGGCCCTATCCATCGGGAGCCCCCCATCGGGGCCGGTAGCTCTTTCTGTCGCTATCGCATCGATTCACCACCGAACGGAGCCACATGATGCAGAAGATTTTCAAGACCAAGAAGGGGCGTTACCTGAGTGCGGCCGCAGGCGTGGCCACGGCACTCGCCGGCGGCATCACTCTTGCGCCATGGGCCTCGGCGGACTCGCCGGCTTCTTCCGTCAGCGCTCCCGCGGCGAAGCACCGGGCCCAGACCTTCGAGCTGGTCGGCAAGCAGACCTCAATTGCAGAAATAGATCTGGGCCAGAAGGGCGCCAGCATCGGTGACGAGAACGTCGTCCACGAAGACCTCTATCGCGACGGCAAGAAGGTCGGCGATCACAGCGCGATCTGCACCGTCACCCACGTCAATCCGACGGCGCTCCAGTGTCTGGGTACCTTCTCCCTGCCCGAGGGGCAATTCGCCGCACAGGCGCTGCTGCACCTGCCCGCTCCGTCGTACGTCGACGTCGGCATTACCGGTGGATCGGGCGCGTACAGCAATGCCTCGGGCTTCGTTCGTACCATTCCCGCCGGAGTCACCGAAAGGCACTTCACCGTCCACATGAACGGTTGATTGCGGAAGATACAGCAATAAAATCCGAGCCTCCTGGGCGCCGGCACTGGCGCAAGCAACATGAGGGGGGCCCGGCCGCTAGCGGCCCGGGCCCCCGCGGGGTGTCCTCCCCCGGTGCACCGGTGATGACGCGCACCACGCG